>NZ_QYLP01000084.1 GCF_003614925.1 Arthrobacter celericrescens
GAGTCACGACCGCAGGGCAGAACGGCCAGCATCTACTCTGCCAGCCAGTCCCGGACCAGCCACACCAATCCTCACAGTCGTTTTGAGCCCTCAAAGCGACAACAACTGCGAGTCACTTGGGGAACCAGCCGCCGTCGATAAGGGCGGTGCGGACCTTCACGACGGCGGAGCGCGCGTCATTCTTCATGTGCCGCCTTGAGATCCGCACCAGCCGCCAGCCGGCGTTGGAGTAGTCCTCCTCGCGGGCGATATCGCGCACGATCTGTTCGGCTTCCGAATGGCCGTCGCCGTCGTATTCCACTGCGACGCGGTATTCCGGATAGGACATGTCGGGCTGACGTTCGACGGCGGGCGATAGTTGTACGGGCACGTTCAGTCCGGCGGTGGGCAGGCCGGCCCGCTCAAGTGCCAGCCGGAGCCGGGTCTCCTGCGCGGAGTCGGCGCCGATCCTGGCCTGCTCCAAGGCAAGCCGCGCCTTCCGGACGCCGGGCGTTCCCTTGTGCCTATCAAGCATGTCGGCCAGTTCTTCAGGAGTGGCGTAGGGCTCGCGCCGGCCCTCGAATTCAGCCCTCGGCCTGCGCAGCAAGTGGTCCGCGACCACCGTGATTTCGTCGATCGACATCCTTCGCGCGCAGTCCAACCAGGTCCGGGCACGGCTCGTGACGAGCAGGCCGTTCACGGACGTGATCTCGTCGTCGAAGAACTGGCCTACGTGGCCCGCAACCCCTTTGCGGCGGGGGATGGCCATGGTGTCCGGCCGCGAGATGTGAATGGCGGGATTCTCTGCATCGGGGTGGAATCCCGGGAAGTCCCAGAGCACGAAGGCGGTGGCGTGGGACGCTGCGGAAAACTCCGTGACCACCGTGAATGGGCGCACTTGCTCGGGTAGTTCGGTGGGATCGGCCAGCTCGGTCGAGTCTGCAAGCTGCGGCTTGCGGATGCCGCGGCTCGGCGAGTCCAGCGCGCGGTGCCTGAGCCGCCGTCGGGACACGCCGGCGTCGAGAGCTTCATGGACAGTGAACGGAGCCGCATCCACAGGTTCGGGCAAAGGCCGGGGGATTTTCATGACTCATGCTCGCAAATCCCGGCGCCCGAAGTTGGGTTATCCACAGGCGTCGTGACCCCTTGCCCAACTGACTGGCAGTTGTTGTCCTTTTGGGCCCTCAAAACGACAACAAATGCGAGCTAGTTGGGAAGGAAGGAAGGGTCCTCAGCCCAGCAGGTGCAGGTTCGCCTTGGTGTCCACGTCCCCGCCGTCGGCGAGGTCGCCGCAGTCCACCAGGTCCACAAGCCCGGGGTGGGCCTTGAGGAAATGCCGGGCTCCGGCGTCGCCCGCTGCCGACTCGGCCGCCTGTTCGCGCAACGCGGCGTCGATCACCAGGGGGTGGCCCCGGCGGGCAGTGCCGGACAGGTCCGGGTAGGCGGCGGCCGTGACCCTGCCCGGGCGGTGCTCGCGCAGCAACCTGGCCACGACCGCCGGGCTCAGGCCCGGCTGGTCCACCAGGGCAACCATCACGTTGTTTCCGGCGGCGGCCCCCGCGATTCCGGTGCGGAAGGAACCTGCCATGCCCTCTTGCCACCGGGGGTTCTCGACGGTCCGATGCCGGGTCAGCCCGGGCAGCGAACGCACGGTGTCCGCTTCGGCTCCGAGCACCACAAGTACCTCGACGCAGCCGCCGTCGAGCAGCACATCGGCGAGCACCTCCACTAGGGTGCGGTCACGGAACGGAAGGAGCGCCTTCGGGCCGAGGCCGAGCCGGGTTCCGGCGCCGGCGGCGAGCAAAACGCCAACCGTTGTGGCGGGAACAGAAGCGGACATGAGGCAAACCATACCCTCCGGACGCCGGATTGTGACCGGGGTGCGGACCGGGGCGCCTTGACTGGAGGGTGACCGGGGTCATATCGTTATTTCACCATTCAATAATCTCATTCCGCTATGTGGAAAAAGCTCATCGAAGAGCGATTCAGCCGTGGCGGAACTTCCGTGAAGCAACGTTAGAAGTGGAGACCCACGATGAATTCGACTTCCCCGGTCGGCAGCGCATCGGCTCCGGAACAGGCAGTGTTGCCCAAGAGTTCCACCCATCACGCGGCCAATGAAGCGATCTGCGACGAGGCCTCCGCCGCGGCCGGCCGCGTCATCAGCCCCACCCTGTACAACCTGGACCTGGCCCCCACCAAGAAGGAAGGGCGCCGCTGGACCGGCTACAGCATCTTCACCCTGTGGGCCAACGACGTCCACAGCCTCGGCAACTATGCCTTCGCCGTCGGGCTCTTCTCGCTCGGCCTTGGCGGCTGGCAGATCCTGGTGGCCCTCGGCGTCGGCGCCGTCCTGCTGTTCGCGCTCCTGAACTTCTCCGGGTTCATGGGCTACAAGACCGGCGTACCCTTCCCGGTGATGAGCCGCATCAGCTTCGGCATCCGCGGCGCCCAGCTTGCCAGCCTCATCCGCGGTGCCGTGGCGGTCGCCTGGTTCGGCATCCAGACCTTCCTGGCCTCCGTGGTGTTCCGCGTGATGCTGGTGGCCATGTTCCCGGGCCTGAAGGAACTGGACGGCAACTCGATCCTGGGCCTGTCCACCCTCGGCTGGCTCACCTTCGCGTTGCTCTGGATCGTCCAGCTCGTCATCGTCAGCTTCGGCATGGAAATGATCCGCAAGTATGAGGCCTTCGCCGGCCCCGTCATCCTCGTCACCATGGTGCTCCTGGCGGCCTGGGTCTTCTTCGAAGCGCACGGCTCCATCCAGTGGACCGGCATCAAGGGCCTCGAGGGTGCCGAAATGTGGCGCACCATCTTCGCCGGCGGCGCCCTGTGGGTGTCCATCTACGGCACCTTCGTGCTGAACTTCTGCGACTTCACCCGCTCGTCGGCCAGCAAGCAGTCGATCGTCCGCGGCAACTTCTGGGGCATCCCGATCAACATGCTCGTCTTCGGCGCCATCGTGGTGATCCTGGCCGGCGGGCAGTATAAGATCAACGGCACCGTCATCGAGAGCCCCTCGCAGATCATCGAAAGCATCCCCAACACCTTCCTGCTGGTCCTGGCCTGCCTCGCGGTCCTGATCCTGACCATCGCGGTGAACCTGATGGCCAACTTCGTGGCCCCGGTCTACGCGCTGACCAACCTGTTCCCCAAGCACCTGGACTTCCGCAAGGCTGCCTGGGTGAGCGGCACCATCGGCCTGGTCATCCTGCCCTGGAACCTCTACAACAACCCGCTGGTGATCGTGTACTTCCTGGGCGGCCTCGGCGCCCTCCTCGGCCCGCTGTTCGGCGTGGTCATGGCCGACTACTGGCTGATCCGCCGCGGCAAGGTGGACGTCCCCGCCCTGTACAGCGAGGAACCGGGCAGCGCTTACTTCTACAAGAAGGGCGTGAACCCCCGGGCGATCACCGCGATGATCCCGGCCGCCGCCGTCGCCATCCTGATTGCCTTCGTCCCGGCGCTGGAACCGGTGGCACCGTTCGCCTGGTTCATCGGAGCCGGCGTGGCCGCTGTCGCGTACTATCTGGTCGCGGACCGGAAGCAGAAGCACGACGACGTCTCCGGCGAGCCGATCGCCGTCGTCAGCACCCACTAACGAACACCAATCCGCCCAACTGGCTCGCATTAGATGTCGTTTTGGAGGCCCATAACGACAACAACTGCGAGTCAGTTGGGTTGAGTTGAGAGGAAACCATGCGCATCCTTGTTGCCAACGTCAACACCACCCAGTCCATGACCGAATCCATCGCGGCCCAGGCAGCGGCCGCCGCCGCCCCCGGCACCGAGATCGTCGGGCTCACCCCCCGCTTCGGCGCCGACTCCTGCGAGGGGAACTTCGAAAGCTACCTCGCCGCGATCGCCGTCATGGACAAGGTGCTCAGCTACCCGGAACCGTACGACGCCGTAGTCCAGGCCGGATACGGCGAGCACGGCCGCGAGGGCCTGCAGGAACTCCTCGACGTTCCGGTCGTGGACATCACCGAGGCCGCGGCCAGCACCGCGATGTTCCTTGGCCACAAGTACTCCGTGGTTACCACCCTGGACCGCGCCGTCCCGCTCATCGAGGACCGGCTGAAGCTGGCCGGGCTCGACGCCCGCTGCGCTTCAGTGCGCGCCAGCGGCATGGCCGTGCTCGAACTCGAGGAGCACCCGGACCGCGCCGTCGAGGCGATCGTGGAGCAGGCCGAACGTGCCGTCCGCGACGACAAGGCCGAGGTGATCGTCCTGGGCTGCGGCGGCATGGCGGGACTGGACGAGCAGATCCGCCAGCGCTGTGGCGTTCCGGTGGTGGACGGCGTCGCCGCCGCGGTGACGATCGCCGAGTCGCTGGTCCGCCTGGGCCTGTCCACCTCGAAGGTGCGCACTTACGCGGCGCCCCGGCCCAAGACTGTCGTAGGCTGGCCCCTGCTGGCGGACGCCCCCGCCGTGCGCTGATTCCGCACGCGCTGCAGCAGGAAGGGAACACCATGACTGAAACGCAGGCCCCTCGGGTCGCCGTCGTAACCGGAGCAGGCTCCGGCATCGGACGGGCCGTTGCCCGGCTGATGCTTGCCGAAGGCTGGTCGGTCACCTTGGCGGGCCGCCGGGAGGCCCCGCTCAAGGAGACCGCCGCCGACCATGCCGGAGCGCTGGTGGTGCCCTGCGATGTGACACAGCCCGACGGCGTCGCGCACCTTTTCGAGGAAACGCGCCGGCGCTGGGGGAGGGTGGACGTCCTCTTCAACAACGCCGGCATCTTCGGACCCTCGGGCAGCGTGGACGAAATGGACCTGGCCGGCTGGGAAAGCACCCTGGCCGTCAACGTCACCGGCGCCATGCTCTGCGCCGCGGAGGCGGTCCGCACCATGAAGGCCCAGGAGCCGCGGGGCGGGCGCATCATCAACAACGGCTCCATTTCGGCCCATTCGCCCCGGCCCCTTTCGGTGGCGTACACGGTGAGCAAGCACGCCATCAGCGGCCTGACGAAGAGCATTGAGCTGGACGGGCGCCCGTATGGGATCAGCTGCGGGCAGATCGACATCGGCAACACCCGCACGGAAATCATGGACACCATCGGCGTCGGCTCCGGCGCGCTGCAGGCCGACGGCAGCCGCCGCGTGGAACCCATGTTCCCCGTGGAGGACGCCGCCCGTGCTGTGCTCCTCATGGCCGGCATGCCGCCGTCGGCCAATGTCGGCTCACTGCTGGTGACCGCCGCCGGCATGCCCTTCATCGGACGGGGCTAGGCGGGGCGGTCGGGCGCATCGCTGCCTCCACCACGCTCCCAGTCAGCGCGGACCTCGAGTCCGGATACGGCAGCCCAGGGGAGACCGTCCGCAAAGCCATAGGCGTGGGCATCGTGGGAGCCAACATCGAGGACCAGGCGCGTCCGCTCCCTGACGCCGTCGCCCAGATGTCCGCAGCAGTGCGGGCACCTGAGTCGGAGGGCATCGATTTCGTCCTCAACGCCCGCACCGACGTCCTGCTCAAGGACCAAGGGCGTGAACGGCAGGAAGTGTTCGCCGATGCGGTCGAACGCGGCCGGGCGTTCCTGGAAATCGGCGCCACGAATGTCTTTGTGCCGGGCCTGCTGGACGAAGCAGCTGTGTCAACCCTGGTTGATGGGATTGGCTGGAACAAGGTTTCGGTCATCAATGTCCCGGGCTCCCTGCCGCCCGCGCGGCTCGAAGAACTCGGCGTATCCCGGATTTCCTATGGCCCATGGACCCAGCGCGTGGCTCTTACGGCCTTCGCCGATGCTGTGACGGGCCTGCTGGACGGGGGCAATCTTCCGGAGGGGACGCGCATCCTGAACTAGCCATTTCATCACGTTGTACCGCCGGCCTCAGAAGATCGACCAGCCCGTCCGCATGGTGAGCGCGTCCAGGGCCGCGACGCCGGCCACCGAGTTGCCGGAGCGGTCCAGGCCCGGGCTCCAGACGCAGATCGTGCAGTTGTTGGGCATCACGGCGATGATGCCGCCGCCCACTCCGCTCTTGCCGGGCAGCCCCACACGGTAGGCGAATTCGCCCGCAGCGTCATAGGTACCGCAGGTCAGCATGACGGCGTTGATCCGTTTGGTCTGCGACGCCGACAGGAAGGACGTGCCGTCGGCCTTCCTGCCGTTGCTGGACAGGAACCTGGCCGCCAGTGCGAGGTCCGTGCAGTTCATCGCAATGGAGCACTGGGCGATGTAGGCATCGAGCACCGCGTCGACACTGTTTTCCAGATTGCCGTAGCTGGCCAGGAAGTGTGCCAGGGACGCGTTGCGGTGGCTGTTGCGGGCCTCGGACGCAGCAACCTCGGCATCGGACTCGATGCCGGGGTTGCCGCTTTCGTCCCGCATGAAACGGCGCACGGCCTCCGCCGCGGCGCCGTCCGTAGCGGTGAGCAGCCTGTCCGTGACCACCAGCGCCCCGGCGTTGATGAACGGGTTGCGCGGTATCCCGTCCTCGTGCTCCAGCTGTACCAAGGAGTTGAACGGGTTGCCTGACGGCTCGCGGAAGACTCGCTTCCAGATGCTGTCCCCGTCCCCGGCCAGGACCAGTGCCAGTGCGAACACCTTGGAGATGCTCTGGATCGAAAACGGCACGGTCGCGTCGCCGGACGCATAAACGTCGCCTCCGCGGGTCGCCACGGAGATGCCGAACTGGCTGGTGTCCACAGCAGCGAGACCAGGGATGTAGTCCGCTGCCGCGCCGTGGCCGATAAGCGGCTGGATGTCCCCGACAATGTCGTCGAGGAGGTTCTGCAGGTCAATCATCAGGTAGTGGCCTCGAAGTGTTCGTTCACTGGGATTCTTCGTTCAATGGCGCCGTGGAGTGCGTCCACAGCCGTATCTGCAGGTGGGCCAACAGCCGTTGATCGGGATCCTGCAGGTCGATGCCGCTCAACTCGCAGGCACGGCGGAGCCTGTAATGCACGGTGTTCCGGTGGACCGCAAGCTCCTCGGCGCACCGGTTCACGTCCCCGAAGAACTCCAAATAAGCGAGGAGCGTGGCAGCGAACTCGGGATACCGGCGGCAGAGCAGTGCGACGCCGTCGTGCCGGAGCCGGGTCCGTGACCCAAGGAGGCCAAAGAGCTCCCGCGTGAGCACTTTGGTCTCCACGTCACTGTAGGAAGCGACGCTGATGGACGGCGTATCCCCCAGGACGTCCAGCACGCTGCGGACGTGCCCCAGCGTGCTGTGGAGTTCGTCAAGGCGGTTGACGACCGGGCCCACCGCCGCTTGCACCTGGCAGTTCAGGTGTACGCGGGCATCCCGGATGATGGCGTTGACCAGGCGATTGATGGCCGGAGGCGACTTCACTGGATCAAGGTCGGGCAGGATCATCGCGATCTCGAGTCCGATGGCCCCTACCACCGCACCGGGCCGATAGGCAGCAGCGTGGATCGATGCAATGTTGGCCAGTTCACCGCGCCGCAGTTGCAGGCCAGAGGCCGTGCCGTCGTCGCCCTTGGCCGAGATGAGCACCAAGGCTGCCGGCCTGGCCGGATTGATGCCCGCCGATTGGGCCTGCGAGTGGATTTGCGGTGTGCCGCTGAGCAGGCTGGAAATCCGGTCCCGCCGCAGCGCCTGGGATTGTTCGTTGCGGTGCCTGACCAGCTCGATTGCAGCATGCCGTGCCGCGCCCACGAGGATCCTGTCCGTGTTGGCGGCCAGGGGCTCGGTTCCTTCCTGCAGCCAGATGTACCCGAGCACCCGGCGTCCGGCATGGATCCCGATCGCGACCCGCTCCCGGAGGCCTTCCTCCGGATTGGCGGCCATGTGCACAGGGGTTTCAGATGCCTGCAGGTGCCGGTACACGCCGGATTCCTTGAGGAGCTTTTGGTACCGTTCCGGACCCCGCCGGCCAAGGATGGACAGCCTGCGCAGTTCGTCGACGTCGTTTGAGGCCGGCGAGTAGGCCAGGACCCGGTTGGCCGGGTCCTCGATGACCACATGGCCGTTGGCCAGCGTGGCCGTGGTCGCGGCGATCGCGAACAGGTCCCGGTGCATGACGTCCGATGCCTCGCCGGAGAGGCCCGGCTCCTGGATGCGGTCCTTGGCGATGCCTTCGAAGGCGTCCCACCGCATTGCCGAAGGCACGGCGATCAGCCCGGTGCCCACGGGACGCAGGAGTTCCGCGATGGGCTCAAGCTCGGCCTCGGTGCCTTTGACCGCAATCGCCACAGGCCGCCACGGGAGCAGCCTGCGGACTGCCGGAAGGGCTGCGCGGCCCCGGGCGCCGATCAGCAGGACCAGGGTTTCCGGCTGGAGGGGTTCATCGTCCTCTGCGTCCGCGATGACCGTTTCGCGGACTGTGCCGTTATCCGCAGCCGGGGCGACCACCAAGCGTCCGTGGTCGACTCCAATGTCTTCAAGTATGTCGCTGAGCATGGCGCCTTTGACATGTTCAGCAGTTTTGTGGGGTGCCACTGCTTTTCTTTCTCTGAGGAGGTATCCGGCCAAGAACATTACTCCCCGTACCCCCAGGTGGATTTGTCTCGCTGGCACAACCAGCATGGCGCGAATTTAGCGGCACGGACAGTTTCTTGTTCGGGGCCGGAACCTAGAGTGGTCTACCGTGCGCCGGGCAATGGGGCCGGGGGCACGGATTCGATGGAGTCAAAGGAGACCCCAAGAATGAAAAACACACAGTTCGATCCCGCGGATGCAGTGGAAAACGCCCGGGAACTGGTCGGTGACAGGACCACCGCAGCGCAGGACTTCTCCAGCGAAGAAGCTGGCTACCACAAGACCCTCAAACCCCGGCAGATCCAGATGATCGCCATCGGGGGAGCCATCGGAACGGGCCTCTTCATGGGAGCGGGCGGCCGCTTGAATGCCTCCGGGCCGGCGCTGATCCTGGTCTACGCGGTTTGCGGATTCTTCGCTTTCCTCATCCTGCGGGCCCTGGGCGAACTGGTCCTGCACCGGCCGTCGTCCGGCTCGTTCGTTTCCTACGCCCGGGAGTTCTACGGCGAAAAGATGGCGTACGCCGCCGGCTGGCTCTACTTTCTCAACTGGGCCATGACCTCGATCGTGGACGTCACCGCCGTCGCGCTGTACATCAAGTTCTGGGGCCAGTTCTGGGAACCGCTGCAGTCCGTCCCGCAGTGGCTCATCGCACTCGCGGCGCTCGTCGTCGTCCTGGCCTTGAACCTGGTCTCCGTGAAGATTTTCGGTGAGATGGAGTTCTGGTTCGCCCTCATCAAGGTGGCCGCCCTCGTGGCCTTCCTCGTCGTCGGGGTGTGCTTCATCATCTTCGGCGGCCGGACAGACATCGGCGCCCCCGGCGTGGACGTCATCCTGGACCACGGCGGCGCATTCCCGGCCGGCGCGGTGGCGCCTCTGCTCGCCATCAGCGGCGTTGTGTTCGCCTATGCAGCCATCGAACTGGTGGGCACCGCCGCGGGCGAGACCGCCCAACCGCAGAAGGTCATGCCCAAGGCCGTGAATACGGTGGTTTTCCGCATCGCCATCTTCTACGTCGGTTCCGTGCTGCTGCTGTCCCTGCTCCTGCCCTTCACCGCCTACAAGGCAGGGGAATCGCCGTTCGTCACCTTCTTCTCGCATCTGGGGGATCCGCAGGCCGGAGCGATCTCGGCCTCGGTGATGAACTTCGTGGTCCTCACCGCTGCCCTGTCCAGCCTCAACGCCGGCCTGTACTCCACCGGACGCATCCTGCGTTCCATGGCGGTGAACGGTTCCGTCCCGCAGTTCACCGCCCGTATCAGCGCCTCGGGCGTCCCGTACGGCGGGATCCTGCTGACGGCTGTGATCACGCTGCTCGGCGTCGGACTGAACGCCCTGGTCCCGTCCCAGGTGTTCGAAATCGTCCTCGAGGTCTCCGCCATCGGCATCATCGGCGGCTGGGCCACCATCATGCTGTGCCACATCAGGCTGCAGTCCTGGGTGCGGCAAGGCAGGGTTGAACGGCCATCGTTCCGCCTCTTCGGCGCACCTTTCACGTCCTACCTGACCCTCGGTTTCCTGGCGTTTGTGCTGGTCACCATGGGCTTCTCGGAAACCGGCCGCTGGGTCCTCGCCTCGGTTGTGGTCCTCGTACCGCTGCTCGTGGCTGGGTGGTTCGGCTCCCGGAAGCGCATCCTTGCCGCCGCCGAGGAACGCCGCGGCCATACCGGCGTCTTCCCGGTGATCGCCGAGCGCCCCGCCCAAGCGGGACGGCGGCCCTGACCTCCTCCGATCACCCGGACCATCAAGCACTCGAACCACCAAGCACCCGAACCAACATTGGAAAACAAGACAACAGTGAATATCGAAGCTGCCCCGAAAGACGTTGGCACCCCCAGCAGCGCCTGGCGCTCCCGCGCGGATGCCTGGGAGTTCCTGGGCTACGCGTTCAAGCAACTGGCCAAGAGCCGCACGGGAACAGGGGACGAAACGGCCAACGCCGCCCTGGCGGAACAGGCGGCCCGCGCACTCAGCCTGCTGCACGCCGTCGAGCTCTATTGGGCGGCTCCGGGGCAGGCGGCCGTGGGGCAGCTGCGGGCTGCCCTGGACGCCGGTGACTTCCGGACGGGGCTCGAGTTGCTCCGTGGCCTGGCATCGATGGTGCCGGGCCACGGGGGAGCCGCGTCCCCGCCCTTGCGGGGGCACGGCCCTGCGGGGACGGGCGATGCGGAAGACGACGGCGGCAGCCAGGCTCCCGACGTCGGCGAACGGCCCCGGTTCGACGTTTTGGTAGTTGATGACCTGGCGGCTGAGGAAGCAGACTCCCTGAAGGCCGACCTCCTGGCCCAGGGACGGCCCGGCGACGCGTTCACGTACGAGCTTGTGGTGGTCCCCAGCTATGAGGACGCCCTGGTGGCCCTGCTGCTGAACCCCGCCATCCAGGCGTGCATCCTTCGTCCCGGCCTTGTCGCGGAGAGCGGGCAGCCGCTCGGCAGGGATCTTCGGGCCTATCTGTCCACTCATACCGCTGCGGCGCCGGCCGGCGCACGTCCCCTGCAACTGATCCTCGCCTTGGCGGAGCAACTTACGGCATTGCGCCCGGAAGTGGATGTCTACTTGACCGCGGGTGTGTCCATCGAGAGCCTGGCCGGTTCGCTGAGCAGGCGCTTCCGGAGGATCTTCCGCAAGCAGGACCATCTCGACCTGCATTTGTCCCTCCTGTCCGGCGTGGCGGAGCGCTTCCGAACGCCCTTCTTCACCGCCCTGCAGGAGTACAGCCGCCGGCCCGCCAGCGTGTTCCACGCCCTGCCGGTGTCCCGGGGCGGCTCGGTGGTGGGTTCCCCGTGGATCCGCGACATGGCAGATTTCTACGGACTCAACCTGCTCATGGCGGAAACCTCCGCAACCTCGGGCGGACTGGATTCGCTCCTGGACCCGCATGGCTCCATCAAGGAGGCCCAGGACCTGGCGGCGCGGGCGTTCGGATCGCATCAGACGTTCTTCGTTACCAACGGCACGTCCACGGCCAACAAGGTGGTCCACCAATCCATCCTGGCTCCGGGCGATGTGGTCCTCGTGGACCGCAACTGCCACAAGTCCCACCACTACGCCTTCGCGCTCGCCGGGGCGCAGGTGAGCTACCTGGATGCCTACCCGCTGGACCGCTACGCCTTCTACGGTGCTGTGCCGCTGGCCTCCATCAAGGCCAGGCTCTTGGAGTACCGCAGGGCAGGGCGGCTGGACGAGGTCAAAATGATCACGCTCACCAACTGCACCTTCGACGGCATTGTGTACGACGTGGAGCGCGTCATGGAGGAGTGCCTGGCCATCAAGCCGGACCTGGTGTTCCTCTGGGACGAGGCCTGGTTCGCGTTCGCCCGCTCCCACCCGGTCTTCCGCCGCCGCACCGCCATGGCGGCGGCCCGGAAACTCGAAGCGTCCTTCGGCGATCCTGCGTATGCGGCAAAGCATGCCGCGCAGGCCGCCCAGCTGTGGGACCCGGTGACGGGATGCCCGGCGGACGATCAGGCCTGGCTGGAGACCAGGCTGGTCCCGGACCCCGCCAGGGCGCGCGTCCGGGTCTACGCCACGCAGTCCACCCATAAGACGCTGACGTCGCTCCGGCAGGGGTCCATGATCCACGTCTTCGACCAGGACTTCGAGGAACGGAACCGGGAGTCGTTCCGCGAGGCGTACATGACCCACACGTCCACTTCGCCCAACTACCAGATCCTCGCCTCACTGGACGTCGGTCGCAGGCAGGTGGAACTCGAGGGGTTCGGCCTCGTCCAGCGCCAGGCCGACCTTGCCACCAGCGTTGCGCAGGCCGTTGCCCGGCATCCCCTCCTCAAGAAGTACTTCCGCGTACTCACCTCGCGGGACCTCATTGAGGCGCCCTTCCGGAAGACTGGCCCGGCCATGCCGCACCGCGACGGCCTCGCCGCGCTCGCGGACGCCTGGGAGCACGACGAGTTCGTCGTCGATCCCAGCCGCCTCACCCTGGACATCAGCCGGACCGGGATCGACGGCGATACCTTCCGCCACCGCTACCTCGCCGACGGCCACGGCATCCAGGTCAACAAGACCTCGCGCAACACCGTGCTGTTCATGACGAACATCGGCACCTCCCGCAGCTCGGTGGCCTACTTGATCGAAGTCCTTGTCAAGCTCGCCGAGCAGTTCGAGGAGGACCGTTCGACGACGGCGGGCGCCGGCTACCGTCGGACACCGGCTGTATCCGACGACGGCGGGACGCCGCCGCTGCCCGACTTCAGCCGGTTCGCGGACCGATTCCGCCGGGATGCGCTGTGCCCCGATGGCGACGTCCGGGCTGCCTACTTCGAAGGCTACAAGGACGGTTCCACCGAATACCTGTTCGCGGAGGAACTGGGCGCCAGGATCGACGCCGGGCTGGACGTGGTGTCCGCAGGTTTCGTCACCCCGTACCCGCCGGGTTTCCCGATCCTGGTGCCGGGCCAGGTCATCACGCGCAAGACGTTGGAGTTCATGGCTGCCCTGGACACGAAGGAAGTCCACGGCTTCGATCCGGAGAGAGGGTACAGGGTGTTCGCGGAGCCAGGACCCCGGCCTCAAGCAGCCCTCACGGCCGGCACGGAGAGAGGTGGGTCACAATTGGTTAGTCTCACTTTCACAATGTGAAAATTCAATTCCCTCTTGTGGAATAGTGTGATCTGGAATACGTTGAGAGTGTCCCCGGCAACCGGGGAGTTCTCTAATGATTGGTTCAGATCAATGAAGATCCCAGACTCCGCGGCGCTGAAGGCGAGTTCGGCCCCGCAGAAGAAGAAGCCGCTGTACAGGTCGCTCTTCTTCCAAATTCTGATCGCCGTCGTCGCAGGTGTGCTGATCGGCCATTTCTGGCCGAACATCGGCTCCACCCTCCGGCCCTTGGGCGATGGATTCATTCAACTCATCAAGATGATCATTGCCCCGCTGATCTTCCTCGTGATCGTCACGGGAATTTCGGCAGTCGGCGACGTCAAGGCGGTCGGAAGAGTCGGGGTCAAGGCCCTGCTGTACTTCACCGCAGCAACCCTGTTCGCGCTGGTGTTCGGCCTGGTGGTCGGCAACATCGTCCAGCCCGGTGCCGGCCTGAACATCGATCCGGCCACCCTGTCCCAGGACGCCGTGGACGCCAAGACCGGCCACGCCGTTCCGAAGGACGCGGCAGCCTTCCTGCTCGATGTCATTCCCACCAGCGTGATCGGGGCCTTCGCCAACAACAGCCTGCTCCAGGTCCTGTTCTTCTCCGTGTTCTTCGGCGCGGCCATTGTTGTCATCGGGCGCCAGCGCTGCATGCCGGTCATCAGCCTCATGGAGACCGTGCTTGAGCTGATCTTCAAGATCATGTCCTGGATCATGAAGGTTGCCCCCATCGGCGCTTTCGGTGCCATGGCGTTCATCATTGGCCAGTACGGCCTGGACACCCTTGGCACCTACGCGCTGCTGATCGCCGCGTGCTACGGTGCCGCGATCGTCTTCATCGGCCTGCTGTTCCTGGTGGCCTGGGGCTTCGCGAGGGTTCCGCTGTGGCAGTTCCTGAAGTACACCCGGGAGGAGTTCCTCCTCGCGCTGGGCACCGCGTCCACCGAGGCCGTGATGCCGCGCATCATGACCAAGCTGACCAACGCCGGCTGCTCCCGGGCCACCACCGGCTTGGTGGTTCCCACGGGCTACTCCTTCAACCTGGACGGCGCCGCGATCTATCTCTCGATTTCGCTGCTGTTCCTGGCCCAGGCCTTCGGCCACAACCTGGACCTCGGCCAGCAGCTGGCCGCACTCGGCGTGCTGCTGCTGACCTCCAAGGGCATGGCCGGCGTACCTGGGTCCTCCTTCCTGGCGCTGTCCGCGACGGCCGCCGCGCTCGGCATTTTCCCGGTGGCCGGCGTCGCGCTCCTCCTGGGTGCCGACCGCCTCATGGACTCCATGCGCGTGGTGGTGAACCTGCTGGGCAACTGCGTGGCGACGTTCGTGGTGGCCAAGTGGGAAGGCCAGTTCGACCGCGGCGTCATGGTCCGTGCCTTCCGCGGCGAAATCACCAACGAAGACTCCGCCATCATGCTGGGCAAGGAGGAGGCCTTCGAGGAGCAGGAACTCGAGCGCCTCAGCGAGGGCCAGGAGCCGTCGCCGAAGTTCCGCGGCGGCCCGGTGTCCGGCGACATTCCCCGCTTTGAAATGAGCCGGCCGGGCCAGCGCCAGGAAACGCCGATTTCCCCCGACTGAGCGGCCCGTTCCCGCGGAAAGCAAGGCGGCCGTTCCGGTGATCCGGAACGGCCGCCTTTTTCGTGCCCCGAAGGCGGGGTCATTTAGGGCCCATGTTTGCGCCCGCAAAACATGGGCCGTAAGTGACCCTGTGTTGGACTAGAACGGCAGCAGCTCCGCCAGATCGGCGCGCAGCCCCGACGCGGCGACCCGGCCGGCGTCGACGGCGTCCGCCCATGCCAGCCGGCCGCTCACCAGCGCGAGCCAGGTGGCGGCGTCGCACTCGATCACGTTCGGCGGCGTGCCGCGCGTGTGGCGGGGACCCTCCACGCACTGCGCGACGCCGAACGGCGGCACACGTACCTCCACCGAGTTGCCGGGGGCGCGGGCGGTGAGCTCTTCGAGGGTGTAGCGGACCGCGGTGGCAAGGGTCGTGCGGGGCAAAGCCGCGTCCGTCTCGCCGGGGCTTACTGCAGCGCTGTCCTGCCATGCGGCCAGGGCGGCGCGGCCTTCTTCTAGGGGTACCCGACGGCGGGCGACAGCCATGCTTGAAGCCTTTCCTGTGGTGATGGGGAGGTTAGTCCAGCAGCGAGAGCAGTGCCTTGCCGAGCCGGATCCGGCCCACCGGATGTCCGCCGCCCAGCACCGGGTCCACCACCTTCTCCAGCACGCTGGAGACCTCCGGAACGTCGACGGCGCCACTCACCGCGAGCAGCGTCAGCCCCACCAGGGTGGTGGCCCGCAAGTTGCCGTCGAGCATCTTGACGGCCACCGTGGCACCGGTGGGCGTGGCGAGGACAAGGACGCCTTCGGCGCCGATCTTCGCGAGGACGCCCAGGTCATCCATGACCACAGTGTTGGCCTCGCCCCGGCCCTGGACCGCCCAAGGGTAATCCAGCATCGAGGTGGCGATGGTGGCCGCGCGCGCGTTCGAGTTCGGGTCCCGCAGAGCCTTCGCCAGCCGCGAATAGGCTCGGGCGAGACCGGTCAGGGAGAGCGCCGCTACGGGCGCGCCGCAGCCGTCGATGCCCAGGTGGGCGATGGATTCCCCGCTGTATTCCTCGATCGCGGCGCGCACCCTCTGCTGCAGGGGGTGGTTCGGCTCCAGGTAGCTCCGGGTGTCCCAGCCGTTCTCCCGGCAGGCCCAGAGGAAAGCCGCGTGCTTGCCCGAGCAGTTGAACGCGAGTTTGGACTTGCCGCGCTCGGAGCGGACCAGCCAGTTCCGTGCGGTCTCATCCTGGGGCCACGCCGCCGGGCACTGCAGCTGCTCCTCGCGGATGCCCGCGGCCTTGAGCATGCCTTCCACCACGTCCATGTGGTCGAGCGAGCCCGTGTGGCTGGCGCAGGCCAGCGCCACCTGGGCGCCGCGCAGCGGAACGCCGGACTGCATCGAGGCCAGCGCCTGGAGCGGCTTGAGGGTGGAGCGGGCGTAGATCGGGGTGGTGATGTCGCCCAGTTCCTCCACCACGCTGCCGTCGCCGGCCAGGACCACGGCCGAGCCGATGTGGCGCGATTCGATGAAGCCGCTGCGCTCGATGACGGCCAGCTCGACGGCGGACTCGGCCGTGAAGGTTTCATGCGGAGACATGGGCATGCTGCAAGTCTACGGGCGGACATGTCCACTCCCCGGCGCGACGTGTGGACATATCTCTAACATGCGCATGCCTCGGCGGCAGGGGTGGACATGTCCGCTGGATCAGGCTGCCCGGGTCCGCGCCACGAAGCGGAAACGGTCCCCGCAGAAGCGGCCGACGGTCCACTCGACCACCTTGCCGTCGTCGTCGAATCCGGTGCGGTCGATCCGCAGGAGGGGCGAGCCCATCTCGACCTTCAACAGCCGCACCTCCTCGGGCCCGGCCAGGTAAGTCTCGACGCCGTCCTCCACTTCCGTGATCCGGATGCCGAAGTCTTCGCGGAGGGTCGCATACAGCGAACCGCGTTCCCGCAGCCGCTCGTCGAAGCCGGCCAGTTCGCCGGGAATGCACGCGGTTTCCAGGCCCAGCGGTTCGCCGTTGCCGAGCCGGATGCGCCGCACACGCACGAAGGGGGCGCCCGGAGCCAGGTGCATGTGTGCGGCCTCGACGGCATGGCTTCCGTCCACGCGGAGCTGCTCGATCTCCAGGATTTCCGACGACGGCGTGTACCCGATCGCCTGCGCGTCCTCGGTGAAGGACGTCAGCTGCCGCACGTGCGTGATCTTGGGCCCGCCCGTGTAGGTGCCCGAGCCCTGGGTGCGGGTGAGCTTGCCTTCGGCCACGAGTTCGCCGATGGCCTTACGGACGGTGGTGCGGGAGGTACCGAAGTCCAGCGCGAGGGTCCGCTCGGTGGGGATGAGGGTGCCCGGGGGCAGGTCCGCGATCATCTCCAGGATGCGCATTTTGTAGACGTAGTACTTCGGCAGCTCGCTCACCGTCCGATCTTAACTCTTGACGGCCAGATTGGTCTATGCCAATCTTGTGCAAGTTGGTCTACACCAATTCAGCCCTTTGTCTCCCAGACCCCGAGGACACCGATGTCTCTCCTGAATGACCTGCGCAGCACCCCGCGGTTCGGCCTCCTGATCGGCGCGACGGCGGCCGCCGTCGGCGTGATCTACGGCTACGACCTGTCCAACATCGCCGGAGCCCTGCTGTTCCTGACCAAGGAATTCCACCTCTCCACGAGCGACCAGGAGATGGTGACCACCGCCGTCGTGGTGGGCGAAGTGCTCGGCGCCCTGGTGGGCGGCTGGCTCTCCAACCGCATCGGCCGCAAGGCGTCCATGGTGGCCGTCGCCGCGTCGTACGCAGCCTTCGCCCTGTTGAGTGCGTTCGCACCAGGCATCCCGGTGCTGATGGTCGCCCGTCTGTTCCTGGGCCTGACCATCGGAATCTCCGTGGTGGTCGTGCCGGTCTTCGTCGCGGAGAGCTCGCCGGCCAAGGTGCGCGGCGCCATGCTCGTGGCCTACCAAGTGGCCACCGTCATCGGCATCATCCTGGGCTACATCGCCTCCTGGGCACTGTCCTCCACCGGTGAGTGGCGCTGGATGCTGGGCCTGGCCGCCCTGCCCGCGGTGGCCGTGCTCGCGATTCTCCTCCGGCTGCCGGACACCGCGCGCTGGTACGTCATGAAGGGACGCCTCGAGGAGGCCCGCCGCACCCTCGCCACCATCGAACCGGAGTCCGACATCGACGCCGAGATCGCCGGCATGCGCGCCGCGCTCGCCGAGGAATCCGGCGGCCGCAAGTCCGGCGTGGCCAAGGAGATGCTCCGCAGGCCGTTCCTGCGCGCCACCGTGTTCGTGGTGGGCCTGGGCTTCTTCATCCAGATCACGGGCATCAACGCCGTGGTCTACTACAGCCCGCGCATCTTCGAAGCCATGGGTTTCAGCGGCAACGAGGCCCTGCTGCTCCTGCCCGCCCTGGTCCAGGCCGCCTCGCTCGTAGCCGTGTTCGTCTCCCTCGCCCTCGTGGACAAGGTGGGCCGGCGGCCGATCCTGCTCGGCGGCATCGGCATGATGGTAGTGGCCAACGCGCTGCTGATCGGAGTCTTCCTGGCCGGCCAGTCCTTCGGCGGTGCACTCACCGTGCTCGGCTTCCTGGGCGTCCTGCTCTTCACTGTGGGCTTCACCTTCGGCTTCGGCGCCCTGGTGTGGGTCTACGCCGGCGAAAGCTTCCCGGCCCGCCTGCGCTCCCTCGGCGCGAGCACCATGCTCACCTCGGACCTGATTGCCAACGTGGTGGTCTCCGCCTTCTTCCTCACCATGCTCCAGCGCCTGGGCGGAGCCGGCACCTTCGCAGTCTTCGGTGCCCTGGCCGTGGCAGCGTTCTTCTTCGTGCACCGCCTGGCCCCCGAAACCAAGGGCCGCAACCTCGAGGACATCCGGATCTTCTGGGAGAACGGCGGCCGCTGGGAGCCCCGCGGGGTTCCCGCCGTTCGCAGCGAGGTCCCCGCAGCCAGCCAGGACATCGCTTAGGTCCGGGAAGGCAGCACAAAGTACCCTTGGAGACTGTGAAGGTACTCGTCATTGGCCCCGGCGGCCGCGAACACGCCATTGTCCGCTCCCTGCTCGAAGATCCCAACGTGTCCGAGGTCCACGCGGCTCCGGGCAACGCAGGCATCGCCAAGCTGGTTCCCACGCACGCCATCAACGGCAACGATCCCGCCGCCGTCGCACAGCTCGCCCTCAAGCTGGCCGTCGACCTGGTGGTCGTCGGCCCCGAGGCCCCGCTCGCCGCGGGCGTGTCCGACGCCGTGCGCGAAGCCGGCATCCCGGTGTTCGGCCCCAGCAAGGCCGCAGCCCAGCTCGAGGCGTCCAAGGCCTTCGCCAAGGAGGTCATGGCCGAAGCCGGCGTGCCCACCGCGATGGCCCGCGTCGCCACCAACGCCGAGGAAGCCGCCGACGCGCTGGACACCTTCGGCGCCCCGCACGTGGTGAAGGACGACGGCCTGGCCGCCGGCAAGGGCGTGGTGGTAACCAACGACCGCGCCGAGGCCCTGGCCCACGCGCAGGCTTGCTTCGACGCCGGCGGAACCGTGGTCATCGAGGAATTCCTGGACGGCCCCGAAGTCTCCCTCTTCGTGCTCTGCGACGGACGCACCACCGTGCCGCTGTCCCCGGCACAGGACTTCAAGCGCATCTTCGACAACGACGAGGGCCCCAACACCGGCGGCATGGGTGCCTACACCCCGCTGGACTGGGCTCCCGAAGGCCTAGTCCAGGAGGTCATCGACCGCGTGGCCCAGCCCACCGTGGACGAGATGGCCCGCCGCGGCACCCCCTTCGTCGGCGTGCTCTACTGCGGACTGGCCTTGACCTCCCGCGGCACCCGCGTCATCGAATTCAACGCCCGCTTCGGCGATCCCGAAACCCAAGCAGTCCTCGCCCGGCTCAAGACCCCTCTCGGTGCCCTTATGCTGGCAGCAGCCAAGGGCGAACTGGACACCGCCGAAGAGCTGCGCTGGTCCAAGGACTCTGCGGTCGCCGTCGTCGTCGCGGCTGAAAACTACCCGGACGCGCCCCGCACCGGGGACCGCATCACGGGCTTGAAGAAGGCCGAAAGCCTCGAAGGCGTCCACGTCATCCACGCCGGCACGAAGCTGGACGAAGAAGGCAAAGTCGTTTCCGCCGGCGGGCGCGTGCTCGCCGTGGTGGCGCTCGGCAGCGACCTGGTGGAAGCCCGTGAACGGGCGTACGACGGCGTCGAACTGGTCCAGCTCGAAGGCAGCCAGTTCCGCACGGACATCGCCGGCAAGGCGGCCCGCGGCGAAATCCGGGTGTCCACCAACACCGGCACCATCCCGGCGGTGAAGCGCTGACCATGACTGAACTCAACACCGGCGGCTTCGCCGCGGACACACTCGACCTCCCGGGCTGGAAGCACGTGTACTCCGGCAAGGTCCGCGACCTCTATGTCCCGGCCGACGAATCCATCAGGGAACAGGTGGGCCAGGACTGCGTCCTCGTCGTCGCCAGCGACCGCATCAGCGCCTACGACCACGTCCTCTCCAGCGAAATCCCGGACAAGGGCCGCATCCTCACCCAGCTGAGCCTGTGGTGGTTCGAACAACTGGGCGTGGAACACCACGTGCTGGCCTCCACGGTGGCCGGAGGCGTTCCGGAAGCCGTCGAGGGCCGGGCCATGATCTGCAAGAAGCTGGACATGTTCCCGGTCGAGTGCATCGCCCGTGGCTACCTCACGGGCTCCGGCCTGGCCGAATACAAGCAGTCCCGCACCGTGTGCAGCATCCCGCTGCCGGAGGGCCTGGTGGACGGGTCGCGCCTCGAGGAAGCCATCTTCACCCCGTCCGCCAAGGCCGAGGTGGGTGAGCACGACGAGAACATCACCTTCGAAGCCGTGGTGGACGCCGTCGGTCCGGACGTTGCCGACCGGCTCCGCGAACTCACGCTTGCCATCTACACCAAGGCCGAGGAGATCGCCCGCGGCCGCGGGATCATCCTGGCCGACACCAAGGTGGAGTTCGGCGTGGACGCTGCCAGCGGCGTCATCACCCTGGGCGACGAAGTCCTCACCCCGGACTCCTCCCGATTCTGGGATGCCACAAGCTACGAACCGGGCAAGGCGCAGCCGTCCTTCGACAAGCAGTACGTCCGCGACTGGCTGACCTCCGCCGAATCCGGTTGGGACCGGGCCGCCGACACCCCGCCTCCCGCGCTGCCGGCCGACGTCGTCGAACGCACCCGCGCCCGCTACGTCGAAGCCTACGAGAAGCTCACCGGACGCACCTTCGCCTGACGCATCTCACACGCATGAAACAGGGTCCCGAAACCGCCAGGTTTCGGGACCCTGTTTGTCCTAGTGGACTACTTCGCGTTGGACTACTTCGCGCCGTTCGATGCGTGGGTGGCCGCCTGGTTGGCCGCCTGTGCGCGCCGTTCGGCGAGGCGGATCTCCAGCAGCGAATCCATGGCCTGCTGGACGCGGTCCGCAGCACCCGCGGCCGTGAAGTCCGCCTGTGCTTCTTCCAGGTAGACCAAGGCTTCGGCGTTCTCGCCGGCGGCCTTGAGGGCCTTGCCAAGGAGGAAGGACACCTCGCCGGCGGTGTGCCGGGCGAGCTCGCTGCGGTCCGCATGGATTTCGCGGAGCTTCGCGACGGCGGCCAGGATGTCGCCCGTGAGGTACAGCCAGCGCGCCCGGATGAACGCCACTTCGAGCTGGTCGGTCTTGTTGCCGCCCACGATCGACAAGGCAAGTTCGGCGCGCTCGATGGCCGAGAGCGTCTCGGGTTCCACGATGCCCGACGACAACCTGACGGCCGCGGAGGCTTTGTTGAAGCGGGCCCAGAGTTCGATGTCGTTCGCGGGGGAGAGGAGCTTCGCGGCGCGCTCGTGGTGCTTGATGCCCTCGGCGTAGTCGTGCCGCATGAAGGCCACGTTGCCCACCACCCAGGCCACCTCGCCGGCGAGCTGGGACATGGAGTGCTCGTCCATCTGCGCCATCATGGACTCGCAGTACTTCCAAGCCTCGTCCAGCTTGCCGCTTTCGGCCAGCGCTCCGATGAGCGCGCGGTGCGCGCCGATGATGAGCGTGGAGCCCTTGGGGAGCTGCAGGCTGAGCTGGACTGCTTCTGTGGCGTGTTCGACGGCGGTGGCCAGCTGCCCTTGGCCGTGGCAGACGGCGGCGAGCATCTGCCGGGCGCGGACGCCGAGGCCCGCTGACTCAGTCGCCATGGGGTGCTCCAGGAGGTGCTGGATGATCTTCTGGCACTCCTTGAGCTGGCCCTGCTTCATGACGCATTCAGCCTGCATGTAGGTCATGTTCCACCAGGCGCTGGTGTTGCGGGCTTCCAGGGCGATCTGCGCCGCGGCCGCCGCGTGGCTGGCAGCCAGCGGGTAGTCCCGGAGATCCCAGGCCTGCCGCGCGTAGAGGCCGGCGAGCACGTATTCGGCATCGCTGACGGATACAGGCTGGCTCCAGGCTTCCAAGGCTTTGGGTGCGAGCTCGAGCCGGCGGGCCAGTTCTTCGATGACCTCGGCGGTAGGTTCGCGGCGACCGGTCTCCAGCAGGGAGATGTAGCTGGGGGAGTAGAGGTCCTTTCCCAATTCGGCCTGGGTCAGTCCCCGTTCGAGCCGCTCGGCACGGAGCTTTTCTCCGAATCCGTTGCCCACCGCGTCCTCCTAGATATGGCGCTATAGCGCTGTCTTTGCGGGTTGCCCTTGACAGCCTCTGTGGAAAACATTTTACAATGTGTGTCAACAGGGACCGCACTAATTTCCATAACGAATCCGACTCGCATCGAGGGAAAACCATGTTCAAGAAGATCGCTGCATCTGTCGCCTTGGCGGGCGCTCTTGCATTCACGGCAGCGGCTCCGGCCGTCATCTCTGCAGCCCCTGTAGCAGGCGCCATCCATACGGTGCTCAGCATCGGAAATTGGCCCGATCCCATGCGCTCACAGGCGATCGGAAACTGGCCTGATCCGATGCGCGCCCAGGCTATCGGCAACTGGCCCGACCCGATGCGCGTGCAGGCCATCGGCAACTGGCCCGACCCCATGTAATATTCAATTGATTTGATAAATCACCCCGGCGACTGGGCGCCGGGGTGATTTCTTTTTGCGCGGGTCGCCGCTCGCTAAAATGCGAAACCGGGCATTGGAATGTTTTCGCCGGCTCCTGGAAAAACCGGTCAGCGAATTGTTTTGCTTAAAGAAGAAGGGCCCTCCAAATGGAAGGCCCTTCTGAAAATGGTCGGGATGACAGGATTTGAACCTGCGACCTCTTCGTCCCGAACGAAGCGCGCTACCAAGCTGCGCTACATCCCGATCCGCTGCAAAAGCAACGTGTTCAAGGATAGCGGATCCCTGCCCCGATGCGAAATCGGCGGGTCGGCGCCTCCCGGGCCTCCCCGCGGACGGCTACACGAGGGACTCCCGCCAGGCACCGTGCAGGGCGGCGAAGCGTCCGCCGCCACTGATCAGTTCGGCGGGCGAGCCGTCTTCCACCACCTCGCCGTCGTGGATGACGAGCACCCGGTCCGCGGATTCAACGGTGGACAGGCGGTGGGCGATGATGATCGCCGTCCGGGCGGTTCCGCCCTGCCCGTTTCCGGAAAGCAGCCTGGACAGCCCGGCCTGCACCAGCCGTTCCGAGGGAATGTCCAAGGACGAGGTGGCCTCGTCCAAGATCAGCACGGCAGGTGCCGCGAGGAACGCCCGCGCGAAGCTGATCAGCTGGCGCTGGCCCGCCGAAACGCGGCCGCCGCGCTTGTTGACGTCCGTGTCGTAGCCCTCGGGCAGGGCCGCGATGAAGTCATGGGCGCCGACGGCGCGGGCGGCCGCCTCGATCTCGCTCCGCGAGGCATCCGGGCGCCCCAGCGCAATGTTGTCGGCCACCGAGCCGCTGAACAGGAACGCCTCCTGGGTGACCATGACGACGGCGCGGCGCAGCTCGCCGCCGTCGAGATCCCGCAGCTCCACGCCGTCGAGCGTCAGGGAACCGGCGGTCACATCGTAGAAGCGGGCAATCAGCTTCGCGAGGGTGGACTTGCCGGCGCCGGTCTGGCCCACGAGGGCCACGGTCTGCCCCGCAGGGATGTGCAGGTTCAGCCGCGGCACCACCAGCGTTCCCGCACCATAGCCGAACTCGACGTCGCGGAAGGCGATCTCGCCGCGGGCCCGGGGGAGCGGAACGGGGTTCTTCGGCGGACGCACCGTGGGGACCTCTTCCAGCAGCCCGGACACCTTCTCCAAGGCGGCCTGGGCGCTTTGGAAGGAGTTGTAGAACATGGCCATCTGGTCCACCGGCTGGAAGAAGCGCTTCGTGGACAGGATCAGGGCCAGCAGCACGCCCACGGCGAGGTCCCCGCTGAGCACGCGGAAGCCGCCGAAAAGCAGCACCACGGCCACGCACACGTTGCCGATCAGCACCAGGCCCGGCTGGAAGATGCCGTTCAGGTTGATCGAGCGCACGGTGACCCGGCGGTAGTCCTCGGAGAGTTCGCCGTAGCGTTGCGCGTTCTCCTTCTCCTTGCGGAAAGCCTTGACGGCGCGGATGCCGGTGATGGTCTCGACGAAGTGCACGATCAGCCGCGCCGATACCACCCGGGACTCCCGGAAGGCGATCTGGGAGTGCTTCTGGTACCAGCGGGCCAGGAAGAACATCGGCACGCCGGCGGCGAGCATGATGAGGCCGCTGCGCCAGTCGAGGGCGAAGACCGTGATGGCCGTGAAGACCATGAACAGCAGGCCGGAGGCCAGGGAGCTGACACCGGAATCCAGCAGTTCGCGCAGTGCCTCTAGGTCCGAGGTCTGACGGGCGATGATGCGGCCCGAGGTGTACTTTTCGTGGAACTCGAGGCTGAGCCGCTGGGTGTGGCGGAACACCCGCAGGCGCAGGTCCAGGAGCATAGCCTGGCTCAGCCGTGCCGTGGAGGTGACGTAGAGGGCCGTGAGCGCCGCCGTGGCCACCGCCGCAGCGAGGTAGAGGATGCCTGCGAGGACGAGCGGTCCGCCGCTGCCGGACTGCAGTGCGGGCAGGGCGTGGTCGATGCCGAAAGCGATGATGGCCGGGCCCGCCACCCTGGTGGCCTGGGACAGGACCACCGTGGCCAGTGTGAGCCAGAAACGTACGCGAACGGGCTTGATCAGGGAACCCAGCAACGCGAGGGAGCGGCGGCGGACGGCCTGGCTGTCCGTCCGGCTGAGGTGGGCGTTGTCTTCGTTTGAGGTGCCGAAGGTGCTCAATGTCGTGCCTCCCCGGCTTCTTCGAGTTCGTCCAGTTCGCTGTCCTCGAGGTGGCTGTCCAGGTCCTTCGGACCTTCGTCGAGGCTCGCGATGACGAAGCCGTAGTGCGGGTTGCGGGCCAGCAGCTCTGTGTGGGTCCCGACGTCGGAAATCCGCCCGTCCTCGAGCAGCGCCACCCGGTCGGCAAGGGCAACCGTGGACGGCCGGTGCGCGACGATCAGGGTGGTGGTGTCCTGGAGGACCTCACGGAGCCGGGTTTCGACCAGTTCCTCGGTGTTGACGTCCAGGGCCGAGAGCGGATCGTCCAGCACCAGCACCTTGGGCTTCGCGGCGATTGCCCGGGCCAGGGCGATGCGCTGGCGCTGTCCGCCGGACAGGCTGAGCCCTTCCTCGCCGATCAGGGTGTCCACGCCGTCGGGCAGGGAGTAGGCGAAATGCGCCTGGGCGACGTCGAGCGCCTCGTCGAGGGCGGCGTCCGAAGGATCGGGTGCGCCGAGCAGCACGTTCTCCCGCACGGAGCTGGAGAAGAGGGTGGTGTCTTCGAAGGCCACGGCCACCACGGTCCGCAACTCCTCCACGCTGAAGTCCCGCACGTCCACGCCGTCGATCCGCACCGCGCCGCCCGAGGCGTCGTAGAGGCGGGGGACCAGTTGGAGCAGGGCGCTCTTGCCGCTGCCGGTCACGCCCACCAGGGCCATCGTCTCGCCCGGGCGGATGTCCAGGGTGATGTCGTGCAGGAGGGGGCCGCCGTCGTCGAACGCGAAGGAGGCGTGCTCGAAGCGCAAGGCGCCCCGCAGCTCCCGCGGGCGGCGGGGCTCGGCAGGGCTGGTGATCGTGTTGGGGGCGTCCATGACCTCGAAATGCCGGTCCAAGGCGGACTTGGCGGTCAGGGCCATCGCTAGCAGCATCCCGGAGAATTCCACCGGTGCCGCTACCACGGCGGCGGTGGCGAAGAACGCCACCAGCGAGCCGATGCTCAGTTCACCGGTGGAGGCCAACAGGATGCCCGCCATCAGGGCGACGCCGAGTGCCAGCTCCGGCAGCAGGGTTACCACCAGGCTGAACTCCGCCTGCTGCTTGGCCTTGGCGATCTCGGTCTGCCGCAGCTCCTCGGCCTGGCCGTTGAAGTTTTCCAGTGCTTCGCGGCTGCGGCCGAAGGCCTTGAGCACCCGGATGCCGTGGACGGATTCCTCCACGGTGGTGGCGAGGTCGCCGGCCTGGTCCTGGCTGAGGCGTGCCACCAGGCTGAAGCGCCGCCGGAAGCGGAAGGAGTAGACCATGATCGGCAGGGCCGCGGCGAGGAAAATCAGGGCGAGCTGCCAGCTCATGGTGAACATGACGCCGACGCCGATCGCCACGGTCAGGGTGGTGACCACCAGCATGATCGCGCCGAAGGCCATCCAGCGGCGCAGGAAGTTCAGGTCAGTCATGGCCCGCGACAGCAACTGCCCCGAGCCCCAGCGGTCGTGGAAGGACACGGTGAGGTCCTGCAGGTGCCCGTACAGCGAGACCCTCATGCGGGTCTCCACCGTGGTGGCCGGGTTGATGACGAACTGGCGGCGGAGCGCCACCAGCCCGGCTTCGGCGATGCCGAGGACCAGGACCACGACGGCGGACGTCCACACCGCGCTTCCGGCGCCGCCGGGCTTGAGGAAGTCGTTGACCAGGACCCGGAAGACCTGCGGAATGGCGAGGGCCACCACGCTGGCAAGCAGGGCACTGACCAGGCCCAGGAGAAGCCGCGGGATGATCGGCCTGACGTGGGGGTAGAGGCGCTTGATGGAGGTAAAGAACGACGTTTGCTTGGACATGCCCGCTTCTCAACAGCTGGATCTTCAGACGGCGGAGGTGGTTTCCTACAGCAACTACCCTATGCCATGCGTGATTCCCTTCACAGGAAGAATGCGGCCGGTGGTGAAATGTTTTACCACTTATCGTGATTCGTAATCTGCGTGATCCGTAATCGACGGCCCGTCATCGGGTGGATCATCCGTTGAAACAGGAAGGCCGCTCCCGGTATTCCGGGAACGGCATATGGGTCCGTGGGGCTAAACGCGCGGGGTCAGCGTCAGCAGCACGGCTTCAGGGCGGCAAGCGATCCGCACCGGTGCGAAGCGTGAGGTGCCGATCCCGCCGGAGACGTTCACCGGCGTCGTGCGTCCATTGCTTTCCCAGTCGTTCAGGCCCCGGGCGCGCCAGGTGGGCAGGTCGCAGTTGGCGACCAGCGCGCCGTAGCCGGGGATGCAGACCTGCCCGCCGTGGGTGTGGCCGGCCAGGATGAGGTCCGCGTCGGCTTCGGTGAAGTGGTCCAGCACGCGTTGGTAGGGTGCGTGGATGACGGCGACGCGCAGGTGCGGGCGTTTGTCCTGCCCGGCGGTGCCGCGGGGCCAGCCGGCATAGCGTTCGCGCTTGAGGTGCGGATCGTCGACCCCGGAGAAATCCAGCCGGACACCGTTCAAAGGAACGGACTGGTGCCGGTTGGTGAGGTCGATCCAGCCGGACATCCCGAAGCCGGAACGCAGCCGCGGCCAGTCCAGCTTGATGGGGTCCTTGCGGAGCCGGCTGGGTCCCTGGAAGTAACTGAGCGGGTTCTTCAGGGTGGGCGCGTAGTAGTCGTTGGAACCGGGCACGAAGACGCCGGGAAACGCCAGCAGCGGGCGAAGGGCTTCAAGCAGCGGGTCGATCGCCTTCGGGTGGCTGAGGTTGTCTCCGGTGTTGACCACGAGGTCCGGCTTCACGTCCGCCAGGGACTGGAGCCATGCCGCCTTCTTGCTTTGGCCGGGGACGAAATGGATGTCGCTCAGGTGCAGCACCCGCATCGGCCCGGAGCCCGCAGGGAGGATCGGGAGGAGTTCCTCCCGCAGGGTGAACTGGTCCTTCTCCCACCATCCGTACGCAGCGGCAGCCGCGCCCGCCGCGGCTCCGACGGCTGCAGTGACGGCGAGGCCGCGTCCGAAGTCACGAACGCGGCCTGCCGGATGTCCTTGGGCGGTCATCAATTACTTGTCCTTAGGGTCGTTTGCCCTTGTTGCCCGAGGTGGGACTTGGGCTGGAACCAGTGTCGCCGCTCTTGGAATCGTCGCCCTTGGTTTCCTTGGGAGTCGGGGCCGGTTCCACGTAGCTCAGGTTCGACGGCGGTTCCGGGAATGGATCCGTGCCGTAGCGCGGGGCCACCTGCAGCATGTAGTTGGCGAACTGCGGTCCGGCGATCATGTAACCGTCGATGTTCGAGTAGAACTTGCCGTTGATGGTGAGGTTACGGCCGTACCGCTGCTGGTCACCCAGCGGATCGCCGAACCAGGTGGCGGTGGCCAGGCCCGTGGTGTAACCGACCACCCAGGTGGAACCGTTGGAGTTGTTGGTACCGGTCTTGGCGGCCACGGGGAAGGTGGTGCTCGTGGAGATGCGGGGCTGGATCCAGAAACCCGAGCCCTTGTTCAGCACTTCCTGGAGGCCCTTGCTCACGCCGCGGGCAACCTCAGGGGAGATCGCGTCACGGCAGTTGCTGGACTGCGCCGGCAGCTTTTCGCCCGAAGCGTCCGTCACGGATTCGATGGCGATCGGCTCGCAGTAGCGGCCGTCGTTCGCGAAGGTGGCGAAAGCGCTGGCCATGGTCAGCGGCGCGGTCTGGCGGGAGCCCAGGAGGTTGGCGAGGGTGGTCATCGGGATCTGCGGGTGCGGATCGGTGACCTTTCCGTCCTTGCCGCGGGCCGGCAGGCCTTCGTGGATGCCCACGGCGTCCACGATCTTCTGGATGCCGCAGAGGTCCAACTGGGCCGCGGAGGCGAAGGTAGCGGTGTTGATCGAGTTGGCGAGGCCGTACAACACGCTCATCGGGCGGTAATAGCCCTCTTCGGCGTTCTGCAGGTCATTGCTGCCTTCGACGTTGCTGTCGTACCAGCCGGTGGTCTGCGTGGAACAGGTGTTCCGCCACGGGAAGTCGATGGGATACTTGCGGACCGAGGCGTTGACCGAGTCGTTCATCGACTTGCCCTCGTTCAGCCACTCGGCGAAGGTGAAGGGCTTCATCGTTGAGCCGGTTTGGAAACCGCCCAGGCCGTTGAGGTCACCGCCGTTGGCGTCCAGGACGTCCACGTTGAAGTTCTGTTCGGCCTGGAACTTGCCCGGTGAGGGCAGCCACACCGTGTTCTGGGCCATTGAGATGATCTTGCCGGTCTTCGGCTGCACGGAGACGAGGGAAGCGCCCCACTTGTCCGGGTTGGCCCCGGCGGAGGCGTTCACCTGCTCCTGGGCCACGGCCTGGGCCTTCGGGTCCAAGGTGGTCTTGATGGTGAGGCCGCCGCGCATGACCCGGTTGGTGCGCTCGTCCGGGGTGGCACCGTAGGCCGGGTTGTTCAGCAGCAGGTGCAGCACATAGTCGCAGAAGTACGGTGCCGAGGTGGCGTAGGCACAACCCTGGCGGGCGGGGGTCACCTTGGTCTTGACCGGGGTGGCCACGGCCTTGTCGTACTCGGCCTTCTTGATCTTGCCCTGGTTCAGCATGAGCTGGAGGACGAGGTCGCGGCGGGACTTGGCGTGGTCCGGGTTCGCGATGGGGTCGTAGTAGGACGGGCTGTTCACGACGCCGGCCAGCAGGGCGGCCTGGGGAAGGGTGAGGTTCTTGGCGGTGGTGCTGAAGAAGAACCGGGAGGCGGCTTCGATGCCGTAGGCGTCCCGGTTGAAGAAGACGATGTTGAGGTAACCCTCGAGGATCTGCTCCTTGGAGAACTTCTTCTCCAGGGCGATCGCGAGCTTCATTTCACGCAGTTTGTCGCCGACGCCCTTGTTGACGCCGTTGAGCTTGACGTCGCCTTCCTTGCCCTGGGAGACGAGGGATTCGTTGATGACGTTGTTCACGTACTGCTGCGTAATGGTGGACGCGCCCTGTTTCTGGCCGCGGGCCGTACTGACCACGGCGCGCAGGATGCCGGTGGTGTCGATGCCGCCGTGCTCGTAGAAGCGGCTGTCTTCCACGGCGACCACTGCGTCTTTGATGTAGGGACTCATCTGGTCCAGCGGCACCCGGGTGCGGTTCTCCTTGTAGATCGAGGCGATCTTGGAGCCGTCGCTGGCCAGGATGGTGGTGGACTGGCTGGGCGGGTTCACCTGGAGCTCCGCCGGCAGCGTGTCGAAGAACTGGATGGAGCCGCTGGCCGTGCTGCCCGAAAGGGCGGCGGCGGGGACCAGCAGGCCTGCCACCAGGACACCGCAAACGGCACTCACGCCGAGGAATGCGATGATCTTTCCCAGGGTGGTGGCAGTATCGAATATGGGGTTCTTGCGAGTCACCATGTTTTCCACTTTACCGGCAAGGGCTACGCTTTCTCTCATGACCAAATGGGAGTACGCGACGATTCCGCTCATTATTCACGCCACAAAACAGATCCTCGACACCTGGGGCGAGGACGGCTGGGAACTTGTCCAGGTAGTCACCGGCCCCGACGGAAATGGTCTGGTCGCCTACCTTAAGAGGGAGAAGCAGTAACTATGACAAGCCCCGCAGAAACCACGTCTGGCGCGGAAACTCCGGCTCCGGCGTCCGCCGTCGAGCAGCGCCTCGCAGAGCTTGGCCTCGTCCTCCCGGAGGTGGCAGCACCCGTGGCCGCCTACGTCCCGGCGGTCGTCTCCGGCAACTACGTCTACACCTCCGGCCAGCTGCCGTTTGTTAATGGCAAACTCCCAGCTACGGGCAAAGTCTCCACCGGCGACGAAGGCCAGTCCGAGGAAGCCACTGTTGCTCCGGAAGACGCGAAGGTCTACGCCGAAGTGTGTGCCATCAACGCCCTGGCCGCGGTCAAGAGCGTCATCGGCGACCTCGACCGCATCACCCGGATCGTCAAGGTGGTCGGCTTCGTTTCCTCCGACCCGTCCTTCACCGGCCAGCCGGCCGTCATCAACGGTGCCTCCGAGCTCCTGGGCAAGGTGTTCGGCGACGCCGGCATCCACGCACGCTCCGCCGTCGGCGTTGCGGTCCTGCCGCTCGACTCTCCTGTTGAGGTCGAGCTGATCGCCGAATTCAGCTGATCGCAGAAGCCAAGCAAGGAACCGGTCAAAGCAATTGCCTCAGCTAGCCCGACGCCTGTTCGTGTTGCCCCCTGAACTTGAGGGGGCAGCACGTAACTGGCTCCAGCTCGGCGAACGGAGTCCCCGCGCCGCGCGATACGCATCATCAGTAGTCCTTCTCCGTGACGCTCCCGGCGGCCTGGAGACCTGGATGGGCTACCGTCCGGGGACCTCGCCGCTGGGCGTGGTCGCCTTCCCGGGCGGCTCGCTGGACGCGAGCGACGACGACGCCCTCGGCTGGCTGGGCCCCTCGCCCCAGCAGTGGGCCGAGGCGCTCGGAACCACCGACGTCGGGCTGGCCCGCCGCCACGTGGTGGGAGCCATCCGCGAACTGTTCGAAGAAACCGGCGTCCTCCTCGCCGGACCGGACCTGTCCACCACTGTCGAAGCGACTTCCACGCAGGAGTGGATGAAGGCCCGCGAGGCCGTCGCCAACCAGGACAAATCCTTCACCGACGTCCTGGCCAAGCGCGGGCTCTCCCTGCGCACGGACCTGCTCAAACCCCTGGTCAACTGGCTCAGCCCGGACTTCGCGCACCGCCGCTTCAACACCCGCTACTTCGCAGCCACCGTCCCGGTCGGCCAGAGCCCGTCCCTCCTGCAAAGCAAGGGCGTATGGGGCCGCTGGGTCCGTGCCTTCGAACTCATCGCCGAACGCGACACCACCATCCTCGGCGACGAAGTCGGCCAGGAAAACACCATCGGCCTCACCCTGGGCCAGCTCCTGGTCCCTGGCTCGGAAATCATGCTTGAAAAGATGGCCGCGGCCCAAGGCTGCATCGCCTACCTCAGCTACAAGCGCAAGCACCACGTCTACCAGCCCCGCCTGGTCGAAGAAAACGGCGTGCTGATGCTCGAAGTCGAAGCAGCCCGCGCGGTCGCAGGGGAGCCGCAGCGGGAGCGCTGAGTTTTCGCTCCAGTCACACTTGGTGTGGTCGCCTGAGACGCAGACAACGGCCCTCCGCCGTCGCTTAGACACGACACATAGGGAGCGCGCCGGTCGCTGAGCGACCTCTGCCCTCCGATGTGCCGCGATGCGCTCCTCTGCGGAGACCCGCAGTCTGCTTGCCGGACGTCTAGTTGCGCTTCACGCAACCAGGCACCCCGGTGAGCTTCATGGCGGACGGCGGTCCTTCCGAAAGGAGCGCATCGCGGTCGATCGCGTCGTGTAGGTCGCCCAGCGACCGAAGCGTCGCCTATCGGCCGTGTCTAAGCGACGCGGAAGGGCCGTCTCCGCCACCCAAGGCGACCACAACGAAGGCGACCACAACGAACGTGACCACAGAAGGCGAGCACAAGAAAGGCCGGCTCCGAAGCATCGGAGCCGGCCTTCTCGTTATGAGGCTTAGCGGGAGCGCTGGCGCAGGCGCTGCATGTCCAGGATGACCACCGCGCGGGCTTCCAGGCGGAGCCAGCCGCGCTGGACGAACTCGGCCAGGGCCTTGTTCACGGTTTCGCGGGAGGCGCCGACCAGCTGGGCCAGTTCTTCCTGGGTGAGCTCGTGGGCTACGAGGACGCCGTCGGTGGCGGGGCGGCCGAAGCGGTCTGCGAGGTCGAGCAGGGCCTTGGCGACGCGGCCGGGGACGTCCGAGAAGACGAGGTCGGACAGGGAGTCGTTGGTGCGGCGCAGGCGGCGGGCCAGTGCCTGCAGGAGCTGGGCGGACACCTCGGGGCGGGTGCGCAGCAGCGTGTTGAGGCTTTCGTTCTTCAGGCCGGCCAGGCGGGTTTCCGAAACGGCGGTGGCCGTAGCGGTGCGCGGGCTGGGGTCGAAGAGGGCCATTTCGCCGAAGAGTTCGCCCGGGCCGAGGATGGCCAGGAGGGACTCGCGGCCATCGGGGGAGGTGCGGCCGAGCTTTACCTTGCCGGACACGATGAAGTAGAGCTGGTCACCCTGGTCGCCCTCGCGGAACACCGAAGCCCCGCGGGAAAGGTCCACCTCGGTCAGCTCGTCCGTGAGCAGCCGGAAGGCGTCGTCGTCAAGGGTGGCGAAGAGGGGTGCGCGGCGCAGTACCTCGATGTCCATGAATTCTCCTGAGTAAAAGTTCGGCAATGGCGCTTCAGTCATTGTTCCAGAATTTTCCGGGCTCTGTGACGTACTTGGCAGCCGAAACGCCCGAAATACAGCGGATTTCACCCAAAACGGCCCGCTTGGTGAGGCATGCCACGGACCGTTGCAGGGTCCTGGCTATCGGCTGGGTGTCAGGGTACGCACTTACAATTGGGGCTTACCCCGGCTGTGAGGAGCATTGGTGTTCGGCTTGACCATCCTGGATCTGGCGTTGATTCTGACGCTCCTTTCCTACTTGATCTATGGCCTGCGCAACGGCTTCCTCGTGACGCTGGGCGGCGTGGCCGGCTTCGCCGCCGGGGCGATGGCCGCCGTCGTCTCCGTTCCCCTGGTGGGCGGCTGGGTGCCGGACAGTGGATGGCGGCTGACGGCCATCATCGCCACCGCGCTGGTGCTGATCGTGCTGGGCCACGGCCTTGGCACCTGGGTGGGGCACAGGATCCGCCAGGCCGTGCGGATCAAGCCGCTGCACGCCCTGGACCGCCTGCTAGGCGGCTTCGCCAGCGTGGCCGTGGCGGCGCTGGTGATGTCCATGCTGTCGGTCAGCATCGCGTCGCTGGGTGTCCCGTTCGTCTCGCAGCAGTTGGGCGACTCCAAGGTGATCCGCTCCATCGACGCCCTGACCCCCACCCCGGTCAAGTCCGCCGTCGCGCAATTGCGTTCCGCGGTGATGGGGAACGGGATCCCCACGATCATTGAAGGGATCGGGCCGGTGAAGCCGGTTCCCGTTCCCGACGCCAGCACCGACACCCCCGCGCTGAACAACGCCGCGCGTTCTGTGCTGAGGATTGCCGGTACCGCCTACCAGTGCGGCCAGAACCAGACCGGCACCGGCTTCGTCGTGTCACCCGGGCGTGTCGTGACCAACGCGCACGTGGTGGCCGGTGTCCAGCAGCCGGTGGTGGAAACGCCCGACGGCGGTGCGATGCCGGGCCGGGTGGTGTATTTCGACAGCAGGCGGGACCTCGCCGTCGTCGCGGTTGAGGGCCTGCCCACCGCACCGCTGCAGCTCGGGCCTGACCTGCCCGCCGGTACGGCGGCGGCGTTCGCCGGGTACCCGCACGGCGGACCGTTCCAGGCAAAGCCGGCCGCCGTCCAAGGCATATCCACGCTGCTCGTGCCCGATATCTACGGCAACAACCCGGCGCCGGAACAGGTCTACAAGCTCGCCGGCGATGTGCAGCCGGGCAACTCCGGCGGGCCGTTGCTGTCCCAGCAGGGCCGGGTGGCCGGCGTCATTTTCGCGAAGACCACCTCGGACGTGGCGGTCGGCTATGCGCTGACGATGGAGGATCTGGCTCCGGTGGCGGCCCGGGCGCCGTCCCTGAGTGCGGCGGTGTCGCCCGGGCAGTGCACGCGGAAGTAGCGGTTAGGAAACCGCGCCGGCCAGGAAATCGATGGCCAGCTTGTAGCCTTGGACGCCGGCGCCGACGATCACCGCGGTGCAGACGGGGGACAGGTAGGAGTGGTGCCGGAATTCCTCGCGCTTGTGCACGTTGGTGATGTGCACCTCGACGGCGGGGAGTTCGACGGCGGCCAGTGCGTCCCGGAGGGCGACTGACGTGTGCGTGTAGGCGCCGGCGTTGATGACGATTCCGGCGGCGGTGCCCCGGGCCGCGTGGATGGCGTCCAGGAGGTCGCCTTCGTGGTTGGACTGGACGCAATCCACCGTGAAGCCGTGCGCGGCGGCCGCGTCCATGGCGAGCTGCTCGACGTCGGCCAGGGTGGAGGTGCCGTACTTTTCGGGTTCGCGGGTCCCCAGCAGGTTCAGGTTGGGACCGTTCAGGACGAGGATGGTGCGGCCGGCAGCGGTGGCGGGAGAAGCGTCAGTCATGCCTGCAATCTATCGCGTTGCGGGGTCCGGCCGACGAAACGAAGCCCTAGGGTTACATTCCGGTGGTGGGTTTCTGGGTCCTGCGTTGGCCCGCCGCCCGTTTGCCAGTTCTGGCCGCTTTGCTCGCATTTTTCCGGCCGGAAACGGCAATTTGGTGACCCACGGAAGCCGCTGGCGTCGTCTGAAGCGTCGAATGAAGAAAGGACAGCCATGCCGGAGGTAACCCTCAGCGGAGAACTCGTCTGCAGCATTGCGGCCGAAGCCCAAACCGTCGCCAGGCACCTTCCGCTGCACCTTGAGCTGACGCGGGCCGAAGAAGGGTGCCTGTCCTTCAATGTGGTGCGGAGCGAAAACCCGCTTGTCTGGCACGTCGAGGAACGGTTCCGTGACGCGGCGGCCTTTGAGGCCCATCAGGAACGCGTAGCCGCCAGCGAGTGGGGAAGGGCAACGGCTGGGATCGAACGGCGATACACAATCACGGGCATGGCTACCGACGCCTGATCAGGTGTTGTTCCAGTGCACCTTGATGGCCTCGGCGATCGGTCCTGTAGTCACATCCACAGTGAAAGCCACCGGAGCCTTGCCGGTCTCCTCCACCGCGGCGTCGCTGTAGACCCGCCCGCATGACGGGCAGAGGGTGTAGAGATCTTCATCTTTCGGCCAGGGCGCGAGGCCTGCTGGAACGTCGTCTCCGGCATAGATCGGGAAGCCCCGCGAGTTCGCCTGGATCAGTCCGTCCTTGCTGACGGTGTTGCCACAGACGCAGGTGATAGTCGTGACATCGTGGCCGTCGACAGCGGCGTACTCAGCGTCCATGGCAGCCTCCAAACGGCGAAGGACTTAAGACACAGGTTACGCCTTGAAGTGCCGGGGAGGACGTTGTGAGGCCCGCTCCACGTCCAATGCGCACGGCAAAGGACGTAAAGCGGGCCCACAACGCAGGTAACTAAGCCAACGCAGGGTAGCTAGGCCGCCGTCACCTTCAACAACAGCGCGTGCTCCGGCCGCAGGACGGGCAACGGGAGGCCCACCTCGGCGAGGAAGCGGCCGGTGGCGGTCAGGCCGCCGTCGAGCCATGCGGGAGGCGCGATCTGCACGAAGGGGCTGTCGGCGTTGCCGTCCGCTGCGGTCGGCAGATCCTCCGACGTCGGCATGACGGCTTCCACCCGGTACGTGCGTTCCGGATCCAGGCCGGGAAGTCCCACCCGGCCGGGCATCTCGGCCGCGAGCGAAGCCAGGACGACGGCGGCGAACAGGGCCTCGGAGCGGTCCTGCGCCACCACGCCGTGCAGCCGGAGGTTCGGATCACCAAGGTCCGCATTGATCCGGACACCCGAATGCAGCATCCCTCGGTGCTCCTTGTAGATGGTGATGGCCCGGCGCAGCACCGCCCGGTCGTGCGCGGTGGCCTGGCGGATGTCCCATTCCATGCCGAAGTGCCCGAACAGCGCGGTGATGGCCCGGAAGGAGATGCTGTGCGTGCGGCCGGTGGTGTGCGAATGCGTGGGGCCGACGTGGGCGCCCACCAGTTCGGGCGGCAGGACGGCCTGGGTCCAGCGCTGGATGGTCTGGCGTTCCAGGGCGTCGTTGCAGTCCGAGGCCCACACGCGGTCCGTGCGCTGCAGGATGCCAAGGTCCACCCGGGCGCCGCCGGAGGAGCAGGATTCGATCTCCACCTGCGGGTGCGCGACCTTCAGCGCGTCGAAGAGCCGGTAGGCAGCGAGGGTCTGTTCGTGCACGGAGGGCCGGCCGCGGTGGCCGTGTTCGGCGAGGTCCCGGTTCTGGTCCCACTTGAGGTAGGCGATGTTGTTTTCGCTCAGCAGGGCGTCCATGCGGTGGTAGATGTACTGCCAGGCCTGCGGGTTGGCGAGGTCGATTATGTGCTGGTTCCGCCATTCAAGCGGCAGCCGGCCGCCGTCCTTGTGCGAGGCCGCGGCCGGGCCGACGATCCAGTCCGGATGCGCCCGGGCGACGTCGGAATCCAGGTTGACCATTTCCGGTTCGACCCACAGGCCGAACTCCATCCCGCGGGAGGTGACGGCGTCGATCAGCGGGGTGAGGCCTTCGGGCCACACGGTCTCGTCGACGTACCAGTCGCCAAGTCCAGCGTGGTCGTCACGGCGCCCGCGGAACCAGCCGTCGTCGAGCACGAAGCGCTCCACGCCCAGCTCCGCCGCGGACTCGGCCAGCTCGATGAGCGGCTCGATCCGGTGGTCGAAGTACACGGCCTCCCAGGTGTTCAGGACCACCGGGCGGGCCTTGCCGGAGCCGCCGGCGGAGCCCTGGGTGCCGACGTGCTGCGGGCGGGCGCGGAACCAGTCGTAGAAGCGTTCCGTGACGCCGTCCAGGCCGTGGTCCGAGTAGGCGGCGTAGAGCACCGGGGTGGTGTACTCCGCACCGGGTGCGAGGACGACCTCGCCGGAGCCGAGCAGTTCGGACGCGCCGAGCATGCGGCGGCCGTCGCCAACCGTGTCGAGGTACTGTTCGTGGTTTCCGGACCAGCCGAAGTGCACGGCCCAGACCCGGCCCGAGCGGTTGCCGAAGCCCTCCGTGCCGGCGGCCACCAGCAGCGAGGAATCGTGCCCGGTGCGGCCGTGCCGGCCCGAACGCACCCAGGTTCCCTGCGCGATCCGGTGGCGTTGCGGGTGGTTTTCGCGGCACCAGCGGCCGGTGAGGTCCAGGAGTTCGACGGCGTCGCCCGGCACCGGGAGCACCAGGCCGAGTTCGTCGAGCTGGTACGGCGTTTCGCCGGTGTTGGTGAGCGTATGGCTGAGTTCGATGAGGCCGCCGCGGTTCAGGCGGACGGTACTGCGGACTTCGACGCCCGCCTCCGGGTCCGCTTGGAGCACGACGGCGGTGTCCCCGCCGTCGTATTCTGCCGACACCACCCGCAGGGCGGGGGAGAAATTGAAACCGGGCACGCCGGCCTCGGAACGCTGGCCCCGCAGACCCGGCCGGCCGAGCCAGCCCGAAGAGGCCTGGGGGAGCAGGCCGCCGACCACCGGGGTGTCGAGCGCCGAATGCGGCACGGGAGCGGCGAGGAGCCCCAGGTCCGGCAGGGCTTCGCCGAGATCGGCGCCCCAATGGACTATCTGGGCCTCACCGGTGTGGAAAGCGAGCAGGAGGCTCGTACCGGAGGAGCGCAGATGCAGGGGGTCCAGGTGCAGGGGGTCCATTGGCGGTGTCTCTTTCAGGTGGTGCGTTGAGTGTACGGGAAGGGCAGGCAGAAATGGTGCCTGGGGACCCGGCCGTACCCGGGCCCCCAGGGGTCTTACTTGGCGAAGAGGGCGTTGACCTGCTCGTTGGCCGCGGTCAGCGAGCTGGCGGGGGTCTTGCCGGCCACCACGCCGTCCATGGCGGGCTTCATGATGCCGGACACCTTGGCTGCGTTGTCGGTGATCGGCAGCATGAACGTGGTCTTGTCCTTCACGTGCTGGGTGAAGGCGTTGACGTCCACGCCCTTGGCCTTGAACGCGGCTGCGGCTTTCTCGGTGGAACCCTTGATGGCGGGGAAGACCACGGCCTTTGCGGCCACGACGTCCTGGCAGGCCGCCGAACCGAGGTACTCAACCCACTTGATGGCGGCGTCCTTCTTCTTGGTGCCTGCCCAGATGGAGTCGGCCAGGCCGTTGAACATCGAGGCGCGCTTGCCGTCGGGGCCGGCCGGGGTCGGGGCGATGCCGACGTCGATGCCCTTGTAACCCGTGTACTGGCCGATCATCCACGAACCGGAGGAGTTGATGGCGGCCTTGCCTGCGCCGAAGTTGTCCGCGGCGTTGGCGCCAACCGTGGTTTCCAGCTTGGGCATGTAGCCCTTCTCGGCCAGTGATGCCCACCAGGCAATGGTGTCCTGGAGCCGCTTGTCGTCGTAGTTGTAGTGGGTGCCCCACGGGTTCTTGTCCGTGGTGGTCCAGCCGGTGGTGGCGGCCAGGAAGCTCCACTGGGTCTGCCCCGCGTTCTCGCCGCCGGAGGATTCCAGGCCCAGGCCGTAGACAGCCACATTGTTCTTGTCGAAGCCGGGCTCGTCACCGCGCTTGCCGCCCTTGTCCACGGTGAGGCGGGCGATCGCCTTCTCGTAAGTACCGCCGTCCTGCGGGTTCCAGCTCAGGGAGCCCATCTGTTCCGGGGTGAGCCCGGCATCGGCGGCCATCTTCTTGTTGTAGAACAGCGCGATGGTGTCCCAGTCCTTGGGCAGGCCGTAGCGCTTGCCGTCCTGGCCAACCCACAGCTCTGCGAGGCCTTCGTTATATTGGCCGAGGTCAACCTTGTCGTTGGCGACCGCATCATCGAGGGCCACCAGCTGCTTGGTCTTGATGAAGTCCGGGTACTTGGCCAGGTGGTTCGTGAAGACATCCGGGGCGGTGCCCGAAGCCATGCCGTTGGTGATCTTGCCCCAGTAGTCGTCCCAGCCGGTCTGGGTGACCTTCACCTTAATGTCCGGGTTGGCCTTCTGGAAGTCCGTGGCGCACTGCTGGTACGCGGGGAGCTGGTTGGCGTCCCAGAGCCAGTAGCTGATCTCGCCCTTCGCGGATTCCGCGCCTCCGCTGGCGCCGCCTCCGCAGGCGGAGAGGGCCAGGGCGGCAGCAGCGGCGACCGCGACGGCGCCGATTGCCTTCTTGTTCATCATGGTGGGTCCTTTCGGGGACGGCTTTGAGCCGGGTGGGGATGGGTGTCGGGTTGGGGAGGGAGGGCTATTTGGTGCCGTTGAAGCCGATGGAGTTGACGATCTTCTTGCCGAAGATGGCGAAGAGGATCAGCACCGGCGTGGCCGACACAAGGGTGGCGGCCATCAGGCCGGACCAGTCGGGGGCGCCTTGCGGTGCCTGGGACTTGAAGACGCCCAGGCCCACGGTGAGCACGCGGGTTTCTTCGGTGGTGCCCACCAGTAGCGGCCAGAAGTACTCGTTCCACTGGCCCATGAAGGTGAGCAGGGCGAGGGTGGCGATGGGGGCGGCGGCGTTGGGCATGACGATCTGGAAGAAGATCCGCCAGTGCTTGGCGCCGTCGAGCATGGCCGCCTCTTCCACTTCGCGGGACATGTTCAGGAAGAACTGGCGCATGAAGAAGATCGCGAACGGAGTCATGAACAGGTAGGGCAGGACCATGCCGAGCATCGAGTTGAGCAGGCCCAGGTTCTTCACGAGCAGGAAGTTCGGCAGTGCCGTGAAGATCGGCGGAACCAGCATGGTGCCCAGGAACAGCGAGAATACGCCGTCGCGGCCCTTCCAGCGCAGCCGGGCGAAGGCGTAGGCGGCCATCGAGCTGAAGAACACGGCGCCGGCGGTGGTGATGCTGGAGAACAGCAGCGAGTTCCAGAGGTACTGCCAGAAGTTGATGGATGCGCCGGAGCCGCCTTCGGCGATGGCTTCCTGGGCGGTCTGGAAGCCGAAGACGCGCTTGAAGGCGCCGAGGTTGAAATCGGCCGGAAGCAGGCTGGCGGAGTTCGCGGCGAGGGAGCCGTTGGTGGACAGTGCCGTGCGGAGCACCCAGTAGAAGGGCAGGATGCTGACGGCGATGGCCACGCCGAGCAGGACCCAGGCGATGGTGCGGCGCCAGTTGAAGGGGCGGTTCCGTGCGGACGGGCGGTTCAGGAACGGACGACGGCGGTTGTCGGCCGGGCGGGTGGCGGTGGTGGTCATGGGGTGTCCTTAGTCCAGGTCCGACTGGTTGCCGCGGAGGAACTTCATCTGGATGAAGGCCACGAGGGCGAGGATGAGGAAGAGGATGACGGCCAGGGCCGAGCCGTAGCCGAAGTCCTGTTCGTTGAAGGCACGTTGGTAGATGTAGAACTGCAGCACGCGGGTGGCGTTGACCGGACCGCCGGCGGTGGTGACGGCCACGGTGTCGAAGACCTGGAAGGAACCGATGACGGTGACCACCAGGACCAGCACGAGCACGGGGCGCAGCAGGGGAAGGGTGATCCGCCAGAAGGTGCTGACGGCCTTGGAACCGTCGATGCTGGCGGCCTCATACACGTTGTTGGGGATGGCCTGCAGGCCGGCGAATATCAGCAGGGCCGTGTAGCCCATGTGGCGCCAGGTGTTGATCAGCGCCTGGGTGGGGATGGCCCATTGTTCGCTGCCGAAGAAGGCCACGCGGGGCAGCCCGAGCCACTCGATGAGCTGGTTGACGATGCCGATCTGGTAATCGAGCATCCAGAACCACAGCAGGGCCGCGATGACGTTTGCCATCAGGTACGGCATCAGCAGGGCCCCGCGGACCAGGGTGGACTTGGCCACCCGGTGCATGAGGAGCGCGATGCCCAGGGCGAGGATCGTCTGCAGTGCGATGTTGATGATGACGTACTGGCTGGTGACGCCGAGGGCGTTCCAGAACAGCGGGTCCTTGGCGATGCGTTCGTAGTTCCGGGTGCCGATCCATTCCGGGTCGCCGAGGATGCTGTACTCCGTGAAGCTCAGGTAGATCCCGCGGATGGTGGGGACCAAGTAGAAGAGCACGAAGCCGAGCATGGCCGGGGCGATGAAGAAGAGCGCGGTCTTGAGGTCGCCGGTGCCACGGAAGTCCGCGGCAGGCTTTCCCCGTTTCCGCGACTTCTGCGGCCCACCGGCCGAGAGCCCCGGATCGGGTTGTTTGGTGAGCGTGGTCATCTTCGACCTTTCAGGTGTGACGTGACTAACAACTGCAGCGAATCTACACGAGTAGATTTTGGCCGGTCAAGAGGTTTTGTGAAATTTTGTGAGAATTTCTTTTGTTTCTTTCGTTTTTGTTGACTCGAGTAGATCGCGCTGACACACTCGTTTGCATCCAACACCGCGAAGGCCCAAGGAGGAGCCAGACAATGACGTTTTCACTCGGCGTGGTAGGTGCCGGCCAGTTTTCCGGCCAGTTCACCAAGCTGTTCAATGCACACCCCCTCGTCTCGGAGGTGTACGTCACGGACGTGCTGCCGGAGCGGGCTTCCAGCCTGGTGGAGCGCCAGCAGCTTGCGGGCACGTTCTCCGGTTTCGAGGAACTGCTCGCCAGCGACGTCGACGCCGTCGCGATCTTCACCCAGCGCTGGACGCACGGACCCCTGGTGGTCCAGGCGCTCCGTGCCGGAAAGCATGTCTACTCCGCCGTCCCGATGGCCATCAGCGAAGAAGAGATCGCGGCGATCATCGAGGCTGTCCGCGAGACCGGCCTGACGTACATGATGGGCGAGACCAGCTACTACAACCCCGCCACCATCTACGCGCGGCAGCAGAAGGACGCAGGCGCCTTCGGCCGCATCTTCTACGCCGAAGGCGACTACGTCCACGACATGGACCTCGGCTTCTACGCCGCATACCAGTACAGCGGCGGCGAGGAATGGGAGAAGACTGCCAGCTACCCGCCCATGATGTATCCCACGCACTCGATCGGCGGCGTGCTCGGCGGCATCGGCGGGCACCTCACCAGCGTGAGCTGCATCGGCGTGAAGGACGAGCGCGGCGATGGCGTCTTCGACAAGGACGTCAGCATGTTCGACAATGACTTCTCGAATGCCACGGCACTCTTCGAGTTCGACGGCGGCGGCAGCGTCCGCATCAACGAGTTCCGTCGCGTCGGCTACCCGTCGCACCTGCGCGAGAGCCGCTTCCGGTACTTCGGCACCGAGGGCAGCTTCGAGCAGCTCGTGGAAACCGCCGTCTGGCAGGACAAGGAAGGCGTCACCGACGTCAGCGAACAGATCAACACCCTGCCCAGCCTCTCGTTGGATGACCCGTCGCTGGCGGACGTCGATCCTGCGCTGCGGGACGCCTTCGTCTCGGGCCTGGCTCCCGTGCACGACCCCTCGCGCCTGCCCGAGGAACTGCGGGCCCTGCCCAGCGGGCACGAAGGCAGCCACAGCTTCCTGGTGGACGACTTCGTGACCGCGGTGGCGACGGGAACCCTGCCGCCGGTCAACGCCTGGGAGGCTGCGCGCTATACCCTGCCCGGAATCATGGCCCACCAGTCGGCGCTGCGCGGCGGCGAACGCCTGGCCATCCGGGACTTCGGGGACGCCCCGGAGCGTCTTGCGGCCGCGCATGGGGAAGTTGTGCGCAACTAGGATGTTGGCTATGCCGGACCTCTCCGCTTCCGCCCGTCCAGTCATCACGCGCAAGGATGTCGCCCGCCTGGCGGGCGTCAGCACCGCCGTCGTGAGCTACGTGGTCAACGGCGGGCCGAAGAACGTGGCCCCGGCCACGCAGGAGAGGGTCCGGCAGGCCATCGCGACGCTCGGCTACCGGCCCAACGTCACCGCCCGGGCGCTGAAGATGGGTTCATCGCGCATCCTGGGCATGGTGGTACCGAAGATCAGCAGTCCCTTTTTCGCCAGCCTTGCCAAGGCCGTCGAACAGGCCGCGGAGGAGGAGGGCTATGCGATGCTGCTCGGCGACTCCCGGGACTCGCTCACCGTGGAGCGGCGCCACCTTAGCAATTTCGCGGACAGGCAGGTGGACGGAGTGTTCCTCTGCTCCGTCTTGAACCACCGCCCGGAGGTCAGCGAGCTGGAGGGCCGCGGCATCAGGACGGTCCTGCTCAACTTCTCCGAGTACCCCTTGGAAGTCGACGCGATCGGCCCTGAATTCGTGGACAGTTCCCGGCGGGCGGTGGAACACCTGGCCGGCCATGGCCACCGCGACATTGCCCTGGTCCAAGGCTTCGTCACGGGCAACACCCTTGACGGCCGTGAATTCGGCTGGCGGGAGGCGCTCAAGGGCATGGGTGCCTCCGAGGGGCGGATCTTCCGTTGCTCCTTCGACCGGGCCGGCGGGTATGACGCCGGCCGGAGGTTCCTTGCGTTGGCGGAGCGGCCGACGGCCGTCTTCATCACCTCCGATGAGCAGGCCGTCGGTTTCCTGCGGGCCCTGCATGAAGCTGGTCTCAGGGTTCCGGAGGACGTTGCTGTGATGTCGTTCGACGGCTCGGAAGAATCCGAATTTTCCTGGCCTCCGCTGAGTACCGTCCGCCAGCCGATCCAACAGATGGCTGAGGCCGGAGTCCGGGCCATCATCGGCACGGGGCGGGACGAGCCGCCGCGCACCCAGGTGTTCGACTGCGAGCTGGTCCTGCGCCGCTCCTGCGGCTGCGACACCTGAGTCCGCATCGAAACTGAACTATCGAAGGAAACCATGAGAATTCTTGTTACCGGTGGCACGGGCTATATCGGTTCGCATACGGTCCTGTCCCTGCTGGAGTCCGGCCACGAGGTGATC
>NZ_QYLP01000086.1 GCF_003614925.1 Arthrobacter celericrescens
CGGTGACCGCCACAGAGGAACCGTTGAGCAGAACGCCGGCCGTGCATGGATGCACGGCCGGCGTTCTGCTTAGGCCGGAGGAAGTCCGGCCTGCCTGGCTGGGGTCAGGGTATGCCAGGCGTCAGGCGTTCACACGGGCGATGTCCGGCTCGAGGTAGATGACCCGCGCCATCGGAACCGCAGCGCGGATCCGGCCCTCGGCGTCGTCGATCGCCTTGGCGATGCTCTCGCCGGTATCGGCCGCACCCACGCTGATCTTTGCGGCGACGAGCAGTTCCTCCGGGCCAAGGTGCATGGTCTTGAGGTGGATGATGCGGGTGCTGCCGGACTCGAGGGCTGCGGTGATGCGGGCGACGTCTTCCTTGGTGGCGGATTCGCCCAGCAGCAGCGACTTCGTCTCGACAGCCAGCACGACGGCGATCGCCACCAGCAGCAGGCCGATCATGGCGGTGCCGGCGGCATCCCAGACGCCGTCCCCGGTCAGCAGGGTCATGCTCACGCCAAAGAGGGCGAAGACAAGGCCGACGAGGGCGCCGAGGTCCTCCAGCAGGATAACCGGGAGCTCGGGCTGCTTGGCGTTCCGGATGAAGTTCGTCCAGCTCTGCTTGCCGCGGACGTGGTTGGACTCAATGATCGCCGTGCGGAAGGAGAAGCTTTCGGCAACGATCGCACCGATCAGGACGGCGAGCGGGACCCACCAGAAGTCGCCTTCGATGGCGTGGGGGTGTTGGAACTTCTCCCAAGCCTCGAACAGGGCGAACAGGCCGCCGACGCTGAACAGCACGATCGAGACGATGAAGGCGTAGATGTATCGCTCGCGGCCGTAGCCGAAGGGGTGTTGCGGGCTCGCGGCGCGCTTGGCCCGCTTGCCGCCGATCAGGAGCAGGAGCTGGTTTCCGGAGTCGGCCACCGAGTGGATCGCCTCCGCCAGCATGGACGATGACATCGTCAGGACGAATGCGACGAACTTCAACAAGGCGATGGTCAGGTTGGCGGCCAGTGCCGCCACGATCGCCTTGGTACCGCCATTTGCAGCCACGAAAGCTTCTCCTCTTCACAGGATCCGGGGAACTTGCGGGGAACAGCCGGGACCCCGCGGCCCCCTTCCCTGCAAGCAATACCGTACCGGCAGGAGCGTCCCGCGCGCACACCGCGACGTCTGGTCCGCCGCCGGGCTGGCCAGGGATTCGGCTCAGCTTCCCTGCTGTGAGCGGGCGCTGGCGTAGAGGCACACGGTTGCCGCGGTGCCGAGGTTCAGGCTTTCCGCGGAACCGTAGACCGGAACCGCCACCCGGTGTTCGGCGAGGGCGAGTTCGGCATCGGACAGGCCCTGCGCTTCGTTGCCGAAGAGCCAGGCGGTCGGGTTTTCGAGGGCGTAGTCGGACACCACGTCCGTGGCGCCCAACCGGCGCGCGGCGTTCTCGTCCTGCAGCGTGTCCAGGTTGACGGTGCCGTAGCCATCGGCGGCCAGCACGCCAATCCCGCGGGCCTTGCAGGCCGCCACCAGTTCATCGACGTCCGCGCCGAGCACCACCGGGAGGTGGAAGAGCGAACCGGCCGTGGAGCGCACGGCTTTGGGGTTGTAGATGTCCACGCTCGACGCCGTCAGCACCACCGCGTCCGCCCCGGCGGCGTCCGCCGCCCGCAGCACGGTTCCCGCGTTTCCGGGGTCGCGCACCTGGCACATGACCGCCACAAGGCGCGGACCGGCGTCGAGCACTGACTCCAGGCTGACGTCGACGAAGCTGCAGACCGCCAGGATCCCCTGGGGGTTCACCGTGTCGGCCATGGCCGCAAGGACCTCGTCCGTGGCCAGGCGGAGGTTCACGCCCTGCGCCAGGTCGGCAAGTTCGGGAAGCCGCTCCAGGCATGCTTCGCTTGCGTACACCTCATGGACGACGCCGGGCCCGCCCGCCAGGGTACGTTCCCGATGCAGCGACAGGGCCTCACGCACGGCCTGCGGGCCCTCCGCCAGAAAGCGGCCGCGCTTTAAACGGGCCGGGCGCCCTGCAAGCTTTGCGACATCCCTGACCCGATCGGCTCGGGGGTTGGACATCGGAAAATCTTGCGGGCGCCCGGTTTCGTTCATATAAAGAACTTTAGTGGCTGTCGCGACTAGTTCTTGATCTGCTGGCGGGCTTCGCCGCCGGCCGGCTCGAAGCCGGCAGCCTTTGCAGCCTCAACGCTGGAGAACCAGTATTCGGCGGCGGTGTTGTCGTACCAGGTGGAACCCGGGACGTGGTACTTCTTGGACTCGGCGTTGCCCTTGATCTCGTAGCCTTCCGGAGCGCCTTCGCCCTCAACGGCGGCGACGGCGCCTTCGATGGCCGGCTTGTCGGCAGCCTTCGGGGCGGCGGCAGCCTTGGCAGCAGCCTTCGGGGCAGCCTCGGCCTTGGCGGCCGGAGCGGAGGTGTCGGCGGGCAGGGCAGCCTTGGCAACGTTCACCAGCGCGGTGAAGGCGTTGGCGTCGGACACGGCCAGCTCGGCGAGCATGCGGCGGTCGACCTCAACCTCAGCAGCCTTCAGGCCCTGGATGAGGCGGTTGTAGGTCAGGCCGTTGGCGCGGGATGCAGCGTTGATGCGCTGGATCCAGAGGCGGCGGAAGTCGCCCTTGCGCTTGCGGCGGTCGCCGTAGCTGTACACAAACGAGTGCAGCAGCTGTTCCTTGGCCTTGCGGTACAGGCGGGACCGCTGCCCGCGGTAGCCCTTTGCCCGTTCAAGGATGACCCGACGCTTCTTCTGGGCGTTGACCGCCCGCTTCACACGTGCCACGTGCGTACTCCTTCAGAATTCTTATCCCGCGGGCCGCCGAATTCCTGGCGGCCGGGGAAGGCTTTGGTGTAGTCAGTGCTGCCGGGTGGCAGCAACCGGAAAACGTGGAACTTAGACGCCGAGCATCTTCTTGATGACCTTGGCATCGCCCTTGAAGACGATCTTGTCGCCGGCGAGGCGACGGGTCAGGATGGAGGACTTGTGCTCCAGGTAGTGGCGGCGGTTGGCCTGCTGACGCTTCAGCTTGCCGGTACCGGTCAGCTTGAAGCGCTTCTTGGCACCGCTGTGGGTCTTCATCTTCGGCATGGGAACCGATCTCCTTACGTGTCCGCAGACGGGTCTGCAGTTCTTTCGTGCAGCCGGCCCCGTGGGGCCGGCGTGCTGTTTGCGTGCCGGGCGGAAGCGTGGCTTCCTGCGGCGTGACTAGTTGGTCTTGCGCGCTGCCGGCTTGGCCGGCTTCGGTGCCGCCGGGCGAGCGACGGGCTTCGGAGCCGCGGGCTTTGCCATCGGCTTCGGAACCGCGGCAGCTGCCGGCTTCGGTGCGGCGGCGGGCTTCGGAGCTTCCTCGGCCGGTGCAACTTCCTCAGCCGGCTGGGGTGCTTCCACGGCGGCCGGCGCCTCTTCTGCGGGGGCTTCCTCGACGGGAGCCTCTGCAGCAGGTGCCTGCTCGGCCGGGGCCTCTGCAACGGGGGCCTGCTCGACGGCGGTTTCCTCCACGGGGGTTTCCGTCGCCTGTTCCTCAGACTGGTTCAGGAGTTCTGCCGGAAGCAGGTCCCCGAGGGTCTGGGTGAGCGGAGCGTCGTTGCCCGACGTGTCGATCCGTGCTGCAGCCTTGGCCTCGTTCTGGGCCTTGGCTTCGGCGCGCTGTGCAGCTCGGCGGGCTTCGGCCTTGGCCTCGGCCTTGTTCTTCAGCGGACCGATCACCATGACCATGTTGCGGCCGTCGATCCGGGGGCTGGACTCCACCACACCGACTTCGGCGACGTCTTCCGCGAAACGCTGCAGCAGGCGGATACCCATTTCGGGGCGCTGCTGCTCACGGCCGCGGAACTGGATCATGGCCTTCACCTTGTCACCGGCACCCAGGAAGCGGAGGGCGTGGCCGCGCTTCGTTTCGTAGTCGTGGGTGTCGATCTTCAGGCGGAAGCGGATTTCCTTCAGAACCGTGTTGGTCTGGTTCTTGCGGGCCTCACGGGCCTTGACCGCGGCTTCGTACTTGTACTTGCCGAAGTCCATCAGCTTGCACACCGGAGGCTTGGCCTGCGGTGCAACTTCAACGAGATCCAGATCAGATTCGGCAGCCAGGCGCAGGGCATCCTCGATACGGACGATTCCTACCTGTTCGCCGGCAGGGCCGACCAGCCGCACCTCGGGGACGCGGATACGCTCATTGATTCTTGGCTCGCTAATGTCAAAGCTCCTGTGGTTGTGGTTAGTGTTCCACCGGCAAAAAGAGAAGGCCCCCAATTGCTGGTGCAATCGAAGGCCTCGGAAGATCGGGACCTGCCGGGACGACAGGCACGCACTGAACGGGAACAGTCCCGGACAATGTCCGACCAGATACCCGGCAACTTAACATCCCCGAAGGGAAACGGCTGACGCGGGTGGGAGAGAACTCCGCTTGCAAACTGAAAGTCAAGTCTACAGAAACAGCCCGCCAACTGCACATCGAGTGGCAGGACGGGGTTTCCACGGCAAAATGGCGACTCTCAGCCGGTCTGTGTCAAGCTTACCAGCATGAGCACTGCTGACAGCAATTCACCCGACCGGACCGAAGAAGGCGACGACGCCGGACTGGCCCAGCAAATCCGTGATATTTCGGAGGTTCCGGCCGTTGAGGTCATCACCACCGGAGCGGTACACCTGATGAGCGCGGCCGCCGTCAAGGTGGGCCTTGCCGACGACCCCAACGCCGAGGACCTGAAGGACCTGGATGAAGCCCGCAAGCTCATCACCGCCCTCGCCGGCCTGGTGACCGCAGCAGCCCCGGAGATCGGTTCGCAGCACGCCGGTCCCTTGCGCGACGGCCTGCGATCGCTGCAGCTCGCGTTCCGCGAAGCGTCCTTGATCCCGGACGAGCCGGGCAAGGGCCCGGGCGAAAAGTTCACCGGTCCGGTGAACTAGTCCCGGAAAAACCAAGCACAGACGACGGCGGCGGCTGTCCCCGGGTGGGGCAGCCGCCGTCGTCGTCTGATGTGCAAAGTGCGGCTAGCGGACGCGTGCCGCCCTTCGGATCCGCATCAGCACCAGGCCCGCCAGGCAGAGCGCGACGCCGGCGACGCCCACCGAAACGAAGCCCGCCCAGGAACCGACGCCGTCGATGAACACACCGGCCAGCGGGGCGCCGAGCGCGACCCCGGCGGTCAGGGCCGAGCCGTACCAGCCCATCGCTTCTCCCCTGCGCTCCTCCCCGACGAGGTCGGCGACCTTCTCCGAGGCGGCCGACAGCACCGGCGCGCACAGCAGGCCCGGCAGCAGGGAGAGGATGGCCAGGGCCCAGGTGTCCTGGGCGAGGCCCATCGGGATGGTCAGCGCGGCCATGCCGAGCAGGAGCAGCAGCGGCGAAACGGGCCGGTGCATCGCACCGTAGACCACGCCGCCAATCACGGAGGCGGCGCACCAGAAGAAGAAGACGATGCCGAGTTCGGTCTGGTGGCCTCCGCGCTCCAGGATCGCCACGATGCCGACGTCGGTGCCGCTGAGCACCATGCCGGAGCCGGCCGCGACGACGAAGACCGCCGCAACGGAGACGGTGAGCCAGGCGAAGTTCCGTGCGACGTGCCCGCGGAGCCGCGCCAGCCTGGAACCGGCGGGGGCCAGTTCGGAGGCGGCCTCCTGCACGTGCGCGGCCGAGGCGACCATCGCGGCACCCGCCGCGGTGAGATCGTCCGCGGCACGTGCGGCGCTTTCCTCCGCGGTACAGGGGTCCTCGGTGCGGGTGGGCGGGTTGAACCAGATCAGGAAGAGGCCGGCCACCGAGGCCGAGGCACCGACCGCCGTCAGGGCAACGGCGGAGTAGCCGCTCGTCGCCGCGATGGCGCCCACGGCCGGGCCGATCATGAAGACCATCTCGGTGAAGATGGAATCGAGGGCGAAGGCCGAGCGCCGCTGCTCCCCCTCGACCAGCACGCCCAGGGACTGCCGGATGACGCTGAAGATGGGCAGGCTGAACAGGCCGCCCACGAACACCAGGGGCAGGACCCACTGGTAGCTGGCGTGAGGGACGACCGCCCAGATGAACGCTTCGGAAATGACCGAGGGGATAAGGGCCTTGCGGAGGCCAGCCCGGTCCACGCGGCGGCCCCGCCAGGGCGCGCCGATGGCGATGCCGATGGTCATCAGCGCCGCGGCGGCACCGGCCGCCGCGTAGCCCTGGTCCAGCGTCAGCACGATGTGCAGCGTCAGGAGTACGCCGGCCGCCGAGTGCGGGATGCGGGCGATCAGGCCGATGATCAGCAGCTGCCTGACCGAACGGATGGACAGCGACTCCCTGTAGAGAGCGAAATTCACGAGCTACAACCTCTTTGTTCCCCGGGTGGCTGCCCGTGGACCGGTGCAACCGTGATTAAGGCGCAGTCTCCTGCGCGAAGCGCTGCAGCTTGACCTCGAGTGAGTCGACGTTCTCGGCGAAGGCATCAAGCTGTGCCCACGCTTCGTTCAGCCGTCCCAGCAGCGCCTGCAGGCCTGTGGCGTCGAGGCCGTCGGCGAGGAAAAGCACCACCTGCAGTTCGGGGCCGGCACCGCCGCCGGCCACGGTGTGTCCGGCCGCCGTTCGGGATGCCGTTCCGGCGCCCTGGCGGGTTTCCAGGCGGCGGACCGCCGGGAATTCCCGTGCCGTGGAAGCGAGAGCAGACTCCAGTTGATCATCCAGGTACGACGGCGTCCAGTCGCGCTGCTGTGCCAATGCCCACACCGCCGGACGACGGACCACGAACGTGACGTCGGATCCCGGGTCCAGGACGAGCAATTGGGCGCCTTCGGAGACTGCGGAAAGCGCCGCGCGGGCTGCGTAGACAGCGACGGGCCGGGCCTCCGGATGCCAGGATTCGAGGGCGGCCGCCGAGGTGAACACCGGCATCGCCGCCCGGCCGTCGGGGGCCTTCAGGGTGACCAGGGCCATGTCGGCCTGCTTGTCGGCATGCAGGGTGTGGCCGTGCGCGTCGGCGACGCCGTCGGCTTCTTCTGCCAAGGTCGCCATGACCGGCACGAAAACCCGCGCCGTGGCCAGCGCCCGGACGACCTCCGCTTCGCCGCCTCTGCCCTCGCGCAACGCGTCGATGGCGGCGAGGTACCCGGCGTCGGCGCTGCCGTCGTCGTCCTCGAAGTTATGGATCTTCGCGGCGTCCCCGCTCAGGTTCCGGCCCTCCCACGGCGTTCCGGCCGAGTCGGCCGCTCCCCCGGCGCCGGCCAGTGCCGCGGCGATGTGGCCCGGAAGTTCGCGCCTGGGCGCTGCGCCTTCTGCCGGCACCTGTTCCTGCTCGCCGGGCATCAGCGGCGGCCGGCTACGTCCAGGGCCTCGGGAAGCGTGAAGGCTCCCGCGTACAGGGCCTTGCCCACGATTGCGCCTTCGACGCCGACCGGCACCAGTTCGCGCAGGACGCGCAGGTCCTCCAGGCTGGAGATGCCGCCGGAGGCGACGACGGGCTTGCCGGTCTTTTCGACCATCTGCTTGAGCAGCTCGACGTTGGGGCCCTGCAGCGTACCGTCCTTGGTCACGTCGGTAACGACGTAGCGGGCGCAGCCGGCGTCCTCGAGGCGGGCCAGAACCTCCCAGAGGTCGCCGCCTTCCTTGGTCCAGCCGCGGCCGGCCAGGGTGGTGCCGCGGACGTCGAGGCCGACGGCGATCTTGTCGCCGAAGCGTTCGATGGCGCGCCGGGTCCATTCGGGGTTCTCGAGGGCGGCGGTACCGAGGTTGACGCGGGCGACGCCGAGCCCGAGGGCGCGCTCGAGGGACTCGTCGTCGCGCAGGCCGCCGGAGAGCTCGACCTTTACCTCCAGCTGCGAGACCACTTCGCTGATGAGGTCCGCGTTGTTCCCGCGGCCGAAGGCGGCGTCGAGGTCCACCATGTGCACCCATTCGGCGCCGTCGTTCTGCCAGTTCAGGGCGGCTTCGAGCGGGGTGCCGTAGCTGGTTTCGGAGCCGGCCTCGCCCTGCAGGAGGCGGACGGCCTGGCCGTCCACGATGTCGACGGCGGGCAGCAGTTCCAGGACGGGCAGTTCAGTAGCCATGGGAATCCTCGGTGTTGGAGACGGAAGCGGGCGTCACTTGCCCGGCAGGGTCAGAAGGTAGGCGGCCAGCAGCGACATGGCGGCCAGCACGTAGAAGGAAATGGAAACCCAGCGGGGCCGCTTCTGCTGGTGGAAGGAAATCCCGCCACCGATCAGCAGCCCGGCCAGGCCCATCAGGATGATCGACCACATATCAGGCGGTGGCTTCCGGGGCGCCGGTGGTTGCCGTGCCGCCGGCGGGCTTGGGGCGCAGGCCCTCGACCCAGTTGCGCAGTAGGCGTGCCCCGGCATCGCCGGACTTCTCCGGGTGGAACTGGGTGGCGCACAGCGGCCCGTTCTCCACGGCGGCAATGAAGGGCGCGCCGTGCTCGGACCAGGTGACCATGGGCGGGGCCATCCGCGGCTGCGCCACGTCGAACTCCCACTTCTGCACGCCGTAGGAGTGCACGAAGTAGAAGCGCTCGTCCTCGACGCCGGCGAACAGCTTGGAGCCTTCGGGCACCTTCACGGTGTTCCAGCCCATGTGCGGGACGACCGGGGCAGGCAGCAGTTCGACCTTGCCGGGCCACTCCCCCATGCCCTCGGATTCGGTGCCGTGCTCCACGCCGGCTTCGAAGAGGACCTGCAGGCCCACGCAGATGGCGAGCACGGGACGGCCGCCGGCCACCCTGCGCCCGATCATCCGGATGGCGTCGACGGCCTTCAGTTCGCGCATGACGGTTTCGAAGGCTCCGACGCCGGGGACCAGCAGGCCGTCCGCGTTCAGGACGTCTTCGGGCTTGGCGCTGAGGGTCACTTGGGCGCCGGCACGTTCCAGGGCGCGCACGGCCGAGCGCACGTTCCCGGAGCCGTAGTCCAGGACGGTGACGGTGGGCTTGCCGTCAGGGGAAATGATGCGGCCGGCGGCGTCGGGGTCCACGACGGCGCCGTCCTTGAGGATCTGCTTGCTCACAGGGCTCCCTTGGTGGACGGGATGCCCTCCACGCGGGGATCGGATTCCACGGCGGCGCGGAGGGCGCGGGCGAAGGCCTTGAACTGGGCTTCGACGATGTGGTGCGGGTCGCGGCCGGCCAGCACGTTCATGTGCAGGCAGATGCCGGCGTGCAGCGTGATCGCCTCGAAGACGTGGCGCGTCAGCGAACCGGTGAAGTGTCCGCCGATGAGGTGGTATTCCTGGCCCGCGGGCTCGCCGCCGTGCACCAGGTACGGGCGTCCGGAGACGTCCACGACGGCGTGTGCCAGTGCTTCGTCGAGGGGCACGGTGGCTTCGCCGAAGCGGCGGATCCCTGCCTTGTTCCCGAGCGCGGTGCGCAGGACTTCGCCGAAGGTGATGGCGACGTCTTCCACCGTGTGGTGGGCGTCGATGTGGGTGTCACCGGTGGCCTTGACGGTCATGTCGATGAGCGAATGCTTGCAGAGCGCGGTGAGCATGTGGTCGTAGAACGGCACGGAGGTGCTGATGTCCGAGGCGCCGGTGCCGTCGAGGTTGATCTCGACGAAGACCGAGGACTCGCTGGTAGCGCGTTCCATGCGTGCGGTCCGGGCGGCTGCCGTGGTGGCGCCGTTTTCGCTCATTGAATTGTCCTTAGAAGGGAGGTGTGGATCAGCTTCAAGTCTAGGCCCGGGCGGGGGCTTGGCCGTCAAGCAGGGCTTCGAGGGCCTCGAGGAAGGCCGTGGTTTCGGCTTCGGTGCCTGCGGTCACGCGCAGGTGGCCGGGGATGCCGACGTCGCGGATCAGCACGCCGGCGTCGAGCAGGCCCTGCCAGATGGCGTGCGGATTCTCGAGGCCGCCGAAGAAGACGTAGTTCGAGTCGGAGGACGCGGGCTTCAGGCCCAGGCGGATCAGCCCGTCGACGATGCGGTCGCGCTGGACCTTGATGTCCTCAACATCGGCCATGAGCGCCTCGCGGTGCCGGAGGGCCGCGAGGGCGGTGGCCTGGGTGACTGCGGAGAGGTGGTACGGCAGGCGTACCAGGCGGATGGCGTCGGTGACCTCAGGCGCGGCTGCCAGGTAGCCCACGCGGGCGCCGGCAAGGGCGAAGGCCTTGCTCATGGTGCGCGAAACAATGAGGCGTTCGCGGCCGGGCAGCAGGGTCAGCGCGCTGGGCGTGTTGTCGTGGGCGAACTCGTGGTACGCCTCGTCGACAATGACAATCGCCTGGCTTGCCTCACCCGCTTCGTAGACGGCCTCGACGACGTCAAGGCCCAGGCCCGTGCCGGTGGGGTTGTTCGGTGAGCAGAGGAACACGATGTTCGGCTGCAGTTCCCGGACCTGCGCTGCGGCCGACGCGGCGTCCAGCCCGTAGTCGTCGGCACGGACGCCGGTGACGTAGGCGGTATCGGTTCCACTGGCGAGCAGGGGGTACATCGAGTACGTGGGAGGGAAGCCCAGGGCGGTGCGACCGGGGCCGCCAAAGGCCTGGAGAATCTGCTGGAGGACCTCGTTCGAGCCGTTGGCCGCCCAGATGTTCTCCGGCGTAAGGCCGTGGCCCAGGTATTCGGCCAGCGCCTCGCGCAGTTCCGTGAACTCGCGGTCCGGGTAGCGGTTCAGGCCCATGGCCGCCTTGGCGACAGCCTCGGTGATCGCGGCCTGGACATCCGCGGGAACGCCATGGGTGTTTTCGTTGACGTTGAGCAGGATCGGAACGTCCAGCTGCGGGGCACCGTACGGGCTCAGTCCGCGGAGGTTGCTCCGGAGGGGAAGTCGGTCAAGTCGCTCTAGCTGCTCACTCACCATGACAGTTTAAGGTGCAAGCGCTGGTGCCTTGAAACTGTGACAGCTGCGGCCGGCGAGGGACGTGCGGCCGCGTGAGCGTGCGGGGTCAGGCGGCGGGGACGAACAACTGCTGGCCGGGGACGATGCGCCCGCCTTCCAGGTTGTTCAACTGGATGATTTCCACAATGACGTCGCGCGGATCACGCAGCGGCGCGGCGGCTCCGGCGATCCCCCACAGGGACTGGCCGGCTTGCACGGTGACGGCCACCGTGGGGGTAGCCCGCAATGCGGTTCCCTCGTCGGCGGCCTTCGCCGGCGAGTTCAGGAATCCGACGAAGGTCAGCAGCGCGGCAAGGAGGAGCATTGCCGGGATGCCGAAGAAGACGATGCGGCCACGACGGGTGAGGCGGAGGCGGCCGGGGACAGCCTGGGGGAATTCGCGGGTGATGGTGATGCCGGACATGAGCTGAGCCCTCCTGGTGAAAAGCCTGCACCCGGATCCGCCCGGCGCATGGCTGCCAATTCTCTCTTCATCCATCAGCACCTGCCCGCCCTGCGTTCGAATCCGATGTTCGAATCGATGGGCGGCCGATCTGCTGACTTAGAACACATATTCGAACCTTGCTACGACATTTTTAGCACTTATCAACGAATGGTGTCGAGACTCGCTAGAACAAATGTTTGATAAAGCCCTGCACCTGCCCTACGTTTGAGGAAGGAACAGGCACGGGAAAAGTGCATCAGGAGGGTCTGACATTTTCAGGGCCCCGTCCCCGGCCGACGGCCCGGGCAGAACGGAAGGACGCGGCACATGGCAGCACGAGCCAACGGCAACGGAGCCGTCCCGCGGAGCCAACAGCTGCCCAAGGCGGCCAAGGGCCTGACCGTCCGCCAGAAGAAGATCCTGGAGACCATCCAGCGTTCCGTGAACGACAACGGCTACCCGCCGTCGATGCGCGAGATCGGCGATACCGTGGGCCTTGCCAGCCTCTCCAGCGTCACGCACCAGTTGTCCCAGCTGGAGAAGCTCGGCTACCTGAGGCGTGATCCGAAGCGTCCCCGCGCCATGGAAGTCCTCATGCCGCTGACCCTCGATGGCAGGGCCGAAATTCCGGGCGTCGAAGCTCCCGCCTCGCTGCGGAGCACCGGGGGCCTTGCCGTCACCGAGTTGGCCAGCGCCAGCGACACCGCCCTGGTGCCGCTCGTGGGCCGCATCGCCGCCGGTGGCCCGATCCTGGCGGACCAGACCGTGGAGGATGTACTTCCCCTGCCCCGCCAACTGGTCGGCCACGGCGAACTGTTCATGCTCAAGGTGGCGGGTGATTCCATGATCGACGCCGCGATCTGCGACGGCGACTGGGTGGTGGTGCGCCGCCAGAACGACGCCGTCAACGGCGACATCGTGGCGGCCCTGCTCGACGACGAAGCCACGGTCAAGACGTTCCGCCAGCGGGACGGCCACACCTGGCTGCTTCCGCAGAACACCCAGTACGAACCGATCCTCGGCGACCACGCAACGATCATGGGCAAGGTCGTCTCGGTCCTGCGTTCCCTCTAGGGAAAGCGAGTCCCTCTAGCCCGCGCTCAGCCGTTCGAGCGCGCCGCTGACCACCGTGCGGTCGGTCGTGGCCCAGAACGGCGGCAGCGCTGCCCGCAGGAATCCGCCGTAGCGTTCGGTCGAAAGCCTGGAGTCCAGGACGGCCACCACGCCCTTGTCCCCGGTGGTGCGGATCAGCCGGCCGGCGCCCTGGGCGAGGCGGATCGCCGCGTGGGTGGCCGACACCGCCATGAAGCCGTTGCCGCCGGACTGCGCCACCGCACGGGAACGGGCTGTCATCAGCGGGTCGTCGGGCCGCGGGAACGGAATCCTGTCGATCACCACCAGCCGGCAGGAACCGCCGGGCACGTCCACGCCCTGCCAAAGCGACATCGTGCCGAAGAGGCAGGTGTCCTTTTCATCGGCGAACTGCTTCACGAGGGCCGCCATGGTCGATTCACCCTGGCACAGGATGGAGAGGTCCAGCCTGGAGCGCATCTGTTCGGCCGCTTCTTCGGCAGCCCGGCGGGAGGAAAACAGGCACAGGGCGCCACCCTTCGAGGCACGGAGCAGCCGCTCCAGTTCGTCGAGGGCCTCGGGCGAGGTTCCGCGTCCGGGCTTGGGCAAATGCGCCGCCACGTACAGCATCCCCTGCTTCGGGTAGTCGAAGGGCGAGCCGACATCCACGCCGGTCCAGCTTGGCGCCCCGTCCCCCATCAGGCCCAGGCCGCCGGCTGCCGGCTCGAACGCCGCACCGATGGCGAGGGTGGCGGAAGTCAGCACCACGGTGTGGTCGGCGAACAGGCCTTCGCGCAGGCGTCCGGCGACGCTCAGCGGGGCGATGTTGATCAGGGCGGGGGCGCTGTCGTCTGGCGCCGAATACCCTTGCTGCGGGTCGAAGGTGCTGGAGCGCGAAAGCCACACCACCTCGCGGTTGTCGCGGGCGGCGAGCAGCCGTTCGCACAGTTCCAGGATCAGCAGGAGGCGTGAACGCGCAAGCTGCCGGCCGCCGTCGACCGCGTTGGAGGAATCCCCCTTCGAATCCGAGAGCGCAGCCCGGCAGGCCTCCCGGAGCTGGTCGATGCAGTCGAGCTGTTCGTCGTTGAGCCCGTTGGGCAGCAGCCCGGAGGGGGCGCCGGCCAGCGCAACCTCGAGCCTGTCCGCGGCGGAATTGAGCGCGTCCACGGTGATGGCGGTGTGCTTGCGGGCACTGGAGGCCGCGGCATGGATCATGGTCACCGACAGCTGCCCGGAGACGGCGCCGGTGACACGGTCCTGGAGTTCGTGGGCCTCGTCCACCACCACGACGTCGTATTCGGGCAGCACGGCCAGGCCTTCGAAGGCGCTGACGGCGAGCATCGCGTGGTTGGTGACCACGACGTCGGCCTCCGCGGCCCGATGCCGGGCAAGTTCGCTGAAGCATTCCTCGGCCATCGGGCACTTCTGCGAGCCGAGGCATTCCATGGAGGTCACCGAGACCTGCCGCCAGGCACGGTCCGTCACACCTGGCATGAGTTCGTCGCGGTCACCGGTGGCGGTGGTTTCCGCCCATTCGCGCAGGCGGAGCACTTCCTTCCCGAGCTGCGACGCGGTGCCGCCAATCGCGGCCGCCAGGTGCGGGACGCTGGTGTCTTCGCCGAGGGAAAACAGCTGGCCCTCGGCAGGTTCTTCACTGGGGAAGCCGCCCTCCAGTTTGTGGAGGCACAGATAGTTCGCCCGGCCCTTGACCAGTGCCACCACCACCGGACGCTCCAGCAGGGGGTTGAGGGTTCCGAGAAGCCTGGGCAAGTCGCGGGCCACGATCTGGCTCTGCAGCGCGAGAGTCGCCGTGGACACCAAAGTGGGCTTGTTGCTGTCCATCGCGTGCGCAATCAACGGGACCAGGTACGCGAGTGACTTACCGGTACCGGTGCCGGCCTGGACCAGGAGATGCTCGTTGTTTTCGATCGCCCGGGCAACATGGAGGGCCATGGTGTGCTGGCCGGTGCGGTTCTGCCCGCCCATGCCCGCCACGGCCTTGTCCAGGAGGTCCAGGGCGGTGCGTTCCGCCCTGGACCCTCCGGTGACTGCGGTTTCCTGATCAGCCATTGATGGCGAACTCGCCGAGTTCTGCGGCCAGGTTTTCGTGCACCATGGCAACCACCCGGGTGCCGCCTTCCTCATGCTCAAGGCTGAGGATTTCGGCGTCGGAATTGTGCAGCTTGTTGATCAGCTCGCCCCGGTTGTACGGAATCAGCGCCTCCAGCCGGACGCCGGGCCGCGGGATGGACGCACTGATGGATTCCAGCAGTTCGGCGATGCCCTGGCCGGTGCGCGTGGAGACGACGGCGTGCCGCGGCTCCTTCTGCTTCAGGCGTTCGACGACGAAGGGATCGGCCGCATCCACCTTGTTCAACACGATGATTTCCGGAATCTTCCGGGCATCCACTTCGGCGAGGACGGTCCGCACCGCGGCGATCTGGCCTTCGGGGTCGGGATGGGAGACATCCACGACGTGAAGGATCAGGTCGGCGTCGGCCACTTCCTCCAGGGTGGAGCGGAAAGCCTCCACCAGCTGGGTGGGCAGGGAGCGGACGAAACCGACCGTGTCGGCCAGCGTGTAGCTGATCCCGTCCGGGGTCTGCGCCTTGCGGACCGTCGGATCGAGCGTGGCGAACAGGGCGTTCTCGACGAGGACGCCGGCGTCGGTGAGGCGGTTGAGCAGGGAGGACTTTCCGGCGTTCGTGTAGCCGGCGATCGCCACCGACGGGACGGCATTGCGACGGCGGTTGGCCCGCTTGGTCTCCCGCGCCGGCTTCATGGCCGCGATCTCCCGCCGCAGCTTGGCCATCCGGGTACGGATGCGCCGGCGGTCGAGTTCGATCTTGGTTTCACCGGGGCCGCGCGAACCCATGCCGGCTCCTGCGCCACCCACCTGGCCACCGGCTTGGCGGGACATGGACTCACCCCAACCGCGCAGGCGCGGCAGCAGGTATTCGAGCTGGGCCAGCTCCACCTGGGCCTTGCCTTCACGGCTCTTGGCGTGCTGGGCGAAAATGTCCAGGATCAGGGTGGTGCGGTCCACCACCTTGACCTTGACGATGTCTTCCAGGCCGCGCCGCTGGGACGGCGCCAGCTCGGTGTCCACGACGACGGTGTCCGCCCCGGTGGACATGACGATGTCCCTGAGCTCCAGCGCCTTGCCGGAACCGAGGTAGGTGCCGGGGTCCGGCTTGGCCCGGCGCTGGACGATGCCGTCCAGCACCTCCGAGCCGGCCGTCTCGGCCAGTGCCGCAAGCTCACGGAGGGAGTTTTCGGCGTCGGCGAGGGTCCCCTCGGTCCAAAGCCCGGCCAGCACAACGCGCTCGAGGCGCAGCTGCCGGTATTCGACTTCGGTGACGTCTTCGAGTTCGGTGGACAGGCCTGCCGTGCGGCGCAGGGCGCGGCGTTCGGCCAGGTCTTCCTGTTCGCCGTCGTAAATGCTGTGTTCTTCATCCAGGGTGGAAATCGCCTGGGCCTTGCCGAACACGCCGCGGGAATCGTCGTCCCGCGCCGGTACCGGCACATCCTTGGAGAGAATCCGGTCGATGACAGCCTGGATTTGTTCAGGACTCATGTCCTGGGCGTCGGAATCGGCTCCGGTGTTCTGCTGCGTGGTCATGGTCTCCTTAGAGGTTCGGCACATCCAGAATAGTGCCGATTGATGTCTGATGGTGCGCGCTTCGCGCTGGGCTGACGCCTTCGCAGGACCAGACAGGAAGTCCACTAACGGCGGACGGCGGCGGTGGAACCGGAGCCGGACGGCGGGTGGATCGATCTGTTGAGCTTCCGGCAGCCGGCGCGGGTGCCTCGACGGGACACCGCTGCAGCGGATCGGTTACCGGGATCATGCCAAGGCGGAAAGGCACTGGCGGGTCTCCTGGAGAGAATGCACCGGCAGGCCTGCATCGCAGGGGCTGAATTACTCAAAGATCAAGAACATGCATACAACTCTATCAGGCGTTGTCAAGCACTTGCCGTCCCTGCCGGGCCCTGGCGGGCACGTGCCGCTCGCCGCGGTTTCCCTTGGCTGGCGCCGCCAACTACTCTGGCAAGCTATGGAGTCTGCTCACTATTTCAACGCCCCCGCCGGGCCCTTCCCCCGCAAGCCCCTCACGGTGGAACTGGCCGGCGCCACCCGCAGGCTCCACAGCTCTCCGGGCATTTTCAGCCCCGACGGCATCGACAAAGGAACCGTGATCCTGCTGGACGAAGTTCCGGCCCCTGCCGCGCAGGGCAATCTGCTGGACATCGGCTGCGGCTGGGGTCCGATCACGCTCACCATGGCGCTCATGGCGCCGAAGGCGCAGGTCTACGCAGTGGACGTCAACGACCGCTGCATCACCCTGACCAACGAGAACGCCGCCGCGCTGGGGCTGGGCAACGTCACCGCAAGTCTGCCCGACGACGTCGACCCTTCCGTGAGGTTCGACACCATCTGGTCGAACCCGCCGATCCGCATCGGCAAGGCCGAACTGCATGCGCTGCTGCTGAAGTGGCTGCCGCGGCTGGCTCCGGGCGGCGACGCCTGGCTGGTGGTCCAGAAGAACCTGGGTTCGGATTCCCTTCAGCGCTGGCTGGCGGAGGAACTGGACGGGACGTTCACCGTGAGCCGGGAAAGCACCGCCAAGTCCTTCCGGATCCTGCGGGTCAGGAAAGCGAACCAGTAGCGACGATCACCGCGGGGCCGCTGAGCTCCACGTGTTCGCGCCCGCCTGCGCCGGGGAAGAAGCGCACTTCGACGACGCCGCCGGGAACGTTGACCTTCCAGGTGTCCGGTGCGCCGTCGCCGGCCCAGTGCCGGATCGCGACGGCGGCCGCGCAGGCGCCGGTGCCGCAGGACTGGGTCTCACCCACGCCGCGTTCGTGGACGCGCATGGTGATGGTCCCGGTGCCGTCGTGGACCAGCGGCTCGGCCGGCACGACGAATTCGACGTTGGTGCCGTGCGGCGGGACGGGGTCCACCTGGGGCGCCTTGTAGAGTTCCGTGGCTTCCAGCTCCGACAGTTCGGCCAGCGCCACCACCGTGTGCGGGTTGCCCATGCTGACCGAGAGCGCGGGACGGGCAACCTCGAGGCCGTCTGCGTGGACCAGCGAGTCCATGGCCTTGTCGCGGGCGTCCTCGGGGAAGATGAATTCCCAGGGGCCCATGTCCACGGCGTAGCCCTCGGCGGTGCGGGAGATCCGCTTGACGCCGCCCCGGGTCCCGATGGCCAGGGATTCGCCGGCTCCGAGGGTCACGAAGCCCTGGTCGATGAGGAAGTGCACGAAAACGCGGACGCCGTTGCCGCACATTTCGGACAGCGAGCCGTCACCGTTGCGGTAATCCATGAACCATTCCGCGGCGGGTTCATCCGCAAGGATGTCACGGCCTTCGGGAAGGAAGCGCGAGGGGACGGCGCGGATGAGCCCGTCGCCGCCGATGCCGAGGTGCCGGTTGCACAGCGCGGCAACCTGTTCCGGGGTGACCAGGTGCTGGTCTTCCGGGTCGGCGATCAGGACGAAATCGTTGCCGGTGCCGTGGCCCTTGGAAAAAGGCAGTCCGTTGAGGCCAAGGGTCTTCATGAGGCTTTCGTCCATGGATCAAGGCTACCTGCGGGCGGGCGTGTGCCTTAAATCAGCGGGTGCTGCCTGCGGAGCAGCTTCGTCAGCACAGCCTGGTCAGCACAACTCCGCGGCCTTGGCGATGAGTCCGGGGTCCTGCCAGTCGAGCCAGGTGATCCGGGGATCGGCGCGGAACCAGGTGAGCTGGCGGCGCGCGAACTGCCGCGTTGCCACGATGGTCTCCTCGGCCGCCGTCGCGGTGTCCGACTCGCCGTCGAGCACCCTGAGGAACTGCGCGTAGCCGAGCGCACGCGAGGCGGTCTTGCCGCGGCGCAGGCCGGCGCCGTCGAGCGCGCGGACCTCGTCCAGCAGTCCGGCATCGACCATGCGGTGCACCCGCACGGCGAGGCGTTCGCGCAGGAGCTCCCGGTCGACGTCGAGCCCGATCTGGACGGCAGGGCGGACGTACTCGCGCACGGGCATGAAGGAGCTGAAGGGGCGGCCGGTGAGCCGGTGCACCTCGAGCGCCCGGATGATGCGGCGGGCGTCGCCGAGCCGTCCGGCGGACACCGGGTCGACGGCGCGCAGGCGGTCCACCAGGACGGACAGGCCGTGCTCGGCGGCTTCGTCCTCAAGCTCCTTGCGGGCGGCCGGGTCGGTTCCGGGGAACTCGAGCACGTCCAGGGCCGCACGGACATAAAGGCCGGAGCCGCCGACCAGGATGGCGCGTTTGCCGCGGGCGTGGATGTCGTCGATGATCGCCCGGCAGTCCTGCTGGAACGCCGAAACGCTCGCTTCCTCCGTGACGTCCATGGTGTCCAGGAGGTGGTGGGGCACTCCGTGGCGTTCGGCGGGCGTGATCTTCGCCGTGCCGATGTCCATGCCGCGGTAGAACTGCATGGCGTCGGCGTTGATGACCTCGCCGCCCAACGCCAGCGCCAACTGGACGCCGAGGTCGGACTTCCCGGAGCCGGTGGGCCCGACGACGGCGATCACCGGCGGGGTCAGGTCACCGTTCACCTGCGGCGTGCTCAACTGCGGCGCAGCGGCAGCGACGGCATGCCCAGGGAGACCGCCGCCTTGCCGTCCTTGCCCGCGGTGCCGGGCGCGGGGGCGCCGCAGGAATCGGCCTGCGAACGGTCCCAGGCGTCGCCGGCCCGGGAGCGGCGCAGGCTGTAGTCGGCCGCGCCTGCGGGGTCGGCGAGCAGGTGGAAGGCCGCGGCTTCGGTGATGGTGACGGTGACGAAGTCGCCGGGGCGCGGGGTTTCGGCGCCGTCGGGGACGGAGAAGTGTACGAGGCGCTGGTCGGCGGCACGGCCGGACAAGCGGTGGGTCTCCCCTGCCTTGCGTCCTGCCTGGGCGGTGACGAGAAGCTCCACCTTGCGGCCGAGCTGCTTGGCGTTCTCTTCGGCGGCGATCCGGTCCTGGAGCGCGATGAGCCGCTCGTAGCGTTCCTGCACGACGGCCTTGGGAAGCTGCTCCGGAAGCTCGGCCGCCGGGGTGCCGGGCCGCTTGGAGTACTGGAAGGTGAAGGCGGAGGAGAAGCGCGACTTTTTGACGACGTCAAGCGTGGCTTGGAAGTCCTCCTCGGTCTCACCGGGGAAGCCGACGATGATGTCCGTGGTGATGGCGGCATTGGGGATCCGTTCCCGGACCTTGTCGAGGATGCCCAGGAACCTGGAGGAACGGTACGAGCGGCGCATGTCCTTGAGGACCTTGTCGGAGCCGGACTGCAGGGGCATGTGCAGCTGGGGCATCACGTTGGGGGTTTCGGCCATGGCGTCGATGACGTCGTCGGTGAAGGCCGCCGGGTGCGGGCTGGTAAAGCGCACGCGTTCGAGTCCTTCGATCCCGCCGCAGGCCCGCAGCAGCTTGGAGAAGGCCAGCCGGTCGCCGAATTCCACGCCGTAGGAGTTGACGTTCTGGCCAAGAAGTGTGACCTCGACCGCGCCGTCGTCCACGAGGGCCTGGATTTCGGCGAGGATCTCCCCCGGCCGGCGGTCCTTTTCCTTGCCGCGCAGGGACGGCACGATGCAGAAGGTGCAGGTGTTGTTGCAGCCGACGGAAATCGACACCCAGCCGGAGTAGACGGAGTCACGCTTGGTGGGCAGGGTGGACGGGAAGACGTCCAGGGATTCGAGGATTTCGAGCTGCGCCTCGTTGTTGTGGCGGGCCCGGTCCAGCAGCGCGGGAAGGGCGCCGACGTTGTGGGTGCCGAAAACGGCATCCACCCAGGGGGCCTTGCTGACAATGGTTTCGCGGTCCTTCTGGGCGAGGCAGCCACCGACGGCGATCTGCATTCCCGGGTGCGCGGCCTTGACCTGCTTCAGTTCGCCGAGGTTGCCGTACAGCTTGTTGTCCGCGTTCTCCCGGACGGCGCAGGTGTTGAAGACCACGACGTCGGCCAGGGCCCCGTCCGCGGGAACGTATCCGGCGTCCTCCAGCAGGCCGGCCATGCGCTCGGAGTCATGGACGTTCATCTGGCAGCCGAAGGTGCGGACCTGGTAGGTGCGTTGGCGCGCGGGACCGGCGGCGCCAAGCCCGTCAGTGGATGCAACTGCCGATTCGGCTGCGGATTCAGCTACGGGCTCAGCTGCGGAGGAAGGGGCTGCGGGAGAAGCGGTAAAACTCACTCGTTAAGGGTACCGGCTTCGTCCAGCACTTCCCCGACGATCCGGAACGCCAGGGAGGGCTGGTACCCCTTCCGCGCCAGCATGGCCGCGAGGCGCCGGGTGTGCTTGTCCCGTTCCTCCCTGTTGCCAAGGTCCACGCCGCCCCGGAGCTTGCGCGCGACGAGTTCCCGTGCGGCCTGCTGTTCATCGTCGTCGCTGAGCTGCGCGAGGGCCTCTTCGGCGGTGTCGGGGTCGATGCCCTTGTCTGCCAGTTCCCGGCGGAGCGCGCCCCGGGCCAGTTTCCTGGTCTGGGAGCGGCTCCGGACCCACATCTCGGCAAAGTCGGCGTCGTCGATGAGCCGGACCTCTTCGAATCGGTCCAGCACAGCGTCCGCTACGGATTCGGGCACGTTGCGCTCGGCAAGCTTCCGGGCCAGCTGCTGCCTGCTCTTGGGAGAGTTGGTCAGCTGCCGCAGGACGATGGCCCGCGCCACCGCTTCGGGATCGGCCTCGGCATCCTCCGTCACGGAGGAATCCGCTGGGAGTTCCCTGCCCGGGCGGGCCGTGCGCTGGCGCCTAGCCGTCAACGGCCTTCAGCTTCGGAGAGTCCTCGCCTTCGGCTGGCTTGACGCCGACGCCCAGCTTCTCCTTGATGAGGCGCTCCAGTTCCTGGGCGAGTTCGGGGTTGTCGCGCAGGAAGCGGCGCGAGTTCTCCATGCCCTGGCCCAGCTGGTCGCCGTCGTAGGTGAACCACGAACCGGACTTCTTGATGATGCCGTGCTCGACACCCATGTCGATGATTCCGCCTTCGCGGGAGATGCCCTGGCCGTAGATGATGTCGAATTCGGCGACCTTGAAGGGCGGGGCCATCTTGTTCTTGACGATCTTGGCCTTGGTGCGGTTGCCGACCGAGTCCGAGCCTTCCTTGAGCGTCTGGATGCGGCGGACATCGATACGCACCGAGGCGTAGAACTTCAGGGCCTTACCACCGGTGGTGGTTTCCGGGGAGCCGAAGAACACACCGATCTTTTCACGCAGCTGGTTGATGAAGATGGCGGTGGTCTTGGTCTGGCTCAGGCGGCCGGTGATCTTACGCAGCGCCTGGCTCATGAGGCGGGCCTGCAGACCCACGTGGGAGTCACCCATTTCGCCTTCGATTTCGGCCCGCGGAACGAGGGCCGCCACGGAGTCGATGACGATGATGTCCAGGGAGCCGGAGCCCACCAGCATGTCCATGATTTCCAGGGCCTGTTCACCGGTGTCCGGCTGCGACACGAGCAGGGCGTCCGTGTCCACGCCGAGCTTGGCAGCGTAGTCCGGGTCCAGTGCGTGTTCGGCGTCGATGAAGGCCGCGATGCCGCCGTTGCGCTGCGCATTGGCTACGGCGTGCAGTGCCACGGTGGTCTTACCCGACGATTCCGGGCCGTAGATTTCCACGACACGGCCACGCGGCAGGCCGCCGATGCCCAGGGCGACGTCCAAGGCGATCGATCCGGTGGGGATCACTTCGATGGGCGCACGGGTGTCGTCACCCAGGCGCATGATGGAGCCCTTGCCGAATTGCTTGTCGATCTGGGCAAGCGCTGCTTCGAGCGCCTTCTCACGATCCGGGTTTGCCGCCATGGTTCACACCTCTGAGCTTTCTCGCTGTGGACTGGCCTGAGGGGCCGCTTTCCTGTCCCTTCCGACGCTAGTGCCGGCCGCTGACATTTTTTGCGGGCAACATGCGCTATGTGGATAAACCACGCGGAATCGGACTAGTTCACGGATACAGGCGGAGGTCCGTCAGAATCAATTTTCCTCTGAAAGGAGCATAGTCCTATCCGAACAGATATTCGAACACGCGGGCCGCGCGTGTCACCGCTTCGAAGCTGGGTCCGCGGGCTTGGCCCGGGACTTCGGCCGGTTCAGAACTGCTGGGAGGCCCCGTCCTTGATCTTGATGTCGCGTCCCAGCCGGCGTTCCTCGGGAACGTCCTGGACCTCGCAGATCGCGAGCCACACCTTCCGCGGCTCGACACCGGCGTCCAGCGCCTGGCCGGCGGTGCGCCCGCCCACCCCGGCAAGCACGAGGGAGCCCGCCAGGACCCGGGCATAGCCGCTCCCGAACTCGTCCTCCATGAGTCGCCAAAAGTCACTGATCCGCACCAATAGAGTCTCTCACGTGGCCGGACTCTAGAATGGTTGCCATGAGCAATACCCCCGACGATGCGCCGGAGCCGGTCGATGGAGACGGCGTGGATAACGCCCTCCAACAGGTGGAACACCAGCTGAGCATCTTCTGGCGCCGGGCCCGTTCGCTCTCCCACCAGCTCTCGCGCCAGGTGCACCCGGACATGGAACCTGCCGCCTACGGCCTGCTGTCGATCATCCGCAAGGAAGGGCCCATGCGCCTGACCGAACTGGCCTCGTGCATCGGCGTCGGCAAGCCCTCGGTGAGCCGCCAGATCGCCTTCCTTGAAAGCATCGGCATGGTCTATAAGGAGGCCGACCCGCAGGACGGGCGGGCGCAGTCCATCCGCCTGACGCCCAAGGGCGAGGAAAAGATGCACCAGGTCCAGGACGCGCGGCGGCAGGTGTTCCGGGAACGCCTGGGCGAATGGCCCCTCGACGAAATCCGTACGCTGGCCGAGTACATGGAGCGGCTCAACACCGCCTATGGCGAAGGAATCGGCAAAGACCAGGCCTGAGGCTGGCCGGCCTGACCCGGCTCGGCGCACCCGATACAAGCGTCACGCCGCACAAAAAGAGGAGGCTCCGGCGCTGCTGCCGGAGCCTCCTCCTGTGTTGTCTATGTGATTTGGCGTTTATGCCGCGGTGCTCAGCGGGCTGCCGAGAGCACGCCCGGGGTGAAATCCCCGCCCAGTTCCGCGCTGAGTTCGCGGTCCAGGTCGCGTCCGTAGCGCTGCGCGAACTCCTGGGGAACGGTGTCCGGAACTGCCACGCCTTCGGCAACGGCCACCCGGTCGCTGACTTCGCGGAGCATGCTGGACAGCGGGACGTCCAGGGCCGTGCAGATCGAGGACAGCAGTTCGGAGGACGCTTCCTTCTGGCCGCGCTCCACCTCGCTGAGGTAGCCGAGGGATACGCGGGCGCTGTGCGAAACCTCGCGAAGGGTACGGCCCTGGCGCTGCCGGACATCGCGCAGAACATCACCGATCTCGTGACGCAGTACAACCATCTTGCGCTCCTTCTGTTCCCTCGGTGCCGATTCGGCCAAGCCCACATCCTTCCAGCGGACAACGCCGTTTACGGATACGGGCTGCTTTACCATCTGTATCGCCTTGCTCCCTCTTCGGTCCGGGACACCCTCGAAAAGGTGCCCCGCTTGTCTTACATCCTAGGCGCCCCGGCTCTTCCGGGGCGACACAATGTAACAACTATCGGGCTGCCGTTTTTGTTCCCGCTTACTTTACCTGTGGTAACTCGGTGCTGCGCAAGAGGCCCAGCACACTCTCCAGCGCGGCGGCGGCAGCCTGCTCCCGGATCTCGGCGCGGCCGCCGGAGAAGGCGTAGCCGAACGCTTCGCTGCCCTGGCCGGACGCCACCGCGATGAAGACGGTGCCCACGTCTTTCCCGTCGTGCGCGTCAGGCCCGGCTACTCCCGTGGTGGACACGCCGACGTCGGCGCCGCAGGCTTTCCGTGCACCCTCCGCCATGGCGCGGGCAACCTCGGCGTCCACCGAACCGGCCTCGGCGAGCAAGGCCTCCGGCACCCCGAGCACGGCGGCTTTCACCGAGTTCTGGTAGGCGACCACGCCGCCCTGCAGCATCCCGGACGCGCCCGGGGTGTTGGCCAGGATCGCGGCGACCAAGCCCGCCGTGAGGGATTCCGCCGTCGCCACCGTGACGCCCCGGTCGATCGCCAGGGCGACGACGTCGGCAGCGGTCTCCGCTGCCGGACGGCTCATGCGCGCCGTCCTGCGGCCCGCAGCCTGAGCGCCTGGAAGACGTACTCGACGCCGGTCCAGACGGTGATTGCGAGGGCCGCGAGCATCACGGCGAACGCCAGCCAGTACAGCCAGGGAGCGATCAACGCCAGGGGCACGATGAACAGGAAAATGGCGACGGTCTGGACGACGGTTTTGAGCTTTCCGCCGCGCGAGGCCGGCATCACGCCATAGCGGATGACGAAGAAGCGCAGGGCGGTAATCCCCCACTCCCGCACCAGGATGACGATGGTGATCCACCAGGGCAACTCCCCCAATGCGGAGAGGAGCACGAGGGCGGAACCGATGAGCAGCTTGTCCGCGATCGGGTCGGCGATCTTGCCGAAGTTGGTGATCAGGTTCCGGCTGCGGGCGATGTCGCCGTCGAGCTTGTCCGTGTAGATCGCCGCGGCGAAGGCGACGACGGCGGCCCAGCGCCAGAGTCCATGCTCGCCGTTGTCGGCAAGCAGGAACCAGATGAAGAACGGGACGAGGGCGATGCGCAGCATCGTCAGGATGTTGGGCAGGTTCCAGATCTCGGAGCCGGAACCGGCTTGGCTGCCTTCGGATGTAGTCACGCCTCTAGGCTACCGTCCGGAGGCCGGCACCCTGATTACCGTCCGGCCCATGACTACCGACCAGTCAGCGACCAGGCGTCCTCGCCGCCGTCGTCCTCCCCGCCGTCGGCACCGTCATAGTAGTCGATCGCCTGGGTGCGGTTGTCCAGGTCGGCGGCCACAAGGTCTTCGGCATAGCCGCCGACGGCGATGTTCGCGTTCGCGTTGTCGCTCAGTGCGGCGGTGTGGGCGTCGGGGACGGCGGGCGCTTCGCCGCCCTTCATGGCCGCAAGCACCGGGGCGAGGTCGTCCGGCTTGACGAGCACGTCGCGGGCCTTGGACCCTTCGGACGGCCCCACGACGCCACGGGATTCGAGCAGGTCCATGAGCCGGCCGGCCTTGGCGAAGCCTACGCGCAGCTTGCGCTGCAGCATGGACGTGGAGCCGAACTGCGTGGTGACCACGAGCTCCGTGGCCTGCAGCAGCACCTCGAGGTCGTCCCCGATGTCGTCATCGATCTGCTTCTTGGGTGCCTCGGCGGCGACGTCGTCGCGGTACACGGCTTGGAGCTGGCCCTTGACGTGCTCGACCACCTTGTGGATTTCGGATTCCGAAACCCAGGCGCCCTGGACACGCATCGCCTTGGAGGCACCCATCGGCAGGAACAGGGCGTCGCCCTGGCCGATCAGCTTTTCGGCGCCGGGCTGGTCCAGGACCACGCGGGAGTCGGTGACGGAGGAGGTGGCGAAGGCCATGCGGGAGGGCACGTTGGCCTTGATGAGGCCGGTGACGACGTCCACCGACGGGCGCTGGGTGGCCAGCACCAGGTGGATGCCTGCGGCGCGGGCCAGCTGGGTGATGCGCACGATCGAGTCTTCGACGTCGCGCGGGGCCACCATCATGAGGTCGGCGAGTTCGTCCACGATCACCAGCAGGTACGGGTACGGCTTGATGACGCGCTTGGAGTCCGGCGGCGGGACCACCTTGCCGGCCCGGACTGCCTTGTTGAAATCGTCGATGTGCTTGTAGCCGTAGTTGGCCAGGTCGTCGTAGCGGGCGTCCATCTCGCGGACCACCCACTGCAGGGCTTCGGCGGCCTTCTTCGGGTTGGTGATGATGGGCGTAATGAGGTGCGGCACGCCCTCGTAGGCGGTGAGTTCCACGCGCTTGGGGTCCACCATGACCATGCGGACCTCGTCCGGGGTGGCGCGCATGAGGATCGAGGTGATCATCGAGTTCACGAAGGAGGACTTACCGGCACCGGTGGCACCGGCCACGAGCATGTGCGGCATCTTGGCCAGGTTGGCCACCACGAAGCCGCCCTCGACGTCCTTGCCCACGCCCATGACCATCGGGTGGTCCGTGCGGCGGGCGTTCTGGCTGCGCAGGACATCGCCCAGGGACACGGTTTCGCGGTCGGTGTTGGGGATTTCGATGCCGATGGCGGACTTGCCCGGGATGGGGCTGAGGATGCGGACGTCGCTGGAGGCCACGGCGTAGGAGATGTTCTTGGACAGGGCCGTGACGCGTTCCACCTTGGTGCCGGGGGCCAGCTCGATCTCGTAGCGGGTCACGGTGGGGCCGCGGCTGAAGCCGGTGACGGTGGCGTCGACGTTGAACTGTTGCAGGGTGTCCGTCAGGGCGGCCACGACGGCGTCGTTCGCCTCGGTCCGTTCCTTCGGCACCGAGCCCGGTGTCAGGTTGTCCGAGGCCGGGAGCGTGTATGTGACGTCCCCCGCCAAGGAGAGCTGTTCGGTGCGCTGCGGGATCGGCGTGGGCGGCGGTGGCGGGCTGACCGGCGTCGAGGGAACCCTGATGGCGGGCGCGACGACGGGAATCGCCTCGGTGGGGCTCTCGCCCTGGCCGGCGCTGCCCAGGCCCTGGGCCGCCTTGATCTTCTCGACGGCGATCTCGGCCTGGGTGGGGCGGCGGACTCCCGGGGGCACCGAGGGTGCCTTCGGCGCCGTGGCGCCGTCTTCGCCGTCGACGATTGCGTGCTCGAAGGCTTCGTCCCCCACATAGCCGCCCAGCCCCGGCGCGGCCTCTTCGTCCTTGCCGAAGAGCCGCATGCGCTTTTTCTTCTTCGGGGCGGGGCGGTCGTTCTCGTAGAGGTAGCTGCGGTCGTGGGCGTCGCCGCGGGTGCCGTCCTCCATGAGGTCCACGCCCATGAGGTGTTCGTACGCTGCCCGGATCCGCTGCGGGATCGCCCCGAACGGCGTCGCGGTGACGATGAGCACGGACGTGAAGGCCAGGGCGGAGTAGACGAGGACGGGGACGGCGGCATGGATGGCCGCCAGCGGTGCCGCCGCGAGGAAACCGAGCATGCCGCCGGCGCGGCGCAGCCCGTCGAACCCGTCCGCGACCGTGGGCTGGCCGCCGATGACGTGCGCCAGGCCGGTCCCGGCGAAGGTCATGATCAGGAAACCGATCCCCACGCGGTTGTTGCCCCGGCCGTCCCAGGGCTGCCGGAACAGCCGGAAGGCGCAGACGAAGAGCATGAGCGGTAGGAGGAGGGACATCCAGCCGAAGGTGCCGTTGACGACGCTGTAGACGAGGTCCGGCAGCCAGCCGCGCATGCCCCACCACGTGAAGGTGGCGATGAAGATGCCGAGCACGAGGTTGAACAGGGCGGCGCCGTCGCGGCGTTCGGACGGATCGAGGTCGCTGACGTCGTGGCCGATGCGGCGCACTCCCGCGCCGACAAGGTGCCCGATGCCCTGCCAGGCACCGGCGAGGACCCTGACGAGCCAGGGCTGCTGTGGCTCGGCGCTTGCCTTGCCCCGGCTGCTGCCCCGGGCGCTGCCGCGGGAAGCGGAGCCGGCGCTCCTGCTGGATTTTGTGGTGGCTCCGCCCCGGCTGGATCCGCCGGACTTACTGGTGGAGCTGCCTTTTGGCGCGGAGGAAGTACGAGTCGCCATACTCGCCACGGTACCGCAAACGGCCCGGAATCCTGCGGATTCCGGGCCGTCCGGCTTTTCGGGCCCCTCGGGGCCGGGCTGCGTGTGAGCTACGCCTCGAGGACCACCGGGATGATCATCGGGCGGCGCCGGAGCCTGCGGTTCACCCACGTTCCGATCACGCGGCGCACCACCTGCTGCAGCTGGTAGTTGGTGTGGTCCGGGTGGTTGACCACGGCTTCTTCGAGGGCGGCGTTGATCTTGGGCACGATCTCGTCGAACACGGCGTCGTCCTCCGCCACGCCCCGGGCGTGGATCTCCGGGCCGGAGACGATCTTGCCGGTGGTGCGGTTGATGACGGTGATGACCGAGATGAAGCCTTCGTCGCCCAGGATCCTGCGGTCCTTGAGGTCGGCGTCGGTGATCTCGCCGACGCTGGAGCCGTCCACGTAGACGAAGCCGACCTCCACCTGGCCGGACACCCGGGCCTTGCGGTCCTTCAGGTCGATCACGGTGCCGTTGTCCGCGAGGATGACGTTCTCCGTGGGCACGCCAGAGTCCTCGGCGATCCGGCCGTTGGCGATCAGGTGCCGGGTTTCACCGTGCACCGGCATGGCGTTGAGCGGCTTGAGGATGTTGTAGCAGTAGAGCAGTTCGCCGGCGGCTGCGTGGCCGGAGACGTGCACCTTGGCGTTGCCCTTGTGGATGACCTCCGCGCCAAGCTTGAGCAGGCCGTTGATGATCCGGAAGACCGCGTTCTCGTTGCCGGGGATGAGGCTCGAGGCCAGGATCACGGTGTCCCCGGTGCCGACGACGACGCGGTGGTCGCCGTTGGCCATGCGGGACAGCGCGGCCATGGGTTCGCCCTGGGAACCGGTGGACATCAGGACCACGCGGTGGTCCGGCAGTTCGTCGATGTTCTTCAGGTCCACCAGGATGCCCGGCGGCACGTCCAGGTAGCCCAGCTTGGCGGCGATGGCCATGTTCCGGACCATGGATCGGCCCACGAAGGCCACGTTCCGGCCGTGCTTGGCGGCAGCGTCGAGGACCTGCTGGACGCGGTGCACATGCGAGGAGAAGGACGCCACGATGATGCGCTTCTTCGCCTGGCTGAACAGCCGCTCCAGGGTGGGGCCGATTTCCTTTTCCGCAGTGGTGAAGCCGGGGACGTCCGCGTTGGTGGAATCGGCCATGAACAGGTCCACGCCCTCTTCGCCGAGGCGGGCGAAGTGGCGCAGGTCGGTGATCCGGCCGTCCAACGGCAGCTGGTCCATCTTGAAGTCGCCGGTGTGCAGCACGTTGCCGCCCGCTGTGCGGATGAACACCGCGAGGGCGTCCGGGATGGAGTGGTTGACCGCGACGAATTCACACTCGAAGGGGCCGAACTGTTCGATCTGCCCTTCCGTGACGGTGAGGGTGTACGGCTTGATCCGGTGTTCCTGGAGCTTGGCTTCCACCAGCGCCAGGGTCAGCTGCGAACCCACCAGGGGCAGGTCCGGCTTCAGGCGCAGCAGGTACGGCACAGCGCCGATGTGGTCCTCGTGCCCGTGGGTCAGCACGATGGCGACGACGTCGTCCAGGCGGTCTTCGATGTAGCTGAAATCCGGGAGGATCAGGTCCACGCCCGGCTGGGTCTCTTCGGGGAAGAGCACGCCGCAGTCGACGATAAGCAGCTTCCCGTCGATTTCGAAGACCGCCATGTTGCGGCCGACTTCACCCAGGCCGCCGAGGGGCACGATCCGGAGCGTTCCCTCCTTGAGCCTGGGCGGAGTGGTAAGTCCGGGAAGGGCGGTTTGGGTCATAGTGCGCTACTTTCCGGCGGAATCTTCCTAGACGGTGAAGTCCATTCCGGCTTCCGCCAAGTCCTCGCGGATGGTGTTGATCTCGTCGGCGTCCGGCTCCACGAGGGGCAAGCGGACATACGAGTTCGGCAGGACTCCCTGCCATTTAAGAATCTGCTTGGCGGCTACGGCGCCCTGGACGCGGGTCATCGTGGCACGGATGACCGGTTCCAGCTCGAAGTTGATCTTGCGCGCGGTGCCGAGGTCGTTGGCGTTGACGGCGTCCACCAGTTCGCGGAAACGGCGGGTGGCGACGTGCGTGGTGACGCCCACCAGGCCGACGGCGCCCAGTGCCATCCATTCGAGGGTCAGTCCGTCGTCGCCGGAGTAGAAGGCCAGGTCGGTCTGGGCCATGACGCGGGTGGCGGCGGCGAAGTCGGCCTTGGCGTCCTTCACGGCCACGATGTTCGGGTGTTCGGCCAGCCGGATCATGGTGTCGGGGGCGATCTGCACGGAGGAGCGTCCGGGGATGTCGTAGAGCATCACCGGGACGTCGGTGGCGGAGGCCACGGTTTCGAAGTGGGCGCGGATGCCTGCCTGGCTGGGCTTGTTGTAGTACGGGGTGACGAGCAGGAGCCCGTCGATGCCGAGCTTTGCGGCTTCCTGCGAGAGGTGCACGGAATGGGCGGTGTCGTTGGTGCCCGTGCCGGCGATGATGGCGGCGCGGCCTCCGACCGCGTCCTTGACGGCACGGAACATGCCGAGGTTTTCCTCGTCGGTGAGGGTGGAGGTTTCGCCTGTGGTTCCGGTGACGACCAGGCCGTCGCAGCCGTCGTCGACCAGCTTGCTCGCCAGTTCCGCCGCCTGCTTGTAATCGACGTCACCGTCTTTGGTGAAGGGGGTGACCATGGCGGTCAGCAGGGTACCAAGGGCAGGAACATTTGCGCGGGAGTCAGACATACGAAAAACGTTACCCTGTCAGCCGCACGTTCCGGGAATGGGACGAGGTGTCCACCGCCACATTCGCCTTCGGCGTCAGATTCGTCCGGCGCAATACCGTTCGACGGCGGCCTCCCGCAGCTTGTCGGCCCAGGCGCCGAGGCGCTGGGCGGCACGGACGTAGTCGAAGAGTTCCGCGGGCGTCAGGGCGTCCAGGTCCGTCTCCGAGAGGCGCCGGGCGAGCTCGGCGCCCGGGGGCTCGTCGACGAGGACAGTCCCTTCGCGCTGCCATTGCACATCCTCCGGGGGCTCCCCGTTGACCAGTTGCCTGAACAGGAAATCGACCACCCCTGGGCTCATTGCCTTCATGGGGCCCTCCGGCATGGGATCTTTCATGCGGGCAATATTATTCGAACATATATTCGAATACAAGGCCTTGGCGCTGCGCCCGGCGCGGACGGTGGCTCCGGATGCCGGGCCGTCGCCGTCATGCCGGGCCGGGCCCTTCTCGGCGCGAGCGGCCGGTCCTACAATCGGGGTGTGCCGGGCCGGGCAAAGGCACCGACGGCTCGACGGAGCGACACCATCCCCCATCAGGTGCCGGCTAAGGACGTGCGCCATGACGAACATCCCCGCGCTGATCAGCGCGCTGCGCCCCGAGGAACTGGAGCGGCTGCACCAGCTCGGGCGGGAGCAACGACTCGACCCGGCCGCCGTCGAGGCCCTCGACCGCGCAGCCGGCGGCCCGGGTGAAGGCCGCGGCTATTACGTGGTCCACGGCAGCCTCGAACCCCGGGAGAACCGGGCCTACTACCTGCGCGACGACGTCGCCGATGCTGTCCTCGCCGTGGCCTTGGACTCTCCGGCAAGCCCCCTCGCCTGAGCCATGGTCCCTGCGGAAAGCACCGAATCAGAGCGCAAGTACGAGCCCGGACCCACGTCCCGGGCACCGCGCTTCCTCGACATCCCCGGCGTCGAACACACGGGGGACCCGGCCGAAATGCTCCTGGAAGCCGTCTACTTCGACACCCCGGACATGGAACTGGCCAGACGGGCCATCACGCTGCGGCGCCGTACGGGAGGGCCCGACGACGGCTGGCACCTGAAACTGCCCCTGGGCCCCGACGACCGCCAGGAAATCCACGCCCCCTTGGGCCAGCCCGACGCAGTGCCTCCGCGGCTGCTCGAACGGCTGGCCGCCTTCATCCGCGGCAGGGAACTTTCGCCCACGGCCCGGCTGACCACACGGCGGACCACCACCCGGCTGTACGGTCCCGGCGGAGAGCACCTCGCTGATTTCTCCGACGACCACGTCCACGCGGCACAGCTCAGGGGCCCGGAACCCAAGGGCCGGGAACAAGGCACCCACTGGCGCGAATGGGAGCTCGAACTCCTCCACGCCACGCCGGAGCTGTTCAGCGCCGCGTCGCCAGCGATCGCAGCCGCCGGCGCCCGGCCCGCCGGCCACAGCTCCAAGGTGGCCCGCGCCCTCGGCGACGCCTGGCCGGCCGGCACCAAGAGGAGCCCCATCCGCCCGCGCAAGAAGGGCCCGGTCCGGGACCTCGTCCTCGCCTACCTTGATGCCCGCCTCACGGAGATCCTCGACTACGACGCCGGGGTCCGCCGCGAGGAGCCCGAGGCACTGCACAACATGCGCTCGGCCGTCCGGCGGACCAGGTCCGCCCTAGCCATCTACCGGCCGCTGTTCAACAAAGACGCCGCGTCCCGGCTTGAGGACGAACTGCGCTGGATCGGAGGGATCCTCGGCAGGCCCCGCGATGCCGAGGTGATGCGCTCCCGGATCCTTGCCAACCTCGGCGAGCTGCCTGAAGAGCAGTCGTCCGGACCCGTCCGGGGACAGGTCGAACACGAACTCGGCGCCAGGTACGACGGCGGATATCGCCGCGCGCTCGCGGCGCTGGACACGTCCCGGTACTTCCAGTTGCTGGACGCCTTGGAAGCCTTCCGCGACCACCCGCCGGCGAAGTCCAAAGCGCAGCGCAAGGCAGGCAAGGCCAGCGCGAAGTTCATCAACAAAGGCATCGCGCGGCTGGAGAAATCCGAGCGCAAGGCCAGGAAAACCACGGCCGGCCCCCGCCACGACAAAGCCCTGCACAAGATCCGCAAAGACGCCAAGAGGCTGCGCCACGGCGCCGAAACCGCTGTTCCCCTCTACGGCAAGGCTGCCCGGAAACTCCGGAAATCCGCCCACCGGCTGCAGGACGTCCTCGGCCAGCACCAGGATGCCGTGATCGCCCGGGAGTTCCTGGCCGGCCTCGCCGACGCCCCGGATCTCAGCGAAGCAAGCAAGGAGATCTACCAGCAACTGGCGCGGCAGGAACAGGACACCGCCAAACAGTCGCACGCCGCGTACCTGAAAGCCGGTAAAAAGGCCCGGAAGCTGCGCCTCGGCGGATAACCGAAGCGCCCGAAAGCTGCCGCTGGCCGCACGGCCTGTGCGACGATCGGCTCATGGAGGCTGTGAGTCCTGACCGGCGCCGCCCCCGGGCCCGGGTGGCTGCAAAGCCGACCGCCAGCAAGCGGCTGGCCGGAGTCGACGCTGCGCGCGGCGTTGCCCTCCTCGGGATGATGGCAACGCACCTGATGGCCATCTTCGGCTCCGACCCGGCCCAGACCCCCACGTGGGTGGGCCTGGTGTTTTCCGGCCGCTCAGCCGCCCTCTTCGCAATCCTGGCCGGCGTCGGGCTGACCCTCAGCACCGGCAGGCAGCGGCCGCTGCGCGGAGGGGAGCTGCAGGCAGCACGTCTCGGAGTGGCCCTGCGGGCGGTGCCCGTCGCCGTCGTGGGCCTGATCCTGGGCGGCCTTGAGGTGAACATCGCCGTGATCCTGGTGCACTACGCCGTGCTGTTCCTCTGCGTGCTGCCCTTCCTCGGCCTCGGCACGAGGGCCCTCGCGGCCTGGGCCGGCGGGTGGGTGCTGCTGTCCCCGGTCCTCGCCTTCGCGCTGCGGCCTTGGTTCCTGTCCGCAGAGCCGCCCTTGGTCCTCGGCCACAACCCGGCCATGGAGGACCTGGGCACGCCGGGCCCGCTGCTGGCGGACGTCCTGCTCACCGGCTACTACCCGGTGCTGCAGTGGCTCTCCTACCTGTTGATCGGCCTGTTGATCGGTCGGCTGGACCTGGCGCGGACAGCGGTCCGGGCCCTGGTGCTGTGCACCGGCGCCGCCGTGGCAGCGGGCGCGAAGCTGCTGGGCAACGCGGCGATCCTGGATTGGGGCGGACTGCAGGCCCTGGAAGCAAGCGTGGGCAACCCCGCCTTCCCCTTGGAGGGCCGTCTCCAGGTCAGCCTGACGGGCGTGGAACAGAGCGGGACCTGGTGGTGGCTCGCCGCGGCGGCGCCCCACTCGGGAACCACGCTGGACCTGCTGCACACCGCGGGAACGGCGGCCGCCGTCGTCGGCTTCTTCCTGCTGCTGGGCGGGCTCCGCAGGCCGGGCGCCCCGGAACCCGCGCGCTGGCTCCTGCCGCTCGCTGGACCCGGGGCGATGACGCTGACTCTCTACACCCTGCATGTCTGGGCAGTGTCCTGGTTCCATGGACAGGAACTTCCCGCAGGGCTCACCCCGGAAGGCATGTACCTGCTGCACGCTCTGGCAGCGGTGGCGGTCGGCGTGCTGTTCGCGCTTTGGGGCAGGCGCGGGCCTTTGGAGTGGATGGCGCACCGGGCCGCAGTGCTCGGCCGTTACCTGACGGCCGCGGGCCGGTGACAACCCGCGGAAAGGTCCAGGTGCCGGCGGTTCAGGCGCCGGCGGTTCAGGCGCCTGCGGCGGGCCGGCCACGGAACAGCCGGACGGCGTCGCGCATGGAGGCGCGGGCACGCTTGCGGTCCCCGGCGGCGTCGTAGGCGCAGGCGAGGCGGAACCAGGAGCGCCAGTCCTCGGGCGCCGCTTCGGTTTCCACCCGGTATTTTTCGAACTCGGCGTCCGCCGCGGCACGCACGATCCTGCCGCCCGGGGTCCGCGGCAGCCGGTCCTCCGGCAGGCCGCCTTCGTCCTCGAGGATCCTGGCCATCTGTTCGGTGCGGGCCCCGAACATGAGCTCGCGGATCAGCGCCCAGGCACCCACGATCGGCAGGACCAGGTAGGCCGTGCCGATCGCCTTGGCCATGAGGTTGGCGTCGCCCAGCAGCAGCAGGGAACGCTGGAAGGAAACCACCAGGTACAGCACCAGCAGCAGGGTGATGGCGCCGACCCAGATCTTGGTGCGGTTGTTCTTGAGGACGGTCCAGAACGTTCCCATGGCCTAGAGGCCCAGGTCCAGGTAGCCGTCCAGGCCCACGGTGAGACCCGGGTGCGCGGCAACGTTGCGCAGGCCCAGGAGGACGCCGGGCATGAAGGAGGCGCGGTCGAAGGAGTCGTGGCGGATGGTCAGCTGCTCCCCTGGTCCGCCCAGCAGGACTTCCTGGTGGGCCACCAGGCCGCGCAGGCGGACACTGTGGACGCGGACGCCGTCGACGTCGCAGCCGCGGGCGCCGTCGAGCGAGGTTTCGGTGGCGTCCGGGCTGGCCGGAACGCCTGCCTGTTCGCGGGCCTCGGCGATCAGCTGGGCGGTGCGCACGGCGGTGCCGGAGGGCGCGTCCACCTTGTTGGGGTGGTGCAGTTCGATGATTTCCACCGATTCGAAGTATTTGGACGCCTTGGCGGCGAAGGCGGAAGCGAGCACCGAGCCGAGGGCAAAGTTCGGGGCGATCAGCACGCCCGACTCCGGGTTGCCGGCCAGCAGGGAGCGCAGGTCGGCCAGGCGGCCGGCGTCCCAGCCGGTGGTGCCGACGACGGCGTGCATGCCGTGTTCGACGGCGAAGCGGACGTTCGCTTCCGTGCTGTCCGGGACGGTGAGGTCCACGACGTACTTGGCGCCGGCGTCAAGCAGGGTGTCCAGGGAATCGTTGCGGCCCAGGGCGGCCACGAGCTTCATGTCCGGGGCGGCTTCGACGGCCTTCACGGCTTCGATTCCCATGCGCCCGGAGGCGCCCAGCACGGCGACGGCAAGTTGTTCGGTCATGGCGTTAACCCTACCGTCGGGCGGGGCACTGCCTTGAACCGGTTACGCCTGCGGGCGCGGGGACCTACTCCCCCGCCCCGACCCATTCGACGGTGCCGTCGCTGAAGAACTGTTCCTTCCAGATGGGGACCTGTTCCTTGATTCTGTCCACCAGTTCCGAGCAGATGGCGAAGGCCTGGCCCCGGTGCGAAGCGGACACCGCGCACACCAGTGCCGGGTCGCCGATCTCCAGCTTGCCCACCCGGTGCGCGGCCCAGATCCGCACGGGCTGCCCGGTCTCCCCCGCATGCTCGGCGATCAGGGTGGCGACGACGTCGGCCAGCACCTGGTGTGCCGTGGGGTGCGCGCTGTAGCTGAGCCGGTCCACGGCCTTGCCGCCGTCGTGGTTGCGGACGACGCCGCTGAAGCTCACCACGGCTCCGGCCGTGTCCGATTCGACGGCCGCGATGGCCTGGTCCACGGAAATCGGCTCGGCGCTGAGCACGGCGTGGACTACTTCGAAGCTGCTTTCAGTGACCATGGCTTCCTTCCAACTGATCGCATAGGTGGCCGAGGACGGGGTCAAGGACGGCGAGCCCGTCCATGACGCCCTTGGGGGAACCGGGCAGGTTCACGATGAAGGTGCGGCCCGCGGTTCCGGCATGGCCACGGCTCAGCATGGCGAGCGGGGTCTTCGCGGCGCCGGCGCGGCGCATGCCTTCCATAATGCCCGGGATTTCGCGGTCCAGGAGCGGCAGCGTGACGTCCGGGGTCCGGTCGTCGGGGCTGAGTCCGGTGCCGCCGCTGGTGATGATGACGGCGGGTTCCTGGCTGAGGAGGGCGCGGATCGCGGCGCCCACCGGTTCGCCGTCGGGCACCACCATGGCGGGGAAGGTCTCGAAGCCGTGTTCGGCGAGCCAGTCTTCGATCACCGGACCGGTTTCGTCCCGATAGATGCCCGCGGCGGCGCGGGTCGAGGCGATGACGACGCCGGCCTTCCGGGGCCCGTGCGCGCCGGGTTCGCAGCCGCTCACGGCGTGGCCTCCCCGGCCGTGGCCTCCCCGGCGGTGGCGTCGCCGTCGGCTGAACCGTCGTCGAGGCGCCAATCGCCGCTCTTGCCGCCGCTTTTCGCGAGCACCTGGATGCCGCTGATGACGGCGTGCTTGTCCACGGCCTTGATCATGTCGTAGACGCTGAGCGCCGCCACGGACGCCGCGGTGAGGGCTTCCATTTCGACGCCGGTGACGCCGCGGGTCTTGACGGTCGCCTCGACCTGCACCGAGTCCTGTCCGAGTTCGAAGTCGACGGTGACCTTGGAGATCGGCAGCGGATGGCACAGCGGGATGAGCTCGGGGGTCTTCTTCGCAGCCATGATCCCTGCCACCCGGGCCACGGCGAGGGCGTCGCCCTTCGGCAGTTCGCCGGCGCCGAGCAGGGCCAGGACCTCGGGGGTGCTGCGGACTGTGGCTGTGGCGGTGGCTTCGCGGGTGGTCACGGCCTTGCCGGAGACGTCCACCATCTGGGCGGTACCGTCCTGGCGGAGGTGGGTCAGGCCGCCCGGGTTGTCCAGGCCGTCCGGGGTGTATTGGGAATCACTCACAACATCCATACTTCCACTTCCGCGCCGGCCTCGAGTTCCGTGACGTCGGCCGGCACGTGGACCAAGGCGTTGGCCTTGGCCAGGGCATGGACCAGGTGGGAGCCGGGGCCGCCTTCCAGGCGGACCGTTCCGTCCGGCAGCAGGCTGGCCCGGCGCAGCTGGTGTTTGCCGGCAGGCGAGCTGAGGCGTTCGGTCAGCCGGGCGCGGGGTGCGGGGCGCGGCGCCGGTGCGCCGAGGACGGCGGAGAGCGCCGGCCGCAGGAACATTTCGAAGGACACCAGGCAGCTCACGGGGTTGCCCGGGAAGCCGAGGAAGGGGACGCCATCGAACGTCCCGATGCCCTGCGGACCGCCCGGCTGCATCGCGACGGACAGGAACTCCACCGGCTGTTCCGCCATGGCCTGCCGGACCACCTCGTAGGCGCCTTTGCTGACCCCGCCGGTGGTCACGATGAGGTCCGCGCCGGCGTCCCGGCCGCGCAGCTTCCCAAGCAGCACGGCGGGGTCGTCGGAGGAAATGGCGCTCCGGGTGACAACCAGCCCGGCCTGGCGCATGGCGGCCTCGAGCAGGGTTCCGTTGGCGTCGTGGATCTTGCCCGGCGGCAGCGCGTGGCCCGGTTCCACCACCTCGTCCCCCGTCGTCACGAGAAGCACGTGCAGCGGCCGGCGGACCTCCACCTCGGTGAGTCCGAGGGCGGCGAGCAGGCCCAGCTGCCCGGGGCCGAGGCTGGTTCCAGCGGCGAGCGCCAAGGTCCCGGCGGCGATGTCGCTGCCCGCCGCGCGGACGAAGCTGCGGGCCGCCGTCGGGGGTAGCTCGACGACGGCGTCCGTGCCCGGAGCGGGGAAGCTGTCCGGCACCGCCTGCTCGATCGGTACGACGGCGTCCGCTCCGGCGGGCATCATCGCGCCGGTCATGATCGGGGCGGCGCTGCCGGGGAGCAGTTCCTGCGGGGCGACGCCGGCCGGGATGGGGGCCACGACTTTCAGCCGGGCGCCGCCGGTTCCCGTTCCGCTGTCGCCGGCACCGCCGTCGGGAGTGCCGCCGTCGTGCCGGAAATCCAGGGAGCGGACCGCATAGCCGTCCATCTGGGAGTTCGCGAACGGCGGGAGGTGCCCGGGCGCCAGGACGTCGACGGCGAGCGCGCGGCCGAGCGCATCCAGCAGCGGGAGGCGTTCACTGCCCTTGGCTGCGGGCAGCCCGGCGAGGAGGCCGCGGACGGCGTCGGCGTGCTCGGCGACAGATCTGGGCACGGGGTACCTCCGGGGTTGGACGGTTAGTGCAGCCAGCCTACGGGATCAGCGCATCCATCCCGGCGTCTCAGCCGGCTGTGACCGACACCGTGTGGAAGCCGGTGGCGCCGTCCGGGGCGACGGGTGTCCGCTGTTCGGGCTGCGGGGTGCCGGTGGAGTCGGTGGCCCGGACCTGGATTTCGTGCTCGCCGGGACCCAGCTCGAGGCCGCGCTTCCATTGCACCCAGGTGTCTTTCGAGATTCCCGGCGCCAGCTCCGCCTGCTGCCAGGGGCCGCGGTCCACGCGCAGTTCCACCCGGCCGATGCCGCGGTGCTGGGCCCACGCGACGCCGCCGAACTGCACCGTTCCCGCGTTGACCTTGGCGCCCTGCCGCGGCACGTCGATGCGGGACTGGGTCTTGATGGGGCCGCGGGCGCTCCAGCCGCGCGGCGTCCAGTAGCCCTGGTCGTCGGCGAAGCGGGTGACCTTCAGCTCGGTGAGCCATTTGGTGGCCGAGACGTAGCCGTAGAGGCCCGGGACGATCATCCGCACCGGGAAGCCGTGTTCGAGGGGCAGCGGTTCGCCGTTCATGCCGACGGCGAGCAGCGCGTCCCGGCCGTCGGTGAGGGCTTCGAGGGGCGTGCCGGCAGTAAAGCCGTCGCTGCTGACGGAGAGCACCATGTCTGCGCCGTCCTTGGGGCCTGCCATGGCCAGGAGTTCCCGGACCGGCCAGCCGAGCCACAGGGCGTTGCCGATCAGGTCACCGCCCACCTCGTTGGACACGCAGGCGATGGTGATGTGGCGGGCGGTCATCGGCTTGGCCAGGAGGTCCGCGAAGGTCAGTTCGACCGGGTGTTCGACGAGTCCGGTCACCTTGAGTGTCCAGGTGTCCGGGCTGAGGGCTGGCACGATCAGGGCGGTGTCGATGCGATAGAACTCCGGATTCGGGGTCACAAGGGAGGAGATCCCGGGAACGTCGAGCGAAGCACCGGCGGGGATGGCCTGGGCCGGCGTCGCAGGTGCCGGAAGGGACAATGCGCTCCGGGCGGAATCGGCGAGGCTTCCCGCGCGGCGGATGACCGCCGTCACGATCCCGCCGACGGCCGCACCGGCGGCGCTGAGCCCCAGGAACTGCAGGAAGCTGCGGCGAGCCAGGGGTGCGGTTTCCTTCGCCTTGCCGCCGGCGGGATTCCAGGCGGCGAGGCGCTTGGCGAAGAGGCGCAGCAGCCCCATTGCCAGCGCCGCCCCGGCCACGGGCGCGAGCGTCGCGAGCTGGACCGACTGCGCCCGGGTCATCACCGCGGCCAGTCCCGCGGCGCCCGCCAGGCCCGCGAGGATCAGCCCGGTGCCCGGCCTGCGGTCTTCGAGGATTCCGGCGACGGCGGCGAGCACCAAGGTGACCAGGCCGATGCTGGCGATCAGCACGGCTTTGTCCGCGGTGCCGAACCAGGCCACGGCGAGGTCCTTAACTCCGGGCGGGACGGCGTCGATCACCGCTCCGCCCAAGGCGGTGACGGGCGAGAGCCCGGGGCTGAGCAGGGCGGCCAGCAGTTCGCCGAGGGCGACGCCGGCGCCCACCGCGACGGCGCCCGCTGCTGCGGCCCAGCGGGTGCGGGCCGCGGTGGTGCTTTTCGCTGGGCGGGATAGCGTGCTCATGGCGTGCCCTTCCCTGGTAGTGGCTGTGCTGGTGGTTCTGGTGCTGCGGTTCCCGGGGCTGTCGTTCCCGGTGCCGCGGTTCCCGGGGCTGCGGGCAGGCGCAGTTCGAAGCGGCAGCCGTCCCCGTAATTGGCCAGTGAAGCGCTCCCGCCGTGGGCCTTGACGATTCCGGCAACCATGCTCAACCCGACTCCGGCCCCGCTGAACAGGGCACCGCCCGGCTGGCCGCCGTCGTCGCTCCTGCCCCGTGCGGGATCTTTCTGCCAGCCGGTCTCGAAGACGTGCGCCAGGTCGTCCTCGGCGATCCCGCCGCAGCTGTCGTCTACAGTGACGACGAGTTCCGGCGTTCCGGCAGGCGCCCCCGCGGATATCCCCGCGCCCACCCGGACCGTGCTGTCCGGCCGGCTGTAGATCACCGCGTTGTGCAGGACGTTCCGCACGGCCCGGCCCAGGCTGGGCCCGTCGGCGACGGCCATGCAGTGTGCCACGCCGCCGCCGTCGAGCGTTATTCCGCGCCGGGCGGCCAGCGGCGCGAGGTCGGCGATGGCATCGCTGAGGAGGTCGTACAGGTCGATTGCCTCGGCCCGCAGCCGGAGGGTTCCGGCCTGGATGCGGGAGAGCTCCAGGAGGTCGTTGACCATGGCGGCCATCTGTTCGCTGTGGCTGATGATCTTGCGGTGGTAGGCGGAAGGGTCAGGGGCCATGCCGTCCTCGAGGGCTTCGGCCATGGCGCGCATGCCGGCCAGCGGGGTGCGGAGGTCGTGGGAAATCCAGGAGACCAGTTCCCGGCGGGCGTTCTCGACGGCGGCCTCCCGCTGCCGGGATTCCTCCAGGCGGATGCCGCTCTTCTCGAGTTCCCGGGCCAGCCGGGCCAGTTCCGAGTTCATTGCCGGCAGCCCCCGGCCGGCGGGCAGCCCGCCGTTGGGGCCATCCGCGCTGCCGAGTTGCCGGGCGGCGGTCACGAGGCGTGCGGCGTTGCGCGATACCCCGACGCCGAGCATCAGGGCGATGCCGAGTGCGACGGCGGAGGCCAACCCGAGGATGTACCACATGACTTCCAGGTCGCGGGCGGAGATGAACATGGCGTTGAACGCGCTCACCATCCCCGCCACCAGCACCGCGACGGCGGCCACCACCACCAGGCAGACCTGGACGAGGATGGAGGCCCGCCGGAGGTACCGCAACAGCACCACCGTCACGGCGCCGATGGCAAGGGCCCACAGCAGCACCCAGGCCAGGATGGTCAGCAGCTCAGCGCTCTCCACGGCCGCCCTCCGGTTCTTGCCCGTCGCCGTCGGCCGCCGGCGGGTCGAAGCGGTAGCCCACTCCCCACACGGTCTTCAGCAGGCGCGGGGCCGTGGGGTCGTCTTCGATCTTTTCGCGCAGGCGGCGCACGTGGACCGTCACCGTGGAGAGGTCGCCGAAGTCCCACTCCCAGACGGCCTTGATCAGTTCCTCCCGGCTGAAAACCTGCCGCGGCCGGCGGAGCAGGAAGGCCAGCAGGTCGAACTCACGCAGGGTCAGGGCGAGCGGTTTGCCGTGGTGCAGCACAGTCCTGGCCGCCGGGTCCAGGACGAATCCGGCAACTTCCACCGGCGGTTCCGGCGTGGACTCCCTGATGCTGCGGCGCAGCACGGATTTCACCCGGAGCACCAGTTCGCGGGGCGAGAACGGCTTGGTGACGTAGTCGTCGGCGCCGGTTTCCAGGCCGAGGATACGGTCGTCCTCGGTGCCGAGGGCGGTGACCATGATGACGGGAACGGCCATGGTGCGGCGCAGCCGGCGGCAGACTTCCACCCCGTCCACGCCGGGCAGCATCCGGTCCAGCAGCACCAGGTCGGGCCGCCAGGCGGAGGCGAGGTCCAGGGCGCTGAAACCGTCCGCGGCGATCCGCACCTGGAAACCGGCCCGCACCAGGTAGTCCCGGACGACGCCGGCCAGCGTGGCCTCGTCCTCGACAACGAGGATGCGGCGGTAGCCAGGGTCGGCAGGACTGCGGTCTTCGGGCCGCTGCTCGGACGCCTTGTTCACCCTCCCAGCATAGGATTCCGGCAGGCCTGCGTGGCGGTGCGGGCGCCCCGCGAGGCGATCCGTTGGTATTCCGTAAGAACCGGGCATTCCGTGACGCCTGAAGTGAAATGCGACACCCTCCGGTGGGGAGGTTCCGGGTCACTTGGCGTAGCCTGAAAACATGAGTATTGGACTGGGAATGCCGCTGGTGCGCGCGGACGGGGACGCCGGCAATGGCGCCGTACCCCCGCCGCGCCCTAAAGGCATTCCGGCAGGTTTGTTTGACGTCCACGGGCGGCGGGCCACGGACATGCGGCTGTCGCTGACGGACAAGTGCAATCTCCGTTGTACCTACTGCATGCCGGCCGAAGGCCTGGAATGGCTATCCAAGCAGGCAGTGATGACCGCGGAGGAGATCGTCCGGATCGTGCGGGTCGGCGTGCGCCGGCTCGGTGTGCGCGAACTCCGGCTCACTGGCGGCGAGCCGCTGGTCCGGGCCGATTTGGTGGACATCATCGCAGCCCTGCGGGCCGAGCACCCGGAACTGCCGATCTCGATGACCACCAACGGCGTCGGACTGGACAAGAAGGCAGCCGCCCTCAAGGCCGCGGGCCTGAGCCGGATCAACGTGTCCCTGGATTCCCTGCACGAGGAAACGTTCGCCCAGCTGACCCGCCGCCCGTTCCTGGGCAAGGTGCTCGCCGGCGTCGAGGCCGCCTGGGACGCTGGCCTGGGCCCGGTGAAGCTCAACGCCGTGCTGATGCGCGGAATCAACGACGCCGAAGCGCCCGGCTTGCTGGCCTGGGCCCTGGACCGCGGCTACGAGCTGCGCTTCATCGAGCAGATGCCGCTGGACGCCGACCACGGCTGGACCCGGCGAAACATGATCACTGCCGCGGAAATCCGTGAACTCCTTTCCCGCGACTTCGTGCTCGGCCCCGACCCGCGCGAACGCGACGGCGCACCGGCCGAACGCTTTGAAGTACGACGCCGGGAGGAGGCTTCCGCCGGGACGGCCGGTTCCGCTGATGGCACCGGTCCCGTGCTGGGCACCGTGGGGATCATTGCCTCGGTGACCGAGCCGTTCTGCTCCGATTGCCGGCGCACCCGGATCACGGCGGAGGGCAAGATCATGAGCTGCCTGTTCTCGCACGAGGAATTCGACCTGTTGGGGCTGCTCCGCCAGGGCGCAAGCGACGAGGAACTCGCCGCCCGCTGGCAGGACGCCATGTGGATCAAACCCAAGGCACACGGCATGGACCACACAGGTCTGGGCGCACCGGACTTCGTCCAGCCCGACCGCAGCATGAGCGCCATCGGAGGCTGAACTACCTTGCTCGTACGCTACTTCGCTGCCGCACGCTCCGCGGCCGGCGTCGAAGAAGAACACCACCACCTGCCCGCAGGCAGCAGCCTGACGGAATTGCTCGAGGCGCTGCTCGCCGTCGAACGCGCTGTACCACCGGCCGGGACGCCGCCGCTGGAGCGGATCATCGCCCGCAGCAGCTTCCTGCGCAACGAGGTCGCCGTCCGCGACCGCACCGCGCCGCTTGGCGCAGACGACGTCGTCGACGTGCTGCCGCCGTTCGCCGGCGGATAGCGGACCCCAGGCCCGCTGCCTTCAGGGTGGCTGCCTTCAGGGTGGCTGCCTTCAGGCCCGCCGGAAGCGGGCGCTCAGGAAGCGCGTGAACTCCGGCGCGGTTCCCTTGCGGAGGCTGCCGCTGTGGACCAGCTCGCCGCCGTCGATCCGGAAACTGTGGCGCGAGGTGCCCCGCGGGCTGTGCCGTTCCAGGGTGAGGGTGCCGCCGTCCCAGTGGCCCCGGGCAGGGGCTTCGGGCGGTTTGCCGATGCTGTCCACGTAGTACCAGAAAGTGTCGCCGTGGTCCGGGTCCACCGTGAACACCCCGTGGCCTTCGAAGTGTGAGCCGTCGGCTTCCAGGTGCCGGTAGCTCTGCACCACGGCGTGGCCGCCTGCGGCCTTCGTGAACACGACTTCCGCCTCGACCGTGCGGGCGGGGCCAGACGGTGACGCGGCCAGTTCCGCGCTCCCCCGCCAGCGGCCGAGGAACGGCTCAAGGGACTCTGCCACGGACACGTGCCGCTGATCGCGCATGATGCCTCCGGCCCCATCTTCTGCCCGCCGGACGGACATGTCCACCGTTCCACAGACGGACATGTCCACCCGGAAATGCGAAGAGTGGACATATTCGGAATATGTCCACTCTTCAGCGCCGGGAGCGGACATGTCCGGGGCAGGGCACGGGCTCAGAGGCCGAAGGTCTCCGACTCCTCGAAGGGCCCCACCACGGTGATGGTGCGCGGTGACGCAGCCAGTTCCCGGGCCAGTTCCTGGACCTCGGCGGTGGTGACGGCCTTGATTCTGCGCAGGGTCTCGTCGATGTCCTGGAACTCGCCCGAGACCAGCTCGGCACGGCCAAGGCGCGACATCCGCGATCCGGTGTCTTCGAGGGCGAGGACAATCCCGCCGCTCAGCTGCCCCACGGCCTTGCTGAGTTCCTCGTCGGTGATGCCGTTGGCGGCGAGCTTGTCGAGCTCGGTGCCCAGCAGCTCCAGGACCTGCTTGACCTTCGACGGCGTGCAGCCGGCGTACATGCCGAAGTAGCCGGCGTCGGCGTAAGAGGAGGCGAAGGAGTACGTGGAGTAGACGAGGCCGCGCTTCTCCCGGATTTCCTGGAACAGGCGCGAGGACATGCCGCCGCCCAGCACGGCGTTCAGCACGCTCATCACGAAGCGGCGCTCGTCCGTGGCCACCAGCGAGGGGCAGCCCATGATGATGTTGGCCTGCTCCACCGGGCGCTTGACCACCTGCAGGCCGGAAGTTCCGGTGATGGCGGCCCGCTCGGTGGAGCGGCGCTCCACCGGTGCAGCGCCTTCGCGCAGCGACCAGCCGGCGGCGCGCAGGGCCTCCGTGACGAGGCGGCAGACGACGTCGTGGTCCAGCCCGCCGGCCGCGGTGATGACGAGCTCGTCCGGCCGGTAGTAGCGCCGGTAGTGTTCCCAGACCGAGTCCCGGGAGACGCCCTTGATGGCGGCGGGCGTGCCGCCGATCGGCCGGCCGAGGGGGTGCACGCCGAGGACGGCGGCAACGAACTTTTCGTGGGCGACGTCCGTGGGGTCGTCGCTGTCCATGGCGATTTCCTCGAGGATGACGTCGCGTTCCTGCTCCAGCTCGGCCGGGTCCAGGACGGCGCCGGTGATCATGTCCGCGATGACGTCGATGGCCATGGGCAGGTCCGAGTCGAGGACACGGGCGAAGTAGCAGGTGCTTTCCTTGGCGGTGGCCGCGTTGGATTCGCCGCCCACCTCGTCGAAGGCCGAGGCGATTTCCAGGGCCGTGCGCCGCTTGGTGCCTTTGAACAGGAGGTGCTCCAGGAAGTGGGTGGAGCCGTGCTGGCCTTCGGCCTCGTCGCGGGACCCTACGCCCACCCAGAAGCCGATGGTGGCCGAGCGCTGCCCGGGCATCGCCTCGGTGAGTACCCTTACCCCGCCGGGCAGGACCGAGCGCCGGACGACGGAGCCGCCCTCGGCACCGTGGATCAGTTCGCCTCCGGGCAGGGTCTGCTCGAGCGGGAGAGGTACGACAGTCATCAAAGCCTTTCGGTTTGCGGGCGGGCCCGATCTGGCTGCCATGGTAGCAGCGGCAGGGGCCGGTTCCGCGTGGGTCCCGGAGTTTTGCTTCCGGGTTAAAAGGGCCGCGGGGCCGGTGGACGTGCCACCG
>NZ_QYLP01000089.1 GCF_003614925.1 Arthrobacter celericrescens
ATGTCAGATACCTCCACTAAGCCCCGGAGGTCCTCCTCACTTCAAGACTTCTGTCACCAACGTCATGGCCGAGTACAGCTAGCGCGCGCCGCCCGGTTTCAGCCGTGCAGCCTACGGTACGCGCGCTCCGCCGCCGGGTGCAGGGGGATGCCCGCCGTGTTGATCAGGGTGTCCGGGCTAAGGAACTGCACTCCGGCGCTGGTCTGCGGGACAAGGCCGGCAGCGTGGTTCACGAGCAGCTCCACGGTCCGCTCCACGGTGCGGCTGCCCAGGTCCTGCCGGCAGAGCAGGAGGTTGGCAACGCCCACGGTCCACACCCCGGGGGCACCGGCGTAGCTGTTTTGCGGGATGAGCACGCGGTCGTAGAAGGGTCCATAGCGGGAGCGCATCGGACGGATGAGCGCCGAGAGGTCCAGGAAGGACAGGCCGAGGTCTTCGTTCAGTGCCGATATCGCCGCAGTGGGTACGCCCCCGGACCAGAACAGAGCGTCCACCGTTCCCGCCCGCAGCGCCGCCAGACCCGTGTTCAGCCCCAGGCTCCGTTCCGCGGGCGGGTGCTTCGAAAACGCCTCCCGCCCGGCGCCTGCCCCGAAGGTTTCCAGGATCCTGCGCGCCGTCAACGACGTCCCCGAACGGGTCTCGCCCGTGCCTACCGTCCTGCCGGCGAGCTCGCCAAGGCTCCGGATCCCGTTGTCCTGGCGCACGATGCAGTGCACGTAGTTCTCGTAGACCTTCCCGACGGCGGCCATCGCCTCCGCGGTGTCCGCTGCAGGGGCGGTTTGGGCGGCGGCGTCGGCCAGGGCGACCGCGAACGTCGCCTTCCCTGCGCGGAGCAGTTCCAGGTTTTCCAGGCTTCCTCCGGTGACGAGCGGTTCCGCCTCTCCGGCCACGCCTTCCCGCCGCAGGGCACCGGCCAGCAACGTGGCGAACTCGAGGTAGAAGCCGCCGCTTTCGCCGCCGGCCACCGTGATCTTTTGCAGTCCGCCGCCCGGGGTGCAGGCCGCGAGCGCGGGTAAGGCCAGCCCTGCGGAGAGGCCGACCCTGAGCGCAGTTCGCAGCGCGGCCCGGCGGGACATGTCCGCTCGTCGTTCAGGCGTTGTTGGCTCAGCCATCGCCGGCCCCTGAATGTGATGCCGCCCCCGGGAACTCAAGCCGCGCACGGAGCCCGCCGCCGGAGTTCTCCTCCAGCACCAGCCGGCCGCCGTTGGCCTTCGCCAGCCGGTCCACTATCGTCATGCCCAGCCCGGTGCCGCGGACGCCCAGGTGCTCCGGCGACCGCCAGAAACGCGAGGTGGCAGCAGCCCGGTCTTCGGCACTCAGGCCGGGGCCGCCGTCGGACACCTCGATCGAGACCGCACCGTCCCGCCTGTTCAAGGCCACCGTGACCGTTGACCCGGGGGCGTATTTGATGGCGTTGGCGAGCAGTTCGTCCACCATGTGCGCCAGTTCGGCGGGCTTGCAGCGCAGCCGGAGCGCTGGGCGGTCCAGTCCGGGGCCGGGGTGCAGGCGCAGGACGACGCCGGCGGCTTCCGCGGCGGGCCGCGCCCGGTCCGTCTCTTCCTGGAGCACCGCGAAGGGATCGATATCGGGGACCTCCGCGTCCGGCCCGGCGGAAGCGGCGCCTTCCGAGGCCCGGTGTTCGGCGGACGCGAGCCGCAGCACGCCGTCGAGGATTTTCTCCACCCGTTCCAGTTCGGCGGTGACGTCCGCCGCGGCGGCCTGCTCCTCGGCTGAGCGGAGCTTGAGCTGCAGGAGGTCCAGGCGCAGCCGCAGGGCGCCAACGGGATTGCGCAACTGGTGCGAAGTGTCGGCGATCAGCAGCCGCTGCGACTCCATGCTTTCGCTGACGGTCTGCGCCATCCGGCTGAAGCTGCGGCTCAGCTCCCGCAGTTCCGGCGGTCCCGCCTCGGGCAGCCGCTCGGTCTTCCCACGGGCGGCGAGTTCCTGCGCGGCCGAGTTCAGGCGATGCACCGGACGCAGCACCCAGGCTGTCACCCGGGCGGCGCCGAGCAGGAGCAGCAACCAAAGCACCACCGCGCCCAAGCCCACCAGGAGGTACCGTTCGCGCAGCTGCTGCCGGGCGGCGTCGAGCTTCACCTCCAGCACGGCCTCGCCGAGCACCTGGCTCGCCGGCCCGAAGGAGCGGGAAATGTACGCCGGGCCCGAGCCGAAGGCTTGCACCGGCGGCAGGGTGGTGTGGCTGAGGTTCAGGCTGGCCTGCCCGACGGCGTTGCGCACCTCCGCCCGGTCCTCGCCGAGGCCGCCGGACTGCAGCGTTCCGGACGGCAGGCGGATGAGGACACCCTCGCCGTACAGGGCCGAGTAGCGGTCCATGTCGTCCTCGAGTTGGCTGGAATCGCCGTCGAGGGCGGCGTCGTAGGCGAGCTGGGCGAAGCGGTTGAGCGCCGACACCCGGTTGATCTGCACCTCCTGGGCGAGTTCGCGGCTCGCCGAGCTCAGGATCGCCGCGGCGACCACTACCACCAGGAGCGCGGCCAGCACTCCCAGGGTGCCCAGAACCCGCAGCCTCACGCCGGTTCCGCCTCGATCCGGTAGCCCACGCCGCGGACGTTGATGATGAAGCCCGGCAGCCCCAGTTTGGAGCGCAGCCCGGTCAGGTGCACGTCCAGCGAGCGGGATGAGGCGAGGAAGGCGTCGCCCCAGAGCGCGTCGAGGATCTGTTCCCGGGTTACCACCGAGCCGGCGTTCCGGGCGAGCAGTGCCAGGAGGTCGAACTCCGTGGCGGTCAGCTGTAGTTCGCGGGAGCCGACGACGGCGACGCGGCGGTCGAGGTCGACGTCGAGTTCCCCGATGACCAGGGAATGCGGACGGGTGCCGGCCGCCCGGGCGACCCGCCTGGTGACGGCTTCGATGCGGGCCAGGAGTTCGACGAGCTTCACCGGTTTCACAAGGTAGTCGTCGGCGCCCAGGCGCAGGCCCAGGACCACGCTGCGTTCGTCGTCCCGGGCCGTGAGGATCAGGATGGGGGAGTCGGTCACCTGACGGAGCTTGCGGAGCAGCTCGAGGCCGTCGATGTCCGGCAGGCCCAGGTCCATGAGGATCACTTCGTAGTCCCGGTGGACCAGGAGCGCGTCGGAGCCGCGCGCCACGCGATGCGGCTTGTGCCCGGCGGAAAGGACGGCCGCGACCAGTGCCGATGCCATCGCATCGTCGTCCTCGACGATCAGCACGTGCATTGCCCTGGGTCCTCTGTATTCGGGTGGTTTCCCGCGGATTCTTCCGCAGGGCGCTCCGTTTGGACCTTACCCCTTCCGCTGCGTTTTCGCTGCCGGGACGCTGGACGCCCGGGCTGCCGGCGATTCCTAAGGAAGTGTTAGGAAATGCCCTCCGGCGTTGGATGTGCCCGGAATCACGCACTAGCTTGGCGGATGGACTTATGCAGTAACGGTTGCCGATGGCGGCGCCAGGCAAGGAAGGTTCATCGATGAGCACCCAGCACACAGCGCCCTTAGGCGAATCGGCGCAGAACGAGTCGGCCCAGAACGAATCGGCACAAACCCGCCGCGCCGTTGGCAACATCCTCAAAGGCTCCGCGGGCAACCTGGTGGAGTGGTACGACCTGTACGTCTACACGGTCTTCGCCGCCTACTTCCAGGCCCACTTCTTCAACTCCAAGGACGAGCTGCAGGCGGGCCTCGAAGCAATGGCGGTCTTCTCGACGTCGTTCCTGATGCGTCCGATCGGCAGCTGGTTCTTCGGCCGCTACGCCGACCGAAAGGGGCGCAAGGCCGCGCTGACCCTCAGCGTGACCATGATGTCCATCGGTTCCTTCGGCATAGCCATCCTGCCCACCACCCAGGAAATCGGCATCTGGGCCCTGGTCCTGCTGATCTTCATCCGGGTGCTGCAGGGCTTCTCGGTGGGCGGCGAATACGGCACCAGCGCCACCTACATGTCCGAGGCCGCCACCGCCAAGCGCCGTGGCTTCTTCTCCAGCTTCCAGTACGTCACCCTGGTGGGCGGCCAGATGCTCGCCCTGCTGGTGCTGGTGATCCTGCAGAACACCATCGGCAAGGACGCCCTCACCGAATGGGGCTGGCGCGTTCCGTTCGCGATCGGCGGCGTGGCAGCGCTCGTGGTTCTTTGGCTGCGCCGCTCCATGGAGGAGACGGTCTCGGCCGACCAGATCCGTGCCGCGCATGTCCGGGTGGAGGGCGAAGCCCAGCCCGGGACCATGAAGCTGCTGTTCACCAGGCACTGGAAGCCGCTGCTGGTCTGCATTGGCGTCACCATGGGCGGCACCATGGCCTTCTACACCTACACCAACTTCATCCTGAAGTTCATGAACGATACCTCCGGCATCGCCAAGACGGACACCTCGGTCATCAACTTCTGGGCCCTGTTCATCTTCATGCTGCTCCAGCCGGTCTACGGCCTCATCTCGGACAAGATCGGCCGCAAGCCGCTGCTCGTGTGGTTCGGCGTGACCGGCGTGCTCTTCACCTGGCCGCTGCTTTCCACCCTGGCCGGCACCAAGGATCCGTTCACGGCGTTCCTGCTGATGATGGGCGGGCTGCTGATTGTCGGCGGCTACACCTCCATCAACGCCCTGGTGAAGGCCGAACTCTTCCCGGCGTCCATCCGCGCCCTCGGCGTCGGCCTGGGCTACGCGATCGCCAACTCGCTCTTCGGCGGCACGGTTCCGCTGATCGGGGCCGCGTTCCAGAAGACCGGCCGCGAGGACCTCTTCTTCACCTACGTGACCGTGGCGATCTTCCTGTCCCTGCTGGTCTACGTCTTCGCCCTGAAGAACAAGAAGTCCACGCACCTGGACGCGGAGCAGGGCGAGGCCTTCGGTGCGCGTTCCGGCCGCAGCGACGGCGTCCGCGACGGCGACGACGACAAGAAGGACCTGGTCAACGCCTGAGTGGGGTCCGAGCGCTACTCTACGGTGCCGTTGTCCGGGCTCCCTTGCCCCAGGTCGTCCGCCACCTGGTGAAGGTCCCGAACCCAGCCAGGAGAGCGACTCGGCACCCCCAGTCCGGCTTCAAAGTTCGAAAGGGCTTCCGCGATCCTCTCCAATGCCTCTGAGAGATTGGCCTTGACCGCGGCATAGCCTTCATCCGAACGCGGATCAGACGACGCAAGGCGCAGCTGTTCCGCACCGGACTTGATGATGAGTGAAGCTTCGTACTCATTCACGCTCTTATCCCCCGTGTTTTCGATGGTGGCCGCAGCGCGGACTACCGGCCGATAGTCAGTCGAAGTGGATTTCCGCGGCAGATGAGCGCAGCGCTTCGAGGCGGTGTTCCTCGATAAGGCTCAAGGCATCCAGTTCCTCTGCCCGGCTGATCCGTTCAAGCAAAGCCTGTTCGGAAATTTCGCGGAGAATGGTGCCCACAAGGCGTGCCAAGCCGGCCTTGAGCTCCTCCAGGTTGGTGTTGGTTATAAGGAGCCGCCGGTCCGAGACGAGCAGTTCGACGTCACCGTAACCGGATTCGTCGAGGCGCCGGGACACGTCAATGCCGTGAAGAAGGTCCAATTCCCTGGGCTCCGGCCGACGGGAGAAAACCGCCGGGACGGTGTAGAGGGCGGGGCCCTTCGCGGTGCCGAGGTCATGCGGCAGGGCCGAAGCGAGTACGCCGCTGAGGCTAAGGAGGCTGGCGGATTGAACGGGCTGGGACTGGGTGGTGGTCATGGCTGCGCCAAAGTTTCTCTGGGATGCGCTGTCAGATCCGCGAAAACGTGGGTACGGCGGCGGCTTCAATTAGGGGTCCGAAGCCGGACCACTTAGGGGAGGGCGCCACCCTTAGGTCGTTCAGCGGTTGCTGTACGGTCATGGCCGCCTTCGTTGTCCCAGATTTCCACAGCGTCCTCATTGATGTGACCGGAGGTCTCATCAATGGTCTTCACGGGCGCATTTTTAGGGCCGGGCTCATTGCTCGGGGAACCGGATGTTTCGTCGCGACGTCCCGACATGTACCAAGTCTACTCTTCGAATGCCGCGCGTCCCGCCGTGGAGTTGGTCAGAGATATTTGTGTGTTTTGGACGCCCTTCAGAATAGGCATACGCCGCTCTTCCCCGGCTGGGCGAACAGGGAGACAATGAACTGCGCCGTAACGTTCAAGCGTGCAGCTCAAGCAAATCGCTTGTGGACCATTCCAGCCCGCAGAACGGAGACATGATGCAAGCTGATCAGGAGCACCCGGTGGTCATTTTGGACGCGGCCGAGTCATGGGATCTGCTGGCCGGGTCAGAACTTGGCCGTTTGGCTGTCAGTGTCGGAGACCAGCCGGAAATCTTCCCTATCAACTATCTGGCTCATGACGGAGTGGTTCTCTTCAGAACGGCCCAGGGCAGCAAACTCGTCAGCCTGACAATCAACCGTTATGTGGCGCTTGAGACCGACGGCTACACCGCAGATACGGCTTGGAGCGTCGTCGTCAAGGGAACCGCGCGTGCATTGGACCGGGATATTGACATTGACGTGGCGGCGAAGCTGCCGCTGCATTCCTGGATCCCCACGATCAAGTATGTCTTTGTCGAGATCACGCCGGATCAGATCACCGGCCGCAGGTTTGCCCGTGGGCCGGAACCTTGGCGGTGAAGCACCGTCCGGCACTTCCCGTCCGGTGCGGTTTGACCGGATCGTCGTGATATTCAATCCCGCCAGTGGCCGTGGTTCGGGACATCTGGCCGGAGCGCTGTGCGAGGAGCTGGCTCGCAGGCTGCCCGGGATGCCGCTCAGCCTTGAGGAGACGGCCTTCGCCGGGCATGGGAGGGTGCTGGCACGCGAAACAGCTTCCTCAGGCCGTCCCTTGATCGTCTCAGTCAGTGGCGATGGCGGGTATAACGAGGTAATCAATGGCGTGATGGATGCCGGTGGCAGTGCAGTTTGCGCTGTCATGGCCGGCGGCAATGCCAACGATCACCGCCGTAGTACCCGCCAGATGCCGCTGATCGAGGCAATCGTTGCCGGCGAACTGCGCCGGATCGATCTTCTGCGGTTGTTCGTGGGGGAAGGGCCTGAGGCATGGTCGAGGTATGCCCACTCGTATATCGGATTTGGACTGACGCCGGCGATGGCCATTGGTATGAAGGAAGGGAGCAAGGGAAGCTTCAGGGAGCTGGTCTCGGTGATTCGTTCCTTTTCCGGACTGAGGCCCGTGGAGATCGGCCGCATGGATGGCGCCCGCGCCAGTTTCGATAGCCTGGTTTTGGCCAACATCCCTCACATGGCCAAATACGGCAGGATCAGCCAGACGGCCGAATCCAACGACGGAAGGTTCGAGGTCATCATGCTGCCGCATGCCCGCAAGTGGCGGATTGTCCTGATGGCTCTCCGGGCAGTCACGATCGGCCTGGGTGCGCAACAAAGCGTCAGCCGATACGAATTCGTCACTCTTGATCCGATTCCGCTCCAGATCGACGGTGAAATCCTGCAGATCGACGCCAACACATCCGTACTGATCGAGGCCCGGTACCAAGCCTTGCTCACGCTAGGGTAGGCCACCCGCCCCGTCGTCGGCCCAGGACGCCAGCCCAGCGAACGGACTTAGTCAAAGGAAATCTCGTGCGCCAATGCCTCGATTTCCTTCCGTCTGGCATCGTCAGCCTTGCTCTTCAATAGGGCTGCGTCGTCGCGTTGCTCCTGCTCAAGTCGCATCTGATCACTGATTTCCCGGACAAGGGAGCCAAGCACGGAAGCCAAGCCGGACTTCAGCTCTTCCAGGCTGGTGTTTACGATCTCCAGCCGACGGTCATCGATCACGAGGCTGATGTGACCGTAGCCCAGCTCCGCCAGCCGCTCGTGCGTGGTCGGACCTTGAATCGAGCGGGCCTCAGCCGGATTGACCCGCCGGGAAAAAACCGCCGAAACGGTGTACCTTGGCGGAACCTCATGCCCATACACTTCCCGGGACACGGCCACCACCGATGTGAGCCGCAGTGTTGATCCCGGCGAATCGTCCTTCGTTTGCCCCTGCGTTGAAACGTTAGTGTTCATTGCTCATCTTCTCCTGCCAGTACGTGCAACTTTCGCGGGTTAAGGAACTGCCTCAGCACCGAGGGTGTTTCCAAGGCTGGCTCCATGAACAGGGCTTAGCCCCGTTTGTGGAGCATCCGCACTTTGCGGGCGTTGGAGCGGAGCTGGATGATCCGTGCTGCGCCGGCGATGGCTACGAGTATCCCTCCGGTGACGCTTGCGATGAACAAGGCCATTCCCACGGAGAGGCTGCCCTCGAGGCCGAGGAACATTATCCTGGCGGGCTCCTGGTTCTGCAGGATAAAGATGATCAGCAACACCAGCAGGATCAGCGCGGTGACGACGGCCACCCAGACCACTCCGAATCGGGTTGGTTTGGGCCTTGCCTCGGAAGAACCAGGAATGGCAGTCTCTGGCGGCGATCCCTTTGGAGGTGTCCGCTTCGGTGGCCTCCGTCCAGGCGTGACCGGTTCCGATGCCATGATTGATCACTTTCCTCTCAGTGCAGTCGGTCCTTTGCTGCAACGTGGCGGATACTGTCTTGCCGGGCTTAGCGTGGTCTGGAGCTGCCGGCCGCGGGACATTCGAAGGGACCGCCGGCGAAGAGGCCGACGGAGTTCAGGTAGCGAACCACGATCACGTAGGAGCCGATGAGGCTTGTTTCGGTGTAGGGGATTCCGAGCTGCCTGCAGGTGGAACGCACGAGCGCCGAGGCGCGGCGGAGGTACGGGCGCGGCATATCCGGGAACAGGTGGTGCTCTATCTGACGGTTCAGCCCCCCCATGAGGGCGTCCATGAACCAGCCGCCGGAGATGTTGCGTCCGGTGAGTACCTGCCGCTGGAGGAAGTCTGCCCTGCTGGATGCCGCCAGGATGGGCATGCCCTTGTGGTTCGGAGCGAACGAAGCGCCCATATAGAACCCGAAGACACCCACTTGGACGCCCAGGAACGCGAACGCCATGCCCAGGGGCAGCATCAAGAAGACCAACACGGGAACCACCAGCAGCCGCATCACGATGAGCGGGATCTCGACCCAGCGGTGATCCACGCTCCCGCGGCGGAAAAGGTACTTGAGCGAGTCGACGTGAAGACTCAAACCAAGGAAAAGCAGCAACGGGAAAAGCAGCCACCCTTGCCTGCGCGTCACCCGAACCATGAAACCGTACCGGGTAGCCGCGGTCTGCGGATGGAAAGCGATCGCTCCGGTGCGGATATCCGGATCCTTGTCGATCATGTTGGGGTGGTTGTGGTGGCGGGTGTGTTTCTGCGTCCACATGGCGTAGCTGATTCCCACCAGCCCGGTGCCGATCAGTCGCGCAGACCATTCATTCATGATCTTTGATGCGAAGATCTGACGGTGCGCGGCCTCATGCGCCAGGAATCCAAATTGGGTCAGCACCACTCCCATACCAGCTGCAGTCAGCAGTTGGAACCACGTGTCCTCCAGGAGAATCAACCCGACCCAGGTGCCGGACCACGCGGCCAGCAAGGTGATGAACAGGGCGATGTAGAAGCCCCGCCGGCGCCGTAGAAAGCCGTCGTGCCGAACCTGTTTCAGGAGCGTGACGTAACTGTTGACCATGTGGTTCGGGGACTGGCGCCAAGGATCATCGGCCCGGGAAGGTGTCTTTTCCATCATGTTCACCCGATCGCGGGGCAGTGCGACACTCTGCAACTTGCACTTCTTACCCCTTCCCCAAAGGATACGCCCGCGAGGATTCGGGAGGAACGGTCCGCCGTTTTGGCGGCGGACCTTAGGGCCGGATCCTTTTGTGCCACATCCCGGGGCGCACAGTAACCTTGGGACGTCCAGTGCTAATACAGCGGGGCGCCGTGACGTCGACCGGTGCCTGCGCGAACCACTACGAACGGATATCCAGTGACCTCGCCTTCCGGCAATTCCTCCTTGAACAGCCCTGCCCCGAGCATTCAAGCAAAAGCCTCGCCGCGCTTCGCCTCGATCGGTTCCCCGTATTTCGCCATCATGCTGGCGGTCATGGCCGTGGTGCTGATCCTGTCGAACATCGGCGCATCCAAGGGCGTGGTCCTGGGCCCGATCGTCACTGACGGCGGCTTCTTCCTGTTCCCGCTGGCCTACATCCTCGGTGACGTGGTGAGCGAGGTGTACGGCTTCAAGGCTGCCCGGAAGGCGATCATCACCACCTTCGCGCTCTCAGTCTTCGCGTCCCTCTGTTACTGGATCATCATCGTCCTGCCGGGTTTCGGTGACGAGTACGGCACAGCCAAGCAGGCCGCCATTGAAGGAGCGCTCGGCCCCGTGCCGCTTCTCGTGCTCGCCTCGCTCCTGGGCTTCTTCGCCGGACAGACCATCAACTCCTGGGTCCTCGTGAAGATGAAGGAACGCAGCGGCGAAAAGTCCCTGTGGGCCCGGCTCATGGGGTCCTCGGGTGCCGGGGAATTCGTGGACACCCTCATCTTCTGCAGCATCGCGGCGTCGGTGATCGGCATCGCGGACTTCGGCACGTTCACCAACTACGTGGTGGTGGGCTTCGTCTACAAGACCGCCGTCGAGTTCCTCTTCGTGCCGGTAACCTCGCTGGTGATCCGCTGGGTGAAGAAGCGCGAACCGAGTTACGGGGCCGCTTGATTCCCCCGTTGAGGGCTCACTCGTGGCGGCCTATTCCGGGAAGAACCCGCCACGAGTGAGCACTCAGTGGTAGTACCTTGCCAGGGTCTCGGCCTTGAACTCGAAGAAGTCGCCGGATTCGATGGAGTGGCGGGCGTCGTCCACCATCCTCACTACGAAGCGTTCGTTGTGGATGGAGATCAGCGTGGCCGAGAGCATTTCCTTGGCCTTGAACAGGTGGTGGATGTAGGCGCGGCTGTAGTTCTGGCAGGTGTAGCAGTCGCAGCCGTCCTGCAGCGGCCCGAAGTCCGCCTTGTACTTCGCGCCGGACAGGTTGAAGCGGCCGTCCGCCGTGTAGAAGGCGGAGTTGCGGGCCACCCGGGTGGGGGAGACGCAGTCGAAGGTGTCCGCGCCGTTTTCGATGGCCGTGAAGATGTCGTCCGGCTCGGAGATGCCCAGCAGGTGCCGCGGCTTGTTCTCCGGCAGTTCCTCGTTGCACCAGCGCACGATCGTGCCCAGGTTCTCCTTCTCCAGGGCGCCGCCGATCCCGAAGCCGTCGAAGTCCATGGCACCGAGGTCTCGGCACGCCTTGCGGCGCAGGTCCTCGTACTGGGCGCCCTGGATCACGCCGAACAGGGCCTGGTACGGCTTGCCCGCGCGGGACAGCGTGAGCCGCCGATGCTCAACCACGCAGCGCTCGGCCCAGCGGCGGGTGCGTTCCAGGGACTCTTCCTGGTAGGCGCGGGAATTCTGCAGGGTGGTCAGCTCGTCGAAGGCGAACATGATGTCCGCGCCGATCTGGTGCTGCACCTGCATGGAAATCTCCGGCGAGAAGCGGTGCTTGTCTCCGTTGAGGTGGCTCTTGAACCAGACGCCCTCCTCATCCACGTGGGCCAGGCGTTCCTTGCCGGGTGCCACGGCGTCGTCCGGGCCGGCGGCGTCCACGGACTTCATGTCGATGACCTTCTTGAACCCCGAGCCCAGGCTCATCACCTGGAAGCCGCCGGAGTCCGTGAAAGTTGGCCCGTCCCAGTTCATGAACGCGCCCAGGCCGCCGGCGGCGTCCAAAATCTCCGGGCCCGGCTGCAGGTACAGGTGGTAGGCGTTGGCCAGCACGGCCTGCGCGCCGAAGCCGCGGATGGACTCGGGCAGCACGGCCTTCACCGTGGCTTTGGTCCCGACGGCGATGAACGCCGGTGTCTGGATGGTCCCGTGCGGTGTGGTGATGGTTCCGGTGCGGCCGAGGAATTCGCCGCCGTTGGCGTCGCGCTGCTCCGGTGACGGTGCGCAGCTTTCGGAGAGGCGCGTGCCGACCGTGAACGAGAACGCTGACTGGTGCTTCGCGAAGGGAGCAAGCAAGGACTCGGACGGGGTTTCAGGCAGGACGAAATCGGCTGGCACCGTTACAGTCTGCCAGCCGATTGCCGGGAAGTGTCAGTGCGCGGGCACCTCTGTGGGGTACTTCTCAGCCTTCCAGCCGTCCCAATGGGAGCGGACCGAGTCAAGCTGGTGCGCCCCGAGGTCGTAGGTTGACGCGATCACCATCGCGCCGCCGTCGGGCCTCTTCTCCGGGATCGGCTGCTGTTCGGCCACGATCAGCAGCCCCTCGCCGTGCTCGGCGTAGCCGTGCACGGTGACCCCCACCTGGTGGCGGGTGCGGAACCAGACCTTGCCGAAGATCGCCTCTCCCGTGGGCAGGGTCAGTTCGTATTCTTCGCCCGGTTTGGGCAGTTCGTTCAGGCCCAGCTTCTCGATGGCCGATCCGCCGCCCGGCAGGTTGACTACATGGGTGCGCCGGTGGCCGTGGGGGTGCCGCTCCAGCGCGAAGCGCAACTGGTGCAGGAACGTCAGCCAACCCTGGGTGATGTCCTCGTCGAAGTCGGCCCATTCCGAATCGTGGTCCAGCGCGGCCCGGGTGACCCGTACTTCGGTGCCGCCGGTGACCGGATGCAGCTCGAATTCGTCCCCGCCGTCCACCGTGAGGCTCGTGTGGTCCGGGCCTTCGACCACCTTGGAACTGAAGTAGATCTGGTTGATTTCATCGCTGAGTTCGTCGCTTTCCCAGCCGTGCCACTGGGCTACCCGCGATGGTTCGCGCAGCATGGTCCAAACTTGCTGCGCGTCGGCATTTACAACAACGCTCAGATTGTTCGTCATGGCCCCGAATCTACTCCCGATCCGGTGGCGGCAACAGCCTTGACAACGCTAGGCGCGGACCGCCTCGAGCTCGTTGGCCAGGCGGTGGTCCAGTTCGCTGGTCCGCAGGGTTTCCGAGCCGCCGTGGGCGCGCAGGAAGAGCAGCGATTCGAAGCGCAGGAGCCGCCATTCGCGTTCGGCGTCGTGGTTGCCGTTGTCGATGGAGCGGAAGATTTCCTTGTCGTACAGGTTCGGCTCGTTGAGCGCCCGCTGCCGCACCCGCGCGGCGATCCTGGCCCGGAACGGGTCGGTCTCCAGGGAATCCGGGGCCTGGAGCAGCTGGGCGTAGACCTCGGCCCGCTCCTCCTGCCCGAGTTCGCGGCAAATGAAGCTGGACAGCGCCAGGGCACGCTCCACTGACTGCCAGCGGTCCCGGTTGCCGTCGAAGGGCAGCACGTTCAACAGGTCGGCGACGGCGAGCGCGTTGTCCGGGTCGCGGAGCTGGATGTAGAGGTCGTGCGCGAGGTCGCTGATGTCCCGCAGGCAGCTGCCCGACTTCATGTTGACGCCCTTGACCAGGCGCTCGCTCAGCACCGCGACGCCGTTCCGTCCCGGGTGGACCTCGGCCGCGGCCGCGATCACGGACTCCGGGGTGCCGGACGGTGCCGGGATCAGCGCCAGCTGGGCCGCCGTCGGGGCGTTCGCCGACGGCGGAGCCGCAGGAAGCGGCGGGACGACGACGCCGGGTGCGGACTCCGCCGCGGGAGGTCCGGCGGGTGCCTCGCCGCCGGAGCCCGGGTCACCGGCGTCGGGCGAGTCACCGGAAGCGCTGCCGGCGGCCGCGGTAGCCGGACTGCCGGGTTCGCCCACGGGGACAGCGGAGGAGTAGGCGATGCGGACGCGGCCGCCGGCCGCCGTGGTCACGAGGACGAGGGCGGGCACGCCGAAGTCGTCGTGTTCGAGCTCGATGCCGGTGATTTTCTCCGCGGGGCCGTTGCCCGGGGGGAAGAGATAGTCACCGGTCTGCAGGGCCCCAGCCTGCTTTTCACGGTACTGCTGATCGGCCGGGCTGTGGGTCATCGCCAAAAATCCTTTGCTTGGGGTCCGCCCACCAGTCTATAGAACGGGCGGGCCCGGGCGCGGGAGGCATTCCGGCTATGTGGAAAGCGGGAAGGGTCCCGGATCCCGGTTACAGTCCGACCCCGGCGAAGGCGAGGGCCTGGCGCACCAGGTTGCCGCGGCCGCCGTCGAACTCCTGCTGGACTTCTTCGCTGAGCACTTCCTCCGGGGTCATCCAGGTCAGTTCGAGCGCGTCCTGGCGGGGATCGCATTCGCCGGTCACCGGAATCACGTAGACCAGGGACACCGCGTGCTGGCGGTCGTCCGTGAACCCGGTCTGGGAGGGGGCGGGGAAGTACTCGGCCACGGTGAACGGCACCGGGCTGATGGGCAGCTGCGGGAAGGCCAGCGGGCCCAGGTCTTTTTCGATGTGGCGCAGCAGCGCGGCCCGGATAGTCTCGCGGTACAGCACGCGGCCGGAGACGAGGTAGCGCACCATGTTGCCGTCGGCGTCGCCCTGCAGGAGCGTGCCCACCTCGTTGACGAAGCCCAGCGGATCCAGCCGGACCGGGACCGCTTCCACATAGACCATGGGGAGGCGGCCGCGCGCCTCGAACAGGTCCTCGGGGGACAGCCAGCCGGGGTTGGGGTCGGGGGTGCGCAGGTTCATGGTTAAGTTCTACCGTATCCGCCGCCCGGCGGGCCGCGTTTGGCTCGGGCCCTGCCCAAACGGCGGGGTTCAGGGCCGCGGGTCAGCAGAGAAGGGCCGGGACGGCGAGGCCCTAGACCTGGGTGGACAGTTCGTGCCGGGTCAGGCTTAGGTACGCCTTCCCCTCCTCGACGCGGCTGATGCTGTCCGCGGCCGCGTAGGTGTCGCTGGCCAGGAAACCGCGGGCATCGATCTTGATGTAGCCGGCGTGGAACAGCCGCCGCGCCATCAGCTCGGGGACTTTCGGCTCGCGGCCGAAGACGGAGTTCAGCCCGAGCGTGAGCAAGTCCGGCTCGGAGCCGACCACGGCTTCTTCGAATATTTCCGCCTTTTCGTTGGGCGGAACGATTTCCTCGACCCGGCCGATGACTTGCCCCGAGCCGTCAACCACCGGCATCCCCTTTGTAATGGAATCCAGTATGCCCACGATGTCCTCCTCTGCTGCCCGCATGGCATCCTTCGCCACGGCTGCCACGGGGCGCCACAGGGATCCGGACGTGCCGCACCGTGGACATTTTCATTACGTCACCGTCGCGCCGGATGGTCAAGAGGCGGTTCGGGCCGGAACGGTCAGATGGCCTTGCCGGGGTTCAGGACGCCGTGCGGATCGAAGACGTCCTTGATGCCGCGGGCCAGTTCCCGGACCCGCTCGGAGTGTTCCCAGCCGAGCCACGGCAGTTTGAAGGTTCCGATGCCGTGCTCGCCCGTGATGGTGCCGCCCATCGAGAGGGCCACCCGCACCGACTCGTCCAAGGCCCCGCGCAGCCGCGCCACGGCTTCGTCCCGGCCGCCGTCGTCGGGCTCCGCCCAGAACATCGGGTGCAGGTTGCCGTCTCCGGCGTGCGCCACCATCTTCATGAAGACGCCGTACTCGCGGCCGATCCGCTCCAGCTCCCGGGCGTAGTCCACCAGGCGGGACCGCGGCACGGCCACGTCCTCGCCCACCCGGAGCTCGTTCTCCGTGCCCGAGCCGCGGCTGTTGCGCCGCAGCTGGACGAAGAGCTCCGCCGCCGGGTCGCCGGGCGCGGAGAGCGTGCCGCCTTCCGCGGCCAGGACTTCACGGACGACGGCGGCCTCCGCCTCCGCGCCGAAGCCGTCCGTCTGGATGAGCAGCAGGACGGTGCAGCGGCTGGCGAGGTCCGTTCCGTTCAGGGCGTCGGCGTCGGCGATGGAGCCGTGGTCCATGAGTTCCATGATGGCCGGCTGCACCCGGGCCCGGCCGACGGCGAGGACGCCGGCCGCGGCGGAGGCCAGGTCCGGGAAGAAGGCCGCGATGGTGCAGACCTTCACGGGCAAGTGGCGCAGGCGCACGGTGGCGCCCACCACGATCCCCAGCGTCCCCTCGGAGCCGACCAGCAGCGCCACGAGGTCATACCCGGCCACGCCCTTGAAGGTGGAATGGCCCAGCCGGACGAGCTCGCCGTCGGCCAGCACCACGTCCAGGGCCAGGACGGAGTCGCGGGTGACGCCGTACTTGGCGCAGCGCAGGCCCCCGGCGTTGGTGGCGATGTTCCCGCCGATCGTGGCGAAGGTGAAGCTGGCGGGGTCCGGGGCGTACATGAGGCCGTGCTCCGCGGCGGCCGCGTTGAGGTCCGCGTTCACCACGCCGGGTTCGACGACCGCCACCTCGTCCCCGGCGCGCAGCTCCAGGATCCGGTCCATGCGCTCCAGGCTGAGGATGACGCTCTCGGTGACGGCGTGGGCGCCGCCGGAGAGGCCGGACCCGGCGCCGCGGGCAACCACCCGGATGCCCGCCGCGGCACAGGCCCGGACCACCGCCTGGACGTCGGCCGTGGATTCGGCGAACACCACCGCGAGGGCTGAAGCCTCGGGCGGGTGCGGCGCCTGGTCCCGGCTGTATCCGGCCAACAGGGCGGGGTCAGTGGAGACCTTTCCGGAGCCGAGGAGCCGTTCCAGCCCGACGGCGATGGTGTGGGCCGCCGTCGTCACGCGCGGGCCGTTTCTCGGACGCGGACCAGCTTCCGGTTCACGAATTCGTCCATGCCGTAACGGCCCAGTTCGCGCCCGACGCCGGACCTCTTGACGCCGCCGAACGGCAGTTCCGCCGAGCTGCCGCCGGCCTCGTTGATGTGGACCATGCCGGCTTCGATCCGGTCCGCCAAGGCGGCGGCACGGTCCTCGTCCACGGAGTGCACGGACGCGCCCAGGCCGAAGGGGGTGCCGTTGGCCACCTGGACGGCCTCGTCCTCGTCGCGCACCCGGAACACCATGGCCACGGGGCCGAAGAGTTCCTGCCGGTACGCGTCCATGGACTCGGTGACACCTGCCAGGACCATCGGCTTGAAGTAGGCGCCGGGCCGGTCCTGCCGCCCGCCGTCGAGCAGTATCTCGGCGCCCTGCAGCACTGCGCGGTCCACCTGGACCTGCAGGGACTCTGCGGCCGCCGCGGAGGACAGGGGGCCAAGGACAGTGCCCTCTTCGGCCGGGTCGCCCGGCTCAAGTGCGGCGGTCGCCGCAACGAAGCGGTCCACGAACTCGTCGTACACCTCGTCCACCACGATGAAGCGCTTGGCCGCGTTGCAGGCCTGCCCCGCGTTGAAGGTCCGGCTGCCCACGGCGAGCTTCACCACCTGGTCCAGGTTGCCGCCGTCGAGCACGATGAACGGGTCCGAGCCGCCCAGCTCCAGCACCACCTTCTTCAGCTCCGCGCCGGCGGCCGCGGCCACCGCCGCACCGGCCCGCTCGGACCCCGTGAGGGACACGCCCTGGACGCGGGGGTCCGCGATCAGGGCCGCCACCTGCTCATTGCTGGCGAAGAGGTTCACGTACGCGCCGTCCGGGGCGCCGGCGTCGCGGAAGATCTCCTCCATGGCCAGCGCGGACTCGGGGCACTGCGGCGCGTGCTTGAGCAGCACCGGGTTGCCGAGCATCAGGTTGGGCGCAGCGAAGCGGGCCACCTGGTAATAGGGGAAGTTCCACGGCATGATGCCCAGCAGCACGCCCAGGGGTTCCTTGCGGACCACGGTGCGGCCGCCGGCGACGGCGTCGATGGGCTCCTCGGCCAGGAAGCCGGGGCCGTTGTCCGCGTAGTAGCGGTAGATGGACACCACGATGTCCACCTCGCCGCGGGACTGGGCGATCGGCTTGCCCATTTCGCGGGTGATGATGGACGCCAGTTCCTCGCGGCGTTCGGCGTGCAGCCCGGCCACCCGGTGCAGCAGCGCGGAACGCTCCGCCGGGCTCAGCGCCTTGAGCGGGCCGCGGGCGGCCTCGGCGCGCGCTGCGGCTTCCTCGATCTGGGCGTCGGTGGCGGACGGGTAGACGGCTTCCACCGTTCCGGTGGCGGGGTTGGTCACCTTGTACATGCTGGTTCCGTTTCGTGAGGGGGTTACGGTGCTCAGGGTTCTCGGTATCACGGCGCGCTGAATTACGGTTCCAGGAGGGCCTGGTCGGCCACCACGTGGATGAGGGCGCTCACCCGGCGGGTCAGCACGGCGTCCAGGGCGCGTTCGACGGCGTCCGCCGCCTCCTTGTCGCTGCGCACGGTTTCGCCGTGACCGCCGAAGGCCCGGGAGAGGGCCGCGAAGTCCGGGTTCGCCAGCTGCGTGCCGCTTACCCGTCCCGGGAAGTGCTTTTCCTGATGGGCGCGGATGGTGGAGTACTGGCTGTTGTCGAGCACGATCGAGAGGACCGGCGCCCCGTACTGGGCGGCGGTGGCCAGTTCCTGGCCGTTCATGAGGAACTCGCCGTCGCCGCAGACCGCCACGGCCAGGCGTCCCGGGTTCGCCAGGACGGAGGCGACGGCGGCCGGGATGGAATAGCCCATGGAACCGTTGCGGGTGGCCAGCTGGGAGGGGAACACCTCGGTGGGGAAGAAGCGCTGCGCCCACAGGGTGTGGTTGCCGGCGCCGAGGGTGTTGACGGCGTCGTGCGGCAGCCGCGCGACCAGTTCCCGCATGACCGTGCTCATGTGCGCGGTGCCTTCGGCGGTGGGCGGCAGGGCGGCGTCGTCCGCGATTTCCGCGTACGCCAGGTGCGCCGCGTGCCCGGCAGACGTCCAGCCGGCCCAGTCGCCCTTGCGGCCCAGCTCAGCGGCGTCGCCGAGGGCACCAATGGCGTCCGCGAGGGCCACCGGGGAGGCCAGGACGTGGGAACTGACGGCGCCGGAACGGCCGCGCAGGGTGGAGTCGATCGAGACGAGGTGGTTGACGGCGTCGGGACGCTGGCGGAGCGTGAACCCGTCCGTGGCGACGTCGCCGGGCACAGCCCCGACCGCGACGACGACGTCCGCCTCCTCGAACATGCGCGCCACGGTGTCGTTGCGGCTGTAGCCGAGGGAACCCAGGTTGACGGGCGAGGAGAACGGGATGCGGTCAGACGCGTGCCAGTCCTGCGCGACCGGCAGGCCGTTGCGCTCGGCGAAGGCGGTGATGGTGGCGGCGGCCTGCGGGGTCCAGCGCTGGCCGCCGACGAAAAGGAGCGGCTTCTCCGCGCCGCGCAGGGCGTCCAGGAGGGTGGCCAGCTCCGCGGGGGAAACGGCGCCTTCGGCCACCGGGATGGGCCGGGTCAGGGGGCCTTCGAAGACCTTGGTGATGACGTCCTCCGGGAGGCCGACCACCACGGGTCCGGGGCGGCCGGACTTCGCGGCGAAGAAGGCCTCCGCCACGACTTCCGAGGCGCGGCCGGGCTCGTCCAGCACGAAGACGCGCTTCGCCTGCGTGCCGAACCAGGCGTTGGGGTCGAACTCCTGGAAGGACTCCCGCATGCGGTCAGCGACCGGCACCAAGCCAACGAACAGGACCATCGGGGTGCCATCCTGCCAAGCGGTGTGCAGGGCGATGAAGGCGTTTGCGGCGCCCGGGCCGCGGGTCACCATGGCCACGCCCGGCTCGCCGGTGATCTTGCCGTGGGCCTCGGCCATGTAGCTGGCACCGCCCTCCTGGCGGACCACCACGGTTTCGATGTCCGCACCGTGCAGGCCGTCCAGGACGGCGAGGTAGCTTTCGCCGGGGACAGCGAAGACGCGCTTGACGCCGTGCAGGGCAAGCGAATCGACGATCGCCTGGCCGGCGTGCTGGGGTTTGGGGCTCACGGGTTCTGCTCCACATCACTGGGGGATTGCTTGTTCCCAACCAGTATCTGGAGGCGCAAACCATGCCGTCCAATACTTGTTTCGCAGGGTTCTCATACCTGTTTGGCATAGGCTCGGCGTACTTAAGCATCGATTGCTCCGTATCTGTCGTTTTGAGGGTCCAAAACGACAGATACGGAGCAATCGACGGGGGAAGGGACTCACGCACCCAGGGTGATCTCCTCGGCAGTCAGGAACTCCCGGATGCGCAGGGCGAGCTCCTCGATGACGGCTTCGGCGTAGTGCCCCGGAAGCCAGGCCACATGCAGGGACAGGCCCAGCGGCCGGGCCCCGTAGACGTCCTCGTCCAGCACCAGGATGGGGTGGGCGCCGTAGAGGGGGCGCTCGGTGGAGAATCCGACGCCGTGCCCGGCCACGGCGAGGGCCATGATGCTTTGACCGTCGTCGCATTCGGTGACGCTGCTGAAGGTCACATCGTGCCTGCTCAGGGCGTCGTCGAGGAGGAAGCGGCTCACGCTGTGGTGCGAGGTGAGGATGGCGGGCACGCCGGCGAACGCGGACAGCGGCAGTTGCCGGACGCCGTCGCGCGCCCATTCATGGTCCCGCGGCACATAGGCACGCACGGGCACCCGGCCCAGCGGGACATGCCGGAGCGCGCCGTCGGGGGCCTGCGGCGAAACGGCGAAATCGCAGCCCTGCCGGAGGGACTCCGTCATCTCGAAATGGCTGGTCTCGCGGGCCACCAGCTGCGGATCCGCCGGTGTCATGGTGGCGATGAACGGCGCCAGGAAGGTCCGGAGGGAGGCGCTGGTGGCTGCGACCGTCAGGCGTTCCACCTTCCCGGTGCGCAGCAGGGTGGCCGCGTTTTCGAAGTCGAGCGCCTCCACCACCAGGCGGCGGGCGGCGGGCACCAGGGCCAGGCCCGCCGCCGTCAGGGCAAGGCGGCTGCCCTGGGGTTCGAAGAGCTCAAGCTTGAGCTCCCGCTCCAGGGTCTTGATCTGCCGGCTCAGCGCGGGCTGGGCCATGTGCAGCTTGTCCGCAGCCCCGGTGACCGTGCCGTGGTCGACGACGGCCAGGAAGTACTGCAGGCGGCGAAGGTTCATGAAGCCCATCTTGCCCCAGCCTGCCGCTCACGTGGCCAGCAGGCCATCCAGTGCCTCCCCGGAACGGATCCGTGCGAGCAGTTCCGGCTCCGCGGCGTCGGACGCTTCGGCCAGCGGCAGCACGTCGGCCAGCACTTCGGGCGCGAAAACCGCAACGCCGTTGTCGTCCGCGAGCACCAGCCCGCCGTCGGTGACCGGCACGCCCGCAAGATCGAGCACGACGCCGGTAGCTGAGCCGGTGCCGCCGTGCCGCTTGGTGGTGAGGCAGCTGGTGCCGCGGGCGTGGATGCTCAGGCCGGAGGCCCGCAGGTCGGCAAGGTCCGTCACGGCCCCATCCACCACCACGCCGACGGCGCCGCGCGCGACGATCGCGGCCGCCGTGACGGCGCCGAGCGGGGCGTGCCTGTGGTCGCCGGACATGTCCACCACCAGGAAATCCCCGGGGCGAAGGCCCAGGATGGCCCGGTTCATGGCGAGTGCGTCCTGTCCCGCGATCCGCACGGTCCGGACCCGGCCCGCCACTGTTCCCTGCCCTGCCACACGGCGGATCGCGGGCGGAAGGAAGCCGTCCTCCAGGAAGTGACCCAGGGTTGGGACGCTGACCCGGGACAATCGGTCGAGGAGCTCGTTGGTCAGGGTCGCGGTCACGCCCGGCCTCCGGGTGCCAGAACGGCCACGCAGTCGATCTCCAGCGCGACGCCCCACAGGCTCACGCACACCGTGGTGCGGGCGGGCCGGTGGTCGCCGAAGAACTCGGCGTAGACCCGGTTGTAGGGTTCCAACTGTTCCTCGGCGGTCAGGTAGCCGTTGCACTTGACCACGTGTTCCAGCCCGGACCCGGCCTCCTCCAGCACGGAGCGCAGGTTTTCCAGGGTCCGCCGGACCTGAGCCTCGAAGTCCTCAGGCTGGTCGTCCAGCCCGCCGGGGCCCGAGGGCAGCTGCCCGGTGACGAAGACGAAGCCGTTGGCCGCGACCGCCTGGGAGAACGGCCCGACGGCGGGTGCGAGCCCGGGTGCCCCGGTGACGCGCTGCATCAGGCCTCCTGCTTCGCGGCCGGGGCCTCATCGACGGCGTCGATGTTGCCGTAACGGGTCTCACCCAGGATGAACAGGGCCACGAGGGAGAGTCCCGCGGCGGCCAGGATGTACCAGGCGATCGAGGAGCTCTGGCCGGTCAGGCCCAGCAGCCAAGTGGTGATGAACGGGGTGGCGGCCGAGCCCAGCAGGCCGGAGAGCATGTAGGCCACGGACAGGCCCGAGTAGCGGACCTTCGAACCGAAGAGCTCCGCAAGGAAGGTGGCGATGGGGCCGTAGTTGGCGCAGAACGCGGTCATCATGGCCAGGTAGGCCACGAAGAGCAAGGCCACGGACTTGGTGTCCATGAGCCAGAACATCGGGAAGGCCAGGACGGCTTCGGCGGCGACGCCGGCGTAGATGATCGGCTTGCGGCCGTACTTGTCGGAGAGGCGGCCGAAGAACGGGATGAGGAACAGGCCGAGGGCGCAGGCGGCCAGGACCACCCAAAGCATGAGGGTTTCGGAGTGGCCCAGCGTCTTCTTGCCGTAGGACACGCCGGAGGCCACCAGCAGGGTGAAGGTGCTGCCAGTGGAGAGGGTGGCCACGCCGCCCAGGATCACCTGCTTCCAGTACTTGGCCATGAGGGCCGCGAAGGGGATCTTGGCCTTGGCGCCCTGCTCCTTGACCGCCTGGAAGGACGGGGTTTCCTCGATGTTCAGCCGGATGTAGATCCCCACGGCCACCAGCAACACGGAGGCCAGGAACGGGATGCGCCAACCCCAGCTGTGCAGGGCGTCCTCGCTGACCGCGGAGGCCACGATCAGGAACGCGACATTGGCGATCAGCGTTCCGGCGGGAACCCCCACCTGGACCAGCGAACCGAAGAAGCCGCGGCGGTTGGCGGGAGCATGCTCAACGGTCATCAGCACGGCGCCGCCCCATTCGCCGCCGAGGGCCAGGCCCTGGATCACACGGAGCAGGAGCAGCAGGAGCGGGGCCATGACGCCGATCGCGCCGTAGTCCGGCAGCAGGCCGATGGCGAAGGTGGCCGCGCCCATGGTGAGCAGGGAAACCAGGAGCATGGACTTGCGGCCCAGCCGGTCACCGAAGTGCCCGAACACGATGGCCCCGACCATGCGGGCCACGTAGGCGGACGCGAAGGTGCCGAAGGCGAGCATGGTGCCCACGATGGGGTCGAAGCTGGGGAAGAAGATCTTGTTGAAGACCAGGGCGGAGGCGGTTCCGAAGACGAACAGGTCGTACCACTCGACCGTGGTGCCGATGACGCTGGCGAACGCGATCTTGTTCATCTTCTTCTGGTCCAGACGTTGTTCCCGGACCGTGCCGGGAAGCACCGTTGACGGAGGGACAGGAGAGGTCATGGAGGGCTCCAGAGGGTTCGGGGAGTGGGATACCTCACTATCCCCAGAGGCCCGGCATGCTGTCTAAGACCTAACTTGGATCATGCCCATGCCGTTCCGGCATGAGTTTTCGTAGTGCGGCCTCACGCCCAAGCGACCACGAGGCGGGCAGCCTGCTCCGGGACCGACAGGTCGATGCCGGTCACCTCCTGGAACCTCGCCATGCGGTTCAGGATCGTGTTGCGGTGGCAGAAGAGGGCCGCCGCCGTCGCGGTGACGTTCCCCGTGGCCAGGATCGAGCGGGCCGTCTCCTCCAGCCGCTCCCGCTCGCTCGGGCGGCAGGCTTCGAGGGAGCGGTCGACGGCGGCCCGGAGGGGGAGCCGGGCGTCCTCCAGGAGCCGCCGGGCCACCCGTGGCCACGCGGACTCGGTGTCGAGGGGGCCGTCGTCGCCCTCGTGCGCCACCCGGGCCAGGGCCTCGGCTTCCAGCGCGGCGTCCCGGATGCCGGCAAGTCCGCGCACCGAGGGAACCAGTCCGCACGGGATCCTCGAAAGCCCCGGCGGCAGCGGGGAGCCGCCGGCCGGAATCTTCCAGAAGCCGTACACCAGGTCCCCGGATTCGTAGATGTACACCCTCGACCGCACCGCCGGGGCCACCCCGAGGGTCCTCAGGACGGCGCCGGCCTCGCCCCGGGCCGCCGCGAGAGAGAGCGCCGCTTCGGGATCCAGTCCCAGGGCGGCGCCGATCCGTTGCAGGCTCTCGGGTCCCTGGCCGCCCGGCGCGAAGACCTGGGCAATGAAGTCCCGTTCCACCACGGCTTCTTCATGCGCCATGCGGACCCGCTCGTCGAGGTAGCCGTTCCGGGTCTGGGTGGCGTACTGGTCCACGACGTTCCAGACTTCCTCCACGCGGGAGTTCAGCGCGGCGCCGTCCGCAGGGTCCACCAGGGCCAGCAGTTCGGTCCAGATCACGGGGAAATCGAGGCGGACGGCGGACATCAGGGACTCGGGCGGAATGCCCGCCCGTGCGCGCCGGCCCCCGAGTGCCCGTGCGGCGCTGGCGAGTTCGCCGTCGAGTTCGGTCCGGCCGTTGCGCAGCGCCGCCACCAGCTGCTCGAAGGTCTGCTTCGCCGTCGTGAGCAGTTCCTCCGTGGTCACGCCGCCGCTGGCGTACTCCGGGATCGCCGAGATCCTCTCCACGAAGCCGGCAGCCATGCGGGGCACCTGCGCGGCCAGCCGCGTCAGGAGCCCGTCCCATCCTTCACCAGGAGTCCAACGGGATTCATTGTGCATTCACACATTCTATTCGGGCATTTCCGCGATGAATCCCTAGAGATTTTGGGTAAACAAACTGCAAACATGGAGTGAGAACCTGCCTGAGACTTCAGTCACAGGCCTTGAGCTTCCTGGAGCCCCCCAATGAGTATTTCCTCCGCCACCCCGGTCATCGACGAGAAGGTCACTAAACGCGTGGCCCTCGGCGCCCTGGTCGGAACCGCCCTCGAGTGGTACGACTTCTTCCTTTTCACCACCGCCTCGGCGCTGGTGTTCAACATCCAGTTCTTCGCCACCAAGGACCCCATCCTGGCCGGCATCTTCTCCTTCGGCACCCTGGCCGTGGGCTTCGTAGCCCGCCCCGTGGGCGGCCTGATCTTCGGCGCACTCGGCGACAGGGTGGGCCGCAAGAAGATCCTGATGATCACGATCGTCGGCATCGGCGTCGTTACGGGCCTCATCGGCCTGCTGCCCAACTACGCCGCCATCGGCGTCGCGGCCCCTGTCCTGCTGATCCTGCTGCGCATCGTCCAAGGTCTCGCCGTCGGCGGCGAATGGTCCGGCGCCATGATCATCGCGGTGGAGAACGCCCCCGTGGAAAAGCGCGGCCGCTACGGCGCCATGCCGCAGCTCGGCTCGCCCATCGGCACCATCCTGTCCTCCGGCGGCTTCGCCCTGCTCGCCTTCCTGCTGAGCAAGGACAGCTTCGACGACTGGGGCTGGCGCATCCCGTTCCTCCTGGCCATCCCGCTGCTGCTGGTCTCCCTGTGGATCCGTTCCCGGCTGTCCGAATCGCCCGAGTTCGAAGCCCTGATGGAGGAAGGCGAAACCGAACATGCTCCCATCCGCGGCGTGCTGGGCACCTCCTGGAAGCAGGTCCTCGTCGGTGCGGCCACGGCCATGCTGGGCGTGGGCGGGTTCTACCTTGTCACCACCTTCGTGGTCTTCTACGGTGCCACCGTCCTGAAGCTCGACCGCAACCTCCTGCTCGCCGCCACCCTGATCGCCGCGGTCTTCGAGGTCTTCATCCTGATCGGCGGCGGCCGCATGGCCGAGCGCTTCGGCGCCAGCAAGGTCGTCATTTTCGGCGGGCTCCTCTCCGCGGTCCTGGCCTTCCCGGTCTTCCTGGCCGTGCAGTCCGCGGTCCCGTTCCTGGTGGTCCTGGGCGTGACCGTTGGTGTCTGCGCCCTCTCCATCCCCTATGCGGTGTCCGGCGCTGTCCTCACCGGGCTGTTCCCCACCCGCACCCGCTACACCGGCGTCGCCATTTCCTCCAACCTCGCCGGCCTGCTCAGCGGTTTCGTCCCGATGATCGCGACGGCGACCCTCGCCGCCAGCGGCAACTCCTGGGTCCCCAGCGCCTGGCTGCTGATCGGCATCTCGCTGCTCACCGCCGTCGCCGGCTTCGCCATCCCCGCGCTGAGCATCAAGCAGCAGGGCCTCAAGGCCTGACCCCGGCCTGGCGCGACTGCTGACCTGAAGCGACTGGAGAACCTGTGGACCTGGACCTCGTCCTGCACAATGCGGACATCATCACGATGGACCCGGCCCGGCCGTCGGCGCACTCCCTGGGTGTGCTGCACGGCCGGGTGGTGGGGCTCGACGGCGACATTGCCGGCCTGGGTGCCCGGCACGCCGTCGACCTCGGCGGACGGACCTTGGTGCCCGGCTTCATCGACGCCCACTGCCACACCCCGTGGTTCGGGCTCGGGCTGCTGGAACCGTCCGTGGACGGCTGCACCACGCCCGCGGAGGTGCTTGCGGTCCTGGCCGCCGCGGCGCCCGCGGCGGCAGCCGGCGACGACGGCTGGTTGATTTCCTCCGGGTTCAACCACGACCGCTTCGGCGGGCAGTTCCCCTCGCTGGCCGAACTGGACGCCGCCACCAGTGCGGTGCCCTTGTTCCTGCGGCACAACTCCGGCCACCAGGCCCTCGTGAACACGGCCGCCTTGAAGACGGTGGGCCGTTTCGAACCGGGTTCGCCCGACCCCGTGGGCGGCCGGATCGTGCGCGACTGGCAGGGTCTGCCCACCGGCGTCGTGGAAGAGACGGCCCAGGAAGTCTTCCAGCAGGCGTTCCAGCCCAGGCCGCTGTCCCGGCTCCAGCGGGCCGTGGAAGAGGCCACCGGGATCTACGCATCCCAGGGCATCACCAGCTTCACCGATGCCGGGATCGGCGCTGGCTGGATCGGCCAGAGCCCCGTGGAACTGGCCGCATTCCAGCGCGCCGCCGCGGCCGGGACCCTCAAGGCCCGGGCGCAGCTCATGCCGGTGCTGGATGCCCTGAAGCCGGTCCACGGCCACGCCACGGACGGCCTGGGAACGGGCCTTGACCTGGGGATCCACTCCGGCTTCGGCTCGGAACTGTTGTCCCTGGGCCCGGTGAAGGTGTTCCTGGACGGCTCCCTCCTGAGCCGGACCGCCGCCGTCACCGAACCGTACTGCCACCACCCGCATGGTTCGCATGGGTACTTCCAGGAAGACCCGGCCCAGCTGCGCGAACGCATCGAAGCCGCGTACCGCTCCGGCTGGGCCGTGGCCGCACACGCCATCGGAGACCGCGCGATCGACCTGGCCCTGGACCTGTTCGAGGAGCTCCAGTCCCGGTACGGCCGCAACGCCCTGCCCAACCGGATCGAGCACGCCTCCGTGGTCCGCCCGGACCAGCTGCCGCGTCTCGCCGAGGCCGGCATCGCCGTGACCCCGCAGTCGAGCTTCTTCGCCGAGGGCGGGGACAACATGGCCGCCTCGCTGGGCGAGGAACGTTCCGCCTGGGCCTACCGGGCGGCGTCGTTCCTCGACTCCGGCACCATGGTGGCCGGCAGCTCCGACCGGCCCGTGGCCGACGGCGACGTGCTCCGCGGGATGCAGGCCTACGTGGACCGGCGCACCGGTTCGGGGCGGGTCTTCGGCAACCCGGATGAACGCCTCAGCCGCCACCAGGCCCTCGGCCTCTACACCACCAGCGCCGCGGCAGCCACCGGCGCCGCCGCCTCCAAAGGTGCCCTCAGCCCCGGAAAGCTGGCCGACGCCGTCGTGCTTTCCGGCAGCCCCCTGGAAGCCTCCGACCTGACCGACCTGACCGTTGAAGCGACGCTGCTCGGCGGTGCCCCCAGCTACTCACGAATTAAGGAACTGCAATCATGACCACCCGCACCGCGCCCACTGGCGACGACTTCCTGGCCGATTTCCGCACCATGAGCGGCTTCGGCGCCACCGCCAACGGCGGCGTGGACCGGCAGGCCGCCAGCCAGGCCGACGCCGAGCAGCGCAACTGGTTCCGCACTGTCCTCGAGGCCCGCGGCTTCACGGTCCGCTTCGACCGGATCGGGAACCAGTGGGGCCTGCTGGAACGCGTGCCCGGCGCCCCGTTCGTGGTGGTCGGATCGCACATGGACTCCCAGCCCACCGCCGGAAGGTACGACGGCGCGTACGGCGTCCTCGCCGCGGCGCACGCCGCGTTCCGGCTCGCCGCCGCCTGGGACAGCAACGAGCGCACCGCACCGAAGTACAACGTGGCGGTGGTGAACTGGTTCAACGAGGAAGGCAGCCGCTTCAAGCCGTCCATGATGGGCTCCTCCGTCTACACAGGCAAGCTGGCGCTCGCCGACGCCCTGGCCGTGACCGACCCGCACGGCGTCTCCGTGGGCGAGGCGCTGGGCGCGCACGGTTTCCTTTCCGACTGGGAAGGCCCGGATGCCGCCTACTGCGCGGAAATCCACATCGAGCAGGGCCGCTCCATGGAACGTGACGGCGTGACGATCGGCCTGGTGCATTCCAACTGGGCGGCGAACAAGTACGAATTCGTGGTGCACGGCGAACAGGCGCACACCGGCTCCACCGTGATCGCCGACCGGCACGACGCGCTCCTCGGTGCGTCCCTGCTGGTGGTGGCCGCCCGCGAGATCGCGGACGCTTTCCCCGGCAAAGTCCACACCTCCGTGGGCCAGCTGGACGTCTACCCGAACTCCCCCGTGGTGGTGCCCAGCCGGGTGCAGTTGCTCCTGGACCTGCGCAGCGCCGACGAGGACGCCCTGGCCGAAGCCGACGCCATGCTGCACCGCCGAGTGGCCGAAGCCGAGAAGGCCGCGAGCGTGCAGGTGGAGCAGCGCACCTCCCACTCCTGGCCCGTGACCCCGTACCAGCCCGAAGGCGTGGAGCTCGCCGCCAAGGCCGCCGCGGACCTCGGCCTGCCGCACAAGGAAGTGATGACCCTCGCCGGGCACGACTCCACCAACATGAAGGACCTGGTTCCTACGGTGATGCTGTTCGTCCCGAGCGTGGACGGCATCTCGCACAACGAACACGAATACACCACGGACGAGGACATCGTGGCGGGCCTGGAAATGCTCACCGAGGTGGTTGGCCGGCTCTGCGACGGGGCGCTGGAGGAGTAACGCGGCCCTCGTGGTGATCCCGTTCCGTGTTAGAAGGGCGGCGGCTTGGACCCCCTGGGAGACCACTCCCGGGGTGGCCAGGAAGCGGGTGATTTTCCGGTCCGTGCGGTGGTTGCCGGCGGCGTGGGCGGCCGGTCGGTGTAGCTCCGGCCGGTGGGACTGGTCCATTCCAGGTTTCCGTTTCCCGTTTGCCTGGTAGTCCATCGGCTGTGGTGTTTGAGCACGTGGTGGCGCCGGCATAGCCCGGAAAGATTCCCGGCGTCGGTGGCACCGCCCAGTGCCGCGTCGTGGGTGTGGTCCAGATCCAGGTCGCGCGCGGGTATGCCGCAGCCGGGGAATCGGCACCTGGCATCGCGGGCAGTAAGAAGTCGCTTGAGGTCCTCCCCGGGGCGGTACCGGTCCACCGCAAGCACGGCACCGGAGATGGGGTCGGTAAGGACCCGGTTCCAGCCCGAGGCTCGTCCGGCAAGGATCCTGGCGGTGTCGGGGTCGATCGGGTGGCGCCCATCCAGCTCGGCGGCGATCCGGGCATTCCCGACGGCGTTCTCCTGCGCACGGTTGCCCGCAGTCTCCGACCCGTGTGCTGAGGCCTGTCCGCTGCCCTTCGACGTTGGTTCGCGGTGGCCCGGGCCCGCCTCGTTGATCAAAGTCAGGATGGGGACGGTGACATCAACCCGGGCGGTGATGGCTGAAAGCAGCCCGTCCGGGGTGTCGTGCCCGGTCGGCGCACCACACAACAACAGGTCAGCTAAAAGGTCGGCACGCAGCTGGTCCATGCAACGGATTTCCCCGGCGCCGGTGCCTGGCTCTGCGGTGGCACCGCCTTCACTGATTCCGCCGGAGGCAGCGTGTTCAACGGCCGCCAGCTCAATGTGCGTCTTGGCCATCTGCGTGAGCCGGTCGTGGATCCCGTAGGCCACCGCCGCGGGCAAGGTCGCGGCGAGTTCCGCCATCCCGTCCGGCAGCGGTATGACCCGGACGCAGCGGCCGGCGACAGCCCGTTCGTGCCGGGCGACCAAGGGCTCGGCCTGGGCTTTCTCTGCTTCCCGCACCGCCAGGCGCCGCACCCGCCCGGGTGCCTGCTGCTCGGCGCAGCCCACCACCGCAGCCTCGTAACGGCCCCGGGCGTCGTCATCCATCAGAGTGGCCCCGGCTTCCTGGATCACCCGGGCGTGGGCCAGGCTGATCCGACCATCGGAAAGCGCCTGGTACGTTGCTGGGAACCGGGCGGCCAGCTCCACGGCCTGGCCTATCTGCCGCTGCACCGTCCGATCACTCATCCGAGTCGCCGCCGCGATCTCCGCGGCCACCGACCGCTGAGCCAGCTCCCTCGCAGGCGCCCGCCACCCGGAACCCGGCCCGCCGCCGTCGTCCTCCATCGCCTCCGCCAACTGCGAGGCCATAACCAGCAGCCCTTCACGCACCGCGTGCAAACGCGACTGCACTCGCTCCAGCGACTCCAGCGAGGACACGAGATCGGCCAGCGCATCGACAGGACGGACCTGCTTCCCCGCTGCCTGGGCAAACCCCGTGCTGTTCTCCATGCACTAATTCAAGCAAGGGGCTACGACAATTTATCCACGTACAAACAGGGGCGACCAAGTCCAAGGCTCAGGCCCGCCGCACCACCAGTTCGCCGCCGTCCGGGGTCGCGAGCAGCAGCACGCCGTCCTCCGAACGGACCGCAACCCCGGCCGAGGCGAGCCTTTCCCGCAAGCCGTCCAATTCGCCGTCGTACTCGCACTCGAGGCCGCCGCCCGCCGGCCGGTCACCGGCCCGCACGGCCAGGACGCCGCCGTTCTTGGCGTTGAAGTCCGCCCCGTCCGGGGTTTCCCGGCGGGGCCGGGCGCCAATGTTGCGCAGTTCCTGCGCGGCCCGTTCGACGCCGGGCGTCAGCCAGACCCCGACGACGGCCAGCGCCGTATCGGCGTCCGCGCACACGGCGCCGTGGGCGGCTTTGTCCGCGAAGAAGCTGAAACCGTCCTCCGCAGTGACCTGCACGGTGGCCCCGTGCGGGGTGTCGACGACGTCGGCCCGGGTGCCGTCGGCCACGGTGCGGCGGGCGAACTCCGCCGGGTCGCCGATCTCGACGCCGAACACGGTGCTGCCGTCCTCCGCCGCGCCCGGCGAAACCTGCTGCAGGGCGAGGCGCCCGGAGCCGGCGTCGAACTCCCGGCGGCCGCCGTCGTCCACGGTCTTGATCATGCCCAGGGCAGCCAGCAGGGGTTCCCAGGCCTCGGGGCGGGACGTGAAAACGATGGGTCGGACTCGCAGCATGGCTCCAGCCTACGCGCCCGGATGTCACCTGCCCGGATGTCGGCGGTCGGCGGCAGAATGGGCACATGGCCGTTGAACTCGAAGAACTGCTGGTCAAGGACGCTGCGGAATGGCGGGCCTGGCTGGAGGCGAACCACAGCAGCAGCCCCGGCGTCTGGCTGGTGCTGCACAAGAAGGGCGGCAACGTCACCGAGCTCGACTACGACGCCGCCTTGGACGAGGCCCTCTGCTTCGGCTGGATCGACGGGCAGGCGAGGCGGCGGGACGCGGAGAGCATGTTCCAGCGGATGACCCGCCGGGGCCCGCGCAGCCCCTGGTCGGAGCGGAACACCGGCCACATCGCCCGGCTGGAAGCCGCCGGGAAGATGCACGACGCCGGCCGGGCCGCCGTCGACGCCGCCAAAGCCGACGGCCGCTGGGACCGGGCCTACACGGGGCAGGCAGGCGCGGAGGTTCCCGATGACCTAGCCGCGGCGATCGCCGCCGTCCCGGAGGCGCAGGCCATGTTCGACGTCCTCACCGGCACCAACCGCTTCGCCCTCATCTACCGGACCACCTCCGTCAAACGCGCCGAGACGCGGGCCCGGAAGATCGCCGGCTTCGTGGACATGCTGGCCCGGCACGAGGCGCCCTACCCGCAGAAGAAGATGCCGGACACGCCGCCGCGCGGCTAGCTACTTCAGGCTGGTTGCCGCCTCGAGCGCCATCCACGCCTGCAGCTGGGTGGAAAGCTCGACGGCGGAGCCCAGCGGATACGTCTCCGCGGCGGGCCGCACGGGGTTACTGGAGAAGATCAGCGTTCCGTGCGCGGATTCGGTCCGCCCGGTCCAGAAAGCATCCGCTGTGTCGAACACCATCGCGCGTGCCGTGTCCTTTGCATTTCGGGGGAGCCGGGCGTCGGCTGCGGCGAGGGCCAGGTATCGGAGCAGGATTCCGGTGAAGAGGCCGCCGTCGCCGTCGCCGTGGCATTTCACAACGTTGGTTCGGTCCAGGGTCAGGCGCCGGGAGACGGCTTCGACGAGCGCGGACGCCCTCTGGAGGTTCTCTTTGCCGCCGAGTTCCAGCATGGCGCCGAGCACCGGGCCCTGGTTGTAGGTATAGATGTCGGCCACGAGTGCGGTGTCCGTGCCGTTGATGCGCAGGCCGTCCAGGTAGAGGCCGGTTTCCGGGTCGAGGAGGCGGGCCTTGAGCCAGTCCAGGAGCCGTTGGGCGCTTTCGGGGCGGCCGGTGCGGGCGTAGAACAGGGCGACGGGGGCCGTGGCCGGGGTGTTCTTGAAGTCACGCTTGGTGTTCCAGAAGGTGCCGCCGCCGAGGTCGTCGGTGGAGGCGGAGTCGAACTGGAGGGTGAGGCTTTCGCGGACCCGGGCGTTCCGGCGTCGGCAGGGGCTCCGGGTAGCTTCGGCAAGGCCGTCCAGGCGCAGGGTGGCCAGGGCGAGCCAGGCCATGTCGTCGAAATAGTCGTTCTCGAAGCGCAGGAAATTCCGCAGCCGGACGGTGGTGACCAGCCGCGAGGCCAGACGGCCGGCACTCGGGCGGGAGACGCCGTCGAACTTCACGCCCGAGGTGAGCTCACGGCGCCCGGCATCCACCAGGCAGTCCACGTACTGCGCCTGCCACCAGTAATTCCACGGCTCCAAGAGGGCCCGGAAGGAATTCTGCGGCCGGACGGACGCGCCGAGGTGGGTTCCGGGGAGGCAAAGGAGCCTCTTGCCGAAGGCCCGGGTGACGGAACGGGCGGCGGTGTCGGCGCGGGCTACCAGGTCCTGGGTGTCTTCGGTGGGCATGGTCAAAGGGTAGTCATCCGGCCTGCAAAACGCTGCGCAATCCATGTGATTCAGTTAACATGCATTAACGCAATGGCTGGCATCAAGGAGGACGGATGGACATCAGGGGAACGGTGGCACTGGTCACCGGCGGGGCGTCAGGTTTGGGGGCCGCAACGGCCAGGAGACTGTTCGACGCCGGAGCTTCCGTGGTGCTGCTCGACCTTCCGTCCCCGGCGGGCGAGGCTTTTACCGCGGAACTGAACGCATCCGGCTCCGCTTCCGCGTCCAATCCAAAGGCTGTCTTCGTCCCCGCGGACGTTACCGACGAGGAGCAGGTGCAGGCCGCCGTCGACGCTGCCGCGACTCTCGGCCCGCTGCGCATCGTGGTGAACTGCGCCGGCGTCGCCACCCCCGGCAAGGTGCTGGGTCGCGACGGCGTGCTGCCGCTGGAAAGCTTCACCCGGGTCGTCCAGATCAACCTCGTGGGCACCTTCAACGTCATCCGGCTGGCTGCGGCAGCGATGGCCGCCACCGAGCCCGTGACCACCGAACTCGGCGGGTCCGAGCGCGGCGTCATCATCAACACCGCCTCCGTGGCCGCGTTCGACGGCCAGATCGGCCAGCCCGCCTACGCGGCGTCCAAGGGTGCGGTGGCCGCCATGACGCTTCCGGTGGCGCGGGAACTGGCGCGCTCCCTGATCCGGGTCATGGCCATCGCCCCGGGCATTTTCGAAACACCCATGCTCGCCGGGCTGCCGCAGGACGCCCAGGACTCCCTGGGCCAGCAGGTCCCGCACCCCGCACGGCTTGGCCGCCCCGCCGAATACGCCAGCCTGGTGGCGCACATCGTGGAGAACGCCATGCTCAACGGCGAAACCATCCGCCTTGACGGCGCCATCCGGATGGCGCCGAAATGAGCCCGGACACCGTGCCGGGAAGCACCCCGGACGCAGCCGAGCTGCCCACGGCCGATTTCTTCGACTTCGGGTCGCTGCTCAGCGTCCAGGAACAGCGCAAACTCCAGGAGGTGCGCGAGTTCCTGGCCGGTGAGGTGGCCCCCTACGCCAAGGACTGGTGGGACAAGGCCGAGTTCCCCGCGCAGCTGCTGCCCAAGCTCGGCGGGCTCCGGCTCAGCACCCCCACCCACCGCGGCTACAGTAACCTCTTCGCCGGCCTGGTGATCGCCGAAATGACCCGCGTGGACACGTCGATCGCCACCTTCTTCATGGTCCACCACGACCTCTTCGTGGAATCGCTTTTCGAGTTCGGTTCCAAAGAGCAGCAGGACCGCTACCTCGACGACGCCTCCAACCTCCGCACCACCGGCGCCTTCGCGCTGACCGAACCGGAGCACGGATCGGATGTGGCCGGCGGTCTGCAAACCACCGCGCGGCGGGTTGGCGACCAGTGGGTGCTGAACGGCGCCAAGCGCTGGATCGGGAACGGGACGTTCTGCGACCACATGCTGGTCTGGGCTCTGGACGAGTCCGAACTCGAAGCCGGCCGCAAGGTGATCAGGGCCTTCATCGTGGACGGAAACCTGCCGGGGGTGGCGCGGAGCCGGATCGAGAACAAGATCGCCCTGCGCACGGTGCAGAACGCCAACATCACGTTCACGGACGTGCGGATCGCCGAGTCGGACCGCTTCGCCGGGATCAACAGCTTCACGGACACCAACTACCTGCTGCGTGGTTCGCGCCTCATGGTGGCCTGGCAGGCGGTGGGCCAGCAGTTGGCGGCGTTCGACGTCGCGCGGCAGTACGCGCTGGAACGCCTGCAGTTCGGCAGGCCGCTGGCGAAGTTCCAGCTGATCCAGCAGCAACTGGTGGACATGCTCGGCAACGCGGTCGCAAGCATGGGCATGATGGCCCGGATCGCCCAGCTCCAGGAGGACGCCTACGTTGACGCGAAGGGGGAACGGCACGGCGGAGCGAGCATGGCGCAGGTGGCGCTGGCCAAGTCTTACTGCAGTGCCCGGATGCGCGAAACGGTGGCGATGGGCCGGTCCATCCTGGGCGGCAACGGGATCGTCACCGACTACCGCATGGCGAAGATCTTCGCCGACGCCGAGGCTATTTACACGTACGAGGGATCCTTCGAGATCAACTCGCTGATCGTGGGCCGCAACGTGACGGGGGTGTCGGCGATCGTGTAGCGCCGGGTCCGATGCCTGAGAAGCTCAGGCGCCGAGGAACCTCAGGAGTGCCGCGGGGCGAACGTCTCCACGACGGCCACCACGCCGAAGGTTCCCAGCACGGTGCCGGTGACGCGGTCGATCCAGCGGCGGAACGATGCGCCCTGCAGCCACTTCCGGAAGAACTGGGCCGCCGAGATGATGGCCACGAACCACATGACGGCCTCGATGTTGCTCACCACGGAGAGCAGCAGACCCATCCAGACGGCGGGCACCTCGGGCACCAGGAACTGCGGGATGACCGCGATGCAGAACATGCCGTACTTCGGGTTGAGCAGGTTGGACACGAAGCCCTTCAGCCAGGTGCGGCGCAGCGGCTCCAGGCTCAGGTGAGGGAGGGCGCCCGGCGGGAGGTCGGCGTCGGACTTCTTCAGGGAGGCGCGCCAGAGCCCGATGCCCAGCCACAGCATGTACGCGGCGCCGCCCAGGCGCAGCACGTCGTAGGCAACGGTGGAGACGGTGAGCAGGGCCGAAACCCCGGTGGCTGCGGCGGCGCCCCATACGAAGGCGCCGGCGATCATCCCGAAGGCCGCCATGTAAGCATGGCGGCGGCCCTGGGCGATCGAATACCGCAGCACCAGCGCGGTGTCCGTGCCCGGAATGATGGTGATGAGGGCGGCGAGCGCCGCGTAGCCGAGAAGGGATTCCTGTAGCGTCACCCTCCAAGGATAGGGGCCTCAGATCACCCGCCCGGACGGCAGCTTTTCGCCCGCTTCCACGGCCACGTCGATCGAGTTCCCGGACACCGGCATGGGGCAGGTGCCGTACGGCGTGAAGGCGCTCGGGTAGTTGATGGCACGGTTGAAGTCGACCACCACGGAACCGTCCGGGCGGGGGCGCGGCACGAAGACCTTGCGCCATTCGTCCGTGGTGTTGCCGTTCGTCTCGTCGTGGAAGGTCACGTTGAGGGCGCCCAGCTTCTCCTCCTCGGCGTGCAGGCGGACCTCGTGCGGCAGGCCCGGCATCCGGAACACGATCTCGCCCACCGAGCGGTGCACGCCGTCCACCAGGGGATTCGCGGTGCCGATCGGCACGTCCACCGGTTCCGGGTAGGCCTCGTAACGGCCGGTGACCACCCAGTCCGGGTTGTAGTCGTAGGTGGGGACGCCGTCGAACTCCGTCAGCACGGGCGAGGAGTCATCCCGGGTGCGGATGGCGTACTTGTCCGCGCGCATCGCCAGCTCCACCATCACGTCGGTGCCGTCCGGGCCGCCGTACTGCACCCACATCAGGGACTCCTCGTCCTGCAGGACGGCCGTGATGGTGCCGTCCACCGGCTCGCCGGTCTCCACGAGCGTGAGCCCGTCGGCCGCATGTGCGGTGAGGGTCGCCGTCGTACCGTCGGTTGACCACAGCCCCGGAACGAGCTCGACGGCGGACGGCTGGGACTCCAGCCACTGGAACGACGTGAGGGTCAGCCAGCCGTGCGGACGTGCGAGGGCCGTGTTGCGGCTGCTGCGGAAGCGCTGCCAACGTTCGATCTGGGCATCAATGGCGGGCGCTGCTGCGGTCATTGTTCCTCCGGTTCTGCGGTGCTGTCTGCTGCCTACAACCCTGCACCGGCCGGCGGCATTCCCGGGGGCCGGGGAACAGAGCCGTGGTGCTGCGGTCCGGCCCCGGCGTACGCTCGCTTCATGGGGATTGATGCGGTGGTGACCGTGCTGGTCTGCGTGGGCGTGGTGTTGGCGGCGATCTGGGCCGGAACCCGGATGGTGTCGCGCGGCGGCATGGCGAAGGGCGCCACCGGCACGTTCGGGAGTGTGCTGGGCATGATCGATCCGGCCACCGGCGCGCCGACGAAGGTCGAGGCCGCGGCCGCACGGGAGGAAATGAAACAGCAACGGCACGAGGTCTACTCGGAAGGTCCGGGCGGGCACGGCGTGGACCTCATCGGTGGAAAGGTGAGGCTGCCGAAACCCGATAGCAAGCTGCCTTAGTAAGAAACAATGCGGCGGGCCGCAGGCCCTGCGGGTAGGATTTTCTGGAACCAGTAATCCGGCTCACAGTATCCAGCGCAGTGTACGGGCCACCACCATGTCCAGAGGTTGTTTTTCTTATGGTTGACACTGCACATTCAAGCGCCGATCTCGCCGCGGAACTCCGGGCGGACGTCCGCCGGGTGTCCACGCTCCTCGGCGAATCGCTGGTCCGCCAGCACGGCCCGGAGCTGCTTGCCCTCGTGGAGCAGGTCCGTTTGCTCACCAAGGAATCCAAGGAAGCCGCCCGCGGCGGTGCCGACGCCACCGGTCCCTGGAGCGCGCACGACGTCGTCGCCCAGGTCCGCGAACTGCTCGCCTCCCTGCCGCTGGACGAAGCCACGGAACTGGTCCGCGCCTTCGCGTTCTACTTCCACCTCGCCAACGCCGCCGAGCAGGTCCACCGCGTCCGCGGGCTGCGTACCCGCAAGGAAAAGGACGGCTGGCTGGCCCAGGCCGTGGCCGACATCGCCGGCGAGGCCGGCCCCGGCGTGCTGCAGGACGTCGTCAACGGCCTGGACGTGCGCCCCATCTTCACCGCCCACCCCACCGAAGCCTCGCGCCGCTCGGTACTGGACAAGATCCGCAAGCTCTCGGACGTCCTGGCCGAGCCCACGGCGGACGGCACCTCCGCCCGCCGCCGCCAGGACCGCCAGCTCTCCGAAATCATCGACCAGATGTGGCAGACCGACGAACTGCGCCAGGTCCGCCCCACGCCGGTGGACGAGGCCCGCAACGCGATCTACTACCTCAACAGCATCCTCGGCGACGCCATGCCGGAAATGCTCACGGACCTCTCCGAACTGCTCGCCGAGCACGGCGTCACCCTGCCCGCGCAGGGCGCCCCGCTGCGCTTCGGTTCCTGGATCGGCGGCGACCGCGACGGCAACCCCAACGTCACCGCCGCCGTCACCCGCGAAATCCTGCAGCTGCAGAACCAGCACGCAGTCCGCCTCAGCATCTCCCTGGTGGACGAGCTCATCTCCGTGCTGTCCAACTCCACCGCGTTGGTGGGTGCCGAGCAGGAGCTCCTGGACTCGATCGCCGTCGACCTCAAGAAGCTTCCCGGCTTGGACAAGCGCGTCCTGGAACTCAACGCCCAGGAGCCGTACCGACTCAAATTGACCTGCATCAAGGCCAAGCTGATCAACACCGGCCGCCGTGTGGCCTCCGGCAGCTACCACGAGCCCGGCCGCGATTACGCCACCACCTCCGAGATGCTCGGCGAACTCGAACTGCTGGAAACCTCGCTCAGGAAGCACTCGGCGTCGCTCGTTGCGGACGGCGCGCTGGCCCGGGCCCGCCGCACCCTCGCCTCCTTCGGCCTGCACCTGGCCACCCTGGACATCCGCGAGCATGCAGACCACCACCACGACGCCGTCGGGCAGCTCATCGACCGGCTCGGCACCGAGGGCCCGTACGCGGAGCTCAGCCGGGAGGAGCGCTTCAAGCGACTGAGCGTCGAGCTGGCGTCCCGCCGTCCGCTGTCCGGCCACCCGATCAAGCTCGACGGCGCCGCGGACGGCACGTACGACGTCTTCCGCAGCATCCGCCAGGCCTTGCAGACCTACGGCCCGGACGTCGTCGAGACCTACATCATCTCCATGACCCGCGGCGCGGACGACGTGCTCGCGGCCGCAGTGCTGGCCCGTGAAGCCGGCCTCGTGGACCTGTTCGGAGTCGCTCCGCACGCAAAGATCGGCTTCGCGCCGCTGCTGGAAACCGTGGAGGAACTGCGGGCCTCGGCCGAAATCGTGGACCAGTTGCTCTCGGACCCCTCGTACCGCGAACTGGTGCGCCTGCGCGGGGACGTGCAGGAAATCATGCTGGGTTACTCGGATTCCAATAAGGAGTCCGGCGTGATCACCAGCCAGTGGGAGATCCACAAGACCCAGCGCAAGCTGCGCGACGTCGCCGCAAAGCACGGCGTGAGCGTCCGGCTGTTCCACGGCCGTGGCGGTTCCGTGGGCCGCGGCGGTGGACCCACCTACGACGCCATCATGGCCCAGCCCAACGGCGTCCTCGAAGGCGCCATCAAGTTCACCGAACAGGGCGAAGTCATCTCGGACAAGTACTCCCTGCCGGAACTGGCGCGGGAGAACCTGGAGCTGTCGCTGGCCGCCGTCATGCAGGGCTCCGCGCTGCACCGCACCCCGCGCACCTCCGAGGACCAGCGCGAACGCTACGGCGAGGTCATGGAGACCATCTCCGACGCCGCGTTCGACCGCTACCGCTCCCTGATCGACGACCCCGAGCTGCCCGCCTACTTCCTGGCCTCGACGCCGGTGGAGCAGCTCGGCTCGCTGAACATCGGCTCGCGCCCGTCCAAGCGCCCCGACTCCGGCGCGGGGCTGGGCGGCCTGCGCGCCATCCCGTGGGTGTTCGGCTGGACCCAGTCGCGCCAGATCGTGCCGGGCTGGTTCGGCGTGGGCTCCGGCCTGAAGGCCGCCCGCGACGCCGGCCGCGGCGCCGAACTCGCCGAGATGATGGACGGCTGGCACTTCTTCCGCTCGGTGATCTCGAACGTGGAGATGACGCTGGCCAAGACGGACATGGACATCGCCGGCCACTACGTCTCCTCCTTGGTCCCGGCCGAACTGCACCACCTGTTCAAGGCCATCCGCGCCGAGTACGAGCTCACCGTGGCCGAGGTGGAGCGGCTCACCGGCGAGTCCGAGCTGCTCGAAGCCCAGCCCACGCTCAAGCGCTCGCTCGAAATCCGCGACCAGTACCTGGACCCCATCAGCTACCTGCAGGTGGAGTTGCTGCGCCGCGTCCGCGAAGCCTCCATCTCCGGGGCCGAGATCGACGAACGCCTGCAGCGCGCCATGCTCATCACCGTCAACGGCGTAGCTGCCGGCCTGCGGAACACGGGGTAAGTGCCGCTAGGGTTGATGGGTGCCGTCTTTCCAAGCCAAGTTGAAGATCACCGGGTTGCGGCCCGGCAATGAGCCTGAGTCCGTCATGGCCTCGGCCGTCGAGGCTTTGGAGACGCGGCACCATGTGGAATCAGACCAGCTGGGCATTGTGGGCGGGGTTCCGCAGATCGTCCTGCGCTTCCTCGTGGAGGCGCGCGACTACCAGGGCGAGAACAGCGAAGCCCGCCTCTCGGCTGAGATGATGCGCGACGCCGTCGAACGCGTTGCGATGACCGCTTCCCTGTCCGTGCTGCGCCGCAGCCGCGGCAAGTGGATGCCCGTCTGAGAAAGAGCGAACGCCATGACCTTCCTTGACCCTGCCCTCGTGCTGGACACCCTGCCCCAGATGCTCCTCGACGTGGGCGCGATCGAGCGCAACATCGCCATCAAGGAGGCCTGGACCCGCGACCACGGGATGGTCCTGGCCCCGCACATCAAGACCACCATGACCGAGGAGATCGTGCGCCGGCAGCTGCCCGGTTGCTGGGGCGTCACCGTGGCCACCACTGCCCAGGCCGCGCAGGCCGTGGAATGGGGCGCCACCCGGATCCTGATCGCCAACGAGGTGCTGTTCCGCAGCCACCTCGAACAGCTGCGCTCCATGCTCACGGAGTCGCCGGAACTGGAGATTTACGCGCTGGTGGACTCGGCCGCGGGAGTTGCCGCGGCGGCGGACGCCTTCGAGGGGGCGGGCCGGACGCTCCGGGTGCTCATCGACGTCGGGATCACCGGCGGGCGCACCGGTATCCGCACGGCGGACGAGGCCGGGCCGCTGGCGGCGCTGGTGTCCGCAGCCGACGGGCTGCTGCTGGCCGGTGTCAGCGCGTACGAGGGCGTGGCTCCGAACGTGCGCACGGAGGAGAACCTGGCCGTGGTCGACTCGCACTGCCGCCTGGCGCGGGATGTCTTCGAGTCGCTTGAGTATGAAGTGGAGCAGCCGGTGTTCACGGTGGGCGGCTCCGCGTTCCAGGACCGCGCCGCGATGTTCCTGCCGGCCGGCGCCGTGAACGTGCTGCGTTCTGGCTGCTACGTGGTGCACGACCACGGCACCTACGCCGGCGTCTCCCCGGTGCCCGGCCTGGAGGCCGCCGCGGTGGTTCGCGCGCTGGTGGTGTCCGCGCCCGAGCCGGGCCGCGTGATCCTGAATGCCGGCAAGCGCGAACTTGCGTACGACGCCGGGCTGCCGGTGATCGTGGCACACCACCGCGGCGGGGCGCTGCTTTCCGGCGGGGCGGCTTCGGCAGCCACCCTCACCAAGCTGTTCGACCACCACGCGATCGTCGACGACGCCGAGGGCTTCGAGGTCGGGGACACGGTGGACCTCGGCATCTCCCACCCCTGCTCGGTGTTCGACCGCTGGCGCGAGGTGATCGCGGTGGGCGCGGACGGCGTCGAGGTCTGGAAGCCGGCCTTCTAGGGTTCCCTTCTAGGGGTCCGGGGGAGTGTCCAGCGGTTCGTCCACGGGCGAGCGGTTGCCGCGCCTGCGCGTGACGATCACGCCGACCAGGAGGCCGATCACGAGGCCCGCGCCGACGCCGATCAGTGAACTCGCCCAGAACGGCAGCTTGGTGGTGGAACCAGCGAAGTAGCCCAGCCCCGTCTGCCAGACCGCCCATAGCACGCCGCCGAGCGCGGCACACAGGCTGAACCCGCGGGCGGAGACGTCGGCAATCCCGGCAGCGGCCGACGTCGCGAGCCGTCCTCCGGGGATGAAACGGGCGCCGATGATCGCACCGTAGGTGGAGGAGCGGCCGGCCTTGGCGATGGCTTCGTGGATGCCCCGGTGCACCCGGCGGCCCCACTTCCAGCGGTCCAGCACGTGGCTGAGGCGGCGCTTGAAGAGCTGGAACACCACGATGTCGCCCAGCCAGGAGGCACTCGCGGCCACGAGGCCGACCAGCCAGGGGTTGACCGTTCCCTGGGCGGCCAGCGCGCCCCCGGTGATGACCGCCATCTCCGACGGCACGGGCGGGAACACGGCGTCGCCCAGGACCATGGGGATGATCCAGAGATAGATCGCGGCGCCCCAGCCCTCGGCCGTGCTCAAGTCCATGCGCACAAATTACCGCACTTCCGGGGCGCTGGCCCCGCGCGAACTGGCAGCTGTTGACCTTAAATCCGCGCGCAAAGGTCATCTGCTGCCGGTTCGCTTCGTGGCTTGCGGTGCAAGACTGGGACCATGCGGATTGAACTTGTACAGGGCGACATCACTACTCGCACCGTGGACGCCATCGTCAACGCCGCCAACTCGTCGCTGCTCGGCGGCGGGGGAGTGGACGGCGCCATCCACCGCGCCGCCGGGCCGGAACTCCTGGCGGCCTGCAAAGAACTGCGGCGCACGGAACTGCCGGACGGGCTGCCGGTGGGCGCCGCCGTCGCGACCCCCGGGTTCCGGCTCCCCGCGCGCTGGGTGATCCATACCGTGGGCCCGAACCGGCACGCCGGGCAGACCGATCCCGCGCTGCTCGCGTCCTGCTTCCGGGAGAGCCTTTTGGTTGCTGACTCGCTGGGGGCGGCGTCGGTGGCGTTCCCCGCGGTCAGCGCCGGAATCTACGGCTGGGACGCCCGTGAGGTCGCCGAAACAGCGTTCGACGCCGTGACCGCCTTTGCTGCCTCGCGCGAGGAACGCGGCGAGGACGTCGGGGTGGAAGTGGTGGAGTTCGTGCTGTTCAGCACGGAGATGGTGGAGGTCTTCCGGCAGGTGCGGGAAGGCGGTCCTGCGTGGGGGTAGATCCGGTCGTGCGGGACGCCTACGGAGAGCGGGCTCCCGAGTATGTGGACCTGTTCGGCTCCGTCGAGGCTGCACATGCCGAGGACCGTCGGCTCATCGGTGAGTGGGCCCGGACTATCGACGGGCCCGTTCTCGATGCCGGCTGCGGCCCAGGGCACTGGAGCGGTTACATGGCGGATAACGGGGCGGAGGTTGAGGGGATTGACCTGGTTCGCGCGTTCATCACCCATGCACGGGCGCGGTTTCCCGAGGTGCCGTTCCGTGTAGGATCGCTGCGGAATCTTGGCGTTTCCGAGGGCCGCTTGGCGGGCATCCTCGCGTGGTACTCCCTGATCCATTTGGAGCCGGAGGACTTGACGGTGGTCCTGCGGGAGTTCGCCCGCGCACTCGCGCCCGGCGGCGGACTACTCGTGGGCTTCTTCGTATCGCCGGAGCTTCGCCGGTTTCCCCATGCCGTGACAGATGCCTACTCCTGGCCTGTCGGCGAGCTCGTAGAGCTGCTTGGCGCGGCAGGATTCTCCCTGGTTGAGAGCCACACCCGGACTGACTCGGGACACCGGCCGCACGGTGCGATCGTCGCGCGGCGGAACCGTGGCTGACTGTCGCGGACCTCACCCCGCCTGCGGCGCTGTGGTGCCCGCCGTCGTCGTCATCTCGTGGGCATGTCCCAGAACCCGGCCCGCACGGAAGTACCAGTAGGGCCACAGCACCCAGCCGGTGGCGCCAAGCGCGATTCCGATGCCTGCGACTGTCCAACGAAGCGCGTCCGGGCCGGGCAGGACGTATCCCAGCCCGGACAGGGGCAGGCCGACCAGCAGTGCGGCGCCGATGAACTTGCCCAGGCGGCCGAGACTCCGCGGGAAGTCTTGGCGCTTCAGGAACTGTCGGTGGGCCAGGAGGAACCACAGGGCCTGGACAGCCATCGCCGAGACCGAGGCGATGGTGGAGGGCGCGAATTCGAGCACCCGGAAGACCAGCAGGAAGGAACTGGCCGAGCCCGCCACGCTGGCGGCTACCACCACCCATTTCAAGGCTTCGTTGCCGCTTCCGGCCGGGAGCCTGCGATGGACCTGAAGGATCACTGGGATGGCGAGGAGATTGAAGATGCCGCCGAGGGCATCGTTGGTGGTGCCGAAGACGTACGGGCCGCCCTTGGGGACCTCAATCGCGTACATTGCGGCGAGGGTGGCGACGCCGGCCACCCCGGTCGCGGCGGCGGTGTAAGCGAAGGCCGAGGCCATGTGGTCGCCGGGAAGTTCGGGTAGCTGCTCACGGCTGTGGTGCTTCATGGATCCTCCTTGGAATCCAGGGCGGCGCTGGCCGCAAAGCGATGAAATGGCCCCAGCAGTCCAATGGTATTCCCGCGGGCTGCCCCGGGGCAGGGGCGCCGGGGCTTAGTCCGCAAGGACCTGGAACATCAGATGGTCCTGCCAGCGGCCTGCGATGTTGAGGTATTTCGGCAACGGCCATGGTGGCCAGGCCGCGTCCGTTGTGCTCCTGACTCACCCAGTACCCGATCCCACCCGACTTCAAAGCACCTCTGACGATGCCGCCGATGTTGATCCGCCCTGCCAGTCCGCCGTCGGGGGTGGTGATTGCCAGCGGAACCATGGTGCCGGCATCAAAGGCCTGCAGGGCTTCACTGACGAGGCGGTGTTGGGTCTCCGCAGTGAAGAATTCGTCGTCGCGCAGCGGATCCCACGGAGCGAGGAAGTCGCGATTTTCGGTAAGAACCTTGGCGAAGACCGGGGCGTCTTCCAAGGTGACAAGTCGAGTGGTGGCCATTGGAATCCTCCTCCGCCTACCGTGCCTCGCTGAGCTCCAGCCGGCTGCGGTATTCCACCGGCTGCTTGCTGATCGGGTCCACGAAGCGGATGCCGCGGGCCAGGAGCTGCAGCGGCTTGTCGTAGTTGTCCGGCGCCTTGTCCAGGAGCTCGGGATAGAACGCATCGTTCACGATCCCCAAACCCAGCGACGCCATGTGCACGCGCAGCTGGTGCGTCTTGCCGGTGTGCGGCTCCAAACGGTACAGGGCGCGGCGGCCGGCCGCTCCGCCGTCGAACGCTTTCAGCTGCTCGATCCGCGTCTCGGTGTTCGGCTCACCCTCGACCACCTTGGCAAGCAGGTAGTCGCGCGACTTCACCATCCGGTTGCGCACCAGCGCGGGGAAGACGACGGCGGGATGTCCCGGCGCGGGCGCGGCGGCGGAGACGCACTCGTACTCCTTCTGCACCTGCCGCTTCTCGAACAGCACCTGGTACTTGCCGCGGGTTTCCGGGTTGGTGGAGAGCAGCAGGACGCCGGCGGTCATGCGGTCGAGGCGGTGCATCGGGATAAGGTCGGGCAGGCCCAGCTGGTTCCGCAGGCGGACCAGGGCGGTTTCCTGGATGTAGGTGCCGCCCGGGGTGGTGGGCAGGAAGTGTGGCTTGTCCACCACCAGCAGATGCTCGTCCTGGTGCAGGATGTTGATCTCCACCGGCAGCGGCGTCTCCTGCGGGAGGGTCCGGTAGTACCAGATGAAGGTGTGGTCCTCGAGCTTCGTGTGCCGGCTCAGGGGTACTCCGCCTTCGCCCACGATCTCGCCGGCGTCGAAGCGGTCCTCAATGCCGCTGGGGTCGATGTGGCCCCAGCGGTGCATCATGTAGTCCATTGCCGTGCTCCACGGCCCTTCGTCCGGAAGGCGCAGGCGGGTGGCGTTCACGCCGTCGCGCACGGGAAGGGGGGATTGCATCACCGGACAATTCTACGTGGGCGGCACGGCCCGGATTCCACGGCGCGGCTCTTGCCGCCCGCGCGTAGGCTGATCGCATGACTGATTTCCGGATGGACCACGTAGGTGTCACCGTGCAGGATCTCGACAAGGCCCTGGCCTTCTTCCAGGCTCTGGGCTTCGAAGTGGAGGGGCGTTCGGAGATCGGCGGGCCCTGGGCGGACAGGGTCAACGGCCTCGACGGAACGCGCGTCGACATGGCGATGGTGAAGCCGCCGGGCGGCGGCACCAAGCTGGAGCTCACCCGGTTCATCTCGCCGGAACCCGTAGGGGAAATGGACAAGCCGGTGAACTCCTTCGGCTTCAGCCATGTCTGCTACCAAGTGGACGATGTCGACGCCGTCATTGCCCGGGCCCGCGACGCCGGCTACGAGCTGGTCCGGGAGCTCGTGAATTACCAAGACGTCTACCGCCTGGCGTACATCCGAGGACCCGAGGGCCTGCTAGGGCGTGTCTCTAAATTCGGCCCGGCGCTCTTTGGCATGCTTGTTGGGTGTCTCGTTTTGCGCAGCTGACTGATGAGCAGTGG
>NZ_QYLP01000091.1 GCF_003614925.1 Arthrobacter celericrescens
TGGGCGGCTCGGTCCTTGCGGACCCGAGCCGCCCACGCTTCGGCAGGCCCGATGCCACTCCCGGGGCCTATGCTCTGCTTCGCGCTTGCTGTCGGCTCACCTTAGGCGGATCCCGCTTGGCGAGCCAAACGCTTGAACCGTAGCGGATGAGGGGGGCCCATACGCTGCTTCGCGCTTGCGGTCGGCTCACCCTAGGTGGGCTGCCCTGAGCGCGAAGCCGGATATAGGGCGGCGGTGTGGAGGGCACCGCGAAGCGGGCACCGCCCTATATCCGGCGAAGCGCTTGGTGAGGCAGGCCGAACCTTACGCCGGCACCGACACAATCACCTGGGCTGCACGCAGGACCCGCTCCTTGGAGCGGTAGCCCGAGCGCAGCACCTGGCTGACAGTGTCCACTTCGATGTCCTGGCCCGGCTGCTGGATGAGGGCCTCGTGGATGGTGGGGTCGAACTCCACGCCGGTGGCGTCGATCCGTTCCAGTCCGTAGGTCTTCAGCGAGTTCTCCAGCTTGGCGGCGATCGCGGCGAAGGGGCCGTCCTCGAGGTCGCCGTGCTGGCGGGCGGCGTCGATGTCGTCCAACACCGGGAGCAGGGAGTTCAGGACGCCGATGACGGCCATTTCTCCTGCGACGGCACGGTCGCGCTCGACGCGCTTGCGGTAGTTGACGTACTCGGCCTGGAGGCGGAGGAGGTCGTTGCGCAGTTCCGTGGCTTCGGCCGCGGCCGAGGCACCGGAGGCTACCGACTCTTCAGCCGGAACCTCGACGCCGTTGAGGATCTCCTCAGCCTGGGACAGCGCATCACCCTCGGCACCGGCGGTGCCTTCGGCACCCGCCGGGGTGCGGGCGTCGGGGGCTGCTTCCTGGTGCGGGTGCCGGGCGGCACCGGTCTCCGGGTCAACCTTGCGGTTGTCCCGGATGACCGGCTTGCCCTGCTCCGAATCCGAGTGCTCTGATTCGTTGCCGTGGTGGGGCATGGTTACTTCTTCTCGTCTTCGTCGATGATCTCGGCGTCGACGATGTCCTCGTCGTCGGCCTTCTTGTCACCGGCCGGAGCTGCACCCTCGGCGCCTTCGGCACCGGCGGCGGAGGCCTGCGAGTAGATGGCCTCGCCCAGCTTGGTCTGGGACTGCTGCAGCTTCTCGAACGCCGTCTTGACGGCGGCGTCGTCGGTGCCTTCGAGCGCCTTCTTGAGGGCATCGACGTCGGCCTTGACCTCGGTCTTGACCTCTTCCGGCAGCTTGTCGTCGTTTTCCGACAGCAGCTTCTCGATCGAGTAGGCGAGCTGCTCGGCGGAGTTGCGGGTGTCCGTGGCTTCGCGGCGGGCCTTGTCCTCGGCAGCGTGTGCCTCGGCATCGGCGACCATGCGCTCGATGTCTTCCTTGGACAGTGCGGTGCCACCGGTGATGGTCATGGACTGTTCCTTGCCGGTGCCCTTGTCCTTGGCGGAGACGTGCACGATGCCGTTGGCGTCGATGTCGAAGGTGACCTCGATCTGCGGGACGCCGCGGGGAGCCGGGGCGATGCCGGTCAGTTCGAAGGTGCCCAGCGGCTTGTTGTCGCGGGTGAACTCGCGCTCACCCTGGAAGACCTGGATGGCCACGGACGGCTGGTTGTCGTCAGCGGTGGTGAAGGTTTCCGAACGCTTCGTGGGGATGGCCGTGTTGCGCTCGATCAGGTGCGTCATGACGCCGCCCTTGGTTTCGATGCCGAGGGAAAGCGGTGTGACGTCGATCAGGAGCACGTCCTTGCGCTCGCCCTTCAGGACACCGGCCTGCAGCGCTGCGCCAACGGCAACAACTTCGTCCGGGTTGACGCCCTTGTTGGGCTCCTTGCCGCCGGCCAGTTCCTTGACGAGCTCGGAGACGGCGGGCATACGGGTGGAGCCACCGACCAGCACGATGTGGTCGATGTCCGAAACCTTGATGCCGGCTTCGGCGATGACGTCGTGGAACGGCTTCTTGGTGCGGTCAAGCAGGTCCTTGGTGAGGTCCTGGAACTTGGCGCGGGTCAGCTGCTCGTCCAGGTGGACCGGGCCGTCGGGGGTGACGGAGAGGTACTGGAGCGAGATGTTGGTGCTGGTGGAGGAAGAGAGTTCCTTCTTGGCCTGCTCTGCGGCTTCGCGGAGGCGCTGGAGGGCGATCTTGTCCTTGGAGAGGTCGATGCCCTTGATCTTGAGCTGGCTGAGCAGCCATTCGACAACGCGGTTGTCCCAGTCGTCGCCGCCGAGGCGGTTGTCGCCGGCGGTGGCGCGGACCTGGATGGTGGAGAAGCCGTCTTCGTCCTTGCCGACTTCCAGCAGGGAGACGTCGAAGGTGCCGCCGCCGAGGTCGAAGACGAGGATGAGCTCGTCTTCCTTGCCCTTGTCCAGGCCGTAGGCGAGGGCGGCCGCGGTGGGCTCGTTGACGATGCGGAGCACGTTCATGCCGGCGATCTCGCCGGCTTCCTTGGTGGCCTGGCGCTCGGCGTCGTTGAAGTAGGCCGGAACGGTGATCACGGCGTCGGTGACCTTCTCACCGAGGTAGCTCTCGGCGTCGTTCTTCAGCTTCATGAGGATACGCGCGGAGATTTCCTGCGGCGTGTACTTCTTGTCGTCGATGTTGACCGACCAGTCGGTGCCCATGTGGCGCTTGACCGAGGCAATGGTGCGATCGATGTTGTTGACGGCCTGGCGCTTGGCGATTTCGCCCACCAGGACTTCGCCGGACTTGGAGAAGGCAACGACGGACGGCGTGGTGCGGCCGCCTTCGGCGTTGGCGATAACGGTGGGCTCGCCACCTTCGAGAACAGAGACAACGGAGTTAGTGGTTCCGAGGTCAATACCTACTGCACGCGACATGTATTGCTTCCTTTCACTGCTTTCGATGCCGATGTTCGAGATTCCACCCGGGCGTGCATCCTTGCGGATCAGAGCCAGGGACCACTCAACATTCGGCGAGTTGAGCGTTCTGCACTCAACTGTACTCCTGAGCCGATTTAAGTCAATCCAAAGTTGAGCCTAGTTCGCTCAACTTCGGGTTCGGGTGTGGATTTGGTCCGGATTTGGCCCCGGAATGGCGCGGTTCCAGGGGCGTTTCGGGGCGGTTTCGCCGTGGGAGAACGGGAACGACGGCGGCGGGCGGCTTGGGCGTTTGGGCGCCGGCGTCGGCTTCCCCGGGCGGCCGCCTAAGCTCGGAGTCGCGGGAGCGCTGCGGGCTCGCTGGAACGTTCCGGCGAGCCGGCAGGGTTGCAGCGACTTCGGGCCCCTACGGTGGCACACTGGCGCCATGGAGTTCACGGGTTTCCTGCCGCCGGACGAATTCTGGGCGACATATGAAAACCACGAGCAGCAGATTCGCGGCAGCTTTGGCGGCCTGCCGCTGTTCCGTCTTGCCAATCGGCCCGGCGCGGCAATGATGGGCTTCTGGCAGTTTGATGGGAGTGAAGGCAGTGTGGCCTACGAAGCCGTATTTCCGGAGAATTCGGAAGGCTCCGGTTCCCAGCTGGAAGTCATCACGACAACCAGGAATCCGCTCGAACTTGCGGAGCTCCGCTGGATCACGGCGTCGGGCGCGCCTCGATCGCGGGAAGAACTTCTTGAGCGACAGGACGCCTTTGCATCCCAACCGTACACGGCCATCAGCGTCGCAATCGACGGCCTCGCCAGGACGTTCAGGCTTTGGCGCAGTGCGGATTCCTGGCTTGCCGCCGCGGACCACGGCGGTTTCGGCATCGCCATGGTGGCGCAGGGACCGGGCAGGCCGACGCCGGAGAGCCTGGCACTGGAAACCGTGGCCGACATCGAACCGTTGCTGGCCGCCCGCCGGGCTTGGCTCCGAAAAGCCCGCGGCGAAGACTAGGGCCGTCAGGGGCGCCGGCGCGACGTCCCGCCCTCCAGCGACGCCCCGCCCTCCGATGAGTCCCCGCCCTCCAGCGAAGCACCGTCCTCGACGGAGGCCCCACGCATTGGGTCCGGCGACGGCGCCTCCTCCGCAGCCTCCGGCGGAACGGGCTTGTAGACCCAGGCCACGAGCACTACGGAGATGATCATCAGCAGGAACCAGGAGAGCAGCTTGTCCGGGGAGACCAGGTGCCAGCCGTTCACTTGGCTCGGGTAGAGCCACGCGTGGGACCACGTGGCGATGTTCTCGGCGATCCAGATGAACAGCGCCACCAGCAGGAACGCCACCAGCAGCGGCATCCGGAAGCTGCGCCGGAACACCCGGAAGTGCATTACGCAGCGCCCGAACACCACCGCGACGGCGGCAAGCAGGACCCAGCGGAAGTCGAAAAAGTAGTGGTGCGAGAAGAAGTTCACGTAGATGCCCAGGGCCACGATCGCGGTGATCCAGCGCCGGGGATAGCGGGCGAAACGGAGGTCGAAGAGCCGGTAGACCCGCACCATATACGACCCCACCGACGCGTACATGAACCCGCTGAACAACGGCACCGCGCCGACCCGCAGGACGCCCTCGGCCTCGTAACTCCAGGACCCGACGTCGGTCTTGAACAGTTCCATGACCGTGCCCACCAAGTGAAACAGCACGATCACCCTGAGCTCGCGCAGCGTCTCCAGCCTGGTGGCGACCATGAGGATCTGGATCACGACGGCGGCGATGGTCAGGAAGTCGTTCCTGGCGAGGGCGGCGTCAGCCGGGTACCAGAGCCTCGCCCCGAAAATCACCGCCAGCAGCAGCGCGCCGAAGATACAAGCCCACGCCTGTTTCAAGCCGAAGACGAGGAACTCCGCGAACTTCCAGCGCAGGCCGCCGGCGGGCGCGCGCTCCAGGAAGCGGTGCGCCCGCTCGTCCAGGAACTGTTCGACGGCGGTCAGGTTACGCATCCGCGGCCTTCCGCACCGGCGGACGGGCAGAGCCGCGCCCGGCATGCGGCCGCACCCCGGACACATCGATCCGGCCGAGGTAGTAGTCCCTCGGCAAGTGCCGGATCCGCCGCGGAAGCCTCGGATACACCACGACGAGCACCCGCATCACGCCGTCAAAGCTCCGCTGCTGTCGCCGCCCCCAGGGCAGTCCGTATGCGGCGCGGATTGACTCAGTCAGCAGCCCGGCGGTGAGCAGCCGCACCAGGGGCATGACCACGCGCAGCCACGCCGGTCCCACGGCGGGGTTCAGCAACTCCCGCGCCACCCGAACCGCTTCGGGTGCGGGGGCCAGCCCCGCGAGGCGCTCATTCCAGTAGCCGGCGAAGGCCGCCCGGTCCGCAGGCCAGAGGTCCGCCGGGAGCTGCAGGGCCGTCCCGATCCGCGCATACTCGCGGTAAACGCGGTCCGCCGCTTCGCCGTCGAGCGTTCCGTACACCCGCTCGTAAACGCTCACGGCGGTGTTGTAGAGGGTGGCGACCACCCAGAGCTGGGATGCGGGGTCGAAGGCGTTGTAGCCGGGAGAGGCACCTTCGGACGTTCCGCGGACCGGCGCGTGGGCACGGTTGACGGCGCGGCGCACCGCCGTCAACTGCTCCTCGGAACCGTAGATGACGGCGTAGACGTAGCCCATGGTGGCCGCGAGCCGGTCAAGGGGACGCTCGGCGAAGTTGCTGTGTTCGGCGACGCCCCGCCCTACCGCCGGATCGGCGACCTGCAGGAGGATGGCCGAACCGGCTCCGGCGAGCAGCACGGCTTCCGCCCCGATGTCTGCCAAGCCGCGAACCATGCAGACACCCTACTCCTCACACCAAGCCGATGATCCCCGCGAGCAAGCCGAGCTGGTGGGCGAACAGTTCATCCCGGGCCGCGAAGGTGTCCGCGCCGTACTGGCCGAACACCTCGAAGCTGACGGCTCCGAACAAGGACGTCCAGATCAGCACGCCGCGCGTCACCAGGTCCTCCGGCACCTCGAGGCCGAGTCCGGTGCGGATGGCGGCGAGGTCGCGGGCAAGCTTTTCAGGAACGACGACGGCGGGTCCGGCCGGGGCGGCCAGCGCACCGGCCCGGTGGGCGGCGTCGAAATTGCGGACCAGGCGGTACACCACCCGGGTGCCGGGCACGATCGTCTGCTCCCCCGGCGCCTTGTATCCGGGGACCGGGCTGCCGAACAGCAGCGCGTAGCAGGCGGGTTCGCGCAGCGCCCAGCCTCGGACAGCGTGCCCCAGGGCGTGGAAGCGGCCAGCGAAATCATCCTCAGGGAGGGCATCGACGGCGGCATCCACGGCGTCGCCGAGCTCGTTGTAGGCGTCCACCAGCAGCAGGGTGAGGAGTTCGTCGCGGTTCTCGACGTAGCGGTACACCGCGGAGGACACGACGCCGAGATCCCGCGCCACAGCGCGCAGCGACAGCGCCGCGGCACCGTGGAGGGCGAGGTGCTGCCGGCCGATCCGGACGATGTCGGCGATGGTTTGCGCCCGGGCGCGCTCCCGCGGCGTGGGGGCCTTGGCCTGGGGTCTCGTGGCGGACGGCATGCCCCCAGCATGCCACAAAAGAGAGCGGCGTCAACAAAAGAGAGCATTGCTCTTGACTTAAAGGTGGCCGAGGTTCATTCTGGATCAGAGAGAGCAGTGCTCTCAGAAATCACGAGCCAGCCAGATCAGCACCAGGGAGCCCCGCCATGACCACCACCTATGCAGTCACCGGAGCCGGCCCCGTCGGCTCGACAATTGCGGCCATGCTCGCGGAGCAGGGCCACCAGGTCCGGTTGCTCACCCGCTCCGGCTCGGGCCCGGAGCATCCGCTGATCGAGCGGCGGAGGGCCGACGTTTCGGACCCTGCCCAACTGGCGGATGCTTTCGACGGCGCCGCAGCCGTCTTCCATTGCATCCACGGCTCCTCCTACACGGCGAAAGCCTGGGAGGACGAGCTCCCCCGCGCCGAGCGGACGGTGCTGGACGCCGCCGCGGGGGCTGGCGCCGTCGTCGTCTTCCCGGAGAGCCTGTACTCGTACAGCGAGCCGGACAAAACCATGCGGGAGGAAAGCCCGCGCGAGGCGACCGGTGGGAAACGCGGCGTGCGCACCGCGCTGCTCAAGGCCCGGCGGGCCCACGCGGCGGACACCGTGAGCGTGGTGGCCGGGGATTTCTTCGGCCCGCGTGTCCGCATCTCGCACGCCGGAGACCGCATGGTTCCGGTGCTGCTGAAGGGGAAGTCGCTGCAGGTGATCGGGCGCGCGGACCAGCCGCATTCCTTTACGTACGTGCCGGACCTGGCGGCGGCGATGGTCAAGGCCGCGCAGACGCCGGAGCTGTGGAACACTGTGCTGCACGCACCGACCGGCCCGGCGGTAACCCAGCAGGAACTCGCGACGGCGTTCAACACTGCAGCGGGCCTGCCCGCGGTGAAGCTCGGCACGATCCCGGGGTGGCTGCTGAAGATCCTGGGCCTGGCGTCCACACCCATGCGCGAGCTCGCCGAAACGCTGTACCAGTTCGAGCGGCCGTTCGTGATGGACTCGTCGGCCAGCCAGGCGCGGCTGGGCCTGGCGCCGACGCCGCTGCCGGAAGCCGCCGCGGCCACGGTGGCGTGGTGGCGGCAGCAGGAGGCGTGAGGTGTCGCCCGATAACCCGCTCCTCGACTATTTTCAAACGAATGGATTTACCGGCAAAACCTCGTGACTGAGGGGCCGTTGCGGGAGTAACCTAAGCTCAACCGCTGTACTGGACCACCTTGTCGACTGGGGTGTCACCGTGGGTGTTGTGCAAGCTTCGTTGACCGAACTGCTGGGGCTGCTGTCGAATGCCGCTTCGCCTGTGCCGGTTCACCTCGAGGACGACGGCGAACCATCCTCTCCCGGCGCCCCTCCGGATGCGCCTCCCGATGCCCCAGCCGACGCGGCGGTGACCGTCCGTCCCGTCGCCCTGAACCGCGTGGGCCGCTCCCGCAGGAACGGCCCGTTGCTGGACCTGGAACTCAAGGTGGCCATCGAGGCACGGGGCCCGGACTGCCTCACCACGATGGAAAAACTGCTGCTCGCGGTGGAACGCCACAGCCAGTACTCCGTGGTTTCCACCGGGGAGTTCGAACCCGGCGAATACAGTGCCAGCATCCGTGAAGGACTGGGGTTTCTGGTCCGCGTCCCGGTATCACTGGCCTTCGAGGAACCAGCCGGCCCGCCCGTCCTGGAACCGCTCATCGCCGAAACCACGGTGGCGCGGCGGATCCACGGCCGGCTCGTGGACATCCACAACAAAGGCATCCCCAACGCCTACATCCGCGCGCATTCGTCCGCCACCGCCGTCGTCAGCGACGCCACCGGCCACTTCGAGGTCCTGGCCTCGGCCGACGAACTCCAGCACTTTGCCGTGGCGGTCCGCGGCACGGAACGTGAAATGTCAGCCAGCACAAGCAGCCTGCCGGTGACCATCCGGTGGGAGTAAAGGAAGCGCGCCATGGTGAATTATCAGGCACCTGGAGTGTATGTGCAGGAAGTGCCCAGCGGTGCCCGCTCCATCGGGCAGGTCAGCACCAGCATCGCCGGATTCGTGGGGGTCGCCCCGGATCCGCTGGCGCACCTGGATGAGGCACGCGTCCTGGACAACTGGACCCAGTTCGTGGACCAGTATGTCGGGAAGGCCACGCAGGGAACGCCGTTGTCCAACGCGGTTTTCGGGTTCTTCGCCAATGGCGGTGGCCGCTGCTATGTGGTCAACATCGGCACCGGCGGAAGCCTCACCGGCACGGCCAGGAAACCCACGGGCCTGACCCTCTTCGAAGCGATCGACGACATTTCCATGGTGGCCGCCCCCGGCTACGCCAACGCCGACGCCTATGCGGCCCTGCAGGCCCACGTGGAGCATCCGCTGCGGCAGGACCGCATGGCGATCCTGGACACCGTGGAGAAAGTGGACGACGTCGGAGCGCTCACCCGGGCGGCGACCTCCGGTGTGCCGGACGCCCCGGAGCCCGACAAGCCCGAGCCTGAGCCGGACAAGCCCGACAAGCCTGAGGACGCGAAACCGGAACCCGCAAAGCCCGGGCCCGGCGCGGGAGCCACAGGCGAGGAAGCGATCGGCGCACCCCAGTCCCCCGGCGGGTACACCGCCTTGTACTTCCCGTGGATCGTGATGACGGACCCGGTGTCCGGCAAGAAGGTGACCCAGCCGCCGTCGGGCCATATGGCAGGGATCTGGGCGCGGGTGGACGGCAGCCGCGGGGTCCACAAGGCGCCGGCCAACGAACCCATCCAGGGCGCGCTGGATCTGGTGCGGCGCGTCAGCCGCGGCGAGCAGGAAGTCCTCAACCCGGCCGGCGTGAACTGCATCCGCTACTTCCCGGGCGAAGGCATCCGGGTGTGGGGCGCGCGGACAAAGGCGCCCGAGGCCAGCGAGTACCGCTACATCAACGTGCGTCGGCTGACCAACATGATCAAGGAATCGGTGGCGGACGGCACCCGGTGGGTGGTCTTTGAACCCAATGACCACACCCTGTGGAAGTCGATCCGGCGGGACATCGGCGCGTTCCTGACCAACGTGTGGCGTGACGGCGCTCTGTTGGGCACCACCCCGCAGCAGGCGTTCTTCGTCAAGTGCGACGAGGAAACCAACCCACCGGAAGTCCGCGATGCCGGCCAGGTGGTCACCCTGATCGGGATCGCGCCCGTGAAACCGGCGGAGTTCGTGATCTTCAAACTCATGCAGTCGGCCGAAGCCACCAGCGAGACAGAAAGCGCAGGAGCCTGAGATGAGCGTGCAGCCAAGTACCCCGGCCCCGGCCGCGCAGCCCGGCAACGTGGTGGACCCGTACCGCGCGTACAACTTCAAACTGGTCATCCAAGGGGTGGTGCAGGGGCATTTCACCAAGGTGGAGGGCCTGGGCATGAAGATCGACCGCATCCTGTACCGATCCGGCGGCGAAAACAGCACGGTGCGGGTCATTCCGGGGCAGGTCGAATACACGCCGGTGACCCTCAAGTATGGGCTCACGGATTCCACGGAAATGCTGCAGTGGCTCTTCAAGGCGGCCAACGGCCAGGTGGAGCGTCGGAACGTGTCCATCGCCATGCTCAATGATTCCGGCTCGGCCGAGGTGCGGCGCTGGAACCTGCTGGGCGCCTGGCTGTGCGAGTGGTTCGGTGCGCCGCTGGACGCCCTGGGCAAGGACCTGGCCATCGAATCCGTGACCATCGCCTACGACCGCCTGGAACTCGACGATGCCCGCGCGCCCGTGGCCTGACGGCATGCTTGCCTGGCGGCGGGGGCTGGCCTCACGGCTGCGCGGAATGGCGGAGCGGCTCGAGCCCGGGGGCCCTGCAACGCGGGGCCCCTCGCCGGCTGCCCCTTCCGGAACAGGGGGGCCGACGGCGAGGTCGACGCCGTCCCGCGGCTTCGACCTCTCCGGCGCGCCCGAGCATTGGGTCCGCTTGCTGCGCGACGCCGGGCTTGCGCCTGCGGGGGATGGCTCGGCTGCGGATGCGCCAATTGTCGATGTGCCCGCCGTCGATGCACCAACAGTCGATGCACCAACCGTCCGGGGGCACTTTGGACTGTCCCGGCTACGGAAATTCAGGCTGCGGCCAGCAACGGCGCGGATGCCCTTTGCCTCGTCTGAGCCAAAGGGCCCCACGACGGCCGGGCTCCGCCTAGACGCCGCAACCCAGGCCACAGAACCGCCGTCCGCGGCCTTCGACTCCTCCGATCCCGTGACACCCCCACAACGCGGCGACAACGCGGTGCCCACGCTGCGCCTCCGGCCGGAGCGTGTGGGCTCAACGCAATCCGCCCCCGTCCGAACAACTCCTCCGCAGCCCACCCCGGCGCTGATGACCCACGCCCAGCCGACCCATGCCGAGCCGACCCACATCCAACAGCCCACCCCGGGGACTCCCGCCCCCACAGACCAAACCACCGAACCACGCGATGCCCCTCACGTTGTGAGGCCTGCTCTACGTCTTTTGGCGCGCTCAAAGAACGTAGAGCAGGCCTCACAGAGCGGTAACCGGGGAATCGCCCCAGGACCGCAACTAACAGCCCCGCAAGAAGCAACCCCTCAACAGGCAGCCCCGGCCGCGCCGATGCCCCCGGGCCCGGTGAATCCCCAGGCACCGAACCAAGTCCCAGCCAAGCCGGACCATGGACGCCCAACCCCGCCCGCCGCCGTCGTGCTCCCGCACACCCCGGAATCCCACGCCCCGAAACCGGAACCAAGCCCCCCGCACGCCAGCACCCCCCAACACCCCGCACCCAAGGCCCCGCTCACCGGGACCTGGCCCAAACTCGCCCCGAAACCAAGCCCGCAAACCACCACCCAAAGCAGCAGCGAACACCTCGAGCACGCCCTGGCCCGGGCGGCGCGGCTGAACCACGAACGGTCGGCGGTGTGACATGGAAAGGGTCGCATTCCTCATTGAAGACACCGGCGAGCACCTGGGCTGCCTGCTCAACCCGGAAACCGTGGTGATGCAGCGCAGCGCCGGCGTGGAGCCGCGGAGGAGCGCGGGCGGGAAACTCACCGGCAGCGGCCTCGCGGACGATCCCCTGCTCTTCACCGGCGGCGGGCACACGGAGCTTCGCCTGGATTTGCTGTTCGACGTCGATCTCGCACCGGCGTCGCTCAATGTCCAGGACGTCCGGCAGATGACCCGGCCCATCTGGGCGCTCGCGGAGAACTCGGCGGAGGTGGAGCGGCAGCGCCGGCCGCCGTCGGTCCGTTTCGTCTGGGGCCGGGCGTGGAATGTACCGGGGATCGTCACGGAGGTCGCGGAGCGCTTCGACCGCTTCGCCCCGGACGGCTCGCCCCTTCGTTCCTGGATGCGCCTGGTGTTCGTGCGGGTGGGCCAGAGTGCGGACGAGGAAGGCGGCGAGAACTACGAACTCGCCCAGCGCCTGCCTCCGGTGGACCTGACGGCACCGCCCGTGGACACCCTGGCGGTGACCGGCGACGGCAGCACGGACCGGGACGCGTTAGCCCCCGACGGCGAAGAGCCCCTCCCCGAGGTGCCGCCCGGTGAGCTGGGACGCCTGAGCCTTCAGGCCTTCGGGACGCCGCTGCTGTGGAAACTGCTGCTGGAGTACAACAACGTGGACGACCCCGCGCACTTCACGGGTCCGCTGGCCGTGCCGCCCATGGGAGAGACGCCATGAAACAGGCAACGCCATGAGGCAGCTGCAGGGACTGCCCGAACTGATCGTCACCCTCGGGCGGCGACGGCTTTCCGCGGCCGACACCGCCGCGATCGTGTCCGTGCAGGTCCTGAGCTCCCTGGCCAGGCCCGCACAGTGCCTCATCACGTGGCGGCCCGCAGTTGGCCAACGTAGCCCTGGCCAAGGCGGCAGGGGCGTGGACCCGGCCCCCGGGGATGCGCTCCGGGTGGAGCTGGGCGGACGGCGCACTCCCCTGTTCGTGGGCGAGGTGACCGTGGTGGAGCGCAGCTACGGGGCCGACCTCTCCCAGGAAATCCGGGTCCGCGCCTACGACGCCCTGCACCGCCTCCGCAAGCGCCAGTTCACCCGCCTGCACGGAGGCGAACAGGGGGACGTGGACCTGGCCGGCCTGGCCCGCACGCTCTGCGAAGGCACGGGGCTTCAGGTCACCGGGGGTACGGCAAGACTGGGGCAGGTGTACCAATGCGCACGTTCGGACCTGGCCCTGCTGGTGGAGCAAAGCGCCCGGGTGGGCGTCTATCCGGTGGTTGACGGCGATGCCCTGCGCCTCACCACACTGGCCGGCGAAGGCGACCCAGTGGAACTGGAACTGGGCAGCAGCCTGCACTCGGCCGAGGTGGAGCTCAGCCAGGAACCGGCGTACCTGGGCGCCCGGACGGCGGGCTGGAACACCGGCGACGCGCAGGCCTTGGAGGGGTCGGCGTCGGGCAGTGACGCGAAGGCCGGGGTATCGGCGGACCCAGCGCTGGCCAGCGTCGGCGCAGGCGGGAACCTGCTGCGCGGCAACGAGGCCTTCGCCTCGGACGCCGCGGCCCACGAGCTGGCGCAGGCGGAGCTGGACGTGCGGATGGCCGGCCAGGTTAGCGCCGTGTTCGTGGCCGACGGCGACCCGCTCCTGCGCGCCGGCGCCCGGGTCCGCGTCAAAGGCCTGGCCTCGTCGCTGGAGGGCACCTACACCGTTGCCTCGGCCGTGCACCGGCTGGACGGCAGCGGCTACGAAACCACCATCACCACCCGGCCGCCCGAAACCCCGCCGCCCCGGCAGCCGGACGTGTTCACCCTGGGCGTGGTGGCCGACGTCGACGATCCCGAGGAACGCGGCCGGGTCCGCGTCCGCCTCCCGGCGTATCCGCCGCTGGAGAGCGGCTGGGCGCCGGTGCTGACCGGGGCCGCCGGTCCCGGCAAGGGGCTGGTGCTGCCGCCCGCGCCGGAGGACACCGTGCTGGTGCTGCTGCCGGCCACGGACCCGGCCCAGGCAATCGTGCTCGGTGGGCTGTACGGCCGCGAACGCACCCCCGACGCGGGCGGGAACACCGCCCGGGAGAGCCGCTACACGTTCCGTTCCGCGGACGGCCAGCAGATCGTGCTCGACGGCGGCGCCCGCACCGTCAGCTTCACGGACGGCCACGGCTCCACCGTGGAACTCGGGCCGGAGAAGCTGCGCATCACGGCGGCCACGGACCTGCTGCTCGAGGCGCCGGGCAAGGCCATGCGGATCCGCGCCAAGACCGTCGATTTCGAGGAGGCCTGAGGTGTCGATGAAAATCCTGGTTAAGGAGGCCATCCTGCGCTGCGGGCACGACGGCAAGGTGGAAAACGTCCCCTCGCAGGAATGGGTGCGGGTGGCGGGCTCGCCCGTGCTGGTCGAAGCCGATCCCGTGGGCCGGGACATCTCCATGTGCCCCAACATCGGCCTGAACATCAAGCCGTGCAACAAGACCCTGCCGGTGATCAAGGGATACTCAACGTTCATCCGGATCGGCGGGAAGCGGATGTGCCTGGACACCGTGGAGGGCTTCACGGACGGCACCCCGCCCGGCGCCGTGAAATACACCGTCCGGCGGCCGGGCCAGGAATTCGTGGCGGCCGGATCATGAGCGGCGCAGGCATGAGGAGCGCAGGCATGAAAGGCAGCCGGCCATGAGCGCTCCCCGGTACAAATCGGTGGCTTTCGTCCATCCGGACTTCGACGCCGCCGTCGGGCTTTCCGGCCTCACCCTCACCCCGGACGGCAGGCTGGCCACCGTCACGGACGCCGCCTCCGTGCGGCAGGCCCTGCTGCTGCTCCTGAGCACCCGGCCCGGCGAGCGCATCAACCGCCCCACCTACGGCTGCCACCTCTTCCGGCTCGCTTTCGCCCCCGCGGACGACACCACCGCGGGCCTGGCCATCCACTACGTGGCCCGGGCCGTGGAGCAGTGGGAGCCGCGGATCACGGTGCTGTCCCTGGACGCCTCGCGCTCGCAGGAAAGCCCGGAACTGCTGGAGGTGCGGCTCCGGTACCGGGTCCGTGCCACCCAGCACCAGGACGAACTGGCCATCACCCTGCCCGTCGACTCCGCTATGTCCCCTGAGTCAGGAGGTGCAGCATGAGCATTCCCGTGCCGAACCTGGATGACCGCAGCTTCGCGGAGCTGGTGGCCGGGGCCCGCGAGCGCATCCGGCAAGTCGCCCCGGACTGGACGGACCTGTCCGTGCACGACCCCGGCATCACCATCATGGAGGCCTTCGCGTACCTCACGGACACCCTGATGTACCGGCTCAACCGGGTCCCGGACAAGCTGTACGCCGTATACCTGAACCTGCTCGGCACCAGCCTCCACCCGCCCGGCAGCGCCGAAACCATGCTGGAATTCAGCCGCCTGGCCGCAGGCGGTTCCGACGGGGAGGCCCCTGAGATCCGGATCCCGCGCGGCACCCAGGTCAGCTGCCCGCCCGGCGTGCCCGGGGCGCCTCAGCCGGTGTTCACGACGACGGCGGCCGCCGTGCTGCCGGCCGGGCAGGCCAGCGTGCTGGTCCCTGCAGCCGATGTCACCTTGTACGACGCCGTCCCGATCGGTACCGGGACCGGGCGGCCGGGCCAGAGCTTCGTGGTGCCGAACGCGCCGATCGTGTCGGGAGCCGGGCTGTCCGTGGCCATCGAGGTGCCCGCGGGGACGCGGCTCAGCAGTGGCGAGGCGGTGCTGGTGGACGGCAAGCCGTTCCGGTACTGCCGCGAGGTGGAGGCGTTCGCCGACGCCCGGCCCGGGGAGGTGCCGGTGCGGATCGACCGGAGTGCCGGCGTCGTGATGTTCGCCTGGTGGGACGAAGCGTTCAGCGGACAGGCCTCCGGCAGCCAGCAGGAGCTGCCGCCGGTCCCGGGCCCTGGCGCCGAAGTGCGCGCCTGGTACCGCGGCGGCGGCGGGCAGCGCGGGAATGTCGGGGCCGGTCAGCTCACGGTGCTGCGCACGCCCGTGCCGGGGCTGCGGGTCGGCAACCCGGAACCTGCCACGGGCGGCCGCGACGGCGAGGCCTTGGAGAACGCGCTCCGCCGCGCCCCGCAGGATTTCCAGGCCCGGGACCGGGCCGTCACCGTGCGTGACTACGAGGTGCTGGCCATGCGGCACGGCGGCGTGGACCGGGCCCGGGCATTCACGCGCAAGGAGCTGTGGGCCTTCGCGAAGCCCGGCGAGGTGGAGGTGGTGCTGGTGCCGTTCGTGCCGCGCACCGGCGGCGCCCAAGGCACACCCGTCACCGCCGACGAACTGGCCGCGCAGGCCCGCGCCGAGGTGCGGGACGACGTCGAACAGTACCTGCGCCGCCGCTCCACCGTTGGCGCCGAGCCGGTGGTGCGCTGGGGCCTGTACAAGCAAGTGCTGGTGGACGCGCGGATCGTAGTGCGCCCGGATGAGGACGCCGACGCCGTCAGGTCCCGCATCGCCGCCCGGCTCGCCGAGGGCATCAGCCCGCTCAGCCAAGGCCCGTCCCACGCGGATACGGGCGGCTACGGTTCGGGCTTCGGCAAACCGTTGCGGGTCTCCAACCTGTACCGGGCCATGGAGGAGGCCGAACCCGGGGTGCAGTACGTGGACCGGGTGCGGCTGGAGGTGGACAAGGTCCCGGACAGCGACGCCATGGGGCTGGTGCAGGCCGAGGGGCAGGACAACACCTGGTTCGTGGCCCAGGACGGGCTGCTGTTCCGCACCACCAACGCCGGCGATGGCTGGGAGGCCTGCGCCGAGTTCAACACCTCGGGAAGCACAGAGACGGTGCGGTCCATCGCACCGTTCCGTTCGCCCGCCCCGGGACGGTCCGCCGTCGGGCAGCACCCGGGGATGGTCGCGGTCAGCACGGTGACCGGGACGTCCTCGCGCATCTACATCAGCGAGGACCTCGGCGAATCCTGGCGCCGCGCCGCCGAACTCGGGTTCGTGGTGGCGGACCTGTGCTGGGTGGACCGGCAGGGCGCGCCCGTGCTGCTGCTCGCCGGCGAGCGCGGGCTCTACGAACTCCCCATGGGCGAAGGGGCCATCCCGGTCCAGAACGTGGTGGACGCCGGGCAGCCGGACCGCGGCTTCTACGCCGTGGACGCCCTGGTGGACGTCCGCGGCCGCACCGGGGTGGCCGTGGCGGCTGAAGCCTCGGCCGGGGTGTGGCTCTCCCCCGACGCCGGCATGGCCGGCAGCTTCAAACGGGTCAAGGCGGCCGGGGAGGACATCCGCTGCATGACGGTGCAGTACGACGGCGGCGCGAGCTACCTGTGGCTGGGCCGTTCCGTGCCGGAGGGCAGCGGCACGGGCTGTCTGCGCCTGAAGATCGACGAACTCGCCCGCACCGACCTCGACACCCTGCAGGCGGCCTGGGAGCAGTTCGGCGCGGGCTGGACGGGAGGCAGCTGCTGGGCCGTGCACGTCATGGGCAACGCCGCCTACGCCGCCACCCAGAGCGGCGGGGTGCTGCGCCTGCAGCTGGGCCAGGCCTCCCCGCAATGGAGCACCCCGGACGTGAACTGCGGGCTGCCGCTGCGCGACCGCACCCGCTTCGAACCCGTCCGCGGCGTCTCCGGCGCCGTGCGCGACGACGGCACGCAGCTGCTGCTCGCCGCCGGGCCCAAGGGGATCTACCGCAGCACGGACAACACCGCGTCCTGGGCGAGCTGCACGCGCCGGGTGGTGGACGACGTCGTGACGTTGCCGGAAACCTGGCTCTTCTGCTCGGGCGGGCACCGGATCGAGGTAGTCCATGGCCACTGACGGCGACTTCAGGCTGCAGGACTCCCGGCTGCTGCGCGTGCTGCCGGAGGTGTACCAGGTGGCGGCCGAGAGCAGCCTGCCGCTGCAGGCCCTGCTGGCCGTGGCCGAGGACCTGCACCGGCCCGTCCGGGACGTCCTGGACCGGGTCCACACCGTCCCGGATCCGGGGCGCTCGCCGTCGTCGCTCATTCCTTTCCTGTCCCGCTGGGTGGACCTGGACTGGCTCACCCTGCCTGGTCCCGAATCCACCGGGACCGGCTCCGCGGGTATCCCGGTGGCCCGGCAGCGGGACTTGATCGCCTGCGCCGCCGGGCTGTCCGCGCGCCGCGGTACCGTGGACGGGCTCACCCGTTTCCTGCTCCTGGCCACGGGCGTTCCCGGCTTTGAGGTCGTGTCCGAACCCGGCGCCTTCCACATCACGGTCCGGGTGCCGGCCGCCGCCGCTGGGCAGATCGAGCTCATCCGCCGGATCGTCAAGGGCATCAAACCGGCGCACGTCACCGACCGCGTCGAGGTGATGGACGCATGAACAGCGAGAACCGGAACCCAATCATCGTGGTGGCGATCTGCGCGGTCATCGCGGTGCTGGTGCTGGTGCTCGGGGTCAGCTGCAGCGGCAGCAACAACGCCGGGGCGAGGGACTGGCAGTCCGGATTCGCGAAGGCCGCCGGCGGCGGGAAGCTCACGACGGCGGACCTGGCCCCGGCGGGCGGCTCCTGTTCGGCGTCGGGCGGCCAGCTCGCGGTCGCCGGAAGCTGCATCTTTACTGTTCGGGAGTTCGGCGGGCTGTTCTCCTTCGGCCCGCCCACCAAGCGGGCGCGGCTGCTGCCGCAGCAGGCCGTCACGGTGACACTCTCGGTGGAGGGCACGCGTACCGAGCAATCGGCCGGCGCCGGGGATACCGTGGACCTGACGTTCGGAACCTCGGGCGGGAGCCTCGGCATCCGCTGCCCGGGACCGGGAAACTGTGTGCTCCAACTAGCGGAGGCAGGCTGACATGACCGGAATTACCCTGACCCTCAGTTCCCCCACGGTCGAGCTCAAGGACGGCAAGGGCTCCCTGACCGCTTCCGTGACAAACAGTTCCGTGGAGACCGAACGCGTGGTGCTTGGGGCCTTCCCCGGCCAGCCCGGCGGGCCGACGTACACCACCGTGGCCAACCCGCTGCGCACGCTTGCGGCGGGCGCCACCGAGCAGTACCTCGTGGCTTTCGACACCACCGGCGCGGCACCCGGCAGCTACCCGGTGAAGCTCATCGCCTACTCCGCGGACGACGCCCCGGAAGACTACGCGGACCAGGCCCACGTGGTGACGCTGACGGTCAGCCAGGCGCCCGCGCCCGCCAAGCCGCCGTCGACGTTTCCCTGGCTCTGGGTGATCATCGGCGGGGTGGTGCTGCTCCTGGCGATCGGCGGGGTGCTGTGGTACCTGATGCGCGGCGGCGGCAACGTCCCGGACGTGCGCGGCAAGCAGCAGGGCGAAGCGGCGCAGATCCTCATCGGCGCCGGCTTCTCGATGGGCTCCACCGAGGTGGTGAGCACCCAGCCGGCCGGCACCGTCATCAGCCAGAACCCGGAAGCAGGCGGCACCGCGGAGAAGGGGACCACCGTGAGCGTGCAGATCGCCCGGGCGGCGGACAAATGCCAGCCCGGCTATGTCTACCGGCGGGTGACCCCGGACGACAAGGTGTGCGTGACGCCTGAATCCGCCGCCCAGGTGGTCCAGGACAATGCCCCGGCCACGCAGCTGGCGCGGAAGCCCAACCCGCCCGGCGGCCCGTATGGCGTCAACACCTGCCTCCAGGGTTTCGTGTGGCGGGATGCGTACGACGGCGACCAGGTTTGCGTGACGGGCGAGACCCGAACACGGACACGCGAGGAAAACGACGAAGCGGCGCTGCACAGCGCCCCCTAGCAGCCGGAGAATCCCATGGGCACCATCACCATGACCCTGAGTTCCCCCACCGTGGTCCTGAAGGACGGCAAGGGTTCGTTGACTGCGTCGGTCACCAACGGCGGCGGGGCCCCGGCCCGGGTGGTGCTCGGCGCGTTCCCCGGCGGAGCCGCCCCGGAAACCTACACGGACATCCCGGATCCGCTCCGCACCCTCGCCGCCGGTGCCACGGAGCAGTACCTGGCCAAGTTCGACACCACCGGCGCGGCGCCCGGCAGCTACCCGGTGAAGCTCATCGCCTATTCGGCCGACGACGCCCCGGAGGACTACGCGGACCAGGCCCGGGTGGTGACGCTCGAGGTGCCGGCACCCTCGACGCCGGCCCCGGCTCCCGGGTTCCCGTGGCTCTGGGTGATCATCGGCGGGGTGGTGCTGCTCGCCGTCGTCGGGGGCGTGCTGTGGTTCCTGTTCAAGGACGCCAGCGTGCCGCCGGTGGTGGGCAAGCCGCAGGCGGAAGCGGTGCAGATCCTCAAGGATGCGGGCTTCGGCACCTCGGTCACGGAGAAGGAGAGCACGGAGGCCGCCGGAACGGTGCTCGGGCAGGAGCCAAACGGCGGGCGGACGGTGGGCCGCGGCTCCACCGTGGTCCTGGAGGTGGCGGTGCCGGTCAAGACCACGGTGCCGGTCCTGGTCGGCGCCACGATCGAGACGGCGAAATCGCGGGCCGCGGCTGCGAAGATCCAGCTGGACGTCACCCAAGGCTCCGGATGCACCGCGTCGCAGGGTCTCCTCAACAGGTGCGTGGTGCTCGGCGCCACCAGGGACGCCGGCGAAAAGGTCCCGCCGAACACCCTGGTGCTGGTCAAAACGGAGCTGCGGGACATCAGCTCCCCACTCGATCCCAAGGTCAACCTCTGCAAGACGCAGCCCGACCTGTGCAAGATCAAGCTGGGCGGATAGGCCTGGCTCCGCCCCGTAACGCTCGGCAGAGCGGGCACCGCCGTGAAAAGATCAACCATGCGTCCGATGCAGCACTCCAGCAAACTCCAGAACGTCCGCTATGAACTGCGTGGCCCGCTCCTCCAGGCGGCCAAGGCCATGGAGGCCGAGGGGCACCGCATCCTGAAGATGAACCTCGGAGACACGGCACCGTTCGGGCTGGAGGCGCCGGAGTCGGTGGTGGTGGACATGATCCACCACCTGCGCGGCGCACAGGGCTACAGCGATTCCAAGGGCATCTTCTCGGCCCGGACCGCGATCTCGCAGTACTACCAGACGCAGAACCTGATGACGATCGGCGTCGAGGACATCTTCATCGGCAACGGCGTCAGCGAGCTCATCTCCATGACCCTGCAGGCGTTCATGGAGAACGGCGACGAGGTGCTGGTGCCCGCCCCGGACTACCCGCTCTGGACCGCCGCGGTGACACTAACCGGCGGCAAACCCGTGCACTACCTGTGCGACGAGCAGCAGAACTGGTGGCCGGACATGGCCGACGTCGAAGCCAAGATCACCTCGCGCACCCGCGCCATCGTGATCATCAACCCGAACAACCCCACCGGCGCCGTGTACCCGCGCCACATCCTGGAGCAGTTCGCGGACCTGGCCCGCAAGCACGACCTGGTGCTGTTCTCCGACGAGATCTACGAGAAGATCCGCTACGAAAAGGCCCAGCACATCCACACCGCCTCGGTGGCGGACGACGTCTGCGTACTGACCTTCAGCGGGCTCTCCAAGGCGTACCGGATGCCCGGCTACCGGGCCGGCTGGGTGGCCGTCACCGGTCCGCACGCGGCCACCGCCGAATACCGCGAAGCCCTGGAGCTGCTGGCGTCGCTGCGGCTGTGCGCCAACGTCCCGGCGCAGCACGCCATCCAGACCTGCCTGGGCGGATACCAGAGCATCGAGGAGCTCATCAGGCCGGGCGGGCGGCTGCGCGAACAGCGTGACCTGGCATTGAAACTGCTGACGGCGATCCCCGGTGTTTCGTGCGTTCCCGCGGCCGGTGCCATGTACCTGTTCCCGCGCCTGGACCCCGAGATCTACCCGATCAAGAACGACGAGGAGTTCGTACTGGAGCTCCTGCGCGACCAGAAGATCCTCGTCTCGCACGGCACCGCGTTCAACTGGCCGACGCCGGACCACTTCCGTTTCGTGATCCTGCCGGCTGAGCGGGAGATCGAGGAAGCCGTTCGACGGATTTCGACGTTCCTCGCTGCGTACCGGGCAAGGGTTTAGCTTCGCGATTCCAGTGACGGCTTGGGCCTGCCGGTCACGGCGGCGGTCCACCAGTCATGAAGACCGGCGGACCGCGATCCGAGCCATTTCTACTGACGGACCTCCACGGTGGCCGGGGCCGGCGCTTCCTTTTCCGGCAGATCCTTTTGCCAGCCTTCTTGCTGTCCAAGCCGCTTACGGACCACCGGCCAGAACAGCACCAACGCACCGGCCGCGATCAGGCTCGTCCACACCTGTGTGCGGCCGTCCTCGCTGAACAGCATGATCGTGACAATGCCGATCGCACCCAGGATCAGGATGATGTTCAGCCACGGGAACAGCCACACCTTCAGCTTGAGGTCCGCCCGTTCATCCGAAGTCATCTTGGTCCTCATGCGCCACTGGGTGAGGGCGATGAACACGTAGACAAAGAGGGCAACCAGCCCGGTCGAATTCATGATGAAGTCATAGATGCCCGAGCTGGGGGCAATGAAGTTCACCAAGGTTGCGATGAGGCCGCCGACCGTCGATGCAACTACGGCGACAACCGGGACTCCCTTCCTGTTACGCCTGGCGACAACCGCCGGCGCAAGCCTCTGCTCGGCAAGGGCGGCGAACATCCGGGACGCGGAGTATGTTCCGGAGTTGAGGACGGAGATCACGGCCGTGAAGATGACCAGGCCCATGATGACCTCGGCGCCGGGCATGCCGAACAGCGAGAACACGTAAGTGAACGGGGCAATGTCGGACGGCTTGGGGAGTTCGCTCCACGGAACGATCGTGGCGATGACGAGGATGGCACCCACATAGAAAAGCATGACTCGCCAGATGACCGTGTTTGCTGCCTGGCGGATTCCCTTTGCGGGGTTCTCTGATTCCGCGGCGGCCATGACGGCAATCTCGGTGCCGAAGTACGAAAACAGCACCAGTGCGATGCTGGAGAGAACCACGCCGATCCCGTTGGGCATGAATCCGCCGTGGGCCCAGAGGTTGGATACAGAGAAGGAAGCGTTCGGCCAGAGCCCGAGCACGTACAGCACGCCCGCACCAAGGAACACCACAATCGCGATCACTTTGATGCTTGCGAGCCAGAACTCCGTTTCCCCGAAGGTCCGCAGGGAAATGAGGTTCGTGCCCACAAAGACCGCCAGCAATGCGAGCGAACCGGCCCACGCGGGAAGCACGGGGAACCAGTTGTGCAGCATTCCGCCACCCACGACGGCTTCGTAGGCGATCACGCCCACCCAGAAATACCAGTACAGCCAGCCGACGATATACGCCGCCCAGCTTCCAAGGCCCACCCTGGCATATTCCATGAAGGATCCGACGGCAGGCCTGGCCGCTGCCATTTCGCCGAGCATCCGCATTGCGAGGAATACCAAAAGCCCGCCCGCGGCGTAGGAGAGTACCGCTGCGGGACCGGTATTGCGGATGATGTTGGCCGAGCCGACGAACAGGCTCGCACCAATGATTCCACCCAGCGTGATCATGGTGACGTGCCGGGCGCGGAGCTTCTTGCCCTGTGAATGACCGGCGGATTCCGGCCCGGATGCCAGGGAAGCACCCTGCGCCGCTGTCAGGTGATGCTTCGAGTCGACGTCGTATTCGTTGGTCATGATGAACCTCTTCGCTTGTTGGGAAAAGCGCTGGTTTCTGACAGGAACCCGTCAGGTTTCTTGCATTCAGGCCGATGTAGGACGCTGCTGGAATTCGTTTGTCACCGGCGCTCGCGTTCATTGATGGCGTGCCCGATAGCCTGCACGTAGGACACCAGCTCGTCATCGCTGATGATGAACGGAGGGCTGATCTGCAAAGTGTTTCCGCGCAGCGGCCGGGAAATGAATCCGAGTTCGATAAGGTCGTCGGCGATCGCTTCGGCGCTGAGGTGATCGGCCAGGGTGACGCCGCCGAGCAGGCCCGCAGACCGGACCTCGATGACTCCGGAATGCCCGGCATCCAGCCCGGCAAGTTCCCGATGCAGCACCCTTTCGAGGTCCCCGACCCTGGGTATCAGCTGATCGCGTTCGAGAATCTCCAGGTGCGCGAGGGCCACCGCAGAAGCCGTCGCGTGGCCCGCGTAGGTCGCGCCATGGCGGAAAATCGGTGTTGCGGGAGAGTCGACGTAGAAGGGTTCCCAAATCGGGGGGCTTACGAGCACGCCGCCCAGTGGCGCGTAGCCGGAAGTGATGCCCTTGGCGAACGTCAACAGGTCCGGCTGAATCCCGTACCGTTCGGCGGCAAACATCTCGCCGGTCCGGCCGAAGCCGGTGATGACTTCATCCAGGATCAAGAGGATGTCATTCTCCCGGCAGATCTGTTGGATCGCTTCAAGGTATCCCGGCACTGGAGGATTGACGCCTCCGGTACCCTGGATCGGTTCGGTGACGATCGCGGCAATTTTTTCCGCCCCGATTTCGTCGACAACCCGGGCAACCTGCTCGGCGTCGTTGAACGAGACCCGGGCGGTTTCGGGGACCAGGGAATCGGTTCCGTAGCCTTCGCGGTTGAATTCGAGGCCGGCGATGCTCGTTCCGTAGGCGTGCAGGCCGTGGTAGGCGAATTCGCGGCTGAGGATGACCTTCTTGGATGAGCGGCCTTCCCGCTGCCAATGGCGGCGGGCGAGCTTGCAAGCCACATCGATGGCATCGGAGCCGCCTGAATTGAGAATCACCTTGGCCCGCTCAAACGGGGCCAGGCCAGCGAGCCGCTCCCCCAGCGCGTGTGCTTTGTCGTTCGTGAACCGGGCAAAGATGTGGTGCGTCTCGAGCCGCATCATCTGCTCGTAGGCGGCCCGGGCCAATTCCGGATGGGAGTGGCCTATGTTGGCGTGCCACAGACCGGCGGTTCCATCGAAAAGGCGGCGGCCGTCGGACGTGAAGACATAGGAGCCTTCTCCCCGTTCGATGATGAGTTGGCGCCCGATGACCGTGGGGACATGTGCTTGGGCGGGCCAAAGTGCGGGCCCGTCCACCAGCCGCGCCTTGGTCGGTGCCTGTACGGGATCGGTCATTGTCATGGGTTCGCTCCTTCCGGTAAACGTGAGTCCTGTCTGGGAATCCACCGGAGGAATTTGCGGTGGTGATGACAAAGTACGGACGCAGACACCTAAAGAAAAGCGATACTTTTTGACCGATACTTGTAAGAAAAACTTGCAGGGGCGCACAGGGCCGAGCGCCGTCGTCGTTTCCTAGTCCCCTACCGAGCCGCTGACCCGCAGGGCGTTGATGATCGCCGGGATCGAGAGGATCAGCATTATCAGGGCCCAGACCAGCGCCACGACCACGGTGACCAGCGCCCAGAACTGGTCGCCGATGGAGACCAGCGGGCCGGGCAGGAAACCGTGGATCAGGCCGAGCACCAGCTGCAGCAGCACGGACACCACGAGCAGAACCACCAGCCCGGTGACTTTGAGGAACTTCGGCTGGCTCAGGATCAGCAGCACGGCGAACACGGCCTTCAGCAGGAGCAGTAGCCCTAGGATCGCTGCCGCCTGCCCGGTGGGAAAACTGCCCCACAGCGCCAAGTAGGCCAGGGTCCCGAACGGTGCGGCCACGAACAATCCGAACATCAGGAACAGCTTCGCCATCGCCAGCATCGCCGCGAAGAACGCCGCCACCACCCACAGGAACGTGACAATCAGGGTCACGATCCCCTGGATCCGTCCGTAAAGCCGAAGCTCCATCATCAGGCTGAGCCCCAGCATCACCACGGTGAACAGCAGCAGACCGTCCAGGAACGCAAGGAAACCGATCCCCGCACCGGGAGGTTCGGCGTCGGCCTTCTGGGTCTTGAGGAAAACGTCGAGCGGGACGCCCAGCTTGGCGGCGTCGGCCGGGGAGACAGGTTCGACGGCGGTCCCGCCGAGCAGGAGCGACATGCCTATTTCCGCCAGCACGGCGATGGCGAAGACCACGACGGCGGCAATGAAGAAGGGTTTGCGGATCGCCTCGGGCGACGGCCCATCACGAAGCGCGCCGGTACCAGTGATACCCGCCAAATAGCCCGGACCCCGCCTCCCTGCGGCCATGGCTCAATTGTGGCAGAGGCGATGCCCGTATAGGCGTCAAATCGGGCGTCTGGCCCTAATTTGCGTGGAACTTCAACGGCGCAGGTGCAGGCCGACGAATAGAAGCCCGGCCCCGTGAGGCGACAGATAGCAACCAATTGATGTGAGTTGACGGATACAACCAATTAACACATCAAACTCTTGACCTGGTGAAGATTGCACCCATAGAGTTCTTTGATATATGAGTCATATATCACATTCCCGACCCGGCTCGAGGTCTCGACGGGTCGGCGCGAGGGCGCCTGAAACCAAGGCCTTTCCGCATCCAGCTCGAAGAGCAGTGATACATGACGACGCCGAAATCATCTCGCGAGTCCTGCGCGGCAATATCGGCTGGCATCGAGCCAGCCGGCCTCGTCCGCCGATTGCTAAGGGCTGCGGCTGTCCGTGCGTCTAGGAAACGGCGCTCGGGTGCCGTCAGCCGTTTGCGCTGAAGTCAGAAGGGAACAAATCTCAATGAGTTATCCGACCAGGACGACGGCCCCCGTCGACCCCTCCATATCAAGCGAGACCAGCTCCGAGTTCAAACGCCGCTTCATGGTGCGGCTTGTCGCTGTATTCATCGGCGGGATGTTCCTCGACGGTTACATCCTCGGAATCATCGGCCCCGTCACCGGACTCATGCGGTCCGATCTCCAGCTCGACGCGCTATCTCTGGGCATGATCGCCGCAGGCCCGCTGGCTGGCATTTTCGTCGGCTCCCCGCTGGCCGGCTGGGCTACTGACAAGTTCGGACGCAAGCCCATGTTCCTCGTGGACATGGGCCTATTCGTGCTCGCCTCAGCGGCCCAGCTCTTCGTCACCTCCGGAGACGGGGCCGTGGTCCAGCTGGTCATCATCCGCTTCTTCATGGGCGTCGCGATCGGCGGCGAATACTCGATCGGCGGGCCACTGCTGTCAGAGTTCTCCCCTCCGAAGCTCCGCGGGCGGTTGCTCGGACTGACCCTGATTGCCTGGTATGTCGGTTTCATGGTGGCGTTCATCGTTGGCACGCTCCTGCATGACGCGGGCACCCCTTGGCGCCTCGTGATCGGGACGAGCACCATTCTCGCGCTCATCCTGTTTTTCGCCCGCTTCGGCCTCCCTGAATCGCCAAGCTGGCTCATTACGAAGGGACGGCGCGAGGAAGCACTGTCTATCGCACGCAGGTACATCGAATCGCCCCAGATGCACGACAGCATCACCGAAGAGATCGACCTGAGGATGCTCCAGGAAGCCCAGGCCGCCGAGAACAAGACCAAGATCAAGGGTGCCTCCTTCGGAATGCTGTTCTCCAGCCAGTACTGGCGCACCACCCTCTTCACCTCAGGCTTCTGGTTCTGCGCGGTCACGCCGTACTTCGCGATCGCGACCTTCGCCGACGAGGTGCTCAAACAGTTCGGCTTCGGCGGTGGCTGGGCCGGCGGAGTCGGCCTGTCAGCACTCGCGGCCGCGGGCGTTGTCACCACGGTGCTGCTGATCGACAGGCTCGGCCGCCGGATCCTCACCGTGCCCGGGCAGTGGCTCTGCGCAGGCATCCTGCTGATCATCGGGGTCTGGGCGAACGCGCCGGCCATCCTGGTGCTGGTCCTGTTCCTCGCCTTCTCCTTCTTCAATGCCGGCTACACCACCATGACCCAGGTCTATCCGGCCGAGGTGTTCCCCGGCCATCTGCGCGGCGTCGGCATGGGCTTTGCCGCGGCCTTCAGCCGCATCGGCGCCGCACTCGGCACCTTCGCACTGCCCTGGGCTATCAGCAACATCGGCATGGGTCCGAGCATGGTCGTAGCCGCCGCCGTCGCATTACTCGGCGCAGTTCTCTCGCAGTGGCTCGCGCCTGAGACGAAGGGGCGCACCCTCGCCGAGATCTCAGCAGACTTTTCCCACTGACACCGGGACTGACCCACCTCGGAGCGGCAAGTGACGGGACTTGACGTCTTGGCACCGTCAGATGTCTCTTGCTGAGGGAAAACAGAAAGGCCGGCACCAGTTCAGATCTGGTGCCGGCCTTTCGCCCGTTACCTGCGTGACATTCTGCCGGATCGCCTTCCTCGGAGGGCCCCAAACCACGTGATCATGCGGATGTCCGGAGCCCGTAGGGCGCGTGATCCAGCAGAATGTGTTGCTACGGCTCGTCGGTGCGGAGCCAGGCCCGGCCGTGGCGGTAGCGGACCGCGGTTCCGCTCAGGCCGGCCGGGGCGAGATCGATGGTGTCCAGGATGCCTTGTTCTGAAGGAGGGATAGCCTTGGCCCGATTAGGAATGTCCGCGTCGCCCTTGTTTATTTCGTAAGCTTCCGTTGCGCCGGAAGCGGGCATTTCAATGCCGGAAGAGCTTCGCACCACCAGAAGCCCACAGAACAAGTAACCCGCGCATCCCAGCAAAGCCTTTGAAGCTACGGTCAACTCATCGCTCGTGTTTGGCGTCCTTGAGTTTTCGTCCCACAGCCAAGCTGAGTTGGCGCTGGCCCGGAAGGAAGCATGATCCATGGAGTTGACTGCATCAAAACCGTGGAGTGCACAATAGTCATCCGCGGCCACATCGTCGTCGGGAAAGTCTTCGTATTCCGGATCGCGCCGGGCTTCTCCCTCACGGCAGATGCAACCGTTGGCCCGGTTGTCTTCGGGCTCGACTCTGCCCCCATAAGACGGTTCCAGCCCGTTCGTCCAGACAGGCCCGCCGGCCCCAGGCACAATCCACACGAACCGCCCAGCCCACCTATAGGCGAGGCCCTTTCGGATGTTCCTGCTGCATGACCAGATCAGCAGCATCATTGCCGGAGGAGCGAAGACTGCCTCGAACGGCCTGAAAGTTGATCCGTCAGACGGCACCGCCTTGTTTTGGGCATCCACCCAGTCGAAAACGAACCAAGTGCACAATGCTAGGGAGATGCAGAGGAACGCAAGCGTGATCCACCATCCACCACGCAACGCATTGCGTTCGGCGGTTAGCACATCGCTTCCGAGCTCAACCGTCTCCCCGTTCCTCAGCCGCGCCGCAAGCGTTCGGATGGCCCTCAGCTGACGCGACGAAGACACGAAGTCTGTTGCTGCCATGACAGCTGCGATCCCAGTACCGACAGTCCAGACAGGCGCAGATTGCGCTCCGACAATCATTTGAGCGATCGCACATGCCGCCAATAGTCCAGACAGCGCAAGGGCCAGATAGCGACCCATTGCCCAACCGACGATGCCCAGCAAGAGCGCCGTGTTAGTAATTACCCCGGCGAACACGTTGATCGGTAGCAGGGACTCTTCCCATGACAGCGAAACCTCCTCCCACCCTCGATCAGCCACGAAAGCCCCGCCGACGGTGAGCAGCCCCAGCAACCAGGCCATCAGGGTCACACGCCCACCGGACCGGCGCCGGGGCAGGCCTGCCCACTCCTCTTTGCTGGGCCGGAGCAGCTCGCGAACGTTGTGCATTGCACCATCCTGCGGGATCGACGCAATCCGTCCAAAAACCCGAAACTGACTCGCAATTGTTGTCGTTATGAGCCTTCATAACGACAACAACTGCGAGTCAGTTGGGTGAGATAACCGCTACCCGAACGTCAGCTTCGGCGGTGCCTGCCGGAAGCCCTTGGTGCGGAAGGCCAGGAAGACAATGCCGGCCGCCATCCAGCACAGGCCCACAATGAACGAGTTCGGGGCCAGCGAGGTCCACAGCCAGATGGTCAGCGCAAACCCGATAAAAGGCAGCATAAGGTACTTCACCACGCTGGCGGCGCCACGAAGCTTGCCATCCCAGAAGAAGTGCTTGATAACCGAGAGGTTCACCATCGAGAAGGCGAACAGGGCGCCGAAGCTGATCATGGTGGCGGCCATTTCCAGGCTAAGCACGAGCGCCAGCAATGACACGGCCGAGACCGTGACGGCGGCCAGCACCGGGGTGCCGAAGCGCGGGTGGAGCTTGCCGAACGGACGGGGCAGCAGGCCGTCGCGGCCCATGGCATAGATGATTCGGCTGACGCTGACCTGGCTGGTCATGGCCGAGCCGATGCAGCCGGCAACGAACATCGCGATGAAGAAGGCACTCAACAGCGGCCCGCCCACCTTTTCCACCAGCTCGATGCCGGCGGTGTCGAGGGCGGTGAATTCGTGCCAGTCCGGGATCACCAGGCCACCCACCCAGGCGACCACGATGAAGATCAGGCCGCCCAGCAGGGTGGTGATGACGATGGCCCGCGGAATGTCCCGCTGCGCATTCCGGGCATCCTCAGACAGCGTGGAAACGGCGTCGAAGCCCAGGAAGGACAGGGCCAGCACCGCCGCGCCGGCGAAGATCGGGCTCGCGCCGCCCGAACCGAAAGCGAACGGCGCCGTGACGGAAGGGGCCGGGTTGCCGGACAGGTACGAGATGGAGAGCGCCACGAACACGATGATGATCACCACTGACACGGCCACGATCACGCCGCTGAACTTGCCCACGAACTTCACGCCCAGGGCAATGAACGCCAGCACCAGCAGAATGCTCACCAGCGCGAAAGCCCAGGCCGGGATCGCGGGGAACGCCGCGTTCATGTACAGGCCGATCAGCAGGAAGTTGATCATCGGCAGGAACAGGTAGTCCAGCATCAGGGTCCAGCCGGTCACGAAGCCCAGGTGCCCACCGAACGTCTGCTGCGTGTAGGAATAGGCGCTGCCCGCCGCCGGGATGGCGCGCGACAGCTTGGCGTAGCTCAGGGCGGTGAAGAGCATGGTCGCCAGGGCCACCACGTAGGCGGCGGCCAGGTGCCCGTCGGTGATCTGGGTGACCGTGCCGAAGGTGGTGAACACAGTGGGCGGGGCCATGTAGCTCAGGCCGAACATGACCAGAGCGGCCAGGCCCAGGACCCGGCGCAGATGGGGCTGATTGGGGGCCGGTGCGCCGGTGGAGGGGGCGACCGGGGCGGCGTGGCTTTCAGTGTTCACGGACATCATTGTCTTTCGGGTGGGGAGGGCTGGCGCCCCTGTTGGGGAGGGGGAAGGATGTGCGGCTAGCGCACTGACTCTGGCTGCTTCTGGAAAGTCGGGCGCCCGGCAAGCCAGGTGCCCAGGACCTCGACGCCGGCAATCCGCTCGGCGGGCAGGGCGGCCGGGTCAGCGGCCAGCAGCACCAGATCGGCGCTCATGCCGGGCTGCAGGCGCCCCCACGCCTGCTCGGCGAAGGCCTGGTGGGCCACACCGGCGGTGTACGCCTCAAGTGCGGTCTCGACGTCGACCCTTTCGTTGGGCAGCCAGCCGCCCTCGGGGAGGTGGTCGGTTGTCTGGCGGGTGACCGCCGTCGCGAGTCCCGGCACGGGGTGGTGTCCGGTGACGGGCCAGTCGCTGCCGAAGGAGATGGTGACGCCGGCGGCGGCGAGCGAGTGGATGGGGTACTGCAGCGCGGCGCGGGGTTCGCCGAGCCGCGGGATGGTGAGCAGCCGCATGACGTCGTCGGAGCAGGCCCACAGGGGCTCGAAGTTCGCCACGACGCCGAGCCCGGCGAAGCGCGGAATGTCGGCCGGGTCGATCACCTGGAGGTGGGCGATCACCGGGCGGCGGTCCCGCGGGCCGTTGCGGCGCTGGACTTCTTCGAGCCCGTCGAGGGCCATGCGCACGGCGCCGTCGCCGATCGCGTGCAGGTGCAGTTGGAAGCCGAGCGCGTCGAAGGCGGCCAGGGCGTTGTGCAGGTCCTCGCGTTCCCAGTTAGGCAGGCCGCTCTCCCCCGGGGCGTCGGCGTAGGGGGCCAGCATGCAGGCCGTGTGGCTTTCGATGATGCCGTCGATGAAGAACTTAACGGTGTTGGCGCTCAGCAGCGGGTTGTCCAGCACCCGGACGCGGCCGCGGGCGGCGTCGAAGGCCTCGGGCTGGTGCTGCCAGCCGGCGGGGTCGGCACGGAAGGCGAGGTTGAGCCGGGTGGCCAGGCGCCCTCCGGCGGCCGCGGCCTCGTAGGCGGGCAGGTCGGCGAGCTCCACCCAGGCGTCCTGCACCCAAGTGACGCCGGCGGCGGCGTAGCGTTCGGTGGCCGAGGCCAGGGCGTCCACCCGCTGCTGCAGTGAGAAGGCGGGGGCAACGCGCGCCACGAGGTCGATCGCGCCCGTTTCCAGGAGCGTGCCGAGCGGGCTGCCGTCCGGGCGGCGGGCGATCCGGCCGAGCGCCGGTTCGGGGGTGTCGCGGTCGATGCCGGCTGCCTTGAGGGCCGCACTGTTGACCCACACGGTGTGGTAGTCCCAGGCGCGCAGCAGCACCGGGCGGTCGGGGACGGCGGCATCCAGCCACGCGGCGTCGAACATCCCGCCGGGGGCGAGGGTGGCGTCGTAGCTGGCCCCAATGATCCATTCGGCCTCCGGGTGGGCATCCGCCCATTCCCGCACGGATGCGGCGATTTCCTCGACGGAACCGCAGCTTCGGATCTGCGGGCCGAGGCCTTCCAGCCCGCCGTAGAGCGGGTGCGCGTGGCCGTCAGCGAACGACGGCGACAGGTAGCCGCCTGCCAGGTCCACCGTTTCGTCGGCCTCGCCGAGCAGCGCCAGGGCGTCCGCACCGACAGCGGCGATGACGCCGCTGCGCACGGCGAGCGCGGTGGCGCGGCCGGCGCGAGTTCCGCCGTCGGGATTTCCGACGTCACTGCCTCCCTCCGGTGAGGGGGCTGCGACGGTGCCGCCGTGGAAGATGGTCAAGCTCATTGCCGCTCCAATAAATTTAACGGGATTAAATTTCCTGAATTGAGGATAGAGTGTGATTGAGGCAACAAGCAAGGGCGAAGGGAAAAATGGCTGACACGCTGGAACGTCGTGCGGGCAGGCCTGCCAAGAACGTCCTGAACCGGGACCTCATCCTCGCCACGGCCATCACCGTCCTCAACCGGACCGGACCGGAGGACTTCACCATGGCGGCGCTGGCCAAGGAACTCGGCGTCAAGACCCCGGCGCTCTACCACCACGTGGGCGGCAAGAACGACATCCTGGCCGGCATGCGCCAGTTCGTCACGGCGGGCATCGACTACGGGGTGTTCAAGACCCTCCCTTGGGACGAGGCCACCGTCATCTGGGCGCGTTCCTATCGGGCCGCTTTCGCCGCGCACCCCTACGCGATCTCGCTCCTGGCCACGGTCCCCGTCACCGGCGCGCACCCCACCCTGCTGATGTACGAGGAAGTGTCCAAGGGTTTCCGGGCCGCGGGCTGGCCCGAAGCAAAGATCGTCAGCGCCATCGTGGCCCTGGAGAACTTCATCCTCGGCTCGGCCCTGGATGCCGTGGCACCGCCGGACATGATGGAACCCGGGGATTTCGCCGGCGACGTCCCCGTCTACACCCACGTGCTGCGGGCAGGGGAAAGCGCGGAGCCGCGCCTGTCCCGCGCCGACCAGGCCTTCGAGCTGGGCCTCGCCGCGCTCGTGGCGGGCCTGGCCGGCCTCAAGTAACGTCGTTCAAATAACGTCAGCGGACCGGCTGCCCTTCGACCAACTCGTCGTCACGGACCGCATGCCTGGCGCGCTTCGTCGAGAGCTTCCCGGGCCACCAAATGCGCGCGCCGAGCTCGTAGGCGAGTGCGGGAACCAGGAGCGAGCGCACCAGCACGGTGTCCAGCAGCACCCCGAAGGCTACGATGAACGCCAGCTGCACCAGGAACATGATCGGGATGACTCCGAGTGCGGCAAAGGTCGCGGCCAGCACCACGCCCGCCGATGTGATGACGCCACCGGTCACGCCGAGCCCCCGCAGGATTCCGGGCCGCGTGCCGTGCTTCAGCGATTCCTCGCGGACCCGGCTCATGAGGAAGATGTTGTAGTCCACACCCAGCGCCACAAGGAACACGAAGCCGAACAGCGGCACCGTGGCATCCGCGCCCGGGAAAGCGAAGATCCCGTTGAACACCCAGGCCGAGACGCCCATCGCCGCGCCGTAGGACAGCACCACGGACAGTACCAGCAGCACCGGCGCCACCACGGAGCGCAGCAGCAGCATGAGGATGGCGAGAATTACCACCAGCACGATCGGGATGATGACCGCCAGGTCGCGCTGCGCCGTGGTGTTGGTGTCCAGCGCGATGGCCGTGACCCCGCCCACCAGGGCGCCGGCGTCGGCCTCCTTGACGGAAGCGCGCAGCTCCTTGACCGTCTCCTCAGCCTGGATCGAATCGGCCGCGGAATTCAGCGTCGCGTTGATCAGCACCTTGCCGTCGCGGACGGCCGGCTCGGCGGGGGCACCCGGTGCTCCGGTGATGGGGACGCTGCCCTCGGCCAGCAGGTAGGCGTCACCCACGCCGTCGGCGGCCTTAACCTTGTCCAGCACCTGCCGCGCGGCACCCTGGGAGGCGACCACGACGACGGGGCTGCCGCTGCCGGCGTCGAAATGCCTCGCCAGCGCGTCCTGGCCGTCCACGGCGTCGGAGGCGGAGAGGATGACGTCGGTCTGCGGGACGCCATTGGCCTTGAGCTGGAGGACCCCTGCGGACGCGGCCAGCAGCAGCACCACCGAGACCACCCACACGAGGCGCGGCCGCCGCGACACCAGGGAACCCACCCGGCGCCACAGACCCTTTTGCCCCTCAAGGCCGGTGACCAGCTCCGGTTCGCGTTCGTCGTCGGGCAGCCGCTTGGGACGGAAGGGCCAGAACGCGGCCCGGCCCAGCATTGCCATGAACGCCGGCAGGAGCGTGAGCGCCGCGAACAGGGAGCAGACGATGCCCGCCGCAGCCACGGGGCCCAGGGCCTTGTTGGAGTTCAGGTCAGAGAAGAGCAGGCAGAGCAGCGCGATGATTACCGTGGCGCCGGAGGCGAGGATCGGCTCGAAGGACGCCTTCCACGCGGTGAGTACGGCCCGCGTGCGGTTGCTGGTGTGGGTCAGGGCCTCGCGGAATCGCGCCACGTAGAGCAGTGCGTAGTCCGTGGCGGCGCCGATCACCAGGATGGACAGGATGCCCTGGCTCTGGCCGTTCAGCTGGATCCAGCCGAGCTTGGCCATGCCGAAGACCAGCAGGATGGCGGCGCAGAGGGCGAACACGGAGGTCAGGAGCACCGCGACGGGCAGCACCAGCGAGCGGTACACCAGCAGCAGGATCACGAACACGGCGCCGAGGGCCACAAGCAGCAGGATGCCGTCGATGCCGCCGAAGGCGTTGACCAGGTCGGCCGTCAGCCCCGCGGGACCGGTGACGAACGCGCGCATGCCGTCCGGGGCGCCGGGCTGGACCACGTCGCGCAGGTCCTTCACCGTGTCCCGCAGCCCGTCGGGGGACGCGATCGGGACGATGAACTGGACGGCCTTGCCGTCCTCCGACGGGATGGGCCCGACGACGGCGCTGCCCAGCCTGAGTGCCTCGATGTCGGTTTTCAGCCGGGCGGCTTCGCCCAATTGGGCTGGGGTGAAAGGCTCGCCGCTTTCGACGACGACCACGGCCGGCACTTCGTCGGACTCGCGGAACTTGGCCTGCCAATCGCCGGCTTCGGTGGCCTCCGCTGAGCGGGGCAGGAAGGACGCCTGGTCAATGGAGGAGACCTCGTCCAAGCGCCCGAACGTCGGACCGCCCACGCCCGCGATCCCGAGCCACGTCATCACCAGTACTGCGGGAACCAGCCACCGCAGCCAACGCATGGTCCTCCCTGCCTTCATCGGATCCCCTCTTTCCGCCCCGCGTCTCCGCGCCTGTGCGCCATCCCGCCCTACGCAATGTAGTTCCAAGATAGACTATCTCCATCATGGAAACAATTGATTCGGTGCCGGTGCGCAGCCGGTGCCGATTCGGCGGCTTCGGTTCCTTTCCCCGCGCGGGTAGTATCCGGAAGGCAGCAGAGCGAGGAGAACAAAGGAGGGGCGCATGCCGCGAAACCATGACGGCACAGCCGGCCCTCCGCCGTCGGCTGCTCCTGCCGCGCAAACTTCCGCCGGGCAGTCCTCACCCGCGCAGGAGCTGGTCAAGCTCCTCCAGGAGTTCACGCTGGAGGCCAACCGCTACGCGAATACCGCCGGCGGAAAGCAGGGCATGCACCGGACGGACCTCAACGCCCTAGCGGTGATCATGCGGCATTCGGCCGCGGACCGCGTGGTCACTCCCGGAATCCTGCGCAGCGAACTGCATCTCAGCTCGCCGGCCACCACCGCACTGGTGGACCGCCTGTGCGCCTCCGGTCACGTGGTCCGCGAAAGGCTGGGCACGGACCGTCGTCAGGTCCAGCTTCGGATGACGCCGAAGGCCTACAAGGACGGCAGCGCCATGTTCATGCCGCTGGCCGCGGCGATGGGCAAGGCGATGGCTCCCTACAGCGCAGGGGAGCTCGAGCTGGTGCACCGCTTCATGTCCGACATGCTTGCTGCCACAGCCGCGGCCGGCCAGGACCCTGCTGGCCCGCGCACGCCACCCGGCCAGGCCGGCTGACACTGCCGCGAAATCCGGGCTGCTGGGAGTAGCGTTTCCCTATGAGTGAGCAGAAGCCGGACGACGTCTACACACACGGCCACCACGAGTCCGTTGTACGGGCCCATGCCTCGCGCACGGCGGAGAATTCAGCGGCCTTCGTCATACCCCATCTCACCGCCGGAGTGTCGGTGCTCGACGTCGGCTGCGGGCCGGGCAGCATCACCTGCGATTTCGCGGACCTGGTGGCCCCGGCGCAGGTGGTCGGGCTGGACCGTTCGGCCGACGTGGTGGCGCACGCGGCGTCCCTGGCGGCCGACCGCGGTGTGGAGAACGTCGAGTTCCGCACCGGCAACATCTACGACCTCGAGTTCGGGGACGAGACCTTCGACTTCGTGCATGCCCACCAGGTGCTGCAGCACCTGACCGATCCCGTGGCCGCCTTGCGCGAGATGCGCCGGGTGGCCAAGCCGGGCGCCATCGTGGCGGTGCGCGACGCCGATTTCCACGGTATGAGCTGGTACCCCGAGGTCCCCGAACTGGACGACTGGATGGAGCTGTACCAGAAGATCGCGCGCCGCAACGGGGCGGAGCCCGACGCCGGCCGCCGCCTGGTCTCGTGGGCCCAGCAGGCGGGATTCACCGAAGTGGCGCCCAGCAGCAGCAACTGGCTTTACGCCACGGCGCAGCAGCGCCGCTGGCAGGCGCGGGTGTGGAGCGAGCGCGTGCTGCACTCGGCCTTCGCGGAGCAGGCCCTTGAGTACGGCTTCGCACAGGAGGCGGAACTGGCCCGGATCGCGGCGGGCTGGCACCGCTGGGGTTCCACCGACGACGGCTGGTTCCTGATCCCGAACGGCGAGGTAATCGCGCGGGCGTAGCTCCGCCGTCGGGCTGCTCTCGGAAGTTTTCGGAAATTGTCCCGCGGGTATGTAGAAATCCGGCAGGCAGTTCCGACCCAATAGTGAGAGCACCCAAACCGGGGGCTCCTTCCCAAGGAGTTCGAGATGAAGTACATGATCATGATGTTCGGTTCCGCCGAAGGAATGATGGCCACCGCGGATCCGGAATGGGTCAAAGAGATGATCGGCTACATGGTCCAGATCGACAAGGACCTGAGCGATTCCGGCGAACTCGTGTTCAACGCCGGCCTGGCTGACGGTTCCACGGCAAAGCTGGTCAAGCAGACGCCAGACGGCGTGATCACCACGGACGGCCCCTTCGCCGAAGCCAAGGAGTCCCTGGTCGGTTACTGGGTGGTGGACGTGGCCAGCGAGGAGCGCGCCATCGAGATCTGCTCCGGGATCGTGAAGTATTCGCAGGTGGTGGAGTTGCGCGCCATTCCGGACGGCCCTCCGGAGGTCTAGCTTTTGGCCGCTGTCCCCCGGGATCCCGCGCTTGAGGACCTGCTGCGCACGCTGGCGCCGCAGGTCCTCGGCATGCTGGTGCGCCGGCACGGGCAGTTCGCCGAGTGCGAGGACGCTGTGCAGGAGGCCCTGCTGGAGGCCAGCCTGGCATGGCGGTCAGGGACCGTCCCGGACAATCCCCGGGCGTGGCTGCTGACAGTCGCCGGCCGGCGGCTGGTGGACCAATGGCGCAGCGAAGCCGCCCGCCGCTCCCGCGAAGAGCGTGCCGCTGCCTTGGAAGCCGCCCTGCCGGGAGAGCGAGGCGACAACCCGCCGCGCGACGCCGACGACACTCTGGCCCTGCTGTTCCTCTGCTGCCACCCCGCACTCTCCGCACCGTCCCAGCTGGCCTTGACGCTGAGGGCGGTCGGCGGGCTCACGACGGCAGAGATTGCCAGCGCATTCCTCGTTCCGGAGGCCACCATGGGGCAGCGGATCAGCCGGGCCAAGCAGAGCATCAAGAAGGCGGGTGCCCGGTTCGAGCTGCCGGATCCCGGCGAGCGCAAGGCGAGGCTCGCCGTCGTGCTCCATGTCCTGTACCTGATCTTCAACGAAGGCTATGCGGCGAGCTCCGGGCCGTCCATGCAGCGCGAAGAACTCACGGCGGAGGCGATCCGCCTGGCACGGCTGCTGCGTTCAGCGCTGCCGGAGGAACCGGAAACCGGCGGGCTCCTTGCGCTGATGCTGCTGACGGATTCCCGACGCCGGGCCCGGACCCTGCCGGACGGCATGCCTGTGCCACTGGCCGACCAGGACCGCGGGCTGTGGGACCGGGAGCAGATCGAGGAAGGACTGGCGCTGCTTGAGTCGGTCCTCGCCACGGGCGGTCCGGGACCGTACCGGCTGCAGGCCGCCATCGCTGCGGTTCATGCCGAGGCAACTGTTGCGGAAGCCACCGATTGGCCGCAGATCCTCGCCCTTTACACGGTGCTTGAGTCCGTGGCACCCGGTCCTGTGGTGACGCTCAACCGGGCGGTCGCCGTCGCCATGGTGCACGGGCCGGAGGCGGGACTGGCGCTGCTGGCCGGCTTGGACGGCGAACTTGCCCAGACGCACAGGCTGGAGGCCGTCCGCGGGCACCTGCACGAAATGGCTGGCGACCCCGCCGCGGCGAAGGCCTGCTTCGTCGCCGCCGCGAAGAAAACCGGGAGCCTCCAGGAACGCAACTATCTGTTGTGGAAGGCCGCCGGTTGCGCGTCGAACGGCACAACGGCGAACTGAACGCTTTGCCAATTCCGGCCGGAATTCGCCGGGCCAAACCGACCACAACTGTCCACACAGCGCGAGCAAGAGGTGGCAGGGCCTGCGCTTTCCACCCCCTGAGAAGTTGAGAACCCCGAGAAATTTCACGGTGTCGCCAACGTTTGACGGGGGTAGTTTCAGCCTAGGTTTCTCAAGGGGTCGCGCGGTGCAGGGTTTCGGGACTTCCGACGGCGGTTTTCCACATAGCCGGGCGGCCCGGTTCCCCGCGCAACAGTGCCGAATTAGCCTCGATTCATGAGCTACTACTACGGCGATGAACCGCCACCGTATTTCTCTCCGGAGCCTTACTGCGCCGAGGTTGACCAACTAGACTTGGTCAACATGGGACAGTACAACGTCCAGGACGCCAAGACGCGTTTTTCCGAACTGCTGAACCTCGTGGAACGCGGCGAGGAAGTGGTCATCGCCAAAGCCGGCAAGCCCGTGGCGCGGCTGGTGCGCATCGTTCCACCCACCAAGCGGCGCCTGGGCTTCGTCAAGGGGCAACTGCCGGATGATTTCCTCGAGCCGATGGGTGAGGAGGAGCAGGAACGTTGGGAAGCACCGATTATCTCCTCGACACCCACGCCCTGATCTGGGCTCTCACCGAACCCCGGAAGCTCTCCGCCAAGGCACGCCGGATCATCCAGTCCCTCGACCACCGTCTTGTGGCGTCGGCGGCCACCGCTTACGAGCTCGCCTACAAGCACAGGCTCGGCAGGCTTCCGGGACTGGACGGCCTGCTCCTCGGGTATCCGCGGCACATCGCGGAGCTCTGCGATGAAGAACTGTCCGTCCGCAGCAACCACGCCCTCACGGCCGGGCAGCTGGAGTGGGAACACCGGGATCCCTTCGATCGCTTGATCGCGGCCCAGGCAATCGTCGAATCCTTGGTCATCATCACGGCAGACCAGGCCCTCCACGACTTCGGACTGGTGGAAACCCTCTGGTAGCCCGGCGCCCCGCACGTTTACCAGCGCCCAGACAGCACCTCCCTCCCGCCGTCCGGCGCACCGCCACCGCGGGCCTAAGCTGGATCAGTGCAGTTTTCCCTTTGGCTGGCCCTTGTCGGCGCCGGCACCCTGATCAGTTTCACTCCCGGCGCCGGTGCCATTTCCACCATGAGCAACTCGCTCAACTCCGGCTTCCGCCGTTCCATTTGGGGCGTCCTCGGCCAGCAACTGGCGCTCATCATCCACATCGTGATCGTCGCGCTCGGGGTCGGCGTGCTGGTCTCCAGTTCCCCGGTGGTCTTCAATGTCATCCGCTACGCCGGTGCCGCCTACCTGGTGTACCTGGGTATCCGGCAGTTCCTGCATAAACCGGACCTGGACAAGGAGAAGGTCGAAAACCGCCGGAACGAGCCCGCGCTCTCGATGTTCCAGCGCGGCGTCTGGGTGAACCTGCTCAACCCCAAGGCCATCGTTTTCTTCCTGGCCTTCATGCCGCAGTTCATCCGCCCGGACGAGCCCCTGCTGCAGCAATACCTCGTCCTCACGGCCACGGTGGTGACGATCGACATCCTGGTGATGTGGCTCTTCTTCGCCCTCGCCGCCCGCACCTTCCAGCGTTTCACGCACAATGAGCACGGCCAGAAGATCCTCAACCGGATCTTCGGCTGCCTCTTCGTCGCGGTGGGCATCCTGTTGGCCGTCATCCACTAACACCCAAAAACCACCCAGCACCCGAACACCGGCAAGGAGCCCAGCGTGACCCCGCCGCCCCGAGTGAACCCCGCCCCGCCCACCACGCGGGGAACGTCCGCTCCCCTGTACGCTGCCGGTTTCGTCACGGCGTTCGGCGCCCACAGCATCGCCGCCGGGATGGGTGCCCAGAGCGAAAACATCGGCCTCACCCTACTGGGCCTGGGCGTTCTCCTCGCCGCGTACGACATCTCCGAGGTCTTCCTCAAGCCAGTCTTCGGCGTGCTGAGTGACAGGATCGGCACCAAGCCCGTGATCGTCGCCGGCCTACTGGCCTTCGCGGTGCTCTCGCTCCCGGGGCTCGGGGGCGGCGATCCGGTCATGCTCGGCATCGCGCGGCTGGGCCAGGGAGCGGCGGCGTCGGCGTTCTCCCCCGCCGCCTCGGCGATGGTCGCCCGGCTTGCCGCCGGCAAGAACGCCGGCAGCTACTTCGGGAAGTACGGTTCCTGGAAGAGCCTGGGCTACGTCATTGGTCCGCTGCTGGGCGCCGGACTGATCTTCCTCGGCGGTTTCGCCCTGCTCTTCGCGGTCCTCTCCGGGCTGGCCATCGCCGCAGCCCTCTGGGTACTGTTCCGGGTCCCGCACCTCCCGCCGCTCCCCCGCCAGCGCTACACCGTCGTCGACCTCTTCCGCCAGGTCACCGAACGCCGCTTCCTGGTCCCCACGCTCGTCCTCGCGGCGTCGATGGCGGCCATGGGCGCGGCGATCGGCTTCCTTCCCGCGCTGGCCACCCGGCACGGCCTCGGCCCGGTGGCGGGCACGGCAACAGTCAGCGTGCTGGCCATCGCCTCGCTCCTCACGCAGCCGCGCGTCGGCCGCATGCGGGACGAGGGACGGATCAGCGATGCCAAAGGCATGGCAATCGGCCTCCTCCTCACCGCTGCCGGGGTGGCGGTCGTCGCCGTCGCGCCCGGCCCGGTGACACTGTTCATCTCGGCGGCGGCCATCGGCACCGGCGTCGGGATGGCGACCCCGCTGGGCTTCGCCCACCTGGCGGACACCACCCCGCCGGAACGCATGGGCCGCACCATGGGATCGGCAGAGCTGGGCAGGGAACTCGGCGACGCCGGCGGGCCGCTCCTGGTGGGCGGCATCGCCGCCGTCAGTGCCCTGCCGTTCGGGCTCGGCGCCCTCGCGATGCTCGTCGCCGCAGCCAGCATCCCGCGCCTCGGCGCACACACTTCCGCGGACGAAAAGCCCGGCGCCGCGCAGGACGCTGCCCAGGGCTGAGCCAGGTTGAGCCGTGGCTACGCCGGCAGCCGACGCCCCGTTACGGGGCCGGGGTTCCAGGAGTAGTCTCGGGTCCATGGCTGCGGTAGTCAGCATCACGGGCCTGACGAAAAGCTTCGGGCACTCAATGGCCTTGGACGGGCTGGACCTCGAGGTCAGCGAAGGCGAAGTCCACGGTTTCCTGGGCCCCAACGGCGCGGGGAAGTCCACAACGCTCCGCATCCTCCTGGGGCTGCTCCGGGCCGACGCGGGCACCGTCCGCGTGCTCGACGGCGATCCGTGGCGCGACGTCGTCACCCTCCACCGGCGCATCGTCTACGTTCCCGGGGACGTCAGCCTGTGGCCCGGGCTGAGCGGCGGCGAGGCGATCGACCTGCTCGGCAGGCTGCGCGGCGGCCTGGACGAAAGACGCCGGGCCGAGCTGCTGGACACCTTCGAACTGGACCCCACCGTCCGCGGCCACGCCTATTCCAAGGGGAACCGGCAGAAGGTGGCAATCGTCGCCGCACTGTCCTCCAACGCCGAGCTGCTCATCCTCGACGAACCCACCTCGGGCCTCGACCCGCTCATGGAAGCCACATTCCGCCAGGAAATCCGCCGCGAAAAGGCCCAGGGCCGCAGCGTGCTGCTCTCCAGCCACATCCTTGCCGAGGTGGAATCCCTGGCCGACCGGATCAGCATCATCCGCCGGGGCAAAGTGGTGGAAAGCGGCAGCCTGGAACAGATGCGCACCCACGCCCGAACCAACGTGGCCGCAACCCTCAGCGACGGCGCCACCCGGCTCTCCGCGACACCCCAGCTGACCGCGGTGCCCGGCGTGGAGGGCCTGCGGATCGACGGCAGCAGGGTGCAGTTCAACGTCGACGCCGGCGGGCTGGCGGCGGCGATGAACGTCCTGACCGGCCTGGGCGTGAGCGCCCTGACGGTCACCCCGCCGAGCCTTGAGGACCTCTTCCTCCGGCACTACGGCGAGCGCGCCGGGCAGGGACTTCCCCAATGACCGGCCGTCACGCCGCGGTCCGCCCCGCCGGGACCCAACCGGCCGGGAGACCGCTCACGGGGATTGCACTCACCGGGACTCCCCTGACCGGAACCCTGGCCCTGCTGCGCCACGCGCTGCGGCTGGACCGGTGGAAGCTGCTGCCGTGGCTGCTGGTGATCGGGATCTTTCCCACCGTGAGTTATTCGGTGTATGGGTCCTTGTTCTCTTCGCCGCTGGAAGCCAAGGCGCTGCAGCTCAGCCTGGGCACCAATCCGGCCTTCTCGCTGCTTTTCGGCCCGGCCACCGACCTCGGGACGGCGGCGGGTTTCACCGCGTGGCGCGTCCAGATGTTCGGGATGTTCTTCGCCGCCCTGATGGCGGTCTTCACCGTCACCCGGCACACCCGGGCGGCCGAAGAGTCCGGCAGGGCCGAACTCCTGGATTCCGGGGTGGTGGGCCGGCACGCCCGGCTGGCGTCCGCCGTCGTGCTGGCCTGGCTGGCGTCCGCCGCGGTGACGGTTTTGGTGGGGCTGGCACTGATGATGGCCGGTTCGGAGCCTGCGCCGGCCTTTGCGCTCGGGAGTGCGTTCGGCGGGATGGGGCTTGCGTTCGCCGGAGTCGCCGCCGTCACCGCGCAGCTGGGGTCGACCGGCCGCACGGCGAACACCCTCGCCGCCACCGTCCTAGGCGTCAGCTATCTGCTCCGCGGCCTCGGCGACACCCTGGACGATTCGGAATGGCTGCTGTGGACCAACCCGATGGGCTGGGCGGAAAAGATCCTGCCGGCCTCGGAGAACGACTTCCGGCCGTTGCTCCTCCTGCTGGCGGCCTCCTTGGCGCTGGCCCTCCTGGCGGCCTGGCTGGAATCGCGGCGGGACTTCGGGATGGGCCTGATCGCGCCGCGTGGCGGACCAGCCCGGGGACGGCTCGGCACCTGGGGGCTGACTGCCCGGCTGAACCGGGGAGCCTTCCTGACCTGGGCCGTCGTGTTCGTGGCGCTTGGCTCCGTGTACGGGCTGGTGGCCACCACGATGTCCGGGATTTTCAGCGACAACCCCTTCGTCAAGCAGATGATCACGTTCCGGCTGGCCACCGAGGAGCAGCTGCTGTTCGCCTTCGTGGAAGTGCTGCTGCTGGTGCTGGCCTTCATAGGCGGCGTCTTCGGCATCCAGGTTGTCCTGCGCTTCCACACCGAGGAGGACGAGGGCCGGGCCGAGTGGATGCTCTCGGCGCCGTTGTCCCGCCTGTCCTACGTTGTTCCGACCGTCGTGCTCGCCGCAGTGGGCCCCGCCGTCGGCATGGCCGCCGGCTCGGCAGCACTGGCCACCTCCGCACGGCTGGCGGGGTCCGAACTGGACACGGCGAAGGTGGTGTTCCAAGGCCTGGCGGAGGTTCCGTCGCTGTGGCTCGCGGCCGCCGTCGCGCTCTTCCTGGTGGGCCTGGCACCGCGCGCACGGGCTGGGGCGTGGCTGGTGCTGGTGTACTGGCTGCTGCTCACGATGTTCGGACCGGTGCTGAAGGCTCCGGAATGGCTGCTTGGCACGAGTCCGTTCCACGTGGTGCCCAACGTGATGGAGTCCAGCCCGGACTGGCTGCCGGTGGCCTGGACACTGCTGCTGGCGGTGGGCCTGCTGCTCGCCGGGCTGGCCGGTTACCGGCGCCGGGACCTGCTCAGCCGGTGAGCGGGCGGCGGCGCAGGCCAGGCCGATACCACCCCAAAGCACCCGCCCTGAAACGTGACGAGCCCCGGAGAGCCACAACTAGCCAAACGCCCGCGGCACCGGCAATGCTTGACGACATGTATTCAGCGTCCCGCCCGTATCGCATCATCGCCGTCTGCACCGGCAATATCTGCCGCTCACCGATGGCGGAACTCATGCTGGCGGAAGCGTTCGACGCCGCGGGACTGGCCGACGTCGTGGCGGTGGATTCCGCGGGAATCACCTCTTATGAGGTGGGTCGCCCGATTGATCCCCGCGCCGCCCGCAAACTGTCGGCGCACCGGATCCTCTCGACTTCACATGTCGCCCGTGTCTGGCGGCAGGAATGGTTCCGGGACCGTGACCTCATCCTCGCACTCGACGTCGACCACTACGGCTGGCTGCAGCAGGCGGCCACCGGGCAGGGCGACCTGGCGAAGATCCGGATGCTTCGCAGCTTCGACCCCGCCGTGGCAGGACGCAACACCCTGGAGCTTGGCATCGACGACCCCTGGTACGGCGGCCACCGCGACTTCGACGCCACCTGGGACCTCATCAACGCGGCCGTTCCCGGCATCGTCGGATTCGCCCGGAACGCCATCGCCGGAAAACAGGACGACACCCAGCAGGTACGCTCTACTTCATGACTCCAGCACCCGTGATCATCGCCGTCGATGGCCGCTCAGGAGCAGGAAAGACCACGCTGGCCGTGGAACTTGCCGCGCGGCTGCGACAGCACCACAAGGTGTCGCTCTTCCACCTTGAGGACATCTATCCCGGCTGGAACGGGCTCGCCGCCGGCGTCGAACGGTACGTCACCACGGTCCTGGCACCGCTGCGCCGCGGCGTGGCTGCCGAATGGGTCAGCTGGGACTGGGACAAGCACTACGACGGCGGCACCCACACCACGCTCCCGGCGGAGATCGTCGTGGTCGAGGGCGTCGGCGCGGCAGCCGAGGCAGCCCGGCCACTGATGGACGCGGTGGTCTGGGTGGAGGCGCCCGAGGAGGACCGTCGCCGGCGCGCCCTGGACCGCGACGGCAGCAGCTACGAACCCTACTGGGACACCTGGGCGGCGCAGGAACAGGAATGGCTGGACGCCGACGACGTCCCCGCCCACGCGGACATCCACGTTCTCAACCGCGCCGACGGCGGCGCCCCGGATGACCTGATGCAGGCCCTGAACTACCTTCCGGCGCTCTCCGCCGTCCTCGCCCCGGAGCTTTCCGCGCGCCGGGGACTGCGGCTGCTGTCGGAACGGATCGACGCCGCTCCCCGCGCCGAAACCCTGTTCCAGGCCCTGTACGGGAGCTCGGAGAACGCGGTCTGGCTGGATTCCTCGAACGCCTCGGAGGCCCCGGCCGGCGGGCAGGCGCCGTCCGAGGCGGCGGCGCGGAGCCGCTTCAGCATCCTGGCCGACGACGGCGGCACCTTCGGTCAGTCGGTGCTGCACCGCTCCGGCACCACCCGGGTGACCGCAGGATGCGCCACCGCCCGGGTCGCCTCCCCGTTCTTCCGCTGGCTGGACACGGTGTGGGGCCGCCGCGCGGTGCGCGCCCCCGAAGGCTACGACTGCGAATTCACGCTCGGCTGGCTCGGATACCTCGGCTATGAGCTCAAACGCGAAACCGGCGGCAATGACGTGCCCTCGGACACCCCGGACTCCGCGCTCCTGTTCGCAGGCCGGGCCGTGGTGCTCGACCATCTGGAGGGTACCGCGTGGCTGCTCGCCCTGGATGCCCCCGACGCCGGAGACTGGCTGACGCGCGCCCGCGCGGCGGTGCAGGCGGCAGCGGAGCCGCAGGAGGCTGCCGAGCCGGGCACCTCCAAGGCGGGACCCGCCGTCGAGCCTTCCGGTCAAAAGGTGCCCGAGCCGCCGTCGTTCGCCAGCCGCGACAGCCGCACGGACTACCTCCGCAAGGTCAAGGAAGCCCAGCAGGAGATCGCCGAAGGCAACACCTACGAGGTCTGCCTCACCACCACGGTCAGCGCCCCGGACCCAGGGCTCGATCCGTGGGCGAGCTACCTCGCCCTGCGCCGCCGCAACCCGGCGCCGTTCGCAAGCTACCTGCGCTTCGGCGGGCTGACAGTGGCCAGCACCTCCCCCGAGCGTTTCCTGCGGATCGCCTCCGACGGCGCCATGCGGGCCGAGCCGATCAAGGGCACCCGGGCCCGCGCGAACGATCCCGTGATCGACGAGCACCTCCGCAACGACCTGGCCCGCTCACTCAAGGACCGGGCCGAGAACATCATGATCGTGGACCTGCTCCGCAACGACCTGAGCCACTTCGCGATGCCGGGCTCGGTGACGGTGAGCCGGCTCTGCGCGATCGAAAGCTACGCCACCGTGCACCAGATGGTCAGCACCATCGACGCGCAGCTGCGACCCGGCGCGCCCCGGGCCGAGGCGGTGGCCGCGGCCTTCCCGGCAGGGTCCATGACCGGCGCCCCGAAGATCAGCACCATGGACATCCTGGACAGGCTCGAGGACGGCCCGCGCGGCGTGTATTCGGGGGCCATCGGATACTTTTCGCTCAACGCGGCAAGCGACCTCGCCGTGGTGATCCGCACCCTGGTGATGGACTACGACGGCGGCGGCGGACGCACGCTCTCGCTCGGCGTCGGAGGGGCGATCACCGCCGATTCGGAACCGGCGGATGAGTACGAGGAGATCCGCACCAAGGCCTTCGGCGTGCTCTCGGCCCTGGGCACGGACTTCCCCGAGGACTAGGGAAGCTGCCGCACGGCCCCGGAGGGGAGAACTCCCCATACCCGTCCGCTGCACCTGCCCTGCGATCCACGTAGGGTGGAGGACCATGAAGAGACTCCTCGCAATGATCGCCCTCGTTGGCGCCGCGTGCCTGACCGCCTGCACGCCGGGTGGCGCCAGCCCGGCACCCGGCAGCGCGCCGGCCAGCCCCTCGGACAGCATCGAGACGCCGGGCAGCACCGAAGGGACGCCGTCGTCGTCCGCCGGGGCAGGCGACGTGAAGGACGCCTGCGAGCTCTTCAACTCCCTCTACGCCGAGTTTGCGGCCACGGCCAAGGACGACGCCGACGCTTTCGACGACATTTACCTGCGCGCTGACGAGGCCCAGACCACGGCCCCTGAGGAAGTGTCCGGGCTCTTCTACGCACTGAGTCTGCTGGCGCTGGACCGTTCGCTCGGCGACGCCCCGTCCCAGGAATCCAAGGACGCCATCCAGGACGCCTTCCTCGCCAGTTCCGTGCCCTGCACGGCCGAAGGCGTCACGCTCAAAATCTGAAGTTCCGCAACGGACATCTCCGCAGTTCTACTGCAGCGTCGCGGTCAGCCTCGCCACGTTGTCCACGTACTTCGCGAGCATCGGCCGGTGCAGCCAGTCCGCCAGCGTCAGTTCGAAGCTTGCCTCCCGGTAGCCCTGCTCCACCGAGCGCATCAGGTCCACGGTTTCCGCGCCCAGGAGCATCACCGAGACTTCCATGTTGAGGGAGAAGGAGCGCATGTCCATGTTGCTGGAGCCCACCACGGAGACCTCGTCGTCGATGGTGAAGTGCTTCCCGTGCAGCACCAGGGGTGCCCGGTAGAGGTAGATGCGCACGCCCGCTTCCAGCAGCGCCTCGTAGTAGGAGCGCTGGGCGTGGTGCACCAGGAACTGGTCGCCCTTCTCCGAGACGAAGAGTTCCACGTCCACGCCCCGCTGTGCCGCGGTGGTGATGGCATAAAGCAGTGAATCGTCCGGGACGAAATACGGGCTGCAGATGGAAATGCGGTGCTGGGCCGAGTAGATCAGGGTATTGAACAGGCGCAGGTTGTTCTCCGTGACGAACCCGGGGCCGCTGGGCACCACCTGGGCCGTGACCCGTCCCCGGCGGGGGTTCTCCGGCAGCCGTAGCTGGGATTCGAGGGATTCGTCAGTCTCGCTGAGCCAGTCCGTGGCGAACACGACGTTGAGGGTCGCCACGATCGGGCCGTCCAGCCGGGCCATGAGTTCCACCCATTTGCGGCCGGCGCGGCGGTGGCGCGGGTTGTTGTAGGAGGGCTCGATCAGGTTCTGCGATCCCGTAAAGGCGGTGACGCCGTCGATCACCAGGATCTTGCGGTGGTTCCGCAGGTCCGGGCGCCGCCACTGGCCGTGGATCGGCAGCAGCGGCAGCATCCGCTTCCACTGGATCCGGCTGGCCTTGAGCCGGCGGATCAAGCGGCGGTAGCCGGGCACCCGCAGCGTTCCGATGTGGTCGAACAGGAGCCGCACGCTGACGCCGCGTTCCGCCGCCTTCTCTAGCTCGCTGAGCAGACCGTCCGTGACGGCGTCGCTGCCCATGATGTAGAACTCGGCGTTGACGTAGTCCCGCGCACCGCGGATGGCCTCGGTCATGGCGTCGATCGATTCCTGGTAGCCGGGGATCAGCTGCACCGAGTTCCCGTCCACCATGGGCAGGGAGCCGAGCCGGCGGTTCAGTTCCGCGGCCGAGCTCACCCATTCCGGCCCGGAATATTTGCTTACGACGTCGGCCATCGCCGAGGCGCCTGCCCGTACCCGCTCGTTGACTTCCGCCTGTTGTTCGCGGCGCCGCCGGGACAGCCGGAAGTTGCCGAAGAGCAGGAACAGAACGAAGCCCACGGACGGCACCAGGAAGACGACCAGCAGCCAGGCCATGGCGGTGGTGGGGCGGCGGTTGCCGGGAATGATCCCCAGCAGAACGATGCGCAGGATGATTTCCGCGAGCGCCCACGCGGCCAGGGGCCATGTCCAATCGGTCCCCACCTCGAATGGAAATAGCACTCAAACCCCCACGGTCCCTAAGCCAGTCCGCGGAAACCCGCCGGCCGCCGCTGTAGCCCAAGCCTAACCGCCGGGGTGACGGTCTCGCGGGAACCGTGCGCGGCCACCCGCACTAAGCTGGTGGCATGACTCTCCCCGCCCCCACGGTCCTCGTGTTCCTTGACCCTGCGTTCGAGAACGGCCGCATCGCCGACGCCACCCAGCCCCAGCTGATGGCAACGGACCTGGGGGCTACGCGCGGTGACGGAGTCTTCGAGTCCCTGCTCGCCGTCGGCGGCCACGCCCGGAAGGTGCACGCACACCTGAACCGACTGCAGGCCTCGGCCCGCGCGCTGGACCTCGTGATCCCGGAGCAGGAAACCTGGCGGCGCGCCATCGAAACGGCCATCACCGAATACCGCGGCATCTTCCCCGCCCCGGAACCGGAGTCCGACGAAGTGGTGGTCAAGCTCCTGGTGACCCGCGGCGTCGAGGGCGCCTCGGCCCCCACCTGCTGGATCCAGGCTTCGCCGTCGCCCGCGGGCAGCCGCCGGCAGCGGGAGACGGGGATCGACGTCGTCCTGCTGGACCGCGGTTTCGACGCCGAGGCGGGCGAGCGCGCCCCCTGGCTGCTGCTCGGCGCCAAAACGCTGTCCTACGCGGTGAACATGGCGGCGCTGCGCTACGCGCACAAGCAAGGCGCCGATGACGCGATCTTCATCTCCAGCGACGGCCGGGTCCTGGAGGGTCCGACGTCGACCGTGCTGCTGGCGCACGTGGAAACGGTCGACGACGGCAGCGGCTCCCCTTCTGCTGGTTCACCCCGCACCGTCAAGCGGCTCATCACGCCGCAGCTGGACAGCGGCATCCTGCCCGGCACCTCCCAGGGCGCGCTGTTCGCGAAGGCCAGGGCGGCGGGCTGGGAGCTTGGCTACGGCCCGCTGGTCACCCAGGACCTGTACGACGCCGACGCCGTGTGGCTGATTTCGAGCATCCGGCTGATCGCGCCGGTCAACCACGTGGACGGCAGGGAGATCGGCACCCCGGCCCTGCGCAAGCAACTTACGGACGAACTGAACGAGCTGTTCGCCGGAATCGAATAAGGGCCGGGCGCGGGTCCGGATATTTCCGCCTTGTCACGCCTTATCGACTTTATTTGACACTCAATTCTCGGATATTAATCGATACCTGGCTTGCAATTACGCCCACAATACAGGCCGCCGAAAGTCGGCGCCAAAACCCTATTGTGAACGCATTCCATCAGTGATTCACTAATGCCAGCGATCCGCGCTGGGGCGGATGAAACTCCTCTCTGCCCGGCAGGACGCTTGTTTTCACGGTGTCGTGAGACAAACCAGACTGATGGGGGCTTCATTGTGAGTGCAGTTTCTTCGTCCCAGAATTTCAACCACGGATTTCCCACGCCCGGGCCCCAGGACCCTTCACCGCAAAAAGTGATGGACCACGTGTTCTTCCTGAGCGAAGGCGAATGGAAAACGGTCCGCGAGGAAGAACAATTCGACCACATCGTGATCGGCAGCGGGTTCTGCGGCTACGCCTTCGCGGAGCGGACACTGACCGTCAACCCGCACGCCCGGATCCTGATCATCGAGCGCGGCCCGTTCTTCCTCCCCCAGCATTTCCAGAACCTGCCCCTGCCGTATCGGGAGACGCTCGGCGGACTTTCCGAGACGTTCCCCTGGACCCTGGCGGCAGCCACCGCCTGCCAGCCGCCCGGCAAGATCTCCTGGCAGCACGGCATGGTCCCCTTCTACGGCGGCCGTTCCATCATGTGGAGCGCCTGGTGTCCCCGCCCGGAGGAGGACGAGATGCGCGGCTGGCCGCGGGCCGTCATGGACGCCGCGAAGGCCCACTTCACCACGGCGGAGGACCTGCTCAATGTGGTTCCGGCGGACCAAATCGACGCCGGTGTATCGGCCGACGTCGTCGACCTGATCAACAACACCCGCCCGGTGTACGGGATCATGCAGAAGGCCCTGCAGGATCGGCTGGCCGCCGGCCTGCACGAGATCGACTCCGCCACCCGGTCCATGCCGGCGCCGCTTGCTGCGGCCTCCGGCGCCAACTCGGGCATCGACTTCGCGAAATTCTCGACGCCGGCCGTGCTGCTTGAGCTTTCGGACAGGCAGCAGGCCCTCGCCTCGCAGGGCAAGGGCTCGCCGCTGCGCGTTGTCACCGACTGCACCGTGAAATCCGTAATCCAGCAGGACGGCCGGGCCACGGCCCTGGACACGAGCCGCGGCGTGGTGAACGTCGGTGACGCCAACCTGGTCCTGGCCATGGGCACGCTTCCCCCGGCCACGCTGGTGCTGAATTCCTTCCCGCAGGTCCAGCGCGCCGGCGAAAGCTTCAGCGCGCACTTCATCACCTCGGTGGTAGCCAGGGTCCCGCGGCAGGACTACGACTTCAGCGAAGCCCTCGGCGAGCTGGAACTGGCGGCCATCTACATGGCGGGCAAGAGCCCGGCCGGCATGCAGTACCACGTGCAGCTGTCCGTCCTCTCGGACCGGAAGCCGGCGGAGAACGCGCAGAAGTCCGAGCGCTACGCCCCGGACGTCGTGGCCACCGCGTCCATGGCGCAGCTGCTGTCCTCGGAGGATTACCTGGTCTTCGTGTGTGCCGTGCTCGGCGAGCTGGACGAATCGAATCCGGAGAACCACCTGCGCTTCACCGGCGGCGCGGATCCCACCACCAACGTGACGCTGCAGGTGCTGGCCAACGCCACCGATGACGTCACGTGGGACTCCATGGACGAAGGCACGTTCCAGATGCTTGAGCGCGTGCTGTCCCCGGGCGGGGCCAGCCGTGTGGAGTACTGGCACGGCGATCCGAACACCGGAAGCTGGGCCGCCGACCGTCCGGGAATCCCCGAACGCCGCGTCCCGGGCCTGGTCCACGAAAGCTCCAGCCTGCCCATCGGCGACACGGAAGACGCCGTCGTCGGGGTCGACTACCGGCTGAACGGTGTCGGGAACGTCTATGTCTCCGGCGGTTCGCTGTGGCCCACCGGCGGTTCCTGGAACCCGACCATGACCATGGTGGCCCTGGCCCAGGATCTTGCCGAAAGACTGGAGGCCGACGGCGGCAAGGGAGTTTCGCGGTGACCGCGGCGGTCCCGGCGGTGGAAGGGGTTGTCCTGCCCACCGTTCCGCCGATGACCATCGCCGATGTGCTGGACAAGCAGGACGGCGTCTACTGGGTGGTGAAGGACGCGAACTCGGTGTTCCTGTGGGTCAACCAGAACTTCGCCGACCTGGTGGGCATGACCAAGGACGAACTGATCGGCCACCAGGACTCGCGCGCCGAGCACGTGGCCCACGACAAGGAGGTCATGGCAAGCGGCAAGCCCCTGCTGAACTTCCACGAAACCATCGAAGTGCCCCTCAAAGACGGCGGCTGGGTGAACGTGGACATCGTGACGCAGAAGGGCCTCCTGCGCTCCCTGGACACCGGCGCGATCATCGGGATCACGGTGTGCTTCTCCCTGGCGGATCCGCCCAGTGAGTGACATCGGCATCGGAGGGCCCGACGCAGCGGGCTGGATCAAGCGGCTGGGCATGACGCCGTCGGGGGTCGGCGGCTGGTTCGCACCGGCGATGGTGAGCAACGAGGCCATTCCCGGCGCGGCGCTGCCGTCCCGCTTCGGCGGCGCCGACCATCCGCTCTACAGCTCCAACTGGTACCTGCTGGAGGCCGGCGAGGTCCTGGAGATGCATATGCTCAGGCAGGATGAGCTGTGGTTCTTCCATTTGGGCACGCCGGTGCGGCTGCACGTGTTCTCCGGGGAGGACGCGTATGCGGAGACGGTGTTCGGCCCGGATCCGGACGCCGGCCAGATCCTGCACGGAGCCGCGCCGCATTCCACCTGGTTCGGTGCGGAGCTGGCCGGACCGGGGTTCGCGCTGGTCAGCTGCAGCCTGTCACCCGGATACGAGCCGGCGGATTCGGCGAAACCCACGGAGGATGAGGTCGCGGCGCTCGTGGCCGAGTTCCCCGGGCAGGCGGGGCTGATCCGGCGGCTGGCGGGCGGGCAGCCTGCGGAGGAGCAGTTCGCGGGAGGGCGGTTCACCGTTCAATAGGAGGGACGGTCAATAGGAGCACGGTTCAATAGGGCTGTTTCATTGGTGGGACGCGTCGGCATGGCCGGCGCGTCCCACTTGTCTGTCCACTGTCGAACAGAGGCTCCTGTCGAAGGGGCCCCGGGGCTAAACCAAAGCGGTCATCACGTTCCAACCCCCACCAACACGCACCCGCGCCAACCACCCACCGCGCCCGTTCCCCGGATACAACCACAACGACCCCGACGAATCCCGCGCCAACACATCCACCCGGCCATCACCATTGAAATCACCCGGCCCCACC
>NZ_QYLP01000092.1 GCF_003614925.1 Arthrobacter celericrescens
TACGACAAGCTCGCGCTCACTTACAGAGGCGGCGCCGTCCTCCGGGCCATCAGCATCTGGCTAACAGCTTTAGGAGACACGCCCTAGCCGCCCCGGAGCACAAGAAGTCCCAGACCCTCGGCTCGCGGCCCGTGCGGCTCTAACTATCCAGGTACTGACCGGCCCACGCGGAGATGATCCGCGCCACCCGTGCCGCCTGGCCCTTGCCGGTGAGCAGGTGTTCGGTGCCTTCGAGCGAGACGAAGCTGCGGGGGTGCCGGGCGGTCTGGAAGATCTCGCTGGCGTTCTCGATGCCCACGGTGTTGTCGGTGGGGGAGTGCAGCACAATCAGCGGCCGATGCAGCGTGCGGATGCAGTCCCGCAGGTCGGCCTTCTCGATGTCCTCCACGAAGTGCCGCCGGACCTCCCTGCGGCGGCCGCCCAGGTTCACCTCGGCGCTGCCTTCGCTGAGGATGGTGTCCACCTCGGCGTCGAACATATGCTCCACGTGCTTGGGCTGGAACGGCGCGGCCACGGTGGCCACCGCCGCGACCTCCGGCAGGCTCCCCGCGGCCGCCAGGACCGCGGCGCCACCGAAGGAGTGCCCCACCAGCAGCGAGATCTCCTTGTCCTGGCTGCGCATGAACTCCGCGGCCTTGATCGTGTCGGCCACCTTGACGCTGAACGAACCGTCCGACCAGTCACCCGCCGAATCGCCCAGGCCCAGGTTGTCGAAGCGCAGCATGCCCACGCCCTGCTCGGCCAGGCCCTTGCAGATGCGCGACGCGGACGGGCTGTCCTTGCCGAGAGTCAGGCCGTGCGAAAAGAGGCCCCAGCCGCGCACCGGGCCTTCGGGAACGTCCAGGATGCCGGCCAACAGGGCGCCGGTGCTGCCTTCGAAACTGACCTTCACGGATGTGGACACCTGTCCGCCTTTCGTTGGTCCTGCCGTCCAGCGTACTGTCCGGCAGGGGCTGGGGTGATTAAGCGCCGACGACGGCGGCCCACCGGAAGGTGGGACGCCGTCGTCGGGCTGTACTGCTGTCCTTGCGGGAACCGCTAGATCTTGCGGGCCAGGATGGCCTGCTTGACCTCTGCGATCGCCTGGGTGACCTGGATGCCGCGCGGGCAGGCTTCGGAGCAGTTGAAGGTGGTGCGGCAGCGCCACACGCCTTCCTTGTCGTTGAGGATCTCCAGGCGCATGTCGCCGGCGTCATCACGGGAGTCGAAGATGAAGCGGTGGGCGTTCACGATCGCTGCCGGGCCGAAGTACTGGCCGTCGGTCCAGAACACCGGGCAGGAGGAGGTGCAGGCGGCGCAGAGGATGCACTTGGTGGTGTCATCGAAGCGCTCACGGTCCTCGATGGACTGCAGGCGTTCCTTGGTGGGCTCGTGGCCCTTGGAGATCAGGAACGGCATGACCTCGCGGAAGGACTGGAAGAACGGTTCCATGTCCACGATCAGGTCCTTTTCGACCGGCAGGCCCTTGATGGGCTCGACGGTGATGGGCTTGGACGTGTCCAGGTCCTTGAGCAGGGTCTTGCAGGCCAGGCGGTTGCGGCCGTTGATGCGCATGGCGTCGGAACCGCAGATGCCGTGGGCACAGGAGCGGCGGAAGGACAGCGAACCGTCGATCTCCCACTTGACCTTGTGCAGGGCATCCAGCACGCGGTCCGTGCCGTACATGGTCAGCTGGTGGTCTTCCCACGCAGCCTCTTCGGAGACCTCCGGGTTGTAGCGGCGGACCCGCAGGGTGATGTTGAAGGTGGGGATTTCCCCGCCGCCGCCAACGCCCGCGGGAAGCTCGATCTTGGAGGCCGGCTCAGCCATTTCGCTCGTCATTAGTACTTACGCTCCATCGGCTCGTAACGGGTGAAGACAACGGGCTTCGTCTCCAGACGGATGCCCGCAACGGATTCGGTGGTGGCCGAGGAATCCTTGTAAGCCATGGAGTGCTTCATGAACTTCTCGTCGTCACGGTCCGGGAAATCTTCACGGTAGTGGCCGCCGCGGGACTCTTCGCGGTGCAGCGCACCCACGGTCATGACCTTGGCCATGTCCAGCAGGAAGCCAAGCTCCACGGCCTCCAGCAGGTCCAGGTTGAAGCGCCTGCCCTTGTCCTGGACAACCACGTTCTTGTAGCGCTCCTCGAAGGAGGCGATGTCGCTGAGGACCTGCTCCAGGGATTCCTTCGTGCGGAACACCTGCATGTTGGCATCCATGGTGTCCTGCAGTTCCTTGCGGATCTGGGCCACGCGTTCGGTGCCGGTGCCGCCCAGCAGGCCGTTGAGCATGCCGCGGGTCTGGGCCTCCGGGTCCTCGGGGAGTTCCACGAAGCCGGCGGTCTTGGAGTATTCGGCGGCGGCGATGCCGGCGCGCTTGCCGAAGACGTTGATGTCCAGCAGGGAGTTGGTGCCTAGGCGGTTGGAGCCATGGACCGAAACGCAGGCAACCTCACCGGCGGCGAACAGGCCCGGGACAACGGTGTCGTTGTCCTGCAGGACCTCCGTGGAGATGTTGGTGGGGATGCCGCCCATGGCGTAGTGCGCCGTCGGGAACACCGGCACCGGATCCGTGAACGGTTCCACACCAAGGTAGGTGCGGGCGAACTCGGTGATGTCCGGAAGCTTCGCTTCGATGTGCTCCGGCTCCAGGTGCGTCAGGTCAAGGAGCACGTAGTCCTTGTTCGGGCCGCAACCGCGGCCTTCACGGACTTCGTTGGCCATGGCGCGGGCCACGATGTCGCGCGGCGCCAGGTCCTTGATGGTGGGGGCATAGCGCTCCATGAAGCGCTCACCTTCGGAGTTGCGCAGGATGGCGCCTTCGCCGCGCGCACCTTCGGTGAGCAGGATGCCCAGGCCGGCCAGGCCGGTCGGGTGGAACTGGAAGAACTCCATGTCCTCCAGCGGGATGCCGCGGCGGAAGGCGATGCCCATGCCGTCACCGGTCAGGGTGTGGGCGTTGGAGGTGGTCTTGAAGACCTTGCCCGCGCCGCCGGAGGCGAAGACCACGGACTTGGCCTGGAACACGTGCAGTTCGCCGGAGGCGAGGTCGTAGGACACCACACCGGCTACGCGCTTCTGCTTGTAGGGGGTGCCGTCCTCACGGACCGCGTCCTCTTCGACCAGCAGGAGGTCCAGGACGTAGTACTCGTTGTAGAACTCAACGTTGTGCTTGACGCAGTTTTGGTACAGCGTCTGCAGGATCATGTGGCCGGTACGGTCGGCTGCGTAGCATGCGCGGCGCACGGGGGCCTTGCCGTGGTCACGGGTGTGGCCACCGAAACGGCGCTGGTCGATGCGGCCTTCGGGCGTGCGGTTGAAAGGCAGGCCCATCTTTTCCAGGTCCAGCACGGCGTCGATGGCTTCCTTCGCCATGACCTCGGCTGCGTCCTGGTCAACCAGGTAGTCGCCACCCTTGATGGTGTCGAAGGTGTGCCATTCCCAGTTGTCTTCTTCAACGTTCGCCAGGGCGGCGCACATGCCGCCCTGGGCAGCACCCGTGTGGGAACGGGTGGGGTAAAGCTTGGTCAGTACCGCGGTGCGTGCACGCTGACCGGATTCGATCGCGGCGCGCATGCCGGCGCCACCGGCACCGACAATAACGACGTCGTACTTATGGACCTGCATACCAGATGCTCTTTCTCTCAAAGTCAGATGGCCGGCGGAGGTGCTCCGCCAGTGTGGGCGCCGCCGGAGGGCGGCGCGGCAGGAGCGCTACGGCGCGGGGCAGAAACCGCCCGGCAGCTGCACGCCGTCGACCACGGGGCACGGGTTGAAGGTGAAGATCACCAGGGTGCCGAGGATGACGATGACTGCGCTGGCAGCGTAGAGGACAACCTTGAGCCAGAAGCGGGTGGCGTCCTTTTCGGCGTAGTCGTTGATGATGGTGCGCACACCGTTGGTGCCGTGCAGCATCGCGAGCCACAGCATGGCGAGGTCCCAGAACTGCCAGAACGGATCGGCCCACTTGCCGGCAACGAATCCGAAGTCGATGGCGTGGATGCCTTCGCCTACCAGCAGGTTCACGAAGAGGTGGCCGAAGATCAGCACCACCAGGACGACGCCGGAAAGGCGCATGAACAGCCAGGCGAGCATCTCGAAGTTGCCCTTGCTGCCGCCGCTGCGCTTGTACTGCGGCGCGATCTTGCCGGAGCCGAGCTGTCCACTGCGTGGGTTCTGAATGGCGGTCATGGCTTAGTGGCCTCCCAATGCGAGGGACAGGTGGCGGATGGCGAAGCCTGCGAAGGTCACCAGCCAGAGCGCGAGGACAACCCACAGCATCTGGCGCTGGTACTTCGCGCCCTTCTTCCAGAAGTCGACGGCAATCACACGCAGGCCGTTGAAGGCATGGAAAATGATCGCTGCGACAAGGCCGGTTTCACCCAAGGCCATGAGGGGGTTCTTGTAGGCGCCGATGACGGCCGTGTAGGCCTCGGGGGACACACGCACCAGTGAGGTGTCCAGGACATGGACCAACAAGAAGAAAAAGATCACAACACCGGTAATACGGTGTCCAACCCAGGACCACATGCCTTCACGGCCGCGGTACAAGGTGCCAGCTGGTTTTGTCGGCACTGAATAAACCTTCCTGCATCACAGCGGCGCTGGCACGGGACCATGCGGGGGAACGCCAGCTGCGAGAGCACTCGTAGCTCAGCCTAAATCTAGGCTTCGCTCACAGCTTATTCAATTCAGGTCTCCCTACCCCGCTGGCGAAATCGAATGTTTCCCGCCTTGTTTTCAGCCTTTTACATACGCATATGAGACGAACACCACAAAAGGGTTTATGCGGGCGCGGTCGGATAAGGTAAGGCGGTGAGTACAGACAATGCTGCCCTCCCCGAATCCCCGCTGAGCCGCTTCCACGCGGTCATTCCGGCCGGTGGAGTCGGGACGCGCCTGTGGCCCCTCTCGCGTGCCGCCGCGCCGAAGTTCCTCCACGACCTGACCGGTTCCGGCAGCACCCTGCTGCGTTCCACCTACGACCGGCTCGAGCCCCTCGCCGGCAACCGCGTACTGGTGGTCACCGGCGTCGCGCACCGTGCGGCCGTCTGCCGCCAGCTCCCCGAAGTGGGCGAGGACGAACTGGTCCTCGAAAGCGAACCGAAGGATTCCGGTGCGGCGATCGGACTGGCAGCCGCCATCCTGTACCGCCGGGACCCGGACACCATCATGGGCTCCTTCGCCGCGGACCAGGTCATCAGCCCGGACCAGGTCTTCCAGGACAGCGTCAAGGAAGCCATCCACACGGCGGCCACCGGCAAGATCGTCACGATCGGCATCAAGCCGACCCACCCCTCCACCGGTTTCGGCTACATCCGCAGCGGCCAGCTGCTCAACATCGACGGCGCACCGAACGCCCATGCCGTGGTCGAATTCGTCGAGAAGCCCAGCGAGGACGTCGCCAGGAAGTACCTCGAGGCCGGCGACTACGTCTGGAACGCAGGCATGTTCGTGGCGCCGGTGGCACTGATGCTCAAGCACCTTGAGTCGAACCAGCCCGAACTCTTCGCAGGCCTGGAGGAGATCGCCGCCGCGTGGGACACTCCGCAGCGCGCCGAGGTCACCGCCCGGGTCTGGCCCACCCTGCCGAAGATCGCCATCGACTACGCGGTGGCGGAACCGGCAGCAGCGGCGGGAGATGTCGCCGTCGTACCGGGCACCTTCCGTTGGGACGACGTCGGTGACTTCGCCGCGATCGGCCGGCTGAACAGCGCCGGCGACGTCGACGAGGTCACCGTGCTGGGCGAGGGCGCCCGTGTCTTCACCGAGAACGCCAGCGGCGTGGTGGTTTCCGACACGAAGCGCGTCATCGCCCTGATCGGCATCAAGGACGTGGTGATCGTCGATACCCCGGACGCCCTCCTGGTCACCACCAAGGAGCACGCGCAGCGGGTCAAGGGCGCCGTCGACGCGCTGAAGGCCAGCGGCGATACCGACGTCCTGTAGCCCCACGGTGCGCCCCGCGGTGTTAACCGAAAAGGCACGATCTCGTAACCAAGAGACCTCTTTCGGTCCGCGGCGCGCCGGGGTGGCTAGAGTTGTGAGGTGCGCAATTTCACGACTGAAACCGAGCCGACCCCAGTGGTGGGACCGTGGCTCGAGGAAATCCTGCCGGAACTCATCGAATTCCGACGGGACCTGCACGCGCACCCCGAGCTTTCCTTCAAGGAATTCCGTACCACGGACAAGCTCGTGGAGCGGCTCGAGGCCGCAGGGCTGAAGCCCCGCAGGCTCGAAGGAACCGGCCTCACCGTGGACGTGGGGGAGGGCCCGATAACCACCGCCCTTCGCGGCGACATCGACGCCCTGCCGATCATCGAGGAGACCGGGCTTCCCTTCGCCTCGAAGAACCACGGCGTCACCCATGCCTGCGGCCATGACGTGCACACCACCACCATGCTGGGCGTGGCGCTGGTGCTGCACGGCATGCACCGGGTCCGGCCGCTCGGCGGAACCGTGCGCATCATCTTCCAGCCGGCGGAGGAAACCATGCCCGGCGGCGCGCTGTCCTGCATCGAGCAGGGCGTGCTCGAAGGCGTGCCGCGGATCATGGCGCTGCACTGCGACCCGCGCATCAACGTCGGCCAGATCGGCACCCGCATCGGCGCGATCACCTCGGCCTCGGACACCATCAAGATCGAGTTGACGGGCCGCGGCGGCCACACCTCACGGCCGCACCTCACCGAGGACCTCGTCTTCGCGCTCTCCCAGATCGCCGTCAACGTTCCCGCAGTCCTGTCCCGCCGCGTGGACGTGCGCAGCGGCGTCTCCGTCGTATGGGGACAGATTTCCGCCGGCTCGGCGCCCAATGCGATCCCGGCAAGCGGCTACATGGCGGGCACCATGCGCTGCCTGGACCGCGACGCCTGGCACGATGCGGGCGAACTGCTCGACGACGTCGTGCGCGAGATCGCCGCACCGTACGGTGTGGAGGTGCACCTGGAGCACACCCGCGGGGTCCCGCCGGTGGTCAACTCCGAGGACGAGACGGCGATCATCGAAGCCGCCGCCCGCGCCGAACTCGGCGAGCACGCGGTGGTCCTGACCCCGCAGTCCATGGGCGGGGAGGACTTCGCCTGGTTCCTGGCCGACATCCCGGGAGCCATGATGCGGCTGGGCACCCACACGCCCGGCGGCGAGGAATACGACCTTCACCGCGGCGACTTCATCGTCGACGAGCGGGCCCTCGGCTACGCCGTGCAGGTCCTCGCCGCGGCCGCCCTGCGCACCATCCGCGACCTCTAGTCCCCACCGGCACCCCAGCCTCGTTCCTCGGCCGGGGACCCCTGCCGGCGTGGGCCCGGCGCGAACGTACACTTGAGGCCCTGAATCCGCCCGATTCGGGGCCTCAGCTGTACGTTCGCGCTTCCTTTGGGCGAATTGAGTTGTGCACAATTTAATTGTGGTCTATCGTTTCTTCCATGAGTGACGCACCCCGGCTGAACCACCAGGTCTGTTTCGCGCTGTACTCCGCCTCGAAGGCGGCGACGGCGGTCTACCGGCCCGTGCTCGAATCGCTCGGGCTGACCTACCCCCAGTACCTCGTGATGCTGGTGCTCTGGGAGGAGGAGCCCCGCACCGTCCGCGAACTGGGCGCGGCCCTCGGACTCGACTCCGGCACGCTGTCCCCGCTGCTGAAGCGGCTGGACGCACTCGGCCTCGTGGAACGACGTCGTTCGCTTGAAGACGAGCGGCGTGTCGAGGTCCACCTGACCGCCGCCGGCCGCGAACTCAGCGACGGCGCGTCCGCCGTTCCGAAACGGCTCGCCGACGCCGCCGGGCTGAGCGCCGCGGAGCTGTCCCAGCTGCACGGCACCCTGCTCCGGCTTACCGCCGCGCTGCAGGACGCGGATAAGCACTGACCGCATACCTTCCCAGCACGAAATCCAAGAACCCGAAGAACGGACAAAACCCCGTGAAGACCCTCTACACCGCGGAGGCACTGGCCTCCGGCGAAGGCCGCGACGGCAACGCACGCAGCAAGGACGGCAAGCTGGACGTGGCATTGGCCAGCCCCGTGGAACTCGGCGGCAACGGCCAGGGCACCAACCCGGAACAGCTGTTCGCGGCCGGCTACGCTGCCTGCTTCCACTCGGCGCTGCGCCTGGTGGGCCGCAAGGCCCGCGCGGACCTCACCGATTCAGCGGTCGCCGCCAAGATCCACTTCGGCGCCCTCGAGGATGCCGAAGGCTACGGCCTCGCCGCCGAACTCGAAATCGCCCTGCCGGCACTCGACCGTCAGGCCGCCGAGGCCCTCGTGGCCAAGGCCCACCGGATCTGCCCCTACTCCAACGCGACCCGCGGGAACATCGACGTCGACATCAAGCTCGTGGAGGTGGCCGCATGAGCCACGACCTTCCGAGCCGTGCCCTCCCAGACAGTGGACGCGAAATCCAGCTCGCCTCACGCCCCCACGGCCGTCCGGTGCCGCAGAATTTCCGCCTCGCCGAGGCGGGCGTGCCCGGGCTGGAAGAGGGGCAACTCCTGGTCCGGAACGCATTCATGTCCGTGGACCCGTACATGCGCGGCCGGATGAACGACAGCAAGTCCTACTCCGCCCCCTTCCGCCTGGATGAAGCGCTCGACGGCGGCGCCGTCGGTGAGGTGATCGCGTCCCGTTCGGACGCGCACAAGCCGGGCGACGTCGTCGTGCACCAGCGCGGCTGGCGGGAGTACGCGGTGGTGGACGCCGCGGCGGCGACGCCGGTGCCGGCAGGACTGGCGCCCCATTCGGCGTTCCTCGGCGCGCTGGGCATGACCGGGCTGACCGCCTATGCCGGCCTGCTCAAGGTGGCCGAGTTCAAGGCCGGAGACGTCGTCTTCGTCTCCGGTGCCGCCGGTGCGGTGGGCTCGATCGTAGGCCAGATCGCCAAGGCAATGGGCGCGGCGAAGGTCATCGGCAGCGCCGGAACTCTGGAGAAGGTGGAGCGGCTCCTGGAACTGGGCTTCGACGCCGCGTTCAACTACCGCGACGCCCCTGTGTTGGAGCAGCTGCAGGCTGCCGCGGGGGAGGGCGGGATCGACGTCTACTTCGACAACGTCGGCGGCGAACACCTGGAGGCCGCCCTCGCCCTCATGAATACCGGAGGCAGGGTCGCAATGTGCGGGGCCATCGCCCAGTACAACTCCACCGAGCCGCCGGCCGCGCCGCGCAACCTCGCTGTCGCGATCGGCAAACAGCTCACCCTGCGGGGCTTCCTGGTGGGCGGGCAGCGCCAGCACGCGGCAGAGTTCGCCGGCCGGATGGCGGGCTGGCTCGCGGACGGAACCGTGCAGTACGACGAGACCATCGTGGACGGCTTGGAAAACGCCCCGCAGGCGTTCATCGACCTGCTGGACGGCGCCAACACGGGCAAGATGCTCGTCCGGATCTGAGTTCGCGCCCTGCTGGCTACTGGAAAGTAACAAAAGCCCAACAATCCGCGGATCGTTGGGCTTTTGTTATGCCCGGGTGTGGCCTGCGCCACTAGTGTTTGATACATAAGTGCGCTCCGGCGCATGCTGCGAAGCATCAGTGAAAACAGAATTTCAGGCTCGAGTCTTCGAAACGGACACTCATTGACCCACCGTCGTAGCATCAATCACTTTCTTCCTGGAGGAAAATTGAAGCAATCACTGCGTGCCACCCTCAAGCGCGGTTCAACGGCTGGCGTTGCCACAGCAGGCGCCGCCGCGCTCCTGCTCACAGGCTGCGGAGCGGCCCCGGAAGCCGGTACCGGCACGAACACGGCGAGCGATTACCTTGGCTGCATCGTGTCCGACTCCGGCGGCTTCGACGACCAGTCCTTCAACCAGTCCTCCTATGAAGGATTGAAGAAGGCCGAAAAGGACCTGGGCATCACGGTGAAGTCCGCTGAGTCCAAGGCCAACAGCGACTACGAGACCAACCTCAACGGCATGATGAGCGCCGGCTGCAAGCTGACCGTCACCGTCGGCTACCTCCTCGGCGACGCCACCAAGAAGGTTGCAGCGGACAACGCGGACAAGCACTTCGCAATCGTCGACTTCGCCTACCCGGCACCGATCGCCAACGTGAAGCCGATCATTTACGACACCGCCCAGGCCGCCTACCTCGCAGGCTACGCCGCTGCCGCCGCGTCGAAGACCGGGAAGGTCGGCACCTTCGGTGGGGCCAAGATCCCCACGGTCACCATCTTCATGGACGGCTTCTACGACGGAGTCCAGGCGTACAACACTGCCAAGGGCAAGAAGGTCCAGGTAGTCGGTTGGGACAAGGCCTCGCAGAACGGCTCCTTTACCGGTGACTTCGAGAAGCAGGACACCGGCAAGCAGGTCACCAAGAACATGCTGGACCAGGGCGCGGATGTCATCCTGCCCGTGGCGGGACCGGTAGGCAAGGGCGCCGGCGCTGCCCTGAAGGAAGCCAAGGCGGCCGGCAAGGACGTCAAGCTCATCTGGGTCGACTCGGACGGCTACCTCACGGCCCCTGAATACAAGGACCTGATGTTCACCTCCATCGTGAAGAAGATGGACGAGGCTGTGGAAGGCCTGGTCAAGGACGACAAGGACGGCAAGTTCTCGAACGAGGCCTTCGTCGGCACCCTCGAAAACGGCGGCGTCGAGATCGCCCCGTTCCATGACTTTGATTCGGCGGTTTCCGCAGAGACCAAGTCTGAACTGGACGCCCTGAAGGCGGACATCATTTCCGGCAAGTTGAAGGTTGAGTCCAAGGCCAGCCCCAAGAAGTAGCCAATTCCGCCAGGCGCGCCGCCGGTACCGAACCCTCGGTACTGGCGGCGTGTTTTTGCCCCGGCCAGCACTGCGTCCCCACCGGCTCCCAATCCTCGCTTCGCTCGGTTCGGGACCCTCGCCGGCGTTGGCCCCGCAGCGGACTTTTGCGAGATACGCTTGGCACACGCTCCCGGGCAGCGGGCTGCGTGGCCGTCTTTCGGACTCAAAGAACGGTGGGAGTTGTGAAACTCGAATTGAAGGGGATCTCGAAAGCCTTCGGATCCTTCTATGCCAACCAAGACATCGACCTTGTGGTCGAATCCGGCCAGATCCATTGCCTCCTCGGCGAAAACGGGGCCGGGAAATCCACCCTCATGAACGTGCTGTACGGGCTGTACGAGCCCACCGCCGGCCAGGTCGTCGTGGACGGGCAGCCGCGGACGTTCCGCGGCCCCGGTGATGCCATGGCCGCCGGGATCGGCATGGTCCACCAGCACTTCATGCTGGTCCCCGTGTTCACCGTGGCGGAAAACGTGGCGCTCGGCGCCGAACCGGCGGGACCGGGCGGAATCCTCAACCTTGAGAAGACCCGCAGGAAGATCCGCGAAATCTCCGAACGGTACGGATTCGACGTCGACCCCGACGCCCTGGTGGAAGACCTCCCCGTCGGCGTGCAGCAGCGCGTCGAGATCATCAAGGCCCTGGTGCGCAACGCCAAGGTGCTCATCCTGGATGAGCCCACCGCGGTGCTCACCCCGCAGGAGACGGACGAACTGCTGGACATCATGCGCCAGCTCAAGGCCTCCGGTACCTCGATCGTCTTCATTTCGCACAAGCTGCGCGAGGTCAAGGCCGTCTCCGACGTCATCACGGTGATCCGCCGCGGAAAAGTGGTGGGCGACGCACCACCGACCGCATCGCCCACGGAACTGGCCTCCATGATGGTCGGCCGCCCGGTCAGCCTGAGCCTGGACAAAGCCGCGGCGCAGCCGGGGGAGCGCACGTTCGTGGTCCGCGACCTCACCGTCCGCGCAGCCAACGGCACCAACGTGGTGGACGGCATCAGCTTCGACATCGCCCGCGGCGAGATCCTCGCCGTCGCCGGTGTGCAGGGCAACGGACAGACCGAACTGACCGAGGCTATCCTCGGCGTCCAGGACCACGTCACCGGATCAGTCACCCTCGAAGGGAAGGAACTCCTGGGCCTGCCGGTCAAGGATGTGCTGCGCTCCGGCGTCGGCTTCGTCCCCGAAGACCGCTCCCACGACGGGCTCGTGGGGCCCTTCTCGGTGGCCGAGAACCTGGTCCTCGACCTCTACGACCGGGCCCCCTTCGCCAAGGGAATCGGCATGAGCCCGGCGAAGGTGGCGGAGAACGCCGCAGCAAAGGTCAGGGAATTCGACATCCGCACCCCCTCGGTGGGGTCGGCCGCAGGCACCCTGTCCGGCGGCAACCAGCAAAAGGTGGTCATGGCCCGGGAACTGTCCGGGCCGCTGCGGCTCTTCATCGCCAGCCAGCCCACCCGCGGCGTCGACGTCGGATCCATCGAATTCCTGCACCGGCGGATCGTGGCCGAACGCGACGCCGGCACCCCGGTGATGATCGTGTCCACGGAACTGGATGAAGTGGCGGAGCTCGCGGACCGGATCGCCGTACTGTACAAGGGCAAACTGGTGGGCATCGTCCCTGCCGGAACCCCTCGAGACACGCTCGGCCTGATGATGGCCGGGGTCGGCCCCGAAGGAGGCTCCGATGACAACTAAGGACAGCAATCCCCAAGCCGGACCCGAAGACGGGCCCGGTCCCGAAAAGGAGTCCGGCGCCGAAGTCCAGGCCGCCGACGTCGCACTCGACACGGCAGGCGGCACCCTGGAACCCTCGCTCGTTCCGGTCTCCACCCAGAGCGGGGACACCGGACACCAGCAGGGCCCGGTGCTGCGCCGGATCGTCATGGGCAACGGCTTCGTGTCGGTCCTCGCGGTTTTCGTGGCCCTGGTGCTGGGCGGCATCCTGATCGCCAGCACAGATCCCGCCGTCGCCAGGACCGCCGGGTACTTCTTCGCCCGTCCCAGCGACTTCCTGTCGGCATTGTGGAGCGCCATGACCAGGAGCTATGTGGCCCTTTTCCAGGGCTCGGTGTTCAACCCGCGGCAGGGCTTCTCCCCGCTGCTGGAAACCATGACCGTGGCCACCCCGCTGATCTGCGCCGGCCTCGGCGTGGCGCTCGCCTTCCGCGCCGGCCTGTTCAACATCGGTGCCCAGGGCCAGATCATCATCAGCGCCACGCTGGGCGCCTACGCCGGGTTCGCCTGGCACCTGCCGCTGGTCCTGCACCTGCTCGTCGTGATCGTCATGGGCGTGATCGGCGGCGCCGCCTGGGGCGCGGTCGTCGGCCTCCTCAAGGCCCGCACCGGCGCCCACGAGGTCATCGTGACCATCATGCTCAACTATGTGGCGCTGTTCCTGCTGGACTTCCTGCTGAACACCGAGGCTTTCCGGCGTCCGGGGGACGTCAGCCCGATCTCGCCGCGGTTGGATGACTCGGCCGTCTACCCGCAGCTCATCCCGGGCTCGCGCCTGCACCTGGGCTTCCTGGTCGCCGTTGCACTGACCGCGGGGGTCTGGTGGCTGCTCAACCGCTCCACGATCGGCTTCGAATTCCGCGCCGTCGGCGCCAACCCGGCAGCTGCCCGGACCGCCGGCGTCAATGTCCAGGCCGCAACCATCCTGGTGATGGCTGCGGCGGGCGCACTCGCCGGCTTCGGCGGCATCGCCCAGGTGGCGGGCACGGAAAAGGTCCTCACCGGCGGCGTCGCCGCGCAGATCGGCTTCGATTCCATCACCGTGGCCCTTCTCGGACGCAGCACGCCCTGGGGCACGTTCTTCGCCGGCCTGCTGTTCGGTGCGTTCCGCGCTGGTGCCGTGCAGATGCAGATCCAGACCGGCACCCCGATCGACATCGTCCTGGTCGTGCAGTCCCTTATCGTCCTGTTCATCGCCGCTCCTCCGCTGATCCGCTCGATCTTCGGGCTCAACCCCGGCCGGAAGAAGCGCGCCAAGACTGCGGTGAAGGCCGCCGTCGCCACCGGAGGTGCCAAATGACCACCGCAACCAAACCGGCGTCCGGCGCTGCAGGGCCGACGACGGCGGTCCGCCCGTCGCTGAAGGTCCCGGCTTCGCTCGGGGTGCTTTCCCTCGTGGCCCTGGTGTTCTTCGGGTTCCTGGGTCCGGCCAAGACCGCCGAGATGAAGGTCAGCGAGCAGGGCGACGCGATCGCCCTGCCCGCACTGCAGATCCCCGGCCAGGCCGGCGGCATTGTGCTCGCCATCCTGCTGCTGGCCATGGCCGCCTACTCCATCTATCTCTGGAACCAGGGCGAACGTTCGCCCAAATGGCTGCCCATCGCCTTCGCGGTGGTGTTCGTGTTCGCCCTGCTGGTGTGGATCGTGGCAGGCGCCCGTGAACCGTCCATCTCGCTGGCGGGCCTGATCGCCGGCTCGGTGACGCTCGCCGTGCCGCTGGTGTTCGGGTCCCTGTCCGGGGTGCTCTGCGAGCGGGTGGGCGTCGTCAACATCGCCATCGAGGGCCAGCTCCTGGGCGGTGCCTTCACCGCTGCGCTCGTGGCCACGGTGACGCATAACGCCTACGTCGGGCTGCTCGCCGCCGCCGCCGCCGGAGCTCTCGTCTCGATGGTGCTGGCCGTGTTCAGCATCAAGTACCTGGTCAACCAGATCATCGTGGGCGTGGTGCTCAACGTCCTGGTGTCCGGCCTGACGGGCTTCCTTTTCGGCACGGTCATGGCGCCGGACAAGGAACTGTTCAACACACCGGCCCGGCTGGACATCCTGCCCATTCCCTTCCTGTCCGACATCCCGATCATCGGGCCGATCCTGTTCGAACAGTCCGTGGCCGGCTACCTGATGTACGTGGCCGTTGCCGTGGTCTGGGTGGGGCTGTTCAAGACCCGGTGGGGCCTGCGCGTCCGGGCCGTCGGCGAACACCCGCAGGCCGCCGACACCCTGGGCATCAACGTCAACGCCACCCGCTTCTGGAACGTGACCCTGGGCGGTGCAATCGCCGGCATCGGCGGCGCCATCTTCACCCTGGTGACGATCGACTCCTTCACCAAGGAAATCTCCGGCGGCCGCGGCTTCATCGCCCTGGCCGCCCTGATCTTCGGCCGGTGGAACCCGATCGGCGCTTTCCTGGCCTCCCTGCTGTTCGGCTTCGCCTACAACCTGCAGTCCATCCTGGGCATCATCGGCACCCCCGTGCCCAGCCAGTTCATGGCGATGCTGCCCTACCTGGTGACCATCTTCGCCGTCGCGGGCCTGGTGGGCAGGTCCAGGCCACCGGCGGCCAGCGGCATACCTTACGTCAAGGGTTGAGCGTGGCGGACATCGACTGGGAGGCCTTGGAGGGCGCCGCCGTCGCCGCAATGGCGAAGGCCTACGCCCCGTATTCGAAATTCCCGGTGGGGGCCGCGGCCCTCACCGAGGACGGCCGGATCGTCAGCGGCTGCAATGTGGAGAACGCCAGCTACGGCCTGACGTTGTGCGCCGAATGCTCGCTCGTGTCGGAACTGCGGATGAGCGGCGGGGGCCGCCTCACCGCGTTCTACTGCGTGGACTCCACCGGCGCGGTCCTTATGCCGTGCGGGCGGTGCCGGCAGCTGCTCTACGAGTTCCACGCACCCGGCATGCAGCTCATGACCGGCAACGGCATCCTGACCATGGAACAAGTGCTGCCCGACGCCTTCGGACCCGAACACCTCGAGGAGAACACGTGACCAGCAACGAGGCGTTCGACGCCGTACAAATCATCACCATCAAGCGGGACAAGGGAACCCTCAGCCCCGAACAGATCGACTGGACCATTGACGCCTACACCCGCGGCGTCATCGCTGACGAGCAGATGTCCGCCCTGAACATGGCCATCCTGCTCAACGGCATGGATCGGGCGGAGATCTCCCGCTGGACCGCGGCGATGATCGCCTCGGGTGAGCGGATGGACTTCTCCGGCCTGCGGCGTCCCGACGGCGGCGTGAAGGCCACCGTGGACAAGCATTCCACCGGGGGCGTGGGGGATAAGATCACCCTTCCGCTCGCGCCCCTGGTGGCGGTGTTCGGGGTTGCCGTGCCGCAGTTGTCCGGCCGCGGCCTCGGCCACACCGGCGGCACCTTGGACAAGCTGGAGGCCATCCCCGGCTGGCGGGCCGCGCTGAGCAACCAGGAAATCCTGGACCAGCTGCAGGACGTGGGCGCCGTCATCTGTGCCGCCGGCAGCGGCCTGGCGCCGGCGGACAAGAAGCTCTACGCCCTGCGCGACGTCACCGGAACGGTCGAGGCGATCCCGCTCATCGCCTCCTCGATCATGAGCAAGAAGATCGCCGAAGGCACGGGCTCCCTGGTCCTGGACGTCAAGGTCGGCTCCGGCGCCTTCATGAAGGACGAGGCCCGGGCCCGGGACCTGGCCGAAACCATGGTCGCCCTGGGCAAGGACGCGGGCGTGAACACGGTGGCCCTGCTGACCAACATGGACACCCCGCTCGGCCTGACCGCCGGCAACGCCATCGAAGTGCAGGAATCCGTGGAGGTGCTGGCCGGCGGCGGCCCGGAAGACGTCGTCGAACTCACCGTCCGGCTCGCCGAAGAGATGCTCGCCTGCGCCGGAATCAACGATGCCGACCCCGCCGCCGCGCTCAAGGACGGCCGGGCGATGGACGCCTGGAACCGGATGATCGAAGCGCAGGGCGGCGACCCGAAGGCCGCGCTGCCGGTCGCGAAGGAGTCCGAGGTCATCTACGCCCCGGCCGACGGCGTGCTCCTGGAACTGGACGCGCTGTCCGTGGGCGTGGCGGCCTGGCGGCTCGGGGCCGGCCGGGCCCGGAAGGAAGACGCCGTGCAGGCCGGGGCCGGGGTGCGGATGCACGCGAAGCCCGGCGCCTACGTGCGTGCCGGCGAACCGCTCATGACCCTCCTGACCGACACCCCGGAAAGGTTCGAGCGCGCCAAGGAAGCGCTGCAGGACGCGGTGGTGATTGGCCCCGAAGGGTCCCGTCCGGGGCAGCGGCTGATCATTGACCGGATTTCCTAGTCCCGGAACACCACGGCAGAACTCCTCGTTAGGAAACCGTGCAGGCAATCAATGACTTCATCCTCGCGGCCGCCGGGCAACCCTGGGTCCTGTTCCTCATTCTCGCCTGTTGCCTGATCGACGGCTTCTTCCCGCCGATCCCCAGCGAATCCGTCGTGGTGGGCATGGCCGCCGTCTCGGCCACGGCCGGGGTGCCCAATGCCTGGCTGCTGGTGCTGGTGGCCGCAATCGGCGCCTTTAGCGGCGACAACATCGCCTACCTCCTGGGCCGGAGGATAGGGACCAAGCGGTGGCGGTGGATGCGGACCCAGCGCATGCAAGGGGCGTTCCGCTGGGCGGCGCGGGAGCTCCGCCGTCGGGCAGCTTCGCTCATCCTGGTGGCACGCTTCATCCCGGTCGGGCGGGTGGCCGTCAACCTCACCGCGGGCGCCACACACTTCCGGCACGCGGAGTTCGTCGCCCTGACCGGGCTGTCCGCCGTGCTGTGGGCCGGCTACTCCGTGGGGATCGGCGTCTTCTTCGGCCAATGGTTCGAGCATAACCACCTGCTGGGTGCCGTGATCGCCATCATCGCCGCCGTGATCCTGGGCGTGATCGTCGACCGGATCATCAGCAAAGTGCGCGGATCGCTGCCCGAAGAACTCGACAATGCCTGATCCCGTTTCCGCGGTGCCTCAACCCTGGGTAGGAGGGGTCCGACGCCGGAAAATCACCCCGCAGGGGGAGCCGCCGATGCCGCCTTCCGGGATAGCGTTTGAAGCGGTGATTCCCCGGCCGGGGCGTAGCGAACGACGCGCCGGCCGTGGGACACTTGGACAAGCTTTCCCGCCCTTATTTCCCCGGTCAGATCGCCCGGTCAGTACTAGGAGCCGTCGCCCGTGGATTTCCTGAACCAGATGCTTGAGCACGCCGCCGGGCAACCGTGGATTTACCCCGTGCTCCTGGTGTTCTTCTTCATCGACGGCTTCGCCACCATCCTGCCCAGCGAAACGGCCATCGTGGGCCTGTCCGCCCTCTTCCTGCACACCGGCCAGCCCAACCTCTGGATCCTGGGCGGCACCGCGCTGATCGGGGCCATGGCCGGGGACAACATGGCGTACCTGCTGGGACGCAAGATCGGCCTCGATCGCTGGAAATGGATGCGCCGGCCCAAGGTCAAGAAGATGTTCGCCTGGGCCCAGTACGAACTGGACAAGCGCGGCGCGGTGCTGATCTTCACCGCCCGCTACATCCCGTGGGGCCGCGTGGCCGTCAACTACGTGGCGGGCCAGACCGGATTCCGGCACCGCACCTTCTTCTGGCTGGACGCCTTCGCCTGCGTCACCTGGGTGGGCTACTCCATCGGCGTCGGCCTCCTGGCCGGGCAGTGGGTGCACCATAACCCGCTGCTGGGCGTCGGCATCGCTGTCGCGTTCGCCGTCGTACTCGGCTTCGTGGTGGACCATGCGCTGCGCTGGTGGCACAAGTACCTGGAAAAGAAGGACGCCGCGATCGCCGCGGCCGAAGAGGCGGCCGCCGGTGAGCCGGACAGGCAGGAGCCGTCACGCGGCGAAAAGGAAACTGCGCGGATTCCCGACGCCGGCTGACTGCGTTGCGGGGAACCCGCGGGTACCCTTATCCAGTGACTGAACCCATTGTTGATGCCGCCACTGCCCTCGACTTCGATCTGAAGAGCCTGCCCAAGGTTTCCCTTCACGACCACCTGGACGGCGGGCTGCGCCCGGCCACCATCATTGAACTCGCCGAAGCCGTCGGCCACACCCTGCCGTCCACGGATCCCGTGGCCTTGGGCGAATGGTTCCGCGAGTCCGCGGATTCCGGCTCGCTGGTCCGTTACCTTGAGACCTTCGACCACACCATCGCCGTGATGCAGACCAAGGACGCCCTGGTGCGCGTCGCCAAGGAATTCGTCGAGGACCTCGCGGACGACGGCGTCGTCTACGGTGAGGTGCGCTGGGCGCCTGAGCAGCACCTCCGGAAGGGCCTCACCTTGGACGAGGTTGTCGACGCTGTCCAGGAAGGCATCGAAGCCGGCGTGGAAGCCGTGGCCGCACGCGGCGGCGACATCCAGGTGGGCCAGCTCATCACCGCCATGCGCCACGCGGACCGCAGCCAGGAAATCGCCGAACTCGCCGTCCGCCACCGCGAAAACGGTGCCGTGGGCTTCGACATCGCCGGGGCTGAGGACGGCTTCCCGCCGTCGCGCTTCAAGGATGCCTTCACCTACCTCGCCGAGCAGCACTTCCCGGCCACCGTGCACGCCGGCGAAGCCGCCGGCCTGGACAGCATCCGTTCCGCGCTCGTGGACGGCCGCGCCCTGCGCCTGGGCCACGGCGTGCGGATCGCCGAGGACATTTCCGTTGAGTTCGAGGTGGACCCCGCGAACGACGGCGAAGAGGCCGTTGGCATGGTGACCCTCGGCGAGGTGGCGGCCTGGGTCCGTGACCGCGGCATCGCCCTGGAGATCTGCCCCTCTTCCAACCTGCAGACCGGCGCCATCGCGGAGTTCGGCGAGGGCATCGAGAGCCACCCGATCGACATGCTGTACCAGCTGGGCTTCAACGTCACGGTCAACACCGACAACCGGCTGATGAGCGGCGTGACCCTCACCAACGAGTTCGAACTGCTGGTGGAAACCTTCGACTACGACCTCGACGACCTGCTGGAGCTCACCCTCAACGCAGCCGAGGCCTCCTTCCTGTCCCTGGACGAGAAGGAAGCGCTCGTGGAATACATCAACGACGCCTACGCCAACCTTGCCGGCTGACCATCCGGCATCCGGCGCACGCGGCTCCTCCGGTGGTCCCGCCTCCGGGGGAGCCGTGTCCCGTCTCGTGGAGGTGATCGCGGCCCTGCGCGAGCACTGCCCCTGGATGGGCGCCCTCACCCACGAATCGCTCGTGGAGTACCTGATCGAGGAAGCCTACGAAGTGGTGGACTCGATCGAGGCCGGCAAGGAGGAGGAACTCGCCGGCGAACTGGGCGACGTCCTGCTCCAGGTGGTGCTGCACGCCCGGCTCGCCGAGGAGAACGGCCGCTTCGACTTCGACGATGTCGCCCGCGCCATCACTGCGAAAATGGTCCGCCGCAACCCGCACGTGTTCCGGCCCGACGGTACCCTGCAGGATTCCTTCCCGGCCACGGTCGAGGAAATCGAGCAGAAATGGGACGCCGTCAAGAAGGCCGAAAAGCCCGGCCGAAGCGATCCCTTCGAAGGCATCCCGCCGCACCTGCCGGCCCTCGCGCTCGCGCAGAAGTCACTCGACCGGGCCGAACGGGCCGACAGGGCAGGCCGGACAGAACCAGCAGGCCGCGCCGGGACGCCCGATCCCGCCGTCGTTTCCGTCCCGGTCCACGCGACGGAAGCCGAACTCGGCGACTACCTGCTCGCCGTCGCCGCCGCGGCCCGGGAGCAGGGATTCGACGCCGAACGCGCCCTGCGCGGGGCCGTGCGCCGGTACCAGGGCCGCGGGGAGGACACCCCATGAAGTGCCTTCCAGGAAACCGTTCCGTAACCTTGGCCACTCTCGACTAGGCTAGTGCCGACGAGGACGTCGAGACTTTCCCTCTAGATTCCCAGTAAATCGCTTCACCATAAGGAGCAATCCATGGCGCTTATCGATGCCATCCACGCCCGCGAGATCCTTGACTCCCGCGGAAACCCGACCGTAGAAGTAGAGGTCCTGCTCTCCGACGGCCAGATCGGCCGCGCTGCAGTTCCCTCCGGTGCTTCCACCGGTGAGCACGAGGCAGTCGAACTGCGTGACGGCGACAAGGGCCGTTACCTCGGCAAGGGTGTCCAGAAGGCCGTCGACGCCGTAATCGACGAAATCTCCCCGGCCCTGATCGGCTTCGACGCCACCGACCAGCGCAGCATCGACCAGGCCATGATCGACCTGGACGGCACCCCGAACAAGGGCAAGCTTGGCGCCAACGCCATCCTCGGCGTCTCCCTGGCCGTGGCCAACGCCGCCGCCGCCTCCGCCGACCTGCCGCTGTACAAGTACCTGGGCGGCCCGAACGCCCACGTCCTGCCGGTTCCGCTGATGAACATCCTCAACGGTGGCTCCCACGCCGACTCCGATGTCGACATCCAGGAATTCATGATCGCCCCGATCGGTGCCGAGACCTTCTCCGAGGGCCTGCGCTGGGGCGTCGAGGTCTACCACAACCTCAAGTCCGTGCTGAACGAAAAGGGCCTGGCCACGGGCCTGGGCGACGAGGGCGGCTTTGCCCCGAACCTGCCCTCCAACCGCGCCGCCCTGGACCTGATCCAGGAAGCCATCACGAAGGCCGGCTACACCCCGGGCAAGGACATCGCCCTGGCCCTGGACGTTGCTTCCTCAGAGTTCTACAAGGACGGCGCATACCAGTTCGAAGGCAAGGCCCTCAGCTCCGCCGACATGAGCGCCTACTACGCCGAACTCGTCGCCGACTACCCGCTGGTTTCCATCGAGGACCCGCTGGACGAGAACGACTGGGAAGGCTGGAAGATCCTCACCGACACCATCGGTGACAAGGTCCAGCTGGTGGGCGACGACCTGTTCGTCACCAACCCGGAGCGCCTGCAGCAGGGCATCGACGCCGCAACGGCCAACTCCCTGCTGGTCAAGGTCAACCAGATCGGTTCCCTGACCGAAACCCTCGACGCCGTGTCCCTGGCACAGCGCAACGGTTACACCACCATCACCTCGCACCGCTCCGGCGAAACCGAGGACACCACCATCGCTGACATCGCCGTCGCCACCAACGCCGGCCAGATCAAGACCGGTGCCCCGGCCCGCTCCGAGCGCGTTGCCAAGTACAACCAGCTGCTGCGCATCGAAGAGGAACTCGACGACGCCGCACGCTACGCCGGCCGCAGCGCATTCCCGCGTTTCAAGGGCTAGCATCCGCGAAAACGGCTGACCGGTGGCTATGGTGGAAAGACCATGGCCACCGGTTCCGTTTAACGGAACACCCCTCATCCGGACGGCCGTGCGAGCGTAGAACCCAGCAAGCCGCCGGGCATGCCCCAAGCAGTACAGGCAAGCAGTACAGGAGTGTCATGGCAACCCGCCGTCCCAAGGTTCCCCGGGCTGACGCCCTCGGCCGGCCCCAGCAGAAGGCCGACGGCGGCGACGTCATCCGGGCGGATTTCGGCGAGTCCCGCAAAATCACCTCCGCCCCGGCTCCGGACGCCCCGGCGTCGCCAGCCGCCAGCGAACCGGCAACCAAGGGCGCCGCGGCAAGCAAAACCCCGGCAAAGGGCGCAACCGAAAAGCCAAACAGGGCCGCGACCACAAAGCCAAAGGGGCCGGCGCCGAAAGCCACCCCGGCCAAGGCTGCGCCGCAGCCGGTGATCGCCACCACGGGCGGCAAGGCCGGCGGCGCCACCGGGGGAGGGGACGATCCGGTCCCGGCGAAGGCCTTCTCGGGACGCATGCTGGCGCTTGCGGTCGTCATGGTCGCCATCACCATCCTGCTCGCCCCCACGGTGAAAATCTTCCTGGAGAAACGCGCCGAGATTTCCGCCCTGGAGGCCGAAATCGCGGGCAAACAGGCCGAGCAGGAAGACCTCAAAAAGCAGCTCTCGCGCTGGCAGGATCCCAACTACGTCAAACAGCAGGCGCGCGACCGCATTAACATGGTTATGCCGGGTGAAACGGGCTACTGGGTATTTGGTGCGGATGTTCCCGCCGGTACCCCCGGTGGCCGCACCGGTGATGGAGCGTCCGGAACCCCGGGAAACCTGCCCTGGGTGGATGGCCTGTGGGAGTCGATCCGACGCTCGGCAACAGACTAGACGCGGTGCCCGCCGCCGTCGTGCCCTGAGGGAACGGCAGAACAGGGCAGGAAGGTGGCAGCGCCAGTGCAAGAGAACATGGCCCCTGCGACGGAGGAATCCCGCATGCCCTCGGCACATGACCTGGACGTCCTGAGCCGCCAGCTCGGCCGGCCCGTGCGCGACGTGGTGGAAATCCCCGCCCGTTGCGTCTGCGGCAACCCCCTCGTGGCCGCAACGGCGCCCCGGCTGAGCAACGGCACCCCCTTCCCCACCACGTTCTACCTGACCCACCCGGTCATCACCTCCGCCGTGTCGCGGCTCGAAGCCGGCGGCACGATGAACGAGATGAACGACCGACTCGCCGCCGATTCCGGATTGGCCGCGGCCTACCGCGAAGCGCACGAGGCCTACCTGCGCGCCCGGGACGAGATCGCCGGCCGCGCGGGCACGGGCGACGTTCCGGAAATCGCCGGCGTCTCCGCCGGCGGCATGCCTACCCGCGTCAAGTGCCTCCACGTGCTGGTGGGGCACTCCCTGGCCGCGGGCCCGGGCGTCAATCCCTTGGGCGACGAGGCGCTGGACGCCATCGCCGAGTGGTGGACCAAGGACCGCTGCTACTGCGTCGGTGCCTGGGAGACCGAGGGCGAGGCGCCCTCCAAGGACCTCAGCCGCCACGGACCGCAGGGCCTGCCCGGCATCGTCGGCCGCCCCGCACCTGTCCGGAAGTCCCAGGACTCGCAGGCCACGGAAGCACAGACCACGGAAGAAGGCACCGCATGAAGCGCGTAGCTGCGATTGACTGCGGCACCAACTCCATCCGCCTGCTCATTGCCGATGTGAACGGGACCGACGTGAACGGGGCCGGCGGCGCCCCGCTGAGCGACATCGTGCGCGAAATGCGCGTGGTGCGGCTCGGCCAGGGTGTGGACGCCACCGGCGAACTCGCCCCGGAGGCGCTGGAACGGACCTTCGACGCGAGCCGCGACTACGCCCGGCTGATCGAGGAGCACGGCGCCGGGGGAGTCCGCTTCGTCGCCACCTCCGCCAGCCGCGACGCCCGCAACCGGCAGGTCTTCGTGGATGGCATCCGCGAACTGTTCGGCGTGGAACCGGAAGTGGTTTCCGGTGATGAGGAGGCTGCCCTGTCCTTCGCCGGCGCCAGCAGCGTGCTGCCCTCGCGCGGCAAGGACCCGGTGCTCGTGGTGGACCTGGGCGGCGGCAGCACCGAGTTCGTGCTCGGCGACGCCGACGGCGTGATCGCCGCGAAGTCGGTCGACATCGGCTGCGTGCGCCTCACCGAGCGGCACCTGCGCAGCGACCCGCCCACCGCGGCGGAAATCGCCGCCGCGGAAGCCGACGTCGACGCCGCCATCGACCTCGCGGCCGGTACCGTTCCGCTGGAACGCAGCACCGCCGTCGTCGGGGTGGCCGGTTCCATCACCACCATCACGGCGCACGCGCTCGGCTTGGAACGCTACGAACCCAACCGGATCCACGGCGCAATCCTCAGCCTCGACCAGATCAGCAAGGCCGCCACGGAACTGCTGGAAATGACCCGCGAAGAACGAGCGAAGCTGCCGTACATGCACCCCGGACGGGTGGACGTCATCGGCGCCGGCGCGTTGGTCTGGCGGCGCATCCTGCAGCGGCTTGCGCAGTCCACCGCGGGGACCATCACCGGTGCCACCTCCAGCGAACACGACATCCTCGACGGCATTGCGCTGAGCATCAAGTAATGGGGGACCCGCTGATGACGCACCTTCCGAAGACCTCCGGATCCCGACGCCGCCGGCGGACCTTGCCTGCCACGCTGGCGGGCCTGCTTGCCTCCACAGGGCTCGCCGCGGTTTTGGCCGCCGGCGGCCTGGCCACGGCGCAGCCCGCCGCCGCCGACACCTGGCGCGACAAGGAGTATTGGCTGAAGGAATCCGGGATCTCCGAGGCTTGGAAGGAATCCAAGGGCGCCGGGGTGAAGGTCGCGGTCATCGACAGCGGCGTGGACGGCCGCCACCCGGACCTGAAGGGTGCGGTGGTCGACGGCACCGACGTGTCCGGCGCGGGCAACCCGGACGGGCAGAAGAGCATCGGCGCCAAGCCCGAACACGGCACCCTCGTGGCCACCATGCTCGCAGGCCGCGGCCACCAGAAAGCCGGCCCTTCGGCCTCGCCCACGTCCGGAACCAGCAGCGGGGGACCGGAAGGCATTATCGGGGTGGCGCCGGAAGCAGACATCCTCGCCGTCTCCACCTGGTTGGGTTCGGCGAACCCCGCCGGCAAGACCGACCAGGAGCAGATCCCGCTGGCCGTGCGCTGGGCCGTGGACCACGGTGCCAAGGTCATCAACATCTCCCTCGGCAGCACCTCCCCGGAGTGGCCGCAAAGCTGGGACGCAGCCTTCCTGTACGCCGAGCAGAAGGACGTGGTGATCGTCGCCGCCGCGGGCAACCGCATCGGCGGGAACGTGCAGGTCGGAGCGCCGGCCACGATCCCGGGCGTGCTGACGGTCGGCGGCCTCGACCGGGATGGCAACGCGAGCGTGGATTCGTCCTCGCAGGGAATCAGCATCGGGGTGGCAGCCCCCGCGGAGGAACTCGTCGGCGGCTTGCCGGGCGGGCGCTACGCCGAATGGGCAGGAACTTCAGGTGCCACGCCGATTGTCTCGGGCGTGGCCGCGCTGATCCGCTCCAAGTGGCCTGAGATGAGCGCCAAGCAAGTGATCAACAGGATCGTCAGCACCGCCAAGGACGCCGGAGTGAAAGGCAAGGACCCGATCTACGGCTTCGGCGTGCTGGACGCAAAGGCGGCCCTGGGCGCCACCGTCCCCGAGGCCAAGAGCAACCCGCTCGGTTCCATCAGCGACTGGATCCGGGTCCACCGGCGCGGCGACTTCAGCACCCCCACGCAGGAGCCCAGCCCCACGAAGAAGGCAAGCTCCAAACCCACCTTGAAGGACCCCACCGTCCCCGCGGCCAAGGCCCCGGCCGATGCCGGAACCGCGCTCCCCGGCGTCGTGGTGGTCGGCTTCGGGGCCGTGTTCATCGCCATCGTGGCGGGCGCCGGAATCCAGTTGCGCAGGGTCTACCAAAGGACGCCCGCAGAACCGGACACAGGCACCCTCGACGCAGTGGAGCCGGGCGCCAGGAAGTAGCCTCGAAGCCCCTCAGGGGAGCCCTCAAATGCAGTTAGTGAAGATTTTCACAAAGTGCGCTATTCTGGATTCATGGCACCCACCCCTGAGCTTATTGACCGTCCCCGTGTTCTCGTTGTCGGCGGCGGTTACGTCGGCCTCTACGTCGCACTCAAGTTGCAGAAGAAGATCGCGAACGCCGGCGGCATCGTCACCGTCGTCGATCCCCTGCCCTACATGACCTACCAGCCCTTCCTGCCGGAAGTTGCCGGCGGCAACATCGAGGCGCGCCACGCCGTCGTCTCCCACCGCCAGCACCTGAAGCAGACCGAGCTGATCCAGGGCCGCGTCACCAGCATCGACCACGCCAACCGCACCGCGGTTGTTGCCCCGGCCGACGGCGGCGCTCCGTTCGAGATCCCGTACTTCGACGTCGTCCTGGCTGCCGGTGCCATTACCCGCACCTTCCCGATCAAGGGCCTCGCTGACAAGGGCATCGGCCTGAAGACCATCGAGGAAGCCGTTGCACTGCGCAACAAGGTCCTCGAGCGCATCGAAGCCGCGTCCACCATGACCGACGCCGCAGAGCGAGCCAAGGCCCTGACCTTCGTGGTCGTCGGCGGCGGCTTCGCCGGCATCGAATGCATCACCGAAATGGAAGACCTCGCCCGCGCCGCGGTCAAGAACAACCCGCGCATCAAGCAGGAGGAAGTCCGCTTCATCCTGGTCGAGGCCATGGGACGCATCATGCCCGAGGTCACCGCACCGCAGGCCGAGTGGGTCGTCGAGCACCTGCGCAGCCGCGGCATCGAGGTGCTGCTAAACACCTCCCTCGACAACGCCGAGGGCACCCTGAAGCTGATCAACATGCCGGACAAGTCCCCGGCCGAGGAAGTCGCTGCCGACACCCTGGTGTGGGCCGCCGGTGTGCAGGCCAACCCGATGGTCCGCTCCACCGACTTCCCGCTGGAACCCCGCGGCCGCGTCAAGGTCCTCCCGGACCTGCGCATCGGCGGCGACGAAGGCATCGTCGAGAACGCCTGGGCTGCCGGCGACATCGCCGCCGTCCCGGACCTCACCGGCAAGGGCCTGCCGGACGGCACCTGCGTGCCGAACGCCCAGCACGCCCTGCGCCAGGCCAAGAAGCTCGCCAAGAACCTGTGGGCTTCCCGCTGGGACAAGCCGCTGGCGGACTACAAGCACAAGAACCTCGGTGCTGTGGCCGGCTTCGGTGAATGGAAGGGCGTTGCCAACATCAACCTCCTGGGCCGCATCGGCCTCAAGGGCGGCCTCGCCTGGCTGGCACACCGTGGCTACCACGGCCTGGCCATGCCCACGGTCGAGCGCAAGGTCCGCGTGATCTTCGGCTGGATCCTGGCCCTCTTCGCAGGCCGCGACACCACCCAGCTGATCGACCTGGACAACCCGCGCGGCGCCTTCGTGGCTGCTGCCACCCCGGCCCCCAAGCCCGCTGCCGCTCCGGCACCTGCGGCCCCGGCCGAGGACAAGGACAAGGACAAGGACAAGGCGCCGGTCACCGCCGACGCCAAGTAAATCCCCACCGCCTCCCTAACCTCGCCGGCGCTCGGCCAGGGAACCCGGGCGGCGTGGGCCCTGCAAACGCACCACGGCGGCCGTCTCCCCACACGGGGAGGCGGCCGCCGTCGTCGTATCTGCCGGGCACCTGCCCGGACATAGACTGTCTGCCATGGCAGGCGAAACTGATCTGACGGCCCTCCTCGCATCCATCCATCCGGTCCTCCGTGACGGTGACTATGTTTACGCGCTGTGGCCGCACGGCAAGCCCCTGGAAGGGAACGTCGAAGCTGCCGTCCGTGAAGCCGAGGGCCTCACGGTGGTGCTGCACCGCGACGAAGCCGAACGGCTGGGCCTCGCCTACGACTTCGTGGCCGCCTGGATCACCCTGCAGGTCCACTCCGCGCTGGAGGCAGTGGGCCTGACGGCGGCCGTCAGTGCCGCGCTGGGTGCGGCGGGGATCAGCTGCAATGTCCTGGCCGGCTTCCACCACGACCATCTCCTGGTTCCCACAGGCCAGGCGGCGCATGCAATGGAAGTCCTCGGCCTCCTGCAGCAGGGCCTGGTCCTGCGCAGCGAAGTCCCGGCGGACCGCGACGTGATCCTGGCCCTGACCGCATCGGCGTTTTCCATCAGCCCCGTCACCGGCCTCCCGGTTGAGGGCGAGCCTGCGGAAGTGGGGCTGCTGAAGGAACTGTTCGACTGCGAAGAATACCTCCCCGGGTTCAGCATCGTGGCCGAACTGGGCGGCGAGATCGTGGGCCACGTCATCAGCACCCGCGGCGCCGTGGACGGGCTCGCCTTCCTCGGGCTCGGGCCCATCAGTGTAGAGCCGCACCTGCAGCGGCGCGGGATCGGCTCGGCCCTGCTGCGCGAAACGGCCCGCCGCGCCGAAGCGGCTGGGGAGGCCGGCATCGCCCTGCTCGGCAGCACCGTGTACTACCCGCGCTTCGGCTATGTCCCGGCAGCCTCGGTGGGGATCGCGGCCCCGGACCCCGCCTGGGGCGGGCACTTCCAGGTGCTGCCGCTGTCCGGCATGCCCGACGGCGGCACGTCCGACGGCGGCAGGGGCACCTTCCGCTACGCGCCTCCTTTCGAACGGCTCTAGCAGGCGCCTTCCCCGGCGTCGGCGTTCCTGCTTTCGTATTAGGATTGTGCGGGCGCCCCAGTAGCCCAATTGGCAGAGGCAGCGGACTTAAAATCCGCAAAGTCAGGGTTCGAGTCCCTGCTGGGGCACAACCGCCGCGGCCCCGTTTTCCGCCGTCGCGCTGCACCGCGAATCCGCAAAATTCAGACACTACTCCCGCGCCCGGAACAGGATTCCCCACAGGCAACGAGTGTTATAGGGATGTGACCTGATTCACTTATCTTCCCGGTCCAATTGCACTAGTTTGAGTCGTATTCAGGACTACCTGATCTATCGCATCAAAGGCAGTTCGCACCTTTCGATCGAGGAGACAAACATATGTTTGACCTTTCCCACGCGGCTCCGCGTGCAGCCAAGCTCACAGTGCTTGGCATCGGCGTCGCGTTCCTGGCTACGGCCTGCGGTGGTTCGCCAGCGCCCAGCGCAACGTCGTCCAGCGCGCCGGCAGCCGGAGGTATCTCCTGCCCTGCACCGAGCGCAAGCGCGAGCGCAGGCAGCAGCGAAGCCCCCTCCACGGGGCCGGTACCGCCGTCGACCACCACTACCGATGTCCCGCTCAAGCTGGGCTCCCTGTTGCCGACGACCGGCAACCTGGCCTTCCTCGGCCCACCCGAAATCGCCGGTGTGAACCTCGCCGTCAAGGAAGTGAACGCCGCAGGCGGCGTGCTCGGCAAACCCGTCCAGGTGACCCACCGCGACTCCGGCGACACCAAGACGGACACCGCCACCCAATCGGCCACCGCGCTGCTGGCAGGCGGGGCGCAGGCCATCATCGGTGCCGCGTCCTCCTCCGTGTCGAAGACCGTGATCAACCAGATCACCGGCGCCGGCGTCATCCAGTTCTCGCCCGCCAACACCTCCCCGGACTTCACCACCTGGGACGACAAGGGCCTCTACTGGCGCAGCGCCCCGTCGGACGTCCTCCAGGGCAAGGTCCTCGGCAACTACATCGCCACCTGTGGTGCCCAGACCGTTGGCATGATCGTGCTTAACGACGCTTACGGAACCGGCCTGCAGAAGTACGTGAAGGAATCCTTCGAGGGTGCAGGCGGCAAGGTCGTCTCCGAGGAGCTGTACAACACGGGCGACTCCCAGTTCCAGGCCCAGGTGGACAAGGTGGTGGCAGCCAAGGCGGATGCGATCGTGCTGATCACGTTCGACGAAGCGAAGTCCATCATCCCGCTGCTGACAGCCAAGGGCATCCCCGGCAAGCAGCTGTTCTTGGTGGACGGCAACACCTCCGATTACAGCAAGGTCTTCAAGGCCGGCACCATGACAGGAGCCCACGGCACCTTCCCGGGTACCTTCACGAAGGACGAATTCAAGAAGTCGCTCCTGACGGTGGACCCGAAGCTGAAGGACTTCACCTACGGTGGCGAGTCCTATGACGCCGTGAACCTGATCGCGCTGGCCTCCGAGGCCGCCAAGAGCACCAAGGGCGTGGACATCGCCAAGAAGCTGAAGGAAGTTTCCGAAGGCGGCGACAAGTGCACCAACTACGCCTCCTGCGTGACGCTGCTTCGCGAAGGCAAGGACGTGGACTACGACGGCAAGTCCGGTCCCATCACCTTCTCCGACGCCGGCGACCCCACGGAAGCCTACATCGGCATCTACGAGTACAAGGATGACAACACCTTGAGCCCGGTCCAGGAAGAGTTCGGCAAGCTGTAAGCCGGCCCCTCCAAACACACAAGGAAAGCCCCGGAGCAAACGCTCCGGGGCTTTCCTTATGCCGTGTTTCGGCTGGCGACTGGCCTTACTGGCCCTCGCCTTCCACCGTGTCTGCGAGGGTGCCCAGGTACAGCTGGATGACCTTGGGGTCCTTCATGAGCTCCCTGCCGGTTCCCGTGTACGCGTCCTTGCCCTGGTCCAGGACGTAGCCGCGGTCGCAGATCTGCAGGCAGCGGCGCGCGTTCTGTTCCACCATGATCACGGACACGCCTGCCCGGTTGATCTCATGGACCCGTAGGAACGTCTCGTCCTGCTTGACGGGGGAGAGGCCTGCCGAGGGTTCGTCCAGCAGCAGCACGGCCGGGTCCATCATCAGGGCCCGCCCCATGGCCACCATCTGGCGTTCGCCGCCGGAGAGCGAGCCCGCGCGCTGGGCACGGCGCCGGCCGAGCTCCGGGAAGAGCTCCGTGACGAAGTCGAAGCGCTCGGCGAAAGCCTTGGGCCGCTGGAACAGGCCCATCTGCAGGTTCTCCTCGATGGTCAGCGCCGCGAACACGTTGTTGGTCTGCGGAACGAAGCCCAGGCCCTGGGAGACCAGCTTGTTGGCCTTGAGGCCGGTGAGGTCCTTGCCGTGCACCACCACCGAGCCCGAGTGCACCTTCACCAGGCCGAACATGGCCTTGAGCAGGGTCGACTTGCCGGCGCCGTTGGGTCCGATGATGCCGATCAGTTCGCCCTTGCGGGCTTCGATGCTGCACCCGTTGAGGATGTTGACGCCGGGCAGGTAGCCTGCCACCAGGTCCGTGACCTTGACGACGGCGTCCTCCGCGGGTGTGCTGCTAGCGGCCGGCATGGCGCTGGTGGCGCTCATTTGCCTTCCTCCTCTTCCAGGCGGGCTTCGACGACTTCCGGCGCGATGATGCCGGCGTCCTCGGTGCCCACGATCGATTCTTCGTCCGCTTCCAGTTCGGCCTCGAGTTCCCGGATGCCTTGCGCGTCGCCGAGGTCGACGTCGTGGTGGGCGCCCAGGTAGGCGTCAATCACGGCGGGGTCCTTCATGACTTCGCCGGGCGGGCCTTCGGCGACGATCCGGCCTTCGGCCATCACCACCACCCAGTCGGCGATGTGCCGCACCATGTTCATGTCGTGCTCGACGAACAGGACTGTCATGCCTTCGGCCTTGAGGTTCTTGATGTGGTCCAGGAGGGACTGGGTGAGCGCCGGGTTGACGCCGGCCATGGGTTCGTCCAGCATCACCAGCTTGGGCCGCACCATGAGGGAACGGGCCATCTCCAGCAGCTTGCGCTGGCCGCCGGACAGGGACGCCGCATAGTCGTCCTTCTTGGCATCCAGCTTGAACTTCTCCAGCAGCCCGTCGGCCTGTTTGGTGATTTCCCGCTCCCGGCCGCCCCAGATGTTCTTGAACAGGGCCCTGGACAGCCGTTCCCCGGGCTGGTTGGCCGCGCCGAGCCGCATGTTCTCCATGACGGTCAGCTTGCCCATCACCTTGGTCAGCTGGAACGTGCGCACCATGCCCATGCGCGCCACCTTGTAGGACGAGACACCGGCGATGTTGTTGCCTTCGAAGGTCCACGCCCCGGAATTGGGGGTGTCGAAACCGGTCAGCAGGTTGAACAGGGTGGTCTTGCCGGCGCCGTTCGGGCCGATCAGCGCGGTGATCTTGTGCCGCGGGATCTCGAGGTGTTCGACGTCGACGGCGCTGATGCCGCCGAAGTTCCGGGTGACGTTGTCCGCCACCACGATCGGGTCCCGCTTCTTGCAGCCCGGGAGGTTTTCGCCGACGGCGATTGCCCGGGAGTCTGTCATGTAGTCGATGTTGTCGTCTGCAGTGGTCATGCGAACGCCAGCTCCTTTTTGTTACCGAAGACGCCCTGCGGCCTGAAGACCATCAACAGCATCAGCGCGACGCCCACGAGGATGAAGCGCAGCTGGCCGGCCTGGACGATCGAGAGGAAGGTGATCGCTCCGGACTCGATGAGCCCGGCGAGGACGTTCTGGGTCAGGGACAGCACAACCCAGAAGATCATGGCCCCGACAATCGGGCCCAGCACCGTGGACATGCCGCCCAGGAGCAGGACCGTCCACAGGAAGAAGGTGAGTTCCGTTGCGTAGTTGGCCGGCTGCACCGATCCGCGGGGGAGGGTGAACAGGAGCCCGGCCAAGGCGCCGAGGATGCCGCCGATCACCAGGGCCTGCATCTTGTAGGCATAGACGTTCTTTCCCAGCGAGCGGACGGCGTTCTCGTCCTCGCGGATACCCTTGAGCACGCGGCCCCAGGGGCTGCGCATCAGCAGCCAGACGATCACCGCGCACAGGATCACGATGACCCAGCTGACGACCCGGACGTAGAACTCCCGGTTGCTCCACCCGAAGATGTAGGTCCCGGCCGGGAAGGGGTTGAAGGAATCGAATTCCCGCTGGAAGGAGGACAGGCCGTCCGCGGAGCCGGTGACCCGGAACAGGGTGTTGGTGGTGACGATGTACCGGATGATTTCCGCCGCGGCGATGGTGACGATGGCGAGGTAGTCAGCGCGCAGCCGCAGGGTGGGCACACCGAGCAGGAGCCCGAAGATCACTGCACAGAGCAAGGCGATCAGGAACCCGACCACGAACGGGACCTTGAAGGTGAGTGTCGAGATGGCGAAGCCGTAGGCGCCCACCGCCATGAAACCGGCCTGTCCGAAGTTCAGCAGGCCTGAGTAGCCGAAGTGCACGGCGAGGCCGAGCGCGGCAAGCGCGTAGGCCGCCGTCGTCGGGGTGACGATTTCGCCGAGCGCGAGAGAGAGGATGTTTCCGAAATCCATTGCTTGCTCCTAACCCACACGCTCACGCCGGCCGAGGATGCCCTGCGGACGGAAGAGAAGGACCACGATCATGACGACGAGCGCGCCGACGTACTTCAGGTCCGGTGGCAGCACGAGGCTGGTCAGTTCGATGAAGATGCCGACAACCAGTGACCCGACCAGGGCGCCGAACACGGTGCCGAGGCCGCCGAGGGTCACGCCGGCAAAGATGGCAAGCAGGATCTGCGTTCCCATGTCCCAGGTGACGCCGGGGCGGTAGTACGCCCAGAGGATGCCGCCCAGGGCGGCGAGGAACCCGCCGACGACCCAGACAATCCGGATGACGCGGTCGACGTCGATGCCCGAGGCGGCGGCCAGTGCCGGGTTGTCCGCCACCGCACGGGTGGCCTTGCCGAGCCGGGTCTTGAGCAGGAGCAGGCCCAGGGCTGCGATCACGACGGCGGCGATCAGCAGGGACCAGAGGGTATTCGGCGAGACCGAGATCGGCCCGAGCTGCACGTCCGTGACCTGCGAACCGGGTAGCTGCTGGGTATCGCCGCCGAAGAAGAACTGGAAAACGTACCGGGCAGCCAGGGCCAGGCCGATCGAGACGATCATCATCGGTACCAAGGCGGTGCCGCGGCGCCGCAGCGGACGCCAGAGCCCGGCGTCCTGGATATACCCGAAGGCTGCACCCACCACAAGGGCCAGCGCGATCGCCAGCCAGACGGGCAGCCCCCAGGCATTGAAGGCGAAGACGCCGAGGGCGCCGATGGTCACCATCTCGCCGTGGGCGAAGTTGGTCAGGCCGGTGGTTCCGAAGATCAGGGACAGGCCCACCGAGGCCAGGGCAAGGAGCATGCCGAAGCTCACCCCGGCCACGAGCCGGTTGAGCAGGTCCTGGCCGAAGTTCTGGCCCTGGACCACGATGCCCTTGCCGAAGGCGAAGATCACCGACAGGTTGGACGTCTGGCTGAAGGAGACGTCGCGCGGATTTTGCTGGCCCTCGGCGAGCTTGATGCCTTCGGGCAGGGTGGAGGTATCCAGTTCAACGGTGTAGGTGCCCTTGGACGGCACCGGTATGGTCCACGAGCCGTTGGCGCCCGATGTCGCCGTGCCTTCGAAATTGTTGCCTTTGGCGGTGATCCGGACTCCGGGGATCGGCGCGCGGGCGTCGTCGCGGAGGAAGCCGCTGATGCTGTTTTGAAAACCTTGTTGAGCGGGCGACGGCGAAGGCGAAGGGGTGACTGCCTGCGCGGCGGGTGCTGCCAGCAGTAGTGCCACGAGGATCGCGAAAAGCGCCCCCGTGACTTGCCGCAGTCCCGCATGCGGTCTCTTGGACCGCTCTCTGCTTGTGCTTCTCAAGATGGAAAACCTTCCACATTGGGGGTGGTACCGCTGCGCCATTGCAGCCGGTGCGAACGGTCATGGGTCAGGCCAACAGCTTTCGTAGCCTCCGCTGTGTGACATGCATCACCCATGCGTGCTTATGCTACCGCCGAGCGAGCGTGAATAATGCTGCGCGCAGGGGCTCCGGAGGTCGCGATCAGATAACAACTGTGAAGTCCGAGGCAACAATATGTTCAGCGTTGCTAAAGAAAATCCAACAAGCGTCAGAACGTTCCTAAACTGTGGTGACAAGGTGGAACTTTCCCGGTCCGCCATGCGTAGGACTTGGTAGCGTGAACTATCACTTCGCCCTTATTCAGGAGGACAACCCACCATGGCACTCGGCGGCAACCCGATCTTCAACGGAAAGAATTTCCGTGGGGCCACGCAGGCACCGCCTGTTCCCGCGAATCCGTATGGCCAAAGCCCCTACGGCCAGAACCCGTACGGCCAGAACCAGTTTGGCCAGCCCCAGTACGGCCAGAACCCGTTCGGCCAGAACCAGTTTGGCCAGCCCGGCTGGCAGGCCCAGCAGCCGGGAATGAGCAACGAACAGCTCGAGCAGATGTACCAGCGGCCAGCCGCCGGCCCGGTCGAAACCGGCCGGATGACGTTCGACGACGTCATCATCAAGACCGCGGCCTGCCTCGCCGTGGTGGTGCTCGGCGCCGCCGTGACGCTGTTCGTGCCGATGGGCACCGCCAGCCTGCTGATGATCGTCGGCGCCCTCGGCGGTTTTGTCCTGGCCCTGGTGAACACCTTCAAGAAGCAGCCCTCGCCGGCCCTGATCCTGGCCTACGCGGGACTTGAAGGCTTCTTCCTGGGCGGGCTCACCCGCATCCTGGACGGCATGTTCCCGGGCGTGGGCCTGCAGGCCGTGATCGGCACCGTGGCGGTGACCGGTGTGACCCTCCTGCTCTTCAAGAGCGGCAAAGTGCGCGCCACCCCCAAGGCCATGCGCTTCTTCATGATCGCCCTCATCGGCTACGCGGTCTTCGCCCTGATCAACATGGTGATGATGATGACCGGGGCCGTCACCGAACCCTTCGGCCTGCGTACTAGCTTCGAGATCTTCGGCATCCCGCTCGGTGTCATCGTCGGCCTGCTGGCCATCGGCCTGGCCGCGTTCTCCCTCATCATGGACTTCACCAGCATCGAGGAAGGCGTCCGGGCCGGCGCCCCGGAGCGCTACTCCTGGACCGCCGCGTTCGGCCTGACCGTCACCCTGGTGTGGCTGTACGTGGAAATCATCCGCCTGCTGGCCATCCTGCGCGGCGACGACTAACCACAGCACCAGGTGCAACGAGAGGGCCCCGCTTCGGCGGGGCCCTTTCGTTTGCCGAGCCTCAGCTGAGCCGCTCGAACACCACGGCCATGCCCTGCCCGCCGCCCACGCAGAGGGTGGCCAGGCCGAACGTGCCGTCGCGTTCCCGCAGGCCGTTGAGCAGGGTGTTGGTCATCCGGGCCCCGGTCATGCCGAAGGGGTGGCCCAGGGCGATCGCGCCGCCGTGGACGTTGAGCTTCTCCGGGTCGATGCCCAGCTCGCGGGCGCTGGCCACCACCTGCACGGCGAAGGCTTCGTTGAGTTCCACCAGGTCGATGTCCGCCATGGTCAGCCCGGCCAGGTCCAGTGCGCGCCGGCTGGATTCCACCGGCCCCATGCCCATGATCTCGGGGGAGAGGGCGCTCGCCGCGCTGGAGACGATCCGCGCGATCGGTGTCAGGCCGAGCTCCCGCGCGCGGGAGCTGCTCATGACCACGACGGCGGCCGCGCCGTCGTTCAGCGGGCAGGCGTTCCCGGCGGTGACCGTTCCTTCGCGGCGGAACACCGGCTCCAGGGCGCTGACGCCTTCCATCGTCACTCCCGCCCGGGGCGAGTCGTCCCGCTCCACCACGGTGCCGTCCTTGCGGGTGTACGGGGTGATCTCGCGCGCGAAGAAGCCCGAGGCGATCGCGGCCTCGGCCCGGTTCTGGCTGAGCACGCCCCATTCGTCCTGTTCCGCCCGGCTGATCCCGTAGGTGGTGGCGACGTTTTCCGCGGTCTGGCCCATGGCGATGTAGATGTCCGGCAGGCGGTCCCCGAGCCGGGGATCCGTCCACGGAGTGTTCGACGCCGCCCGGACGGCTGTGCGCTGCTTGGCGGCCTCGAAGCGCGGGTTGTGCGCGCCGGCGTCGCTTTCCCCGGCACCGGCCCAGTTCTGGTACCGCGACACGGACTCCACGCCCCCGGCAAGGAAGGCATGGCCCTCGCCGGCCCGGATTGCGTGGAAGGCCATCCGCAGGGTCTGCAGGCTGGAGGCACAGAAACGGTTGACCGTGACGGCCGGGACGTAGTCGAGCCCGCACAGCACGGACACCACGCGGGCCATGTTCGAGCCCGCCTCGCCGCTGGGTTCCGCGCACCCCAGGTAGAGGTCGTCCAGTCCGAGGCCCGCGCCCGCCCCGGCGTCGAACGCCGGGATCTTCGCCAGCGCCGCGGTGACCATGGCAGCCGCCAGGTCGTCCGGGCGTTCGTCCTTGAGCGAGCCTTTGAAAGCCCGGCCGATCGGGCTGCGGACCATGGACACGATGACAGCCTCAGTCATGGCCCCAGCTTACGCCCGCGCCAGCCCGCGAACCGTTCCTGCTTAGGCCAGGCGGGAGGCGCCTGCTGCGGGGGTGACCGTGAAGATGTCCGGTGCGGTGTAGCCGGCGTCCGCGAAGGACCGCACGACGGCGTCGCGCACCTGCTGCTCCAGCTCCACCGGGGTCAGGGCGATCGCCGAGCCGCCGAAACCGCCGCCGGTCATCCGGGCCCCGATGGCGCCGTTGGTCCGTGCCGTGTCGACGGCGAGGTCGAGTTCCGCGCAGGAGATCTCGAAGTCGTCGCGCATCGAAACGTGGCTCGCGTCCAGGAACCCGCCGATACTGCCCGCGCCCTTTGCCGCCAGCTGCTCCACCGCCTCAAGCACGCGCGCGTTCTCCGTGACCACATGCCGGACCCGGCGGAACGTCACGTCGTCGAGGACCTGGGCGGCGTCGTCGAGCTGTTCCACGGCGACGTCGCGCAGTGCCGGGATGCCCATGAGCCGGGCACCCAGCTCACAGGACGCACGGCGCGCGGCGTATCCGCCGTCGGCGTGGGAATGCGACACCTTCGTGTCGATCACCAGCAGGACCAGGCCCGCGGATTCGGCGTCGAAGGGGACCAGCTGCACGCTCTGGTCCCGGCAGTCCAGGAACACCGCCTTGCCCTTGCTGCCGCGGAGGGACGCCGACTGGTCCATGATGCCGGTGGGGGCGCCGACGAAGCCGTTCTCGGCCTGCTGGGTGGCCAGCACCATCTGTTCGGCGGATAGTCCGGCGCCGAGGAGGTCGTTCAGGGCGCTGATGACGGCGCATTCGATCGCGTGGGAGGACGAGAGGCCGGCGCCCAGCGGGACGTCGGAGTCCAGGAGCAGCTCGAAGCCGGGCACCGCGATTCCCCGCTGCTGCAAGGCCCAGGCAACACCCAACGGATACTTGCTCCAGCCCTTGCCGGACCCGGGAGTAAGCTCCGCCAGGTCCGCATCCACGATGCCCTGGTCGCCGTAGGTGGACAGCAGCCGCACGGAGGAATCGCTGCGCAGGCGGATGGCCACCTTGGCGGTCTTGTCGATCGCGAAAGGCAGCACGAAGCCTTCGTTGTAGTCGGTGTGTTCGCCGATCAGGTTCACGCGCCCCGGTGCCTGCCAGACGCCGTCGGGCACTGTCCCGAACGCCTCCTCGAAGCGGGCGGCGAGCCCGCCGTGGAGCTGCCCGCCGGTGTGGTGCCCGGCCCGGGTGGGGGTCATGCGCGTGCTCCTTGCTGGAGGGTGTCCTTGAAGGCGGGGCTTGCAATGGCCCGGAGCCTTTCGGCGACGGCCTCGGGGGTGGTGTCGTTGATGAATGCTCCCATGGCTGCTTCGGAGCCGGCGAGGAACTTCAGCTTGTCCGCGGCGCGGCGCGGGGACGTCAGCTGAAGGTGCAGCCGGCCGGATTCGCGCAGCGCGGGTTCCAAGGGTGCCTGGTACCAGGCGGAGATGTAGGGCATGGGCGTGGGGTAGAGCCGGTCCAGCCGCCTGAGCAGTTCCAGGTACACCACGGCCAGTTCGTCGCGTTCGGCGCCGTTCAGGGCGGCCAGGTCCGGGACATGGCGGTGCGGGACAAGGTGGATTTCCAGGGGCCAGCGCGCGGCGAAGGGGACGTAGGCGCTGAAGTGCTCCGCCTCCAGGACCATCCGGCTTCCCTCGCTTCGTTCGGCGCCAAGGATGGATTCGGCCAGGGTCTCCTTGCCGCCGCTCCGTTCGAAATGGGCGGCTGCCGCGGAAGCCAGGATCCCGGCGCGCGGGGTGATGTAGGGGTAGGCGTAGATCTGTCCGTGCGGGTGGTGCAGGGTGACGCCGATGTCCGCACCCCGGTTTTCGAAGGGGAAGACCTGCTTGATGCCGGGCAGGGCGCTCAGGGCCTCGGTGCGCTGTGCCCAGGCCTCGATCACGGTGCGGGCGCGCTGTTCGCTGAGTTCGCCGAAGGAGCCGGTGTGCTGGGGGGTGAAGGAAACCACCTCGCAGCGGCCGTAGGCCGGTGCAGTGTATCCCCAGCCGTTGTGGTCCCAGTTCCCGGCACCGGGCAGTTCTCCCGTGGCCGGGCCGAGTGAGGGGAAGCGGTTTTCGAAAACCACCACGTCGTAGTCCGGCGCCGGGATTTCCGAGGGGTTGTCCGGTGTGGTGGGGCAGATGGGGCACTGGTCTGCCGGCGGCAGGTGCGTGCGGGTCTGGCGGTGCGCGGCGACAGCCACCCAGTCACCGCTCAGGGCGTCGAAGCGGACTTCGCCCGGCTCGGCACGCGGCGGAAGGCTGCGGTGGTCCACCAGGGAGGCGGGGTCCCGCGGCGGGGTGCCGGCGTCGTCGAAATACATCAGCTCCCGGCCGTCGGCGAGGAAAGTGCTGCTAAGGCGAGTCATGTGACAATCATCCCACAACTAACCAAAAGTGCAAATAAATTAACAAAACATCACATCTGCGGATACAGTACGGTTATGCCATGCCTACCGAGACCGCCGGTGAACAGACCGAATCCCGCCGCTTTGCCAGCGGCCGCCAGTACGAGCTCCGCCGCGGCGACGCGCTCGCCGTCGTCACCGAGCTGGCCGCCGGCCTGCGCCTGTTCAGCCGCGGCGGCGTGCAGCTGACTGAGAGCTACAACGATGACGAGCTCCCGCCCGGTGCCACCGGCATCACCCTGGCGCCGTGGGCCAACCGCGTGGAGGACGGTGTCTGGTACCTGGACGGCGCCAAGCAGCAGCTCGACATCACCGAGGTGGGCCGCAACAACGCCAGCCACGGCCTGCTGCGCAACGCCTCGTACGCCTTGGTGGACGAGGACGAGTTCTCGGTCACCCTCGAAGCCATGATCTTCCCGCAGCACGGCTACCCGTTCCTGGCCCGGCATCGGGTGCGCTACGAAATCGATGCAGGGCTGGCCTTGCGCGTCTCGCAGACCTTCATCAACGATTCCCACTCCGCGGCGCCGTTCGTGCTGGGCGCCCACCCGTACCTGCGCCTTGGCGACACCGCCCCGGAGGACCTGCGGCTGACCGTGCACGCAGCCACCCGCCTGGTGGCGGACGAGCGGCTCATCCCGCGCAGTGCCGCCCCCGCGGACGGTGAGTATGCGCTGGGTCGCGGGGCCGCCGTCGCGGACCTGGACATCGACGTCGCCTATACGGACCTGGTGTTCGACGGCGGCATGGCCCGCCACGTGCTCAGTGACCCGGACGGACGCAGCGTCTCCCTCGAGCAGGACGAGAATTGCGGCTACGTGCACGTCTTCGTCACAGGCAACTTCCCGGGCCGCAGCAAGGCGGTGGCGATCGAGCCCATGACCGGCCCCGCGAACGCCTTCAATACGGGCGAGGGCCTCCGGTGGTTGGAGCCCGGCGCGTCCTTCACCATGCGCTGGGGGATTTCGGCGGCGCTCTGAGTTCTTTCCCCAGGCCGGGCCGGGCGGTTTCCCATCCGGCCCCGCCTGCGGAATTATGGGGGCATGACGCCCACACCAGACGCCACACCCTCTTCGCCGCCTGCCCGTCCGGCAGTTGCACCCCGGCTTTCCGAACACGAAATCGCGCAGGACATCCCCTACGGCGTGCGGATCGCGGCAGCCTGGGCCTGGCGGATCGGGCTCATCCTGCTGGTGGTCGGGGCGTTCATCTGGCTCCTGTCCAGGGTCAGCTTCCTCATCATCCCGCTGATGGTCGCCTCCCTGCTGGCCGGCCTGCTGCACCCGGTCACCGCGTGGCTGCGCAAGGCCATGCCGAAGGGACTCGCCGTAGCGGTCACCGTGCTGGGCTTCATCGGGCTGATCGCCGGTGCCTTGGCGCTCGTGGGCCGGCAGCTCGCCACCGGATTCGGTGAACTGTGGCAGCAGGCCCTGACCGGCATCCAGCAGGTCCAGTCCTGGCTCGCGGACGGGCCGCTGCACATCACGGCCGACCAGATCGACAAGTACATCGAAGACGGCGTCAACGCGCTGCAGAACAACAGCAGCAGCATCCTCAGCGGGGCGCTGTCCTTCGGCAGCACAGCCGGCCACTTCGCCGCCGGGCTGGTCCTGGCGCTGTTCATCCTGATCTTCTTCCTGCTGGAAGGCTCACGGATCTGGAGCTTCCTGGTCCGTCTGCTGCCCAAACGGGCCCGCGCGGCCACCGACGGCGCCGGACGCCGCGGCTGGGCCTCGATGGTCAGCTACGTGCGCATCCAGATGTTCGTGGCGTTCGTGGACGCTGTGGGCATCGGCGCCGGTGCCGCGATCATCGGCGTCCCGCTGGCCCTGCCGCTGGGCGTGCTGGTGTTCATCGCCTCTTTCATCCCCGTGGTGGGTGCCCTCGTCACTGGTGCGATCGCCGTGCTGCTGGCCCTCGTGGCGAACGGGTGGGTCAACGCGCTGATCATGCTCGGCATCGTGCTGCTGGTCCAGCAACTGGAAAGCCACATCCTGCAGCCGATCGTCATGGGCAAGGCCGTGTCCCTGCACCCGGTGGCCGTGATCCTGTCCGTGGCCGCCGGCTCCTACCTCGCGGGGATCCCCGGCGCCCTCTTCGCCGTGCCGCTGCTTGCCGTAGCAAATACGGCGGTGCGCTATATTGCCGCCCGGACGTGGGAACATGATGAAGGACTGTCCGCCTCTTACAGGGAGGCCGGAGCCGAAGTGCAGGATCCCGACCAGGACCCCAACCTCAAGGACACCCGGCCTGCCGGCCTGCGCCAGGCGCACGGCGGCAAGCAGTCCCCGGGCGGCAATGTTGCCCCCACCCATGAAGCGGCCGTCCGGCCAGGCCCCGGCCAGGACCCGGCAGCCGAGACCGACAAAGGAGAGTAATCCGTGAACACCCTCGAAACCCTGCCCGTCACCCTGGACGATGTCCTTAAGGCGCAGGAACTGCTCGAGGGCATTATTACCAAGACGCCGATTGAAACTTCGCGGGCGCTTGGCGCCATGGTGGGCGGCGAAGTGTTCTTCAAGTGCGAGAACCTGCAGCGCGCCGGCTCCTTCAAGGTCCGCGGCGCCTACGTCCGCATGGCCCGCCTCTCCGCCGAGGAGAAGGCCCGCGGCGTCGTGGCCGCCTCGGCCGGCAACCACGCCCAAGGCGTGGCCGTCGCCGCCAAGAGCCTGGGCATCAAGGCCCGCATCTACATGCCGCTCGGTGTCGCCCTGCCCAAGCTCGCCGCCACCCGCAGCCACGGCGCGGAAGTCGTCCTGCACGGGCACAACGTCGACGAGGCCCTTGCCGAGGCCCAGCGCTACGCGGACGAAAGCGGCGCCGTCTTCGTGCACCCCTTCGACAACGTCGACGTCGTGGCCGGCCAGGGCACCATCGGCCTGGAGATCCTGGAGCAGGTTCCCGACGTCGATACCATCCTGATGGGGGTCGGCGGCGGCGGGCTGCTGGCCGGCGTCGCGGTGGCCATCAAGGCCAAGGCCAAGGAACTCGGCCGTGAGATCCGGATCATCGGCGTCCAGGCCGAGAACGCGGCGGCCTACCCGCCTTCCCTCGCCGCTGACGCCCTGGTGCCGCTCAAGAAGGTGTCCACCATGGCGGACGGCATCGCCGTCGGCCGTCCCGGACAGTTGCCCTTCAGCATCATCCGCGAACTGGTCGACGACGTCGTGACCGTCAGCGAGGACTCCCTCGCCCGGGCGCTGATCTTCCTGCTTGAACGCGCCAAGATGGTGGTGGAGCCGGCCGGCGCCGTGGGCGTGGCCGCGCTCATGGACGGCACCATCGAAAACCCCGGCAAGGTGGCAGTGGTGCTCTCCGGCGGCAACATCGACCCCATGCTCATGCTCAAGGTGATCCAGCGCGGCCTCTCGGCGGCCGGGCGCTTCATGACCGTCCGCATGATGCTCGACGACCGCCCCGGTTCGCTGGCCACCATCGCCCGGATCATCGCCGAGAACGACGCCAACGTCACCGGCCTGGACCACACCCGCGTGGGCGGCGCCATCAGCATGGGCGACGTCTCCATCACCATCAACCTGGAAACCAAGGGCCACGAACACGGCAAGCAGGTCCTCGCCGCGCTCCGCGCCGAAGGCTTCCAGCCCATCGTGGTGCACTGACGGGGCCCAGGATGGCTTACCTCGGCGGCAGCGCACCGGAGCCCCCGGCGCCCGGGAAGGAGTCGCTCGCGGCGCGTGCCAAGGGCGGCTTGCTCCTCATGGGCGGTTTCGTGGCGCTGCTGGCCGTGATCGAACTGATCAACACCCTGCTCCTGCACGGGCTCAACCGCACCTTCGGCCTGCGCCCGCGGAGCCTGGACGGGGCGCTGGACATCCTGACGTTCCCCCTGCTGCACGCCAACTTCGGGCACCTGTTCTCCAACGCCCTGCCGCTGATCATCTTCGGCTTCCTGGTGTTCCTCTCCGGACTGCGGGTCTTCCTGACCACGATGGCGCTGAGTTGGCTGGGGTCCGGTGTGGCGGTCTGGCTGATCGGCGGGGGCGTGACGGTTGGGGCGTCGGGGCTGGTGTTCGGCCTGTTCGCTTTCCTGCTGGTGCGCGGCGTCCTGAACCGCAACTGGTGGCAGCTCCTGCTGTCCGTGGTGCTGTTCCTGGCCTACGGCGGGATCCTGTTCGGGGTGCTGCCCAGCGTGATGGGCGTGGTGTCCTGGCAGGCCCACCTGGGCGGCGCGGCGGGCGGCGTCCTCGCCGCAGTGCTCCTCCGGCCGGCCCAAGTAGCTCGCAGTTAAGGCCGTTTTGACGGTTCAAAACGGCCTTAACTGCGAGCCAGTTGGGCGGCTTAAAGCAAAACGCCGGCCCTCCCGCACAAGGGGAGGGCCGGCGTCGTGCTTAAACCGCTGGCTTAGCCGGTGAACGGCTTGGCGGACACGATCTCCACCGGGATTTCCTTGCCGTTCGGGGCGGTGTAGCTGAGCTTGTCGCCTTCCTTGTGGCCCATGATGGCGACGCCGAGCGGGGACTTCTCGCTGAAGACGTCCAGGTCGGAATCGCCGGCGATCTCGCGGGAGCCGAGCAGGAACGTTTCCTCATCACCGGCGATGCGGGCAACGACGAGCATGCCGGGCTCGACGATTCCGTCGTCGGCCGGGGCTTCGCCCACCTGGGCATCGCGCAGCAGCACGGTCAGCTGGCGGATGCGGGCCTCGATCTTGCCCTGCTCCTCCTTGGCGGCGTGGTAGCCGCCGTTTTCCTTCAGGTCGCCTTCCTGGCGCGCAGCTTCGATCTTCTGGACGATTTCCGCGCGGCCGGCCCCGGACAGGTGCTCCAGTTCGGCCTTCAGGCGGTCATATGCGTCCTGGGTAAGCCACGCTGCAGTTGCGCTGTTGGTGGTAGACACGGACTTCTCCTTATGGATCTGCAAGCAAAAGACCCCGCAGCGGTGGCCACTCGTGGAACTCAGTAACCAGCTCAGCGGGGTAGAGGTATTGATCCAGTGTAGTCAATCCTGTGGACAAACCAAAGCCAAAGGAGTCGCGCGTCACACCGCCCTAGTGGCCGCTGGCCACGATCCAGCAATTGTCCACGACGCCCGAAACGGCCTCGGACTCGGTCCGCAGCGCCAGCCGGTGGATGGTGGTGCGGCCGCCGTCCGCGCCGTCCTTGGGCTCGTTCGGGCCGATCTCCACCACCTTCCAGCCCACCACCGCGAACTTGGAATCCAGGGCCTTAACAGCACACTTGGCCGTTGCGCCGGGGAACTTGGCGACCTGGAAATCCACCTCGATCTGCGTGGCGTCCGTGGCGTGGAATCCGATGTCCTTGAAGGTGACCGGGGCAGTGGCGCTGGTGGTGGCGATCCAGGCCATGAACCCGATGCCCAGCAGCAGCGCCGCGATGACCAGGTTCCGCATCCCCTTGCGCCCGAGGCGCCGCTTTTGGCCGCCGTAGCGATTGGCTAGGCTGGTACTTGCCGGCAGCGCCGTAGCCGAGGGGTCTTCCGAAGTCACCCCTCCAGTTTAGTGCGCATCCGGCGGCTCCCTTGCACCAGCCCGTCACCTGCCACCCGCACGCAGGCCAAGCATCGCCGGCAGCACCCCGGCCGGCAGCACCAGAAAGAGGAATGCCTGAAGGATGAGCACATCCCCCAGCTCCGCCGCCCCGCTCCGCCTCCTCGCGGTCCACGCGCACCCGGACGACGAATCCAGCAAGGGCGCGGCGACCATGGCGATGTACGCCGCGTCCGGCGTCGAGGTGATGGTGGCGACCTGCACCGACGGTTCCCGAGGTGACATACAGAACCCCGGCATGGAGGACGCGCCGCACCCCAAGCGCGACATGGCCGGCGCCCGCCGGCTGGAAATGAACGCCGCCGCGAAGGTCCTGGGCATCCGCCAGCAGTGGCTCGGGTTTGTGGACTCCGGGCTGCCCGAAGGTGACCCGGTGCCGCCGCTGCCGCAGGGCTGCTTCGCGCTGCAGCCGCTGGAACGCGCCGCCGCGCCGCTGGTGCGGCTCGTCCGCGACTTCAAGCCCCACGTCATCCTCAGCTATGACGAGAACGGCGGCTACCCCCACCCGGACCACATCATGGCGCACAAGGTGGCCGTCGAGGCCTACCACGCGGCGGGCGACCCCGAGCGCTACCCGGGCACCGGCGAGGCCTGGGCCCCGGCCAAGCTTTACTATGACCGCGCCTTCAGCCCCGAGCGGTTCCGCGCCCTCCACTTCGCTCTCGAGGAGGCCGGCCTACAGTCGCCGTACGCGGCCCGCCTGGCTGCCTGGCTGGAGGCCGACGCCGAGGGCCACACCCCGCCGCGGCCTGCCCACCAGACCACCACACAAGTGGACTGCGGGGATTACTTCGAGCTCCGCGACGACGCGCTCCGGGCCCACCGCACCCAGATCGACCCGGAAGGCTTCTTCTTCGCGGTTTCACCGGACCTGCAGCGCACGGTGTGGCCGTGGGAGGACTACACCCTGGTGCATTCCCGGGTCGAGGCCGAACTGCCCGAGAAGGACCTGTTTGCAGGGCTAAGATAGAACGTGCCGGAGATTTCTATCAGACGTAGAAATCAGGTGCGGAAAGCACCGTCCGGCAGCCAGCACCTCCCACAGAAGGTTTTGAACCGTGCACCACTTGCTCCTCGCCCTGGCCACGACACCGGCGCCTTCGCCGTCTCCGTCCCTGCGGCCGGGCCTGACGGAGGACCAGGTGACGCCCGGTACCTGGGGCTTCATCCTCACCGCCTTCATCGTGGTGCTCACGACCTTCCTGATCGTGGACATGGTCCGCAGGATCCGCCGGGTCCGCTACCGCGCCCAGGTCGAGGAAGCCCGACTTGCCGCCGAGGGCGGCACCGATGCCGAGGCCGATGGTGATGGCGGAGCAGCAGCCCGCTGACGCTGGCCCCACGGCCGGCCGCCCTTCTGCGGAGCCCGGGAGCTTCAACGCTCTCGGCTCCGAGCCCTCGGCCTACCTGCGCCAGCACGCCCACAATCCGGTGCACTGGCAGCCCTTCGGGGACGACGCCTTTGCGCTTGCCGAGGCGCGCGATGTCCCGGTCTTCCTGTCCATCGGCTACGCCGCGTGCCACTGGTGCCATGTCATGGCCCATGAGTCCTTCGAGGACCAGGCCACCGCGGACTACCTGAACGCCCATTTCGTGGCCATCAAGGTGGACCGCGAGGAGCGGCCGGACGTCGATTCGGTCTACATGGCCGCCACCCAGGCCATCAGCGGCGAAGGCGGCTGGCCCATGTCCGTCTTCCTCACCCCGGAGGGCCTGGCTTTCCACGCCGGAACCTACTTCCCGCCCGCACCCATGCCCGGCCGGCCGTCGTTCCTGCAGGTGCTCGAAGCGGTCCGCGAGGCCTGGCTGGAACGCCGCGACGCCGTCGAGCAGAACGCGCACGGTCTCGCCGCCGGGATGGCGGACGCGCAGGCGGGTGCCGCCGTCGTGCTCGACGCCGTCCCGCAAGCGCTCGACGCCGCGCTGCCCGCCGAGGCGGTCCGCGTGCTGGGGCGCTCGGAAGACCCCGACGGCGGCTTCGGCCGGGCGCCCAAGTTCCCGCCGTCGACGGTGCTGGAGTTCCTCATCCGTCACGCGGCGGTCCCGTCCGGGACGTCGGACGCGGCGCGGGACATGGCCGGGCGCACCCTGGCGGCGATGGCCCGCTCCGCCCTTAGGGACCAGCTCGACGGCGGATTCGCCCGCTATTCCGTGACTGGCGACTGGTCGGTGCCGCACTTCGAGAAGATGCTCTACGACAACGCCCAGCTGGTGCGGGTGTACGCCCACTGGGTCCGGCTGGGCGGGGACGCCGTCTTCCCGGCGGAGGAAGCCGCCGCCGTGGCCCGGGAAGCGGCGGCGTGGATGATCGGTGCGCTGGGGCTGGGTGGAGTCGCGGAGGGCGGCCTGGCCTCTTCCCTGGACGCCGACACCGTGATGGACGGCGTCCACCACGAAGGCGCCACCTACCTGTGGAATCCCGTGCAGCTGGTTGCTGCCCTCGGGCCGGAGGACGGGCCCGCGGTGGCGCGGCTGATGAACGTCGCCCCGCGCGGGACGGTGTCCGAGGACGGTTCGCCCCTGCATCCGGGCCGCGGATTCAACGCCGAGGAGGCCAGACTGTGGCAGCGTTCGCGCCCGGTGCTGCTGGCCGAACGCGCGCTCCGCACCCAGCCCGAACGGGACGACAAGGTGGTGGCCGGCTGGAACGGACTGGCCGTCGCCGCCCTGGCTGACGCCGGGGCCATCCTCGACGAACCCCGCTTCATCGAGGCGGCGGAGAACATCGCCGGCTACCTGCAGCGAGTGCATTGGGACGCCGGGGAGCCGCGCGACGGCGAACCCGGGCGGGCGCGGCTCGCCCGGGTCTCCCATGACGGGACGGCCCGCGGAATCGGCGGCCTGCTGGAGGACTACGCTTTCTGCGCCGACGGCCTGCTGGCGCTGTATGCCGTCACGGGCCGCGTCCGCTGGTACACCTTCGCCCAGGAGCTGCTCGCGGAAGCCGCCGACCGCTTCGCCGCCGGCGGACGTCTGACCGATTCGGCGGGGGAGTCCGGGCAGGTGCTCCGCGCGTCGGGCGAGCTCCCGGCCCTGGATCCCTTCGACAACGCCGCCCCCAGCGGTGCGGCCGCCTTCGCCGGGGCCCTGCTGACATCGTCCGCCTACTCGGGCTCGCACGACCAGCGGGCCATGGCCGGGAACATCCTGAACCTCCTGCCGCCCATCGCAAGCCGAGCGCCGCGGGTGGCCGGCTGGCTCCTGGCCACGGGGCAGGCAGCCCTTGCTGGCCCGCTCGAGGCCGCGGTGGCCGGGCCGGACGGACCCGCCCGACGGGAACTGCACCTGGCACTGCTGCGCTCGCCGAGCCCGGGAATGGTGGTCGCCGTGCAGGAAAATCCCGACGGCGGCCGGCAGGGTCCGGAACAGGAACCGGTTGCGCTGTTGGAGCACCGCGGCGCCGCGTCGGACGGTTCGCCCCAGGTGTACTTGTGCCGGGGCATGGTCTGCCAGCGGCCGGTCACCTCGCCCGCGGAACTCGGGGAACAGCTCGCGGCCTTGACTGGCAGCCGGGCGGACACGGGGGAGCGATGAGCGGCGTGGAATGGCGCGGTCTGATCGCCCTGCTGCTCAATGAAAAGACCAGGATTGCGTTGGCTGAAGTGGTCCTCGAAGAGGCCGACCGGGAGGGCAGGCGGCTCTCCGCCTTGGAGCGGAGCAAAGCGCGGGCGGCCCTGGCCAACGCCGGGGTGCTTGCCGGTGCCGAACCCGCTCCCGGCGTCAGCCGGGAGTACCTCCAGCGGTTTCTCCGGCGTCCCGGACGCGCGGACGGGGCCGGACTTGAGAGGTTCCTGCGGAGCGACGGGCGGATCGACAGGTATCCGGCGAATCAGGAACAGCGGCGTCTGCTCCTGGCTTGGGTCGCAGGGCAGGTCCTCGCACCGGGCGAGGTGATCGATGAGCGGACGTTAAGCGCCCGGCTCGGGGAGTACAGTGACGACCCGGTCCTGCTGCGGCGCTACCTGGTCGACGTGGAGCTGGTGGAACGGGCACCGGACGGCAGCGCGTACTTCCTGCCCGCGGGCGGGACGCGGGACTAGCGCAGTACCGCGAGCATGATCGCGATGAAGTGCGCCGCGAACCCCAGCACGGTGAAGACGTGGAAGAGCTCGTGGAAGCCGAAGACCCCGGGCCGGAAGTTGGGCGCCTTCAGCCCATAGAACACGGCTCCCGCGATGTAGAACACACCGCCGGCGCAGATCAGCACCGCCGCCGGGACGCTCGCCGCGAAGAACTGCGGCAGGAAGAATACCGCGGCACAGCCCAGCGCTACGTAGATCGGCACGTACAGCCAACGCGGTGCATGCGTCCACAGCACCCGGAACAGCACACCGAGGAGGGCGCCCGCCCAGATCAGCCACAAGAGCAGCACCGCCGTGGGGCGGTCCAGCAGGGACCAGGCCAAGGGGGTGTAGCTGCCGGCGATCACCAGCATGATGTTGCTGTGGTCGAGTCGCTTGAGGAGCAGCCGCCGCTTCTCTGGCCAAGTGCCCCGGTGGTAGACGGCGGAGACGCCGAACAGCAGCGCCCCGGTGACCGCATAGATCGCGGAGGCAATCTTGCGGTCCGGGCCGGGCGCCAAGGTCACGAGCACAATTCCTGCTGCGACGGCGAACGGGGCGGCGACGGCGTGGATCCAGCCGCGCCAGAGGGGTTTGGCCAAGAGCTCCGACATTGTTAAAGAATAGGCTACGATCCGGTAGGTTACCAACGAGTAACTTCTGGCGGCTTCGCTTCACGACTGTGCGTGCACGTCCATTCCGGCCCGGGGCGGTAGCCTAGGTGATGCGCCTGCGGCACCTCGCCCGGGTCTGTGGTGAGTGAAGGAAGTCAGGTGAAGATCCGGATGGAGCTGCCCGGGATTCTCTACGGCTTCTACGAACGCAAGCTCCTGCGCGCCCTCGAAACGGACAGGATTCCGCGGCATATCGGCGTCATGGTTGACGGGAACCGCCGCTGGGCCCGGCAGTTCAACGCCCCCACCAGTGAGGGCCACCAGGCCGGCGCGGACAAGATCCACGAGTTCCTCGGCTGGTGCCAGGAACTCGGCGTCAAAGTGGTCACCCTCTACATGCTCTCCACGGACAACATGAGCCGCTCCGGCGAGGAGCTGGACCTGCTCATGGGCATCATCGCCAACACCATGGACCGCCTGGATGAAGCCCCGGACATTTCCGTGCACGCCATGGGCGCCCCCGAGCTCCTGCCCGACTACCTCGCCGAGCGGCTCAACAAACTCACCGCCCGCACGCCGGTGCGCGAAAAGCTGCACGTGAATGTCGCCGTCGGATACGGCGGCCGCCGCGAGATCGTCGACGCCGTCCGCGAACTCCTGCACGACGCCGTCGCCAAGGGCCGGGACATGGCCGAGGTGGCGGACGAACTGTCGGTCGACGATATCTCCCGCTTCCTCTACACCCGCGGCCAGCCGGACCCGGACCTGGTGATCCGCACCTCCGGCGAGCAGCGGCTCTCCGGCTTCCTGATGTGGCAGAGCGCCTACAGCGAGTTCTACTTCTGCGAGGCCCTGTGGCCGGCCTTCCGCAAGATCGATTTCCTTCGGGCCTTGCGGGACTACGCGGGACGGCAGCGGCGCTTCGGCGCCTGACTCCTCCTGGAATCCCGACCTCGGTTGGCCGGGGTTCACATGAAGTTCACACCGCGGACACGCGAATCGCCGCAGTTTGTCACCGGAAATGTAAATGCCCGGGAATACGTTAATCCCATCAGCAGGCAAAACCGCCCGCTGATCGGGGAGGCCAGTAGATGGAGCGAAACATCGCACCTTATACGTGGAGGGCCGAGCCCGGCCTTCGGCCGAGCCGCCTCACGAATAAGCCGGGCGAACGCCCGGGGCTGGAGTCGATGTGGCTATTTCTGAGCAACTGCCCGTAATCGTTTCCAACGGGGAAAGTGCAGCTACCTCTCGCAGCAAGCGGAGCCCCAAAGCCAAGGCACCGCAGGCCGGCAAAGCAACCGGCCGGAGCTATGTGATTGACACCTCCGTGTTGCTCTCGGATCCGCGGGCGCTGCTGCGCTTCGCCGAACACGAAGTCATTGTGCCGATCGTGGTCATCACCGAACTCGAAGGCAAACGCCACGATCCCGAGCTGGGCTACTTCGCCCGCAAGGCACTGAGGCTGCTCGACGAGCTGCGCGTGAAACACGGCGGACTCAACACGCCCATTCCCATCGGAAACGACGGCGGCACCCTGCGCGTGGAAATGAACCACATCTCCACGGAGGTCCTGCCCGCCGGATTCCGCGGCGCGGACAACGACAGCAGGATCCTCGCTGTCGCCAAGAACCTGGCCAACGAAGGCCGCAACGTCACGGTGGTGTCCAAGGACCTGCCGATGCGCGTCAAGGCCTCGGCGATGGGCCTGCTCGCCGACGAATACCGCAACGAGCTCGTGAAGGACTCCGGCTGGACCGGCATGGCCGAGGTGGAAGCCAGCGAAGAGGAAATCGGCACGCTGTACGGCCACGAACCGGTGTTCATCCCCGCGGCGGCCGAGCTTCCCGTGAACACCGGGTTGGTGCTCCTCTCCAACCGCGGCTCGGCCCTCGGCCGGGTGGGCGCCGACAAGCAGGTGCGCCTCGTCAAAGGTGACCGCGACGTCTTCGGCCTGCATGGACGCTCCGCCGAACAGCGGCTCGCCATCGACATGCTGATGGATCCCTCCGTGGGCATCGTGTCCATCGGCGGGCGCGCCGGCACCGGCAAGTCCGCCCTGGCGCTGTGTGCGGGCCTCGAAGCCGTCCTGGAACGCCGCGAACACCGCAAGGTGATCGTCTTCCGCCCGCTGTACGCCGTCGGCGGCCAGGAGTTGGGCTACCTGCCCGGCTCGGAGTCGGAAAAGATGAACCCGTGGGCACAGGCCGTATTCGACACCCTCGGTGCGCTGGTTTCACAGGAAGTCGTCGAGGAAGTCATGGACCGCGGCATGCTCGAAGTCCTGCCGCTCACCCACATCCGCGGCCGTTCCCTGCACGACGCCTTCGTGATCGTCGACGAAGCCCAGTCGCTCGAGAAGAACGTCCTGCTCACGGTGATGAGCCGCATCGGACAGAACTCCAAGATCGTCCTCACCCACGACGTCGCCCAGCGCGACAACCTCCGGGTCGGACGGCACGACGGCGTGGCCGCCGTCGTCGAAACCCTCAAGGGACACCCGCTGTTCGGCCACATCACCCTCACCCGCTCCGAACGCTCGCCGATCGCGGCGCTGGTTACGGAGTTGCTGGAGGGGGCGGAAATTTAACCCGGCTGGGCTAAGTCCAACTCGCGGCGCGGCACCTCGCCTTGGGTGCCGCGCCGTTGCTGCGTCCGCGCGGCGGCGGCATCCCGCGGTCGCTTAGACACCTCCCGCCGCTCCGCTGCGGTCGCTGGGCGACCTTCGCTGTGCTCTGGTCGGCGATGCGCTCCCTACGGGAGGCCGCAGCCGCGCTCGTGCGTATGTCGCCGAAGGACCGCCGTCCCGTCTCGTGGGTATGTCGCCTTTTGCCTCTTGGTGGATCCCCAGGAACTTCGCGAACAGTTCGTGGCCTTCTACCTTCAGGGTCCAGTCGGGGCGCTTGAAGGTTTCCGGGGTGAGGCGGACGCGTTGGACTTCCTCGACCTTCGGGCCCCAGTTGGTGCGGTAGGTGCCGTTCAGTTCGTAGCCGAGGGAGCGGGAGACGCCCAGGGACTTTTCGTTCCAGGCGGCAGCCTCGGATTCGGCGACTTCCGCGCCGAGGTGGTCGAAGGCGTAGCTGACGACGGCGGCTCGCATCTCCTTGCCGAGGCCCCGGCCTTGAATGGACTGCTTTAGCCAGGAGCCAGTGCCGACCGTTTTCAGGAAGTTGAAATTCCTGGCGGAGACGTCCTGGCAGCCGATGATTTCGCCGTCGTGCCAGATGCCCAGCAGCAGGGTCCACTTTTCGGGGGTCGTGGTGGAGCGGCAGGTCCAGTGCCAGCGGGCCATGTTCGGGCCGAGCTCCTCCTCGGGCACTTCGGTCCAGGGGACGCCGAAAGGGTTGCGTCCTGGTTCGTGGATTCCGCTGCGGGCTGCGTCGAGCAGGGCAGGGAGGTCCGTGTCCTGGACCGGTTTCAGCTGCAAGCGCGGCGTGGTGAGGATAAGCCCGAAGGCCGGCCAGATGTCCGTGAGGGAGGTCATCGGCCCAGCGTAACGCGCCCGCGGTGCCCTAGCCGCTAGGCGCCCGGTTCCCAGCTGATGTGCTGGCGGACGTCGCTCAGGTTCATGGACTCGGCCAGGAACAAGTCGTCCAGCATGTACTCGTCCACGCCGAGGATACGGATCCAATGCCCGGTGCCGGCCGGGCCGCCGTCGAGCGCTTCGCTCGCCACGCACACGCCCGTGCCGGAATCGATCCTCAGCCGGGTCCTGCCCGGCAGGCACAACGGGGAACCGGCGTCCGCCGGCGTGTAATTGGGCCCCGGGACCACCACGCATTCCAGGGCCGGGCGGCCCTCGTGGTCCACCTCCCGCACCGGGCCGAGCGTCACGGGATTGCTTTCCGGGAACTCGATGGGCACCGGGGCGTTGCCGGCAAGTTCCACCGGATCGAGTGCCGCCGCCAGGCGGCCGTTCCCGAAGGACGGCTCGCCGTACGCGGCTTCCGGCCGGCGGCGGACCAGCCCGGCGCCGTCGTACACGGGCGTCACGAGGTGGGCGGGCAGCAGCCAGGAACTGCGGCTGGAGCGGACGTAGAAGCTGTCCCGGGAATCGTTGATGCCCGTGGTGCTGTGCAGCAGCACGCCGTCCGCGCTCTCAAGACGCAGCGCCCCCGGCCGGCGCAGCCACGCCTTGACCGGGCCGCTGCCGTCACCGGGAAGGTCGCGGTATTCGAAGCGGAGGCTGGTCCATTTCCACGGCGAGGACCGGCAGAGATTGCGGAATGTGGAGGACATGTCAGGGGTGTTTCCGCCCCCGGAATCTGCACTGTAGCGCCCCATATCCACATAATACGGCCCGGCCCGAGCGGCTCCGCCGGCAAAACGGATAGCATCCGAGAGTGATCCGACGACTCAGTGAACTGTGGAGCGCCAGCCCCGTGGCCTTCTGGCTGGTCCTGGCGGCGTGCCTTTACTTCGCCGTCATGGCGGTCCGGCTCACCATCATCGACGTCCGCCACCACCTGCTGCCCAACCGGATCGTGTTCCCGTCCTACGGGGTGGCCGGGGTGCTGCTTGCCGGGGCGGCGCTCGCCGTTGCCGTGTCCGGCGCGCTGCAGGACATGCCCGACGCCGGCGCCGGCCTTTTCGGGGTGCCAGTCCTGGGGATCGTGGCCGGGGGAGCGGCGCTGTGGCTCTTCTATTTCGTCCTGCGGCTGATCCATCCGCCCGGCATGGGATTCGGGGACGTCAAGCTGGCGGGCGTGCTGGGCCTCTACCTGGGCTACCTCGGGTGGACGCACATCTTCGCCGGGACGTTCCTGGCGTTCCTTTTCGGCGGGCTGTGGAGCCTGGTTGTCCTGGCCACGCGGCGCGGGACCCTCAGCTCCGCCATTCCCTTCGGACCGTTCATGCTCGCGGGCGCCGCCGCGGCCATGGCGGTGCTCCCCGCCTGAACCCGCTTGGCAGGCCGTAGGCTGGTTCCATGCCGGCACCCGAGTACGTCCTGAAACTCCGCGAAAAAATCGGCCATGATCCTCTGTGGCTGCCGGGCGTCCGCGGGGTGGTCTTCAACGACGCGGGCGAGATCCTGCTCGGGCAACGGGCCGACAACGGACGGTGGGCGCTCATCACCGGCATCCTGGAACCGGGGGAGGAGCCGGCCAGCGGACTCGTGCGGGAAATCGAGGAAGAAACCGGCGTGGTCGTGGAGGTGGAGCGGCTCCTGGATGTGGTGGTCAACGGCCCCATCACGTTCCCCAATGGCGATGTGTGCACCTTCCTCAGCGTGGAGTACCGGTGCCGCTACGTCGCCGGCGAGGCCCGAGTCAACGACGACGAAAACCTCGCGGTGGGCTGGTTCAGCCTGGACACTTTGCCCGACGTCGGGCCGAGCCACCTGGAGTGCGTGCGGCGTGCCCTCTCCGAGGACCCTGTCGGCTTCACCAGTTCTGAACCGAGGATCAGGAACGGGACATTGCCGCATTGACTATAGCTCCGTTGCTTAGCAGGCTTCCGCGGCACTGTGTTGCCCCAATCTGAGCGCATTGAACCCGGACTGCCCACCGTCGTGATCAGGCAAGTTCCTAGGGGCGCCGAAGAGAATGAGCACCCCAGCCTACGTCCATGCCTTAAATGGCTCATCGCATTTGAGGGTGTAATCGGGGTCTGAATCCGCCGGTCTCGAGGAGTGATCGGGCGATGTAGTTGGCAAGGTTGCGGAA
>NZ_QYLP01000095.1 GCF_003614925.1 Arthrobacter celericrescens
CCCGTCACCTTCCAGTGGAAGGTGACGGGCCGCCGTCGCCTTAAGGACGCCGTTGTCCCTAAGAGGTCTAGGCCAGTCGGCTCTTCAACCCGTCCAGCTCGGCCTGCAGTGCCTCGGGAAGGGACCCGCCGAACTTGGCGAACCATTCCTCAATGGAGGCCAGTTCGGTCTCCCATTCGGCAGCATCCACGCGGACAGCCGCTTCGACCTCGGCCGGGGTCATGTCCAGGCCTTCCAGGTCGACGGACTCACCGGTCGGAACAAAACCGATGGGGGTTTCGACGGCGTCGGCCTTGCCTTCGATCCGCTCGATGGCCCACTTCAGCACACGCGAGTTGTCCCCGAAGCCCGGCCAGGCGAAGCCGCCCTCGGCCGTGCGGCGGAACCAGTTCACCAGGAAGATCTTCGGCAGCTTCTCCGGGTTGGCCTTGGCGGACAGGTTCACCCAGTGGTTCAGGTAGTCACCTGCGTCGTAGCCGATGAACGGCAGCATGGCCATGGGGTCGCGGCGAACAACGCCGACGGCACCGGCAGCGGCAGCCGTGGTCTCCGAAGACAGCGTGGAACCCATGAAGATGCCGTTGGACCAGTCGCGGGCCTCGGTGACCAGCGGAATGGTGGTCTTGCGACGGCCGCCGAAGAGGATCGCGTCAACCTTCACACCCTCCGGAGCGAAGTATTCCGGTGCCAGCATGTCGATCTGGTCGATCGGCGTGCAGAAACGGGAGTTCGGGTGCGCGGCGGGGCGGCCGGACTCGGGGGTCCAGTCGTTGCCCTGCCAGTCGGTGAGGTGCGCCGGGGTTTCCTCGGTCATGCCTTCCCACCACACACCGCCGTCGTCAGTGAGAGCCACATTGGTGAAAATGCTGTTGCCCTTGGCGATGGCGCGCATGGCGTTGGGGTTGGTTCCCCAGCCGGTGCCGGGAGCAACGCCGAACAGGCCGGCCTCAGGGTTGACGGCACGGAGTTCGCCGTCCTTGCCGAAACGCATCCAGTTGATGTCGTCGCCCAGGGTCTCGGCCTTCCAACCCTTGATGGTGGGATCCAGGAGGGCAAGGTTGGTCTTGCCGCAGGCGGACGGGAAGGCCGCGGCTACGTGGTAGACCTTCTGCTCAGGCGAGGTGAGCTTGAGGATGAGCATGTGCTCGGCCAGCCAGCCTTCGTCGCGCGCCATGACAGAGGCGATGCGCAGCGAGTAGCACTTCTTGCCCAGGAGGGCGTTTCCGCCGTAGCCGGAACCGAAGGACCAGATGGAGCGCTCCTCCGGGAAGTGCACGATCCACTTCTCCGGGCTGCACGGCCAGGCGACGTCCTTCTGTCCCGGCTCAAGCGGTGCACCCACGGAGTGCAGGGCCGGCACGAAGAACGCGTCGGTCTGGGTGATGCGGTTAAGCACGTCGGTTCCGATGCGGGCCATGATGCGCATCGAGGCCACAACGTAGGCGGAGTCGGTGATCTCAACGCCGAACTTGGGATCCTCGGCGTCGAGGTGCCCCATGACGAAGGGGATGACGTACATGGTGCGGCCGCGCATGGAGCCGGCGAACAGCCCGCGCAGCTTCTGCTTCATCTCGGCCGGGGCCATCCAGTTGTTGGTGAAGCCTGCGTCGCGCTCGTTCTCGGAGCAGATGAAGGTCTGCTCTTCGACGCGGGCAACGTCTGCCGGATCGGAGAACGCCGCGAAGGAGTTCGGGAAGGTCTCCGGGTTCAGCGGCTTCAGCGTGCCGGCTGCGACGAGTTCCTCGGTCAGGGTCTTGTATTCGCCCTCGCTGCCGTCCACCCAGTGGATGCGGTCAGGCTGGGTGAGTTCTGCAACTTCTTCAACCCAGGCCAGCAGGCGTGCGTGCGTAGTGGGTGCCTTCTCAAGCAGCGGCAGTCGCGCCAGGTCGCCCATTGCGGTTCCCTTCGTCGGGGTCAGTGGTGTGTCCTAAATGCTAGGTCTCGCGGAGTAGACCATTTCGGCTTAGGACGTGGGACCTCATGGGCCTTTCGGAGCAAAAGCCCGGAAAATCAACGATTGTGACCCAAAAACCGGCGATTTTAGTGAGCAAGGTCACATAGACCGGTATAGTCGGCCAGATTACACGCCCTCGATTTGGCGGATGGGCCGATCTCGCGTAAAGTTTATTGAGGTTCGGGGGGCGAGCGAAAAAGCGAAGCCCACGAACCAAAGTGTGAAAGCACAGAATGCGCCCATAGCTCAGCTGGATAGAGCGTCTGTCTACGGAACAGAAGGTCAGGGGTTCGAATCCCTTTGGGCGCACAGACAAGGCCCGTACCGCTTCGGCGGTACGGGCCTTTTTCTTTTTCTGCCGTTCTTTTTTCGTCACAGAGCGCCCTGAACGCCCGGTCGGTCGGTAAAGGCAGCGATCCATCAATAGCGTGGGAGCAGGCCGCGGACGGCGCGGCCGGGAAGCCACCTAGAGAACGGAGACCTGGCCATGACCGAGGCACTCCCCCACACCGGCGCCGCGCTCACCGCCGCCCTCAACGGACAACTCAGCGAGGACCTCCGTGGCCGGATGCACGCAATGTACAAGCATCTGCATGCCAATCCCGAGCTCTCCATGCAGGAACACGACACGGCCCGCTTCATCGCGGAGCGGCTTGATGCCCTCGGCATCGGCAACTTCGCCTGCGGCGGCACCGGCGTCGTGGGAGTGCTGCGCAACGGCGACGGACCGGTGGTCGGCTTCCGCGCGGACACCGACGGCCTGCCGATCCTCGAAGCCACCGGCCTCGACTACGCCAGCACGGCACGTGGCGTGATGGCCGACGGCACCGAGGTGCCCGTGATGCACGGCTGCGGCCACGACACCCACGTCACCACGCTCCTGGCGGCGGCCGAACTGCTCGCCGGCGCCCCGGAGTCATGGAGCGGCACGATCGTCTTCATCTTCCAGCCGGGCGAGGAAACCGCCGCCGGGGCGCAGGCCATGATCGACGACGGGATCTGGGACAAGGCTCCGCGGCCGGAAATCATCTACGGCCAGCACGTCATGGGCAACGAGGCCGGGACCATCAACATCAGCATCGGCAACGCCATGGCGATGGCCGATTCCCTGAAGGTCACGGTCTTAGGCCGGCAGTCCCACGGTTCGCAGCCCCAAGTGGCCATCGACCCGATCGTCCTCGGCGCCCAGATGGTGCTGCGGCTCCAGACGATCGTGTCCCGCGAGGTCCACCCGCTGAAGGCCGCAGTGGTCACCGTGGGCACCTTCCACGCCGGCCTCAAGGAGAACATCATCCCGGCCACTGCGGAGTTCACGCTGAACATCCGCACCCTGGAGCCGGAGGTCCGTGCCCAGGTCCTGGCGGCGGTCCGCAGGATCATCCTGGCCGAGGCCGAAGCGTCCGGGGCGCCGCAGCCGGAGATCGCGGAGCTCTACACCTTCCCTCGCAACTACAACGAGCCCGCCGACACCGAGGAACTCATCACGGCCTTCCGCGCGGTACTGGGCGAAGACAAAGTGGCACTGGTGGAGCCGATGATGGGCAGCGAAGACTTCGGCGCCTTCGCCGAGGCGATCGGGGTGCCGTCCGTGTACTGGATGTTCGGCGGCATGAGCCGGGAAGTCCTCGACTCCGGCGAGCCCGTGCCGATGAACCATTCGCCCTTCTTCGCCCCGGTGATCGAGCCGACGCTGGGCACCGGTGTGCGGGCCGCCCTGGCGGCCATCCTGTCCAAACTCGGGAAGTAGTACGACGGCGGGTGCCCGGCCCCGGGCGCCCGGCCCGCCGCCGTCGGGCAAGCTGAAGGCCCGCCTCAGCGGCCGGCGACCAGCGCGCCGATCTTCGCCCGTAGTTCCTCGAAACGGGACGCCAACAGCCCGCCCGCGGCCGCGGCGTCCCCGGCCGCGACGGCGTCGTAGATCTTCCGGTGCAGCGCGGCCACGGCCGCGGCATCGTCCGTGGCGGGACCTGCCTCCAGTTGGATCTTGCGGTGGACCTTCCCGAAAACGCCGAGCAACTGCTGCAGCAGCTCGTTGCCGAGGGGTTCGAACAGGCGGCGGTGGAATTCGGCGTCGGCCGCGGCGGAGTGTTCGCCCGCCTGGGCCAGCTGCTCCAGGTGTTCGACGGCTTCAGCCAGCCGCTCCAGGTGGCCGGGCGTGCTCGCGGCGACCGCGGCCGGAAGGAGTCCCGTTTCCAGGGCCTGCCGGATGCCGAGAAGCTGCAGGGCATCCTCGCCGTTCTGGCGCAGTGACAGCCGCCCGCGGAACATCAGTCCTTCGGCCAGGGCATCGAAATTTGTGGGCGCGACGAACATGCCGAAGCCATGGCGGATCTCAATCACGCCCATCGCCTGCAGGACCTTGAGCGATTCCCGGAGTGTGTTCCGGCCGACGCCCAGCGAGGCGGCGAGTTCGTTCTCGGTGGGCAGGGGGTCCCCGGCTTCGAGTTCCCGTTCGAGGATGAGGTCCATGATGTCCGATTGCAGGGCCCTGAGCCGGGACTGCGCGCCATACCGTGCCTGCCGAGCCATGCCCGATTCCACCCTTGCTCCCCTCGCAGTCCGGACTTCGTTCGGGCGGTCCGCGGGTGCGGGTCCGGACCAGTCCGGTGACGGTGTTGAAGCGAGCTTAGTGCGCCGTACCCGCCCAGCTCAAGACAATATCGGATGTCCCACCTCCGCCCGGAAAACAGCCCGCGGCCCCGGATACCGCGGAGAAAGGACAGGCGTAGGCTTCTCTCATGACTGAGGAGCGCTCCCGGGAATTCGACGTCATCGTGATCGGTGCAGGAGCCGCCGGCGAAAACGTCGCCGACCGCGTCATCCGGGGAGGCCTCACCGCAGCGATCGTCGAATCCGAACTGGTGGGCGGGGAATGCTCCTACTGGGCCTGCATCCCGTCGAAGGCCCTGCTCCGGCCGGGGACCGCCCTGCATGTCGCCCAGTCCGTCCCCGGCGCGGCCGATTCAGTCACGAAGGTCCTGGACCCTGCGCCCGTGCTGAAGTACCGGGACTACTTCACCAACCGGTGGCAGGACGACGGCGGCGTCCGGTGGCTCTCCGAGACCGGGATCGAGCTGGTGCGGGGCGTCGCCCGCATCACCGGCCCGCGCGAGGTCCAGGTGGACGGAGTGGACGGCAACAGTTACGCGCTCAAGGCGCGGCACGCCGTCGTCATAGCCACCGGCTCAACCCCCGTCATCCCGGACATTCCCGGGCTCCGTTCGGCCCCGTACTGGACGACCCGCGGCGCCACCTCGGCCCGTGAAGTCCCCGAACGCTTTGTGGTGCTGGGCGGCGGGGTTGCCGGGGTGGAACTCGCGCAGGCCTTTGCCCGGCTGGGATCGCAGGTCTCGGTGGTGGCCCGCGGCCGGCTGCTCAGCGCCTTCCCGGAAGAGGCGGCGGAGCTGGTGGCCGCCGGGCTGCGGGCCGACGGCGTCACCCTCCACACGGGGACCGCAGTCCTCAGCGTCCGCACCAACGACCAGTCCTTCTCCGTCACCCTCGACGACGGCAAGGTCCTTGACGCCGACAAGCTCCTAGTAGCGACAGGCCGCAGGCCTTCCCTGGACAACCTGGGGCTGGAAAGTGTGGGGCTCGCCGAAGCGGAGGACGACGACGGCCCGCCGGCGGTGCGGATCAGCACCGATTCGACCGGGCTGGTGGAGGGGGCCGCGAGCGACGGAACCAGCGGGCTCTGGCTGTACGCGGCGGGCGACGCCGCGGGGACCCCGCTGCTGACCCACCAGGGGAAGTACAGTGCGCGGGCAACGGGCGACGCAATCGTGGCCCGGTCCGAGGGGAAGCTGCACCGCGCCCCCAAGCCGTGGAGCCACGTCACCACCACGGCCAACGAGCATGCGGTGCCCAGCGTGGTCTTCACGGATCCCGAGGTGGCGAGCGTCGGCCTGAACCTGGGCCAGGCACAGGAGCGAGGACTCCGGGCCGGCACGGTTGAACTGCCCATCAACGTCTCGGGCTCGCAGCTGTACGCGGAGAACTACAAGGGGTGGGCGCAACTGGTGGTGGACGAGGACAGGCGCGTGCTGCTCGGCGCCACGTTCGCGGGACCCGGGGTGGCGGAACTGCTGCACGGGGCCACGATCGCGATCGTGGGCGAGGTGCCCTTGGAGCGGCTGTGGCATGCGGTGCCGTCCTTCCCCACCCTCAGCGAAGTGTGGTTGCGGCTCCTGGAAAAGTACGGCCTGTGAGCTCTATTTGAACTGACTAGTCAGTTCAAATAGAATGGTGGTGACATCAGGCTCTCGAAAGGTCCATCGGTGCTCACCGCACAGGAACTCCAGATCAACGGCCACCGCGCCGACCTCCTGCCGCCCACCTCCCTCGAAATCCGCCGCGGCAGCCTTCTGCTTGCCAGCGGGGACGGGCAGGAGCAGCGCACCGCCCTCGCCCTCGCACTCAGCGGCCGGATGAAGCCGGGAAGCGGCATTCTCCGCTGGGACGGCAACTCCAAGACCAAGAGGATCCGCTCGGCGAGCGCACTGCTTGACTCCCCCGGCGTCAACGAACCCGAACAGCACCTCAGCGTGGGGGACCTCGTCACCGAGGACCTCGCCCTCATCCCGCGGCGCTACCGTGGCGCCCTGCTGAGCAAGCCCTGGCTCAAGGTGAACAGCTTCGAAGACATCGCCGATCTGTGGATCGAGCAGCTCCCCGCGGCGCGGCGCCTCGAACTGCTGACCGCCCTCGCGCTCGCGGACCCCGCCGTCGATCTCCTCGTGCTCGACTCCCCGGACCGGCACAGCTCCGATCCTGCGGACTGGCTCCCTCGCCTTGGGCAACTGGCGCACGACGCCGGGCGGCCGCTCGCCGTCGTCGCGGTCGTTTCCGCCCTCCCGGACGGCTGGGGCGGCGCCACCGCCACGATCGGCAATGCCGTGCCGGAGCCTGCCGAGGAAACAGACACCGCACCCGGCGCGGCGGACGCCACTCCGGAAGTACCCGAGACTGAAACCCTGCAAAGGACTGCACCGTGACTGTTCTGCGGCTGGCCCGCTCCGAACTCAAGCGCATGACCGGCGGACTGCTGCCCAAACTGACCATCCTTGCCCTGACCATGGTTCCGCTGCTTTACGGTGCGGTGTACTTGTACGCGAACTGGGACCCGTACGGAAACCTGGACAAGATCGACGCCGCCCTCGTGGTGCAGGACGCCGGCGCCAGGTCCTCAGACGGCACAGAACTGCAGGCCGGCCACAAGGTTGCGGATTCGCTCGTGGAGGGCCATGTCTTCAACTGGCAGCAGGTGGACACCGCAGAGGAGGCCGACGCCGGGGTGCAGGGCGGCAAGTACGCCTTCGCCCTGAAGATCCCGAAGGACTTCTCGGCCAACCTCGTCTCGCCTGGCAGCTTCGACGCCGCCAACCAGGCGATGCTCAACGTGACCACGAACGACGCCAACAACTACCTGCTCAGCACCATCGTGGACAAGCTCACCGCCGCCGTGCACTCCACGGTGGCCAAGGAAGTGGGCGAGGAAACGGCCAACCAGCTCCTCACGGGTTTCGGCACCATCCACGCCCAGATCGTCAAGGCCGCCGACGGGGCAGCCAAGCTGGCGGACGGCGTCGGGCAGCTCAGCTCGGGCGCGGCCACCCTGCATGACGGCACCAGCCAGCTGCGCAGCGGCACCGGCGAGCTCGTGGCCGGGCAAACCAAGCTGCGCGACGGCGCGAACCAGCTCAACGCCGGGGTGGGCCAGCTCAGCGCCGGCCTGTCCGAACTCAAGGACAAGACCGCCGGCCTCCCGGCGGATTCGCAGAAGCTCGCCGACGGCGCCGCACAGGTGGCCGCCGGAAACGCGCAGTTGAACGCGAAGGTGCAGGACGTCGTCGGGCAGCTGGAAGCGTTCGACGCCGGAGCGCGGAACCGCGTGATCGCCGCCAACCAGCGGCTGATGGACGCCGGAGTCATCGACCAAGCGCAGGCGGACAAGATCCTCGCCGACTACGACACCGCGGCAGCCTCGGCCCCGGTCACTGACGCGAAGGCGAAGATCGCCGCCGACGCCGCGAAGATCCAGCAACTCTCGGACGGCTCGGCAGCGGTGAGCGCCGGAGCCGCTAAGCTCGCCGGCGCGACCCCCTCCCTGACCGGGGCGATCGGCCAGGCCTCCACGGGCGCCGGCCAGCTCAGCGCCGGAGCCGCCACCCTCGCCGCGGGGCAGCAGACGGCGCTGGACGGAGCCTCCGCCCTGGCGGACGGTGCCGCGAAACTCGACGACGGCGCCGCCCGGCTCGCCAGCGGCGCCGCCACCGCCGCGGACGGTTCGCGCACCCTGGCGGACGAACTGGCCAAGGGTGCCGGGAAGATCCCGAACCCGGACGACGCGCAGAAGAGCGAAGTCTCCAAGGTGATCGCCGACCCCGTGGCGGTGAACAACGTTTCGCAAGCCGAGGCCGGGTCCTACGGCGCCGGGCTCGCGCCGTTCTTCCTGACCCTTGCCCTGTGGATCGGCGTGTTCATGCTGGTGCAGGCCATGCGGCCCATCACCCGGCGGGCGCTGGCCTCGAACGCGCCTTCGTGGAAGATCGCCGTGGGCGGCTGGCTGCCGTTCTTCGCGGTGTCCGTGCTGCAGGCCAGCATCCTGACGCTCGTGGTGAATTTCGGGCTCGGGCTGCACCCGGCGCATCCGGTGCTGATGTGGCTGTTCATGCTGGCCGCAGCGATGGCGTTCAGCGCGATCATCCAGGGTGTGGTGGCCCTGCTCGGCACGCCCGGAAAATTCGTGGTGCTGATCCTCCTGGTGCTGCAGCTGGTGTCCTCCGGCGGCACCTTCCCCTGGCAGACCATCCCGGAACCGCTGCACGTGGTGCACCAGATCATGCCGATGGGCTATGTTGTCACGGGCATGCGGCACCTGGTCTACGGCGGTGACCTCTCGATGATCCTGCCCACGGCGTTCGGGCTGCTTGGCTACACTTTGCTGGGCGCGGTCTTGTCCACCCTGGCCGTCCGCAAGCACAAGTACTGGACCCTGAAGACCCTGAAGCCGGAGATCGCCGTATGAGCACCCCTGATGACGCCGGCAGGAAGGATGACGCCGGCAGGAAGCTGCGTCCGGCCCGGACCAACGTCACCAAGCAGCGCCTGTTCGAGGCCTCGATGGAGCTGATCGGCGAGCGCGGGGCAGCCGGGGTCACGGTGGACGAGATCGCGGCCGCGGCCGGGGTGTCCAAAGGGACGGTGTACTACAACTTCGGCAGCAAGTCGGACCTGATCGCCCAGTTGCTGCGCCACGGCGTGGACATCATGCTGGGCCGGCTGCAAAGCATCGCGGACCCGGAGGCCGATCCCCTGGACGCCATGGAAGCCATGCTGGGCCAGGCCATGGACTTCATGGACGACTACCCCTCCTTCGCCCGGCTCTGGGTCAGCGAGAACTGGAAGACGCCGAACGAATGGGGTCAGCTCTTCGCGGAGCTGCGGGCCGAGCTGATCGGCGTGATCGGAGCGGCCCTGGAAAACGTGGCCCGGAAGTACCCCGTGGACACCAAGGTTGCGCGGGGCGGCCTGGAGGCAGCGATGTTCGGTGCCATCTTCGTGGTGGGCCTGGACCGCCAGACCTACAACCCGGAGCGCAGCAAGGAACAGGGCGTGGCCGCGGTGATGACCCTCATGCACGGCTACGTGCTGCGCTAAACGGTACGCAACTGCAACCTGCCGCGGCGTGGCGGGGGTCCGGGCGCGAGTGTCCGCTCCGGGATGATTGATCCATGCGTCGTATGGGGAACAGTGGAAAGCTCGCGGTCATTTCCGCGGTGGTGGCCGGGGCCTTGCTGGTGTTGGCGGCCGTCACCCTCGAAGAGTGGGTCCTGTTCATGTTCTTCAGCGCCGTGGTGCTGGGTTACCTGGCTTCCCTCACGCTGGTGCTCGCCCGGCGCCGCTACCTGGTCCTTGCCCTGGCCTTCATCGGGTGCACACTGTTCATTGCCTTCGGAATCGCCTTTCTGCGTATGTGGGGCCTGGCTTTCACCTTGAGCGAGAACTCCCTGGGCAGCGCTGTCAGCAGCAAGGACTCGGACATCTACTTCTACCTCTCCCTCGCTGCCGGCGGCGCGTCCCTGCTCGTGCTCTTCGCCGGGGCGGTGTGGCCTGGCCGCCGGACCGCTCCCTCGCGTCCTGCCGGGCGCAAGCCCGCACCGCGCCCTGCCCGTCGGCCGGCGGCCGCTCCTGCCAAGCGCCCGGCGTCGGCGGCGCAGCGGCACCCCTCCGCCAAGGTGCCGGCGGCACCTGCCAAGCGGCCGACGTCGGGCGCTGCATCCCAGCGCAAGTCCCCCGCCCGCCGCCGCTGACCCAACTAACTCGCAGTTGTTGTCGTTTTGGGCGCTTATAGCGACATTAACTGCGAGCCAGTTGGGGAATCTTCGGGGGCGTTACCCGCCGCGGTCCTTTCAGCTGCAGCACTGCCACGGCCACCCCGCCCAGCAGGATCAGCCCGCCCGCCAGTTCGGCCGACGTCGGGATTTCCCCGAGGAGCAGCCACGCCGCGGTCATCCCGACCACGGGGACCAGCAGCGTGAACGGCACCACGGCCGACCCCGGATACAGCCCGAGGAGCCGGTTCCAGATCCCGTAGCCAAGCAGCGAGGCGAAGACCGCCGTGTAGAGGGCGCTGAGCACCGTGGCCGGCTGCAACTGTGCGAGCGTCCCGAAGACGGCGTCGGGGCCGTCGACCAGCAGGGACAGGGCCGCGAGCGGAACCGGCACCACCGCCCCGGACCACACCACCAGGCCCAAGCCCGAGGCCGCCTTGGCCTGGCGCACGATCACGTTCCCGATCGCCCAGGACAGCGCCGCCGCGAGGACGATCATGAGCGGCACCACCGGCGCCACGAGGCTCCGGCCGACCGCCACCACGGCGAGCCCGGCCACGCCGAGCACCACCCCGGCCAGCTGCCGCTTCCCTGGCTTTTCACCGAGGAAGCGGGAGGCAAGCAGCACCGTCAGGAGCACCTGTGCCTGGAGGACGAGCGACGCCAGCCCTGCGGGCATGCCCAGTGCCATGCCCAGGTACAGCAGGCCGAACTGCCCCGCGCTCATGAACAGCCCGACGCCGGCAATCACCTTCCAGCCGACGTCCGGCTTCGGGATGAAGAAGATGCAGGGGAAGACCACCAGAACGAAGCGCATCGCCACGAACAGCAGGGGCGGGACGTCGGCGGTGCCGCCGTGTCCGTCGGAGGGGTGCAGGCCGAGATCGATCGCGACGAAGTTGAGTCCCCAAAGGACGGCGACCAGGACGGCGAGGGCGGAGTGGCGTAGGTTCACGATCCAACTGTGGCACCACAGGACCATGAAGCACCAGCATTGAATTCTGCATGCAATCATGTACCGTTGCTTCATGATTGAGATCGCAGCGCTGCGCGCCCTGGTGGCGGTGGAACAGCACGGCTCGGTGATAGCCGCCGCAGACATCATGGGTTTCAGCCCGTCTGCGGTGTCCCAGCAGATCAAGAAGCTCGAGAAGCAGAGCGGGGTGGCCGTCCTGGAGCGCCACGGCCGCGGGGTGCTGCTTACGGACCGGGGCATGGCCCTGGCCGAGTACGGGCGCAGGATCCTCGGCGAGCTGGAGGAGCTGCAGGCCACGCTGCTGGCCGATCCCGCCAAGCCCAGCGGCATGCTGCGGCTCGTGGCGTTCTCGACGGCTTGCCGGGGCCTGGTGGGGCCGATGCTTGGGAAGCTCGGCCGCACGGCGGCGGACGACGGCGAGCCCGGGCTGGACATCCGCGTCCTGGCCGAGGACCCGCGGGAGGCGGTGCAGCGCGTGGCCTCCGGCGAAGCGGACCTCGGGGTGGTCCACAACTGGAACTCCGTGCCGCTGCTCATCCCCGGCAACATGGTCCACGAGAAACTGTGCACGGACACCGCGGACGTGCTGCTCAACTCCGCGCACCCCCTGGCCGGGCGGTCCGCCGTCGAGGCTTCCGATCTGCTGGGCGAGTCGTGGATCAGCACGCCGTCCAACGCCATCTGCAACGAGGCACTGCTGGCGATCTTCGCCGGCCTCGGCCAGGTGCCGGACATCCGTATGTACGATCCCGATTTCTCGACCCACATCGCCATGGTCCGGCAGGGCGTGGCCGTGGCGCTCGTCCCCCGGCTCGGCCGGCCGGAACTTCCTCCTGGCGTGGTGGCCGTGCCCGTGGAGAACCCGCGGCAGCAGCGGGAAGTGGGCATCGTCTACCGCAAGACGATGCGGTCGAGCCCGAGCATCCGGCACGTCGTGGGGCTGCTCCGGGAGGCGGCTGCGGAGCTGGACGGGGTTTAGCTGACGGAGGCCGGGTTCAGCCGGCATCCAGCAAGCTCCCCGCGTCCGCGCAGTTCGGGCGGAGATCATCGGAACATGCACCTTGCCCTCCGGGAACGCGCCCGGCACACTTCGGTGCCCCCGCCCGCGCCGCGCTGCTCCCAACGGACCCTGTTTTTCTGGGCGGCAGGGCTCCTGCTTGCCGGTGACGCGCTGTTCTGGACCGTGTACGCCCAGGTTCAGACCAACTCGGGCCTCGTGCTGCTCGATGGCCCCGTCCACGACTTCCTCCTGGGAATCCGCAGCCCGGCCCTCACGACTTTGCTTGGCGCAGTTTCCGCGGCGACGTCACCCCTGGCGATGTCCGTGATCTGCGTGGGATTCTGCGTGGCCTGGTGGATCCGCCTCCGCGAACTATGGCGCCCGGTCCTGCTGCTGTGCGCCATGGGCTTCACCGTGGTGGTCACCGCGGTGGTGAAGGAATGGGTGGGCCGGCCGCGCCCGCCGGCCCGGGATTTCCTCTTCGGTCCCGACGACGCCCTGTCCTTCCCATCGGGCCACACCACGGGCGTCACAGTGTTCCTGTTCGTCCTCGCGTACTTCCTGGCGTCGCGTTCGGGCCAGCGCTCGACGGCGGTGCTCGCCCCGGCGGTGGCCCTTGCCGGGACGCTTGTAGTGGCCCTTAGCCGGATCTACCTCGGCTACCACTGGGTGAGCGATGTAGTGGCATCGATCGGGCTGGGACTGGCCGTGACCGCCGTCGCGGTTTTCGCGGACGCGGTCCGCCGCGGCCCGGACCGGGCTACTTCGGTTCCAGGCGCGGCTATTTCGGGCGCGGCACGGCGAAGTGTGTGAGTCGGGCGTCCTGTCCGTCCAGCTCAGCCCAGGGTTTCTCCAACTCCATGACCGTCAGGGCGCTGGTGGGGTAATGGCTGGCGGCGTCCATGTAGGCCTCGTGGTCCGAGTCGCGGGAGGCAAGGTGCATGGCGAGGTCCTGGACGCCCGGCATGTGCGCGAAGACCATGAGCGTGCCGACCGTATCCGGCACGTGGTTGATGATGCTGAGCATCCGCAGCGCCGAGGCGGCATAGAGACCGCCCTCAAGCTTCGGCGTGGGGGCCTTGTCGCCCAGTTCGTTGCACACCCAGGTGCAGGTCTGACGGGTCCGCAGGGCCGAGGAACACAAGATGAAGTCGGGAACGACTTTGTGCTTCAGCAGCCACTTGCCGGCCAGCGGAGCTTCCCGGTGGCCGCGCTCAGCCAAAGGCCGGTCATGGTCCGGGACGCCCATGGGCCAGTCCGACTTGGCATGGCGCATGATGACCAGCCGCTTGATGTGGTGCTCACTCATGCCCCCACTTTATAGCCGCGGAGGCACAGACCCGTCGGTACGTGGAACGTCGAAGGGCGGCACATCCCGATGCGAGGGGCGCTGTAGCGAAGCGGCACATCCCGATAGCGCCGTTGTTGCGTGAGGGACGAGCGCAGGCGCAGAGGGATCGTGCCGCGAAAGCGAAAGCGCCCGCCCCCAAGAAAGGGAACGGGCGCATGTGCGCGTCGCCAGGGACTAGATCGAGTATTCCGGAGCGGCCCAGACAATGACCTCGGGGTGCTCGTAGAAGCGGTAGCCCTGGCCACGGACCGTGCGGACGGTGTTGGCGAGGCGGCCCAGCTTGGAGCGGAGGCGGCGGATGTGGACGTCGATGGTGCGCTCGTTCGGCACTTCTTCGGCGTTCCGCCACAGGCCCTCGAGGAGCTCGTCGCGGCCCACGGTGCGGGTGCCGTTTTCGACCAGGTAGTTCAGGAGCTCGAACTCCTTGAAGGTCAGGTTCAGGGATTCGCCGTCGAGGTGCACTTCGCGGCGGGCAAGATCGATCAGCACGCCAGAGGGGCGGGCTTCCTGCTGCGGCTGCGGGCGGACGGCCTCGGAGCGCTGGCGGTTGCCGACGGTGGGATCGCCGAAGGTGGAGCGGACGACGTCGAGGGCGGAACCAGGGGCGGTGGCCGGGGCGACCGCGACGGCGGCGTAGCTCTCGGCGCCGGTCACGAGGGACTGGGCGTAAGCGCGGATTTCCTGGGCCAGCTTGGCGATGGAGGTCCCCGCGGCTGCGGCGGTGTCCTCGTCAATGCCCATGTAAAGCACGAAGCCGCGGGCAACGTTGTCGCCGGGGACGGGGCGGATGGCGCGCTCGGCGGGCGCCAGGACCGGGGTGGGTGCCGTCATGGGTGCCGCCTCGTTGGCGGGAACCGCCCTGAGCTGTCCGTAGGAGTTGGGGTTGTAGCCCTGGGGAACGTAGCCCGGGGCCTGGCCTGCACCGGCGGGGCCGGGCTGGGCGTAACCGGGGCGGCCGCCCAAGCCAGGGCGCAGGCCGGCGTTGGACGCCGCCTTGTTGGCGTTTCGGACGGAGATGTGGACGTATCCGGATGCAACTGACATAGGAGTACTTACCTCAATGTGAATGGCCGTCATCGCGGCTTCGAATGCTTATACGGTCCCCGCAATGAGTTGGGGAAGGCGCCCGACGCTGGGCAAGGGACGAATGCCTGGAACTTCTTGGGGTCGGAAGTTAGGCGTACATTCGACAACAGCTCATCGCGATGCCAGCGGGTGCGCTGGTCCCGATTGCTGCGGCTGCAGGTGCTGTTGAGTTCTTGTTCACATTTGAAGTGTGCAACGTAATAAAGGGAACTTGCAAGTAACAAAGCGCCGATCCGTCCACATCCTGAGACGCGAAGGACTATTGTGCGCCAAATCACAATTTCAGGATGTCCAAATGTGACCGACTTGGCTTCGTCACAATCCCACTACTGGGCGAAATAATCGAACGTTCTTCGCCAGGAAGGGCTTTCTTGGAATCTTGGCGCGAAATCATGCAGGATGCCTGAATCTCAAGATATGAAACAACTCTTGTCCAATCGGGATTCAACCTCCGGCGGAAAATTTTCCCCGAATCCTCTGCTAAAAGCCTTTGAGGTGCCTGACGGGTGTGGCTGGAGGGTCTGAGGCGGTTCGCGGGACAGGAGTTAAACGGCGGAGGCAGGAACCGCCGCTGCGCGGTTCCTGCCTCGCTCTTGCAAGATTGCCGTGGTTGTTCGAGGTGCCTTAGTTGCTCGCCGTGCCGGGATCGCCGCCCGGAAGACCGGTGCCTGAATCCTGGCCGCTGGACGTACCCGTGACGAGCTGAATGGTTTCGGCTGTGTAGTTCCCGGATTCCTGCAATGCGGTGATGCGTACGGTGTCCCCGCTTTGCACGTCCGAAATACTCAGGGTGCTGCTCCCCTGGTTCATCCCGCGGCCCATGCCCTGCGACACCACGAGGTCGCTGCCCAGTCTGTAGCTGCGGTTGAACCCGTCCTCGCTCCTGATCGTGATGGAGTCCGCCGAAACTTCGGAGACAGTGCCGGTCTGCGAACCCATGTTCACGTACGTTCCATTCCTCAGGATCACGTATTCGGAATGGACAGCAGCGCCGAGTCCGCCGGCTCCCATGCCCAGGCCGTCCGGTGCAAAGCCGCCGCCGTTCATTCCGATACCGCCAGGCCCGCCCTGGGCCGACATGCCGTTCTGCCCGGCCATTCCGCCCGCGGCCTGGGTTCCGGCGTCGGCCGCCGCTCCGTTGCCCGCCGCGTAGACTCCGGCAGCCGTTGCTCCGGCAACGACCACGGCCACGCCTCCCGCGATGAGCCCCTTCTTCAGGGTCCACTTGCCGGCGGCACCCCCGGCCGGCCCTGCGCTCCGGGCGCGTGCCGCACCCCAGCCGGCGGAAGGCTGGCCCGACGGCGGGGTGCCCCAGCCGCCCGACGGTTGGGCCGCCGTCGGGAATGGCCCAGGCTGGGCAGGCTGGGAGGCCTGCCGGCTTTCCGGGTCCTGCCCACCGTTGGCCGGTCCCACGGGGCCGGGGGCTGCGGGAGGGTCCTGTCGTTCCATGGTCTTCTCCGAATCTTGGGAAGGAATCGTTGTCCCACCCAGATTCAGCCGGGTTGCTGTGCACGGGCTGTGTCGCACGGAAGCCCCTCCTGTGAGCACGAGCGAACCCGTCTGTGGAGCCGGTGGGGACGAAGCGGAGGTTAGGGAGGCGGCGGGGACTAGGCTTAGGACTCACAGCGTGCTCACAGGAAGCGCAAAGCGGCGGCAAACGGCCAGATCGGAGGCTTGTCCCATGGCATCCTCGCACTCCACCAACAACCTTCCGCAGCTCACCCACCCGGACGGCTCCCCCATCCGTGCCCTCGTGGTTGACGACGAACCGAGCCTCGCCGAATTGATGAGCATGGGCCTGCGCATGGCCGGCTGGTCGGTCGAGATCGCCGGGGACGGCCCGGCCGCGGTCAAGCTGGCCAAGGACTTCCGCCCGGACGTCCTGGTGCTGGACGTCATGCTCCCAGGGTTCGACGGCGTGGAGCTGCTGGGCAGGATCCGCGCCTTCGCGCCCGAAGTGCCTGCGCTTTTCCTCACCGCCAAGGACGACGTCAAGGACCGCATCACCGGCCTGGCCGCCGGCGGGGACGACTACGTCACCAAGCCGTTCAGCATGGAGGAAGTCCTCCTGCGCCTGCACCGCCTGGTGCAGCGTTCCGGCGTGGCCGCCATGGACACCGCGGAACTGGTGGTGGGCGACCTGACGCTGAACGTCGACACCCGCGTAGTGACCCGCGCCGGCCAGGACATCGCCCTCACCGCCACCCAGTTCGAGCTCCTGCGCTACCTCATGGAGAATCCGCGCCGGGTCATCAGCAAGGCACAGATCCTGGACCGCGTGTGGGACTACGACTTCGGCGGGCAGGCCAACATCGTGGAACTGTACATTTCCTACCTGCGCAAGAAAATCGACGCCGAGCACCCGCCGATGATCCACACCGTGCGCGGCGCCGGCTACGTCATCAAGCCCGCCGAGTAGGGGCAGGCATGTCCAAGCTTTCGGGAGCACCCCGGCGGGCAGGCCGGTACTGGCTGAACCCTGCCACCTGGCACCTGCGCACCCGGCTGATCCTCGTCTCCATGGCACTTCTCGTGGCGATCTGCGGCGCCATCGGCCTCGTCAGCTACGCCTCCATGGATCTCTTCCTGACCCGCCAGCTGGACGAACAGCTGACGCAGGCTGCGCACCGCGCAACCGAGTTCGGCAGGCCGCCGTCGGGAGGTCCCATCGGACGCCCGGACCCGCTTGAGGCACGGGGCCAGGGTGCCGGAACCATCAACGCCCGGATCTTCGGTTCCACGGTCAACAGCGCGGGATTCATCAACGCCGACGGCGTCCGGGCCGACCTCTCGGCGGCGGACAAGGCCGTACTGCTGGATTTGCCCGGGAACGGCGCGCACGTGGACCGGAGCCTGTCCAACGGCGACTACCGCCTCGTGGCAACCGAAACGCCGTACGGCGACATCATCGTCACCGGGCTTCCGCTCGCCGCAAAGCAGGGCACGGAGGCGTCGCTGGTGTGGACCATGGTTCTGGTGTCCCTGGGCGGGCTCGGACTGATCGGGCTTGCGGGCACCGTGATGATCCGGCGAACGATGCGCCCGTTGGAGCAGCTGTCCGAGGTGGCCACCAAAGTTTCGCGGCTTCCGCTCGACGCCGGCGAGGTGGCCCTGGCGGTACGCGTCCCGAAGACTGCCGCCCACCCCAGCACCGAGGTGGGCAGCGTGGGCCACGCCCTCAACCTCATGCTGGACAACGTCTCCAACGCCCTGGAGGCACGGCAGCGGAGCGAGACGAAGGTGCGCCAGTTCGTCGCCGACGCCTCGCATGAACTGCGCACCCCGCTGACGGCGATCCGCGGCTACACCGAACTACTGCGCATGACCGAAAACTTCAGCGAGGACGGCCGAAAGTCCCTGGGCCGGGTGCAGAGCCAGTCCGAACGCATGACGGCGCTGGTGGAGGACCTCCTCCTGCTGGCCCGCCTGGACGAAGGCAAGCCGACGGAGTTCGGCGATGTGGACCTCACCCAGCTGGTGGTCGAAACCGTCAGCGACGAGAAAGTCATGGCGCCCGGGCACGTCTGGCAGCTGGAACTCCCGGACGAGCCCCTCACGGTCCGCGGCGACGCCACGCAGCTGCACCAAGTCCTGGCCAACCTGCTTTCCAACGCCCGCAAGCACACCGGGGATGGCACCACAGTCACCACCGGAGTGATGCGCTCGGCCGACGGCACCGCCGTGATCACCGTGACCGACGACGGCGGCGGCATCCCGCCGGAGTTCCAGGACCGGATTTTCTCCCGCTTTGCCCGGGCCGACGCGGCGCGCACCGGCACCGAAGGCAGCTCGGGGCTGGGCCTGTCGATCGTCGAGTCGATCGTGCAGGCGCACGGCGGTTCGGTGGAGGTCAGCTCGCGCCCGGGTCGCACGGAATTCGCTGTGAGGCTCCCCCTTCCCTGAGAGAAGGCTGAACGCACGACGCCGGAGCGCGCCTGCGCAAGGCGACTCACCGCCGTCGTGATGTCCGTTACCTAAATGTGACTTTCGCGGCGGGCTCCTGTACCGTCGAAAGGGTGCTCCGGATATTCCGGACCACCGCCGGGCAGACGCCGAGCTCTGCCACTCCCCGGCGCCCCAACACCCAGGCAGAGACGGGGGACCCAGAGTCTCCGGGCCGCTTCGCGTTCACGAACCGGCCCTTGGGGTGAAGCCGCAGACCAGAATCTCCGCTGGTGCGGCCGGATGACCTCATCCGAACCCGACAGCTAACTCCGCAGGCGTTGAGAGGTATACCACCATGTCTCCTGCCAAGGATCAGTCGCGCCTGCATGGGCGCCGCCGCGGGGAAGTTTCTGCTCCGCGCACCGTTTTGAAGAAAGCTGCGGGCCTGCGCAGCACCAGCCAGCGCCTCGCCGTCACGGCAGGCGTGCTCGCCCTGGCCGTGGGTGCCGGCGCTGCCGGACAGGCCGCCGGACAAGGCGGCCAGGCAATCGACGCCGCCCGGACCTCCGTGTCTGCCCCGGAAGCGAGCGCAACCGCGACGCCGAGCGTGACGCCGTCGGCCGCTGCTTCCAAACCTGCCGCCAAGCCGTCCACTCCGGCCAAGCCGGCCGCGAAGCCGGCCCCTGTGACCGCCCAGGCGGCCAAGGTGGCTCCGGCCAAGCCCGCCGTTCCCGCGAAGCCGGTTGCAGTGAACGATCCCGCCGGCGCCCAGGCCTACGCCGCGAGCCTGCTCTCCTCCTTCGGCTGGGGACCGGGAGAGATGGATTCGCTGCGGATCCTCTGGACCAAGGAATCGGACTGGACCACCACGGCAACCAACCCCTCCAGCGGCGCGTACGGCATCGTGCAGTCCCTGCCGGCCGAGAAGATGGCCACCGAGGGCGCGGACTGGCAGACCAACTACAAGACCCAGATCCGCTGGGGCCTGAAGTACATCAAGGAACGCTACGGCTCGCCGTCGGCAGCGCTGTCCTTCCACTACGCCAACAACTGGTACTGAGCCGGATTTTGCCACCACCGCAACGGCCCGTCCCTTTGGGGACGGGCCGTTTTCGTTTCAGCGCGTAACCAGAGGACGGGCTGTAGGGTACTTCCATGTCGCTGGATGTTTGGGAGATCTACGAACAGTTTGCGCAGTCAGACAGGTCCTTGATGGATGAAAAGCATCGCGGCTTGTTGGCTGTGTGCGACCTACGGCAAGAGGTCGCTTCCGGCGGCGTGGACTCCTATTTTCGCTACTGGGGCGCGGACTCTGCGCCTGCTGCGCTCGCAGCGCTACCGGAAATCCTCGGCAGCGAGTGGGCCAACCTCCTTGAGGAGGCGATGGATCTCTTTGGTGCCCCGTTCCCAATCAATTGTGATGATAGGGCTCGGTTCCTCGACAACAACGATCTTGAAGAGACCCTGGAGGATCTGGACAGACGGCTCTACGATCTCGAAGAAGCAATCGACGCCGACGCCTGCCTCAACGGGTACATCGCATCCCGCTTTGGTTAGAAATCACCGCGGACACAAGGCACCAGAACAACGGCCCGTCCCTCTCCGGGGACGGGCCGTTTTGCGCATCCACAGCTTGGTGTTTCGCATCCACAGCCACAGCACAGCTTGCGCCTAAAGCACGCAAATCCCGCGCGGTCACTGTGGATCCATGGCACTCACAGACTCTTCAACAGCAAGCGCAGACTGCGCCGTCCCGCCACCGGGCACCAGCGGCAGCACCTTCCGGCCCGTCCATACGGATGTCCGCCCCAGCACAGCGACCCTGCTCCGGCACGCCCCGGTCGACACCCGCTCCGGCAGCGCCGTCCTGGACGTCACCATCCCCGTCTTCAACGAGGAACGCGACCTGGAAGAGTGCGTGCGCCGGCTCCACGGACACCTGCGGGGCGGCTTCCCGCATCCTTTCCGGATCACCATCGCGGACAACGCCAGCACGGACGCCACCCTAAAGATCGCCGAGCGCCTCGGCCGGGAACTCCCCGAAGTGATCGCCGTGCACCTCGATGAAAAGGGCCGCGGCAACGCCCTGCGGAAAGTCTGGCTGGCCTCCCCGGCACCTGTCCTGGCCTACATGGACGTGGACCTGTCCACCGACCTCGCGGCCCTGGCCCCGCTGCTGGCGCCGCTGATCTCCGGACACTCCGACCTGGCCATCGGCACCCGGCTGACCCGGAACTCCCGGGTGGTCCGCGGGCCCAAGCGGGAATTCATCTCGCGCAGCTACAACCTGATGCTGCAGTCGCTCATGGGTGCCCGTTTCAGCGACGCCCAGTGCGGTTTCAAGGCCATCCGGGCCGACGTGGCCCAGCGGATCCTCCCGCACACCCTGGACAAGGAATGGTTCTTCGACACCGAACTGCTGGTCCTGGCCGAACGCTGCGGGCTGCGCGTCCACGAGGTGCCCGTGGACTGGATCGACGACCCCGATTCCAGCGTGGACGTGGTCCGCACCGCCCTCGCCGACCTCCGCGGCATGGCCCGCCTGAGCCGCGACCTGCTCAGCGGCCGCATCCCGGTTCCGGAACTCCGTGCCGCCCTCGCCCGCGGCCCACTGCCCGCCTCCGACCGCACGGCCGAGAAGAACCCGCGCAACAGGCTCTTCGGCCAGCTGGTGCGGTTCGGTGCAATCGGCGCCGCGTCAACCCTTGCCTACCTGCTCCTCTTCCTGTTCTGTCGCGGCTTCATGGATCCGCAGCTGGCCAACTTCCTGGCCCTGCTGATTACCGCCATCGCCAACACCGGCGCCAACCGGCGCTTCACCTTCGGCATCCAAGGCGGCGGGGCCGTGCGGGCCCATTTCGAGGGCCTGCTGGTGTTCGGCATCGGGCTCGGGCTGACCTCCGGTGCCCTCACTCTGGTGCATAACAGCAGCGTCCTGTACGGCTCGACGGCGCCCGAGCGCTGGGTGGAAGTCCTCACCGTGGTCGCGGCGAACCTCGCCGCCACGGTCCTGCGCTTCCTGTTGTTCCGGCTGTGGGTGTTCCGGCAGCCGCCGTCGCCTCGCGCCGAAGAAACCACAGAACAACCCCGTCCCGTCGAAACAGAAACGGCAGCACGATGACCTCCACCATGACTCCCGCCACCCCGGCCGCGCCCGAAGCCATCCAGCCGGAGCGCCCCACCAACGGGGTCCGCTGGTCCCGGATCGCCTTCGGCGGGCAGCCGCGCTGGGTGCGGCCCTCCGCCGTCGGGCTGCTGCTGGCCACGGCAGTGCTGTATCTGTGGAACCTCGCGGCCACCGGCTACGCGAACTCCTTCTATGCCGCCGCCGTGCAGGCGGGCACCAAGGACTGGACAGCGTTGCTTTTCGGTTCGCTCGACGCCGGCAACGCCATCACGGTGGACAAGCCGCCGGCCTCGCTGTGGATCCCCGCCTTGGCGGGCCGGGTGTTCGGCTTCTCACCGCTGAGCATGCTGGTGCCGCAGGCACTCATGGGCGTGGCCGCCGTCGGCCTCCTGTACCTGGCGGTGAAGCGCGTGTCCGGCCCGGCGGCGGGCCTGCTGGCCGGCGGCGCGCTCGCGCTCACCCCGGTGGCGGCGCTGATGTTCCGCTTCAACAACCCGGACGCGATGCTCACCCTGTGCCTGGTCCTTGCCGCCTACCTGACCACGCGGGCGATCGAACGGGCCGGCTGGAAATGGCTTGCGGCCACGGGCGCCGTGATCGGCCTGGCGTTCCTGACGAAGATGCTGCAGGGCTTCCTGGTGGTGCCGGGGCTCGGCCTGGCCTACCTGTGGGCCGCCCCCACCACGCTGCGGCGCCGGCTCCTGCACCTGCTCGGGGCCCTGGCCGGGATCATGGTGGTGGCCGGCAGCTACATCGCATTGTTCCAGCTGACCCCGGCCTCGGCCCGGCCTTACATGGCGGGCTCGGAAACCAACAGCTTCCTGGAACTGACCTTCGGCTACAACGGCCTGGGCCGCATCACCGGCTCGGGCGAAGGCATGCCCGGCGCGGGCGGCGGCTTCGCAGGAGCGGGCGGGGGCAACGCCGGCTTCGGCGGCGCGGCCGGACTGCTCCGCATGTTCGGCACCAGCTTCGGCGCCGAGGTCTCGTGGCTGCTTCCGGCGTCCCTGATCCTGCTGGCCGCCGGACTGTGGTTCGCCCGCCGCGAGGCCCGGATCTCCCGCACCCGCGCCGCGCTGCTACTGTGGGGCGCCTGGCTGCTGGTCACCGCGGGCATCTTAAGCTTCATGAGCGGCATCGTGCATCCGTACTACGCGGTGGCCCTGGCTCCGGCGATCGCGGCCTTGGTGGGCATCGGCGGCGTGGAGCTGTGGCGCGGCCGGGCGCACTGGCCTGCACGGGTTGTGCTCGCCGCAGTGGTTCTGGCCAGCTCGGTCTGGTCCGCCCTGCTGCTGGGCCGCGACGCGTCCTGGCTGCCGTGGCTGCGCGTCTTCGTGGTGGTTCTCGGCGTTCTTGCCGCGGCCGCACTGCTGCTGCGGGTGGACATGCTCGCCGGCAGGTTCCGGAAGGCGGCGGCCGCCGCCGTCGTGGTGGCCTCGCTGCTGGCCGGCGGGCTGGGCACGGCTGCCTGGACGATCGCCACCGCCGCGGTGCCGCACTCCGGTTCCATCCCGACGTCGGGCCCGTCCTCCGCGGCGCTGGGCGGCTTCGGAAACCGCGACGGCGGTGCGGGCGCCTTGGACGGCGCTCCCGGCGGCTCGCCGGAAACCGAAAGCAGCAGCGAGCTGACCGCCCTGCTCTCCGCCACCACCACGAAGTGGTCCGCGGCGGTATCGGGCGCCACGCAGGCCGCGAACCTCGAACTCGCGTCCGATACCAGCGTGATCGCGCTCGGCGGCTGGAACGGCGGCGACCCCTACCCCACCCTGGCGCAATTCCAGCAGATGGTGGCCAACGGCGAAGTCAGCTACTTCATCACCGGCGGCATGGGCGGTTTCGCGGGAGGCGGCCGTGGCGGAAGCTCCGAGGTGGCCACGTGGGTGGCTGCGAACTTCCAGGCCGAGACCGTGGGCAGCTCCACGGTGTACAAGCTGGCGAAGTAGGCCGGCCGCCGGCTCGCATGCCAGCCAGGAGGGGCCTAGAGGCTGATTTCGATCAGGGGGTGGCCGTCGCCATCCAGGGTGACGGCGGCCGAGGCTGCGGTGTAGTCCGGGATCCGTGCCAATCCGTCGGCGGCCTGGCCGCCGCCGTCGCCCACCACCACGGTGCGCATGCCGGCGGCCAGTGCCGCGGCGATCCCGGCCGGGGCGTCTTCGAAGACCACCACCTCGGACGGGTCGGCGCCGAGCAGTGCGGCGGCGGCGAGGTAGCCTTCCGGGTCCGGCTTGCCGCGGGTCACGGATTCGGCGGTGACCGCCGTCGCGGGCATGTCCAGCCCGGCGGCCTTCATGCGGATCTCGGCGAGCACCCGGTCCGCGGAGGTGACGAGTGCGACGGCGTCCGCCGGCAGGGCGCGCAGGAACGCCTCGGCACCTGGCAGGGCCACGACGCCTTCCGTCCGGGTGCGTTCCATCTCGCCGAGTTCGTCGGTGAGCGCGTCGATGTCCGACCCGGCCGGGGCGTAGCGGGTCACGGTGTCGCGGGCCTGCACGCCGTGTGAGGTGCGCAGGATGTCCGCATAATCCAGGCCGTAGCGGGCGGCGAACTCGCCCCACACCTGCTCCACCACCGCCGTCGAATCCACGATGGTGCCGTCCATGTCGAAGAGGATGGCACGGACCGTGAAGCGTGTGGCATCAGCGGCGGTTTCGGTGGAGGCGTTGGTTTCGGTGGAGGCGGGCAGGCTCATGGGTCCATCCTGCCCGCCCGGGGCTGTCCGCCCAACCGGGAGGCCGTTTGTTTCGGCGGGGCCGGGGACTGGCGTCCGGGCGGAGTGCCGGGCGCCGGCGGCGTCAGCCGTTGGGCCGGGAGGGGATGTACTGCACCGCCCACCTGTTGCCGTCCGGGTCGGCGAAGTACACGAAATGGCCCCAGGGCTGGATGTCGATCTCGCTGACGTCCACGCCGTTGTCCTTGAGCTGGCCGTGGGCGGCCTGGATGTCGCTGACCACGATCTGCAGGCTCGGGGCGGAACCGGCAGGGGCTTCGCTGAGGCCTTCGCCGATCGCGATGGAGCAGGCCGAGCCCGGCGGGGTCAGCTGGACGAACCGGAGGCCGTCCATGGGTCGTTCGTCGAAGTCGGCGTTGAAGCCCACCTTGTTGACGTAAAAATCCTTGGCGCGGTCCACATCGGACACAGGGACAAATACAAGCTCCAGTTTCCAGTCCATGCGCCACAGGCTAGTGGGGCCCGGGTGAAAACGATAGGGGGCTTCGCCGGGTGGGCCGTGAGTCTAGCCTGCCACGCCGTAGAGGCGGTCGCCGGCGTCGCCGAGGCCCGGAACGATGTAGGCCTTGTCGTTGAGCTTCTCGTCGATCGAGGCGAGCACGATCTTGACGTTGGCCTCGGAGAGCTCTTCTTCCAGCTTGGCCAGGCCTTCCGGGGCGGCGAGCAGGCAGATGCAGGTGACATCCGAGGCGCCGCGCTTGAAGAGGAACTTGATGGCCTCGCGCAAGGTGCCGCCGGTGGCGAGCATGGGGTCGAGCACGAAAATCTGCCGGCCGGTGAGGTCCTCGGGCAGGCGCTCGGCGTAGGTGATGATGTCCAGGGTTTCCTCGTCGCGGGCCATGCCCAGGAAGCCGACCTCGGCGGTGGGAACCAGCTTGGTCATGCCCTCGAGCATGCCCAGGCCCGCGCGCAGGATCGGAACCACCAGCGGAGTGGGCTTGGTGAACGCCGTGCCGGTGGTCTTGGTGACCGGCGTTTCGATGTCCACGGTCTCCGTGCGGACCTCGCGGGTGGCCTCGTAGGCCAGCAGGGTGACGAGTTCTTCGGTGAGCTGGCGGAAGACCGGCGAAGGGGTGTTCTTGTCCCGCAGAACGGTGAGCTTGTGGGCAACGAGCGGGTGGTCCACGACGAGTGTGCGCATGCGTCCAAAACTATCATTGAAGCCATGAACAGCTCCGAGCCGTATCACGCCGAACACGCGGCCTGGATGGGCCTTGCCCTGGACGAAGCCCGGCGCGCGCTGGACACCGATGATGTGCCGATCGGTGCCGTGGTTCTGGGGCCCGACGGCGGCGTGCTGGGTGCCGGGCGGAACGAGCGTGAAGCGCACGGGGACCCTACCGCGCACGCCGAGATCGTGGCGATCCGCGAGGCGGCCGCCGCCCTGCAGCGCCACGCCCGGGAACTCGGCGAAGGCGGGGACGGCTGGCGCTTGGAGGACTGCACCCTGGTGGTGACCCTGGAGCCGTGCGCGATGTGCGCCGGGGCGATCGTGCTGGCCCGGATCCCGAGGGTGGTGTTCGGTGCCTGGGACGAGAAGGCCGGGGCAGTCGGCTCCGTGTTCGACATCCTCCGCGAGCGCCGGCTCAACCATTGGGTGGAGGTTTACCCGGGGGTCCGGGAACCCGAGTGCGCGGCGCTGCTGCGGGACTTCTTCGCGACGCACCGGGGGTAACGGCACCGCAAGAGCCGGGCGAGACTCACCCTTCCGGCTGAGCTTCGGGACGGACGCCGAAAAGCGGCAGGACGACGTCGTCCACCACCTCCTGGAGGTAGTCGTCACCGACGGGCAGGCCCGAGAACATGACCCGCTGGCGCAGGAGCGCCGGCCCGGCTTCCAGCCGCCGTTCGGTGACGAGGCCTGCCTCGCATTCGCCGCGTGCCACCGCCCGGCCGACGATCTCGCGCATGGTGCGCACCATGTTCCCCCGCCCGAATTCCCTGATCTGCGCCGCCGCGTCCGGGTTCTGCAGGGATTCGCCCAACAGTCCGATCATGGCTTCGCCCACCACTCCTTCCAGCAGGAGGACGATCTGCCGCATGAGGGCCAGGACGTCACCCCGCAGGCTTCCCGTGTCCGGCGCGGAGCTGTAGTCCGGCATCGCGTCATAAGCGGCGTCCAGCACCAGCGCGGCCCGGCCGGGCCAGCGCCGGTAGAGCGAGGCCTTGCTGGCGCGGGCGCGCTCGGCAACCCGTTCCATGGTCAAGGCGGCGTAACCGGATTCGGCGATTTCGGCGCGCACGGCCTCAAAGATGGCACTGTTCAGGGCGGCGCCGCGGCGGCGGGGCAGTGTGCGGTGATCGGTTCCGGGGGCGGGGGTCATGACGGCGTCCCCGTGGCGTGCTGGCCGTCGCCGGCCGCCCGGACTTCACCGCGGCTCCCGTCAACGAGCACGCGCTGGCCGTCGTGCAGGACTTTGGTGCCCTTGGCTGTTCCCATGACGGCCGGTATCCCGTATTCGCGCGCCACGATCGCGGCGTGCGAGCCGAGGCCGCCGGCGTCGACCACCACGGCCGCGGCACGCTGGAACAGCGGCGTCCACGAGGGGTTGGTGTAGGGGCAGACCAGGATCTCGCCGCTGCGCAGGGTGCCGAAATCCTCCGGACCTTGCACCACGCGCACAACTCCCGAGGCCTGGCCGCGGCTGGCGCCGGTCCCGCTAAGCAGCGTTCCGAAGGCCAGGGCTCGTTCCGGCCGCCGGCCGGCGGTGAACAGCACGGCCGGGTCGAGGAGCGGGAACCCTGCCAGTTCGCGGCGTTTGGCGGCCCGGGCAAGCACCAGCGGGCGGTACCGTTCGCGCACCCACGCCGGCAGCGCACCGCCGTCGGGCATTTCCGTGACCGCTTCCAGTTCCTCGAAGCGCAGGTGGTACACGTCCCCGGGGGCATCCAGCACGCCGGCGTCCGCCAACCGGCGGCCCAGCTCCAGTTGTGCCCGCCGGAGCAGCGGCAGCGCCATGGTGGCGTAGAAGTGGCTGTCTTCCCGGAACGCCATGCCGGTTTTGGCGTCGTCGACGGCGGCCAGGACCCGGCGGCGGACGGCGGCGGCCCGCAAGGCCGGATGCCGTTTGAGTTCCGCGAGCGCGGCACCGGTCTGGTCCGTAGCGGGAGGCCGTTCGCCGGTCAACGCCTTGACCAGGCCCAGGACAACGTGGGGCGCATCGGACCAGGTGGGCGCACTGCTCAGCACCACGCTGACGGTCTCGCGATGGCCGAATTCGGCCAGAAAGGCGTGGAACCGGGCGCGGAACTGTTCGAACGCCGGATCGTTCTCCACCCTCTCCAGGAGGGCCGCCGCGCTGCCGTCCCGGGAGCCGCCGTTGTGGAGGCCGGCAAACGCCGGGGAAAGGACAGCATCGTTCCTGACGAGGGCGGCGAGGTTTTCGAGGGCGCGGTTGGCCTGGCTGGTCCGGGTTTCGGCGCCGGCGATCAGGGCCGAAGCGAGCCGGGCTTTCCCCAGCAGCAGGAGCATGAGCCGCAGCTTGGCCTGCGGCACGAACGAACCCGGCAGGTAGGAAACCCGCAGGTCCGTGATCTTCTCCATCGCGGCGAAGGTATCCCTGGCCAGGCCGAGCACACCGGTCCAACTGAGCCGAGCCGGATCGTTGCCGCGCAGCCGCTCCACGTCGGCAAGGAATTCGGAGAACCGGCGGTCCCGGGTCCACTCGGCCGGTCTGAAGCGGCGCACCCTCCGGCCAACGGAGACCGGTGCTGCGAGGGTGCGCAGGGTAGGCCTGGGCACCGGGGGTACCAGCTGGAGCACCACGCCGTCCTCCTCCGGAAGGATCTGGTGCAGCGGCGGGAACCTGACGCCCACGCTGCCTGCCATCCGGCCGAGCATCGCGAAAATGCCGCGCTGCATCCACCCCGACACGTCCAGCGGATAGGGCCGCTGCTGGAACATCTCCACGAAGAACGGCCCGACCCTGCGCTGGAAGCGGCTGAGTACCGGCGGCTGCGGCGGCAGGCCCGTCATGGGGCGCGACTGCAGCACCTGGATCCGGCCGTCCGCAACAGCCCATTCCATGTCCTGCGGACAGCCGAAGTGTTCTTCGGCCCGCCGTGCCAGCTGCGCCAGTTCCGCCAGTTCCGCATCGGTCAGCTGAGGGTCCGCCGGCTGAGAGTCCGCCCGCGATGGTCCGGCCGGGGCCACTTCCTCGGTGCCGCCGCCCGCCACGGCCCGGACGATCACTTCATTCCCGCCGGGCGTGAAGGACAGCGTGTGCCCTTTGCCGTCCAGGACGTAGTGTTCAGGTGTCACCAGCCCCGACACCACGGCCTCGCCCAGTCCGGCGCCCGCATCAACCACGATTTCGCCGCGCTCGCCCGTCACCGGGTTGGCGCTGAACATGACTCCCGCGCTCCGGGGTTCCACCATTTTCTGCACCACGACGGCGATCGCCACCGTGCGCGGGTCGATCCCCTGGCGCTGCCGGTAGGCCACGGCCCGGTCGGTCCACAGGGAAGCCCAGCATCGGACGACGGCGTTCAGCACCTCCTCCTCGCCGATGACGTTGAGGAAGGTGTCCTGCTGCCCCGCGAACGCGGCACCCGGCAGGTCCTCCGCCGTGGCGCTCGACCGGACGGCGACGGGTCCCGCGCCCAGCGCGGCGTACGCCGCGGCAATCGACGACCTCACCTCGGGCGGCACCGTGGCGGCGCTGACCAGCTCCCGGAGGGCGCCGCCGTCGGGATTTCCGCCGTCAGGAACCTGCAACAGTGCCAGCAGCCGCGCGTCCAGCCCGGTATCGCGCAGGGTCGTGGTGTACGCAGCCGTGGTGACGACGAAACCTTCCGGAACCGGGAAGCCCTGCCGCAGCAGTTCGCCCAGATTCGCTCCCTTTCCGCCCGCCGCTGGGAGGTCCCGGGCACCGAATTCGGCGAGGGTACCTACGGGTTTTTCAGTCATTGCGGGGCTCCCGGAGAGTCGGTTGGACGTCTGAAAACGAGGTGGTGCGCAGTTCGCGCTCGGGCAGGAACAGGGTGGCCACGAACGCGGCGAACAGCACCAGTGCGGCATAGCCGAAGACGGGCGGCAGCGCCCGGCCAAAGGCCTCGGCGACGGCGGCGCGGTCCTGGGCGGGCAAAGCCTCCAGCGCCTTGGGTGTGAGGGAATTGATGCGGCTCCCCAGGGCTGCTGCCACGTCGCCGGGAACGGCGAGCGCAAAGCGGGCCGCGATGAGGGAGCCGATCACCGCGACACCGACGGAGGCACCCACCTGCCGCATGAAAGCAACAGTGGATGTCGCTGTTCCGAGGTCGCGCCGCTGCACGGAATTCTGCACGGCCAGCACCATGACCTGCATGACCAGTCCGATCCCCAGGCCCAGGACCACCATCGCCACCGTGACCAGGACCGTGCTGCTTCCGGCGTCAAGGGTGCTGAAGAGCAGTGTGCCCAGGGCCGCGAGCAAGGTTCCCGCCACCGGATATGCCTTGTAGCGTCCGGTGCGGGTGATCAGGGCGCCGGACACGGACGTCGTCAGCAGGAGGCCGGCCATCAGGGCAATGAGCATGCCGCCCGACGCCGTGGCGGACATGCCCATTCCCACTTGGAGGAACGCGGGCAGGTAGCTCACCGCGGCGAACATGGCGAAGCCGATCAGGAAACTGACCGCAGTGGGGATGGAGAACGCCCGGTCCCGGAAGAGCGCCAGCGGGATGACCGGGTCCTTGACCCGCCGGGCCGTGGCCAGCCAGCCCGCGACGGCGGCGAAGGCGACGGCGGCCAGCACTGGCACGAGCCACTGCGGTCCGTTGTGAACGCCCCCGCTGCACAACAGGATGATGGAGACGATCGCCAGGCTGAGAAGGGCCGCTCCGCCGTAGTCCACCCGCCGTCCCCGGGGCGCCTGTGGCAGATGCAGGGTCAGGGAGACCACCACGAGGGCCGCACACCCCACGGGAAGGTACGCATAAAAGATCCAGCGCCAGGACAGCAGGTCCACCACCGCGCCACCGGCAAGCGGGCCCGTCACGGCAGCCAGGATGAAGGCAGCGCCGATGATGCCAAGGAACCTGCCGCGTTCGCGGGGGCTGACGAGTTCGCCGATCACCGCCTGTGCCGCGATCATCAGGCCGCCTCCGCCGGCGCCTTGGACGGCGCGGTAGGCGATCAGTTCGGGCACCGACTGGGCCAGCGAGCAGAGTCCGGCGCCGACGGTGAACAGGATGAGGGAGGCCTGGAGTACCCGCTTCCTGCCGTAGGCATCGCCCAGTTTCCCGGTCACGGGCATGGCGGCCGTGGCAGCCACGAGGTAGCCGGTGATGATGGTGGACATTTGGTCCAGGCCATTGAGGTCCCCGGCCACCGTGGGAAGCGCCGAGGCCATGATCGTCTGGTCCAGGGCCCCGAGGAACATCACCAGCAGCAGCCCGGGCAGGGCGGCACGGAGCGCGCGCGGCATCGGGAGTCTGACGTGCTGCGTGCTGTCCATGCCGTGTCCTTGGCCTCGGTACGGCGACCGGGCTCGGCCGGATTATGAGAGTCCGGCAGCGATTAGAGTCCGGTGCGTTTCCTAAAAATGCTACGCCGGACCAATAGAGAACTCAACGTTTTCTAACGGGTTTAGGCCGGAGGTTTGCGGCGCGGGCATCGGTCCTTCATCCTGCAGATCAGGCGACGTCGGCGGCCCGCACCTCACCTGATCTGCGGGACGAACGCGGCCAGGCCGCCGTCGGGCTCAGCGCGGGCTGCGGAACGGGCGCCTGCTGCGGGGCAGGCGCAGGCGCCGCCCCCTGGAACAGCGTCCCCTCCAGCACGCTCCCCCGGAAAGTCCGCACGGCGACCAGCACCCAGGCACCCACCAGCAGGACGTACCCGACGGCGGCCATCGCCTTGAATGCGCCCAGTCCGGTATGCGCGGCGAGCCCGCTCAGGCCAGTGACGCAGGTGCCCACGGGGAAGGTGAAGGACCACCAGGCGAGGCTGAACGGCAGTCCGCTGCGGGCGGTGCGCAGGGTGATCGCGGCGGCCAAAGCTGCCCAGAGGAGGGCGAAGCCCAGCACCGGAACCCCGTACAGCACGCCGAAGGCCTCCATCGCGTGCAGCAGCGTCCCCGATACCGCGAAGTGCGCGTTGGCACCGAGCAGGTTGGCCGCGGTGATGGACTGGCCCAGTGGTCCGAGCACGATCCAGAGGGTCGGTACCGCGGCGGCGGCGAGGTTCTTGTGCACCGCCAGGCGCTGCCACACCAGCGGAATGATGAGCAGCGAGGCCAGCAGGCTCAGCCCGAACATGGCGTAGCAGGCCATCAGCATCAGCTGCCGTGCCTCGCCGGCCGGCAGGTACGGCAGCAGCAGCGCACCCGTGGAGGCCGAGACCATCGGCGGCACCACGGGCATCAGCCAGCCGCCGAATGCGTCGGCGGCTGAAACCTTGTGGCGGGTGAACTGCAGATATGGGACGGCGAACGCACTGGCCAGGCCGAGGAGGGTCCCGAGCACCCAGAGCACGGCGTCGATGCCCAGGGCGAGGCGCTCCCCCAGCACGTCCTTGCCCAGGAGCAGCGTGCCTGCGCCCACGGTCAGGAGGGCCATGGGCGGCGCGCCGTAGAAATGCGCCATCACCGGATGGTTGTGGTGGGCCCGGGCATTGTCGCGGTGCCGGGCCCAGTGCATCCCGGTGGACGCGGCCAGCAGGAGCAGCAGCAGGGAGGTCGCCGCCCAGAAGAGCGTGGCCACGGCGTGCAGGGCGGGAAACTGCACCGGCAGGCTAGCCCCAGCGGTGGCGATGACCCCGGTGCCCATGATGGTGGCAAACCAGTTCGGGCCGAGGTTCGCGAACAGTTCGGACGGCCGCTCAAGCCTGCGGAGCAGCAAGCGCCCCTTGCGTTGGGCGACCTTGTGTTGACGCGCATCGCCGAGCATCAGAATTCCCATGCCATCCATGCTTCCGTGCCCGCAAGTGCCGAAGTAGGGGGCATACACTTGTCAGGGTACAAGCCGGCCTTGTACCCCCGGACCCGCCCGGCCGGCGCGCGAACCAGGAGAACCCCGTGCTCAGCTCCCGCATCCCCGATCTGTCCGCGCTGGAGATGCTCGCCGCCGTGCACGAACTCGGCAGCCTGTCGGCCGCCGGGAAGAAGCTCGGCCTGTCGCAGCAGGCGGTGTCCTCCCGGATGCGCTCGCTGGAATCCAGGATCGGCGCGGCCCTGCTGACCCGCACGCCCCGGGGCTCCTCGCTCACCGAATCCGGCGAACTCGTGGCCGGCTGGGCCGCCGACGTCCTCGCCGCCGCCGAACGGCTCGACGCTGGCATCGCCTCGCTCCGTTCCGACGCCGTCCGCCAGCTGCATGTTGCCGCGAGCCAGACCATTGCCGAGCACCTGCTCCCGCACTGGCTGGTGGCGCTGCGCCGGCAGCAGGAATCCCTCGGCCTCACGCCCACGGTCGTGGAACTGGCCGTGTCCAACAGCGAAACGGCGGCGGCCCGCGTCCGCTCCGGCGACGCCGACATCGCCTTCATCGAAAGCCCGCAGCTGCCCGCCGGCCTGAGCACCGCCGTCGTGCAGGAAGACGAACTGGTCCTGGTGGTCGCCCCGGGGCACCGCTGGGCCCGGCGGAAGGCACCGGTCACCGCGGCCGAACTCGCCGGCGTCGGGCTGGTCACGCGCGAACACGGCAGCGGCACCCGGGACGCGCTCGAGCACCTGCTCGCAGCGGCCGGCATCCCGGAGCAGGCCGCTCCCCTCGTGGAGCTGCCGACGACGGCGGCCGTCCGTTCCGCCGTCGCCGCCGGAACCGCTCCTGCCGTGCTCAGCGCGCTCGCCGTGCGCGACGACGTCACCCTGCGACGGCTGGTAGCGGTGCCCGTGCGCGGGCTGGTCCTGCGGCGCAGCCTCAGCGCCGTGTGGCTCTCCGGGAACACCCCGCCGCCGGGTGCCGCGCGGGACCTCGCCGCGATCGCCGCCCGCCCGATGCCGGGCGCGGCGCGCCTGCCCTGAGCCCCTCTGGTCACTTGAGCCCGTCTGGTCATAGGACGGCCGGAGGAGGAACATGGGCACTCGAGGGGTGCCTGCCGAGGAGGACCACATGGCCATCGAGTTCAACCACACCATCGTCTACGCCCGGGACAAGCGCTTCTCCGCCGAATTCCTTGCCCGGATCCTGGGCCTGCCCGCGCCGACGCCCATGTGGTCGTTCATGACCGTGGCGCTGGAGCACGGCGTGGCCCTCGACTTCGCCACCTCCGAGGGCGACATCAAGCCGCAGCACTACGCCTTCCTGGTTTCCGAGGACGACTTCAACGGCATCCTCGCCAGGATCTCGGCCGAGGAAATCCCGTACTGGGCCGACCCCGGGCGGACCCGCCCGCAGCAGGTCAACCACAACGACGGCGGCCGCGGCGTCTACTTCAAGGACCCCGACGGGCACCTGCTCGAGGCGATCACCCGCCCGTACGGCTCGGGGGCGGCATGAGCGAAGACCTGGTCCGCCTCACTGCAACCGTGACCGGGCAGGTGCAGGGCGTGGGTTTCCGCTACCGGACCATGGTGGAGGCCCGCCGCCTCGGACTGAGCGGAGAGGCCGTCAACCGTTGGGACGGCTCGGTGTACGTGGTGGCCGAGGGCACTCCCGAGGGCGCCGAGGCACTGCTGGCCTGGTTGCGCTCCAACAGGGCGCCGGGCCGTGTCCAGCATGTGGAGGCGTCGCTGGGCCGCGCGAGCGGGGAGTTCTCCGGCTTCGGCGTGGAGTGACCCTGCCTCACGCCCGGATCGCGGCGAGGACGCCCTGCGCGGTGGCGGTCCAGCTCGGCAGGCTCGCACGGCACTCAAGTGCTGCGGCTCGCCAGCGGGCTGACAGCTCCGGGTCCTCCAGCCAGGCGGCGAGCGCATCCGCCAAGGCGGCCGGGCCGCCGTCGAGCTCCACAGCCGCGCCGGCGCCGGACTGCCCGAGCGCTTCCTCGGCCCCCGTTCCCCGCCGGACAATCACCGGGACACCGTGGGCCAGGGATTCCGGCACGGCCATGCCAAAACTCTCGCTGGCCGAGACCAGCACGCTGAGGTCCGCCGCGTGCCATTGCGCTTCGAGCTCCGGCCCGTGAAGTTCGCCGGTCAGCCGGATCCGGTCCGCCAGCCGGGACTGCCCGACGGCGGCCCGCACCTGCGCGGCGTAGCGCGGGTCCGCCTCCGGGGAACCGATGAGGGCCGCCGTCCACGGCGTTCCGCCGAGCCGGGCCAGCGCCTCGACCAGGAGCAACTGGCTCTTGTTCGGCAGCAGGGCGGCCACGCAGACAATATGGGGTGGCTGCGATCCGGTCGCGGTTTCGGCGGGCAGGGTGCCGGGCAGCGCCACGTGGACGCGGTCCAGGCCGTACCGTTCCTTGAGGTTCTCAGCTGCGAAGAAGCTCGGGCAGATCACCCCGCTCGCGGCGGCAAGCGCCTGCGCTTCGAGGTCCGCGTGGGCCGTGACGGCCATGTGCGAGAGGATCCAGACCCGCGTGCCGGCCTGCACCGCGGCAGCGATCTCTCCCGGCGCGCCGGCCGCGATCAGCCCGTCGACAAGCGCCAGTCCCGCTCCACGCAGGACCCGGGCGAAGGACTCCCGGTCCTCGGGCCGCCCGGGCGGCCACCCGCCGTCGAGCATCACCACCTCGGTGCGTGCGCCCAGCGCCTCCAAGTGCTCCACCAGCCGGGCGTTGTAGAGGTTCCCGCCGGAGCGGTGCCCGATGTTGCCCGGGACGATGAAGCGGATGGTCATGGTCCTAGCGTTCCGGGAGCTCCAGCGAGTAGCCGGCCCACGCGTCGGGGTTTTCGCGGAGGACGACGTCGATCCCCGCCAGCCCGGCGCCGTCGGGCAGTGCGTCCGCGAGCCGTTCGGCGATGTACTTGGCGAGGACCTCGGTGGTGGTCAGCTGGCCGGCGAACTCGGGCAGCTCGTCCAGGTTCTTGTAGTTCAGCCGGTCCAGGACGTGTTGGAGCAGCTCGCCTGCCGCGCCGATGTCGATCACGACGGCGTCCGGCGTCAGGTCCGCGCAGCGGAAACTGACCTCGGCCACGAAGGTGGCCCCGTGCAGGCCCTGGGCCGGGCCGAAGGATTCGCGAGGGAGGCTGTGGGCGATCATGAAATGGCGTCGGACGGTGAGGCTGAACATGCTTATCCTTCCGGGTAGCTGACCACGTGGCAGGAGCTGCGGTCATGGTCTGCCGCCAGGTGTTCCATGGTGTGCGGGAGTTCGGTGAAGCTCGTATCTGCGCTGAGGAAGTTGTCGAACACCGGGTCCTTCAGCAGGCCGACGGCCAGTTCCAGGCGTTCGGCGGTGCTGCGCCGGTGGCGGCGGGCCCGGGCAACCACGCCCACCTGGCTGGCGGTGATCGAGAGCCGGCGGGCGTGGAAGTCCTCGCCGAGCGGGATGCTTACCGGTGCGTCCCCGAACCAGGAGAGCTCGATGACCCGGGCTTCGTCGCCCGCCAGCTGCAGGCTGCGCCGCAGCCCTTCGCTGGTTGCGGAGCAGTGGAAGACGAGGTCGCAGTCTTTTTGGGCTTCTTCCGGGCGGGCGAAGCCGATCTTCAGCACGTTGGCGGTTTGTTCCTTGTCGGGATCCACGTCCACCAGTTCGAGCCGCTGGAGCGGGAACTTCCGCAGCAGTGCCGCCAGGGTGCCGCCCAACAGCCCTCCCCCGACGACGGCCACCCGGTCACCCAGCCGCGGCCCGGCCTCCCACAGCGCGTTGAGCGCCGTCTCCACCATGCCGGTGAGGACCGCGCGGCGGGGCGGGACGCCGTCGGGGATTCTTGTGAGATCTTCAAGCGGCACGACGTAGCGGTCCTGGTGCGGGTGGAGGCAGAAGACCTTTTTGCCTTGCCAGTCCTCCGGCCCCTGCTCCACAACGCCGACCGAGAGGTACCCGTACTTCACAGGTGAGGGAAAGTCGCCCTCCTGGTGCGGAGCCCGCATCGTCCCGGCGACGCTTTCCGGGACGTGGCCCTCGTGGACCAGGAGTTCGGTGCCTTTGCTGATGCCGGAATAGAGGGTCCGGATGAGTGCCTCGTTGGCCTTGGGTTCGGGCAGCTCTTCGGCGCGGAGCTCACCCCTGCCCCGGCCCACGGTCCAGTAGGCGGTGGCGTGGCTGCCTCGCCGTTGGCTGTGTTCGGCCGCTTCGTTGCGTTCTTCGGGGGTGGTCATCCTGCTCACGAATCTAGCCGGGGGCGGGTTGCTTTGGAAGGCCGTTTTGGGGAACCGCGGCCACCTCCGGTAACCTATTCCAGTTGGTGACGTGTCCGAGCGGCCGAAGGTGCAACACTCGAAATGTTGTTTGGTGTAACAGCCAACGTGGGTTCAAATCCCACCGTCACCGCCACATGAGAAGGCCCCGGTTCCCTTTGTTTACAAGGGAACCGGGGCCTTTTGCTTTGGTGGAATCAGGCCGGCTGATCATCCAGCAGCGGATGGAATTCCTTCGCGCAATGTTCGCCGCCAAGACTCAGGTTGAGCTCCCGCGTCAAGGATGAGCCTGCGCTTCAAGGACTCTACTAGGATGGCCGCATGACCATCGGCTACACCCTTTCCGACCGGCTTCCGACTCCGGAGGAGCACCGTCGGCTAGCGGTTTCACGTCGGGCGACATGACGGGCATGTTCAGGCTGGTCACGCCGATCAAGGACTGAGGGGGCCACGCGCCGCCACCCTTCAAGGGCGGTTGCGCCCGCGGTAAGGTGTGCCCGTGAGCAGCACCCAAGTCGATCACCTCGTCGTCGCCGCGACCAGCCTGGAGCAGGGCGTGGCTTGGTGCGAAATCACGCTCGGGATCGTACCGGGGCCGGGCGGCAAGCACCCGCTGATGGGCACACACAACCGGGTGTTCAGCATCGCGTCGACAGCCTACCCGGCCACGTACTTCGAGATCATCGCCATCGATCCCGAGGCTCCGCCGCCGCAGCGCAGACGCTGGTTCGGCCTCGACGACCCCGAATTGCAGGAGCGCATCGCCCTTTCGCCCCGACTGGTGCACGTGGTGGCACGCAGCCGCATGCTGGATAGACACCGGAGGGACCTTGCCGCCGTCGGAATCGACCTTGGATTGCCCATCGCCATGTCCCGCGACACGCCGAATGGACGGTTGGCCTGGCAGGTTCTGGTCCGCGACGACGGCGGACTACAGCTGGGCGGCGCGCTGCCGACCCTGATCGAGTGGGACGGCACCCACCCAACCGACCACATGGCGGCCAGCGGCGTCACGCTGCGCGAACTGCGATTGGGGGGCCTGCCGACGCTGGTACGCCAGGTGCTGGCGCTTCAGGGTGTGACGCATGTTCCGGAATCGGGGCTGCGCGCCGCACTATCCACGCCGCTGGGCGACGTGATCCTTGAGTCGGAATGACCACCAAAGAAATGTTCCGCGACGAAGCTGCGCGGCCGGCTTTCAAGCCCCTGCGTTGATGAACTGAGCGGGAATGCCGTCGGCGAGCCACACCGACTCATTGCCACGGTAGAACATGGTCCCTGCCACTTCCGCGGCGCTGGCATCGACTGTCAATACGACCGGGCTGGCTCTCTTTCGTCGCCCCACCATCACTGCCATCGCGCGGTCCACCGACAAGTGCAGGGACTGACGACGCATGGGCAACGGCCCATCAACCTGAATCAGGGACCATCTCTCAGGTGCCGTTCAGTGAAACAAGCGCATGAGAAACAGCCCGGCTCAAGTCGACATCGATCAACATCACGACGGTTCCCCCTTTGTAGCCATTCGAAATCCGCGGCACAGCAGACATGGGCTCATCCCACACAGAGCCCTTCCGAAGAAAGTGCCCTTCACCGGCCCCGGCGCCCGCGGTCCTTCGGGCGGATCAGCGAACCGGCGCATTAGGGAATTCCCAAGGCACCCTGTACGTTGTTCCTTCGCGGACCACCCCTGAGAAAAAGTGAGGCATTACCAAGTGGCAGCTGATTACGACGAACTTCGCTCGGACGTAAAGGAGTCGCAGGAACAGTCCCTGCAGGCGCTGCAGACAGCCGGTGCACCGACGGCAAAGAGCGTGGTGCTGGAGCTGGATGAAACTGACGGACTCGACGCCGGCGGACCCGGTGGAGAGATCGTTGCGGAAGAACTTATCGTTCAGGTCATCCCGCAGGGCGAGGACGAGTTCGTGTGCAGTTCGTGTTTCCTGGTGCGTCACCGTTCCCAGATCGCCAAGGAGAAGGACGGGCTCCGCTACTGCGTGGAGTGCGAAGGCTGACGTTCGACCCCTTGGTCTTGTGACAGGCAATGATCAGGGAAGGGCATTACCCTGTTCTGAAAATCGACTCGGCAGCCTCTCAATCAAAAGGAGAAGCACAGTGCTCAATGTCCTCACTGCACAAGTCCGCGCGGCCCATTTGTTGGTGCGCACGGAAGAAGAATGGGATGCGCTCACCGATGACCTGTGGCGGGCGTACGACAGCAAGGACAGCGACCTCGTCGATCAGCTTTGCGAGCCGTACCTTGCCTCGTGGCGCGTAGTCACCCGCAACCTGCTCGCTGAGCCGCTCGCGGCAGCCGGCATCAGGGTCGCCCGCCCGGCGCACCCGTGGGCAATCGCCACACTGGAGCGCGACGGCGTCGTCCAGGAACCGCTGCTGTGCTTCCTGGACAATGAGGTGCCCGACGCCTGGGAAGCAGCTGCCGTCAACGGGGGGCTGCAGCTGCAGCATTTCAACGACATCATGGCCGGTTACGAGAGCTGCCTCAGGCAACTCCTCAGCTCGCGATCGGCGTAGGGGCGGCAGCCCCAGTTACGGGTCATGCTTGCCCGGCTCCCGGACGTTGAAGCCTGGGAGCGTGGGGTCGCCGCAGTTGACGCCGATCGATCGTCCGTGAGCGAAGTGGGCATTGGCGATTTCGCTGATTTCCCCGCTGCTCTTGTTGGGGTACGCCAGCAGGATCCACTCGTAGTCCCATTCCTGCATCGCCCGTAAGTGACTTGTTTGCTTGAAAGCGCGCATTTGTGCCGCAAGTTCATCAGCGGAAAGAGTCTTGGGCTTGGGCGTCCGAACCGGTTTGGCCCTCCGGACCGGCTTGGGAGCCTGGGCCGGTAGCCGCGGCGGTTCCTGTGACTCCTGACTGACTTCAGGTGTCGGGGTTCTCCCGACGATCACAGACGCAACTATCAGCCCGACGATCACCGTGATGACGCAGAGGGTTGCCAGGATGGCTACCCAGTACGTGCTGATGAACCAGATCACCAGCAGAAGGAAGATAAAGCCGGCTGGGCCACACCCGGCGCCACCGGCACCCAATGCGGCAGCGCTGCTAGATTTACGACGCTTGGCCATAATTGCAGGATCCCACCGGGCACCGACAATTATTGTGGGGCAGCAACGTGCTCTATCCCTCTGCTCGAACCAGACGTTGCCGGTCACATCGCTCGGCTCCGATTACCGGGGCTGGATGTTCTTCTTCGCACTTTCAATGAGACGTTGCATTCGCTCGTCGACGATTATGGCGAGGCGCTTGCTCGTCTTTGTATCGAGGTACGGACCGAGCCGGTCATAGGCATCCAGGCGAACCTGGCTACCGTCAACTGCTTCTTCGACGCTAACCGTGAGACCGACCGGGACAGCGTTTCTTCCGGCCGCGAGCATCAATCCGAATAGCCTCTTTACGAGATCCGAGCCCTGCCTGACAACAATTGTCTGCTCCTTGATCTGCGGCCGGTACCCATCCGCCACCAGAGACAAACGGACTGCCTCGATCGCCTGCTCAGGCGACAAGCCCGTGCAGACCGTTTCGTGCGCCAAGAAGCAGCCGCGGCGTCCACCCTGGCCCGCGCCTCAGCCCTTATCGCGGCCAATACCCGCAGCCGGGCCAGGTCACCGTCGTTCGTTGCGAGCGCTCCTCTGGGCGTTGATGATAGCGAGGGTGGATACAACGACCCACACTACGGCGAAGGCCGCGAACACCCACGGGTAGGTCCGTCCGCCGACGCTGGCGCAGAGGGCGATGACCATCCCGGCGACGGCCGTTGACCGGACGGCACTACTCTTGAGAAGTTCCTTCATGGCTCCCCCAGTTCTGGATTCAGCGACGTCCGTCGCGGAATTGGTAGATCCGCTGTTGCTCGATTGGTGCATTCAATGACGTCCTACATCAGAATTCTTGCATTGATGGCCTTTTGCACGAGCTCCCTGAGCGCATAGTCGAGGCGAGTCCCTTCCTCCGCGTCACGCGCCTTGACGCTCGCCGCGTCACGCAAACTCCTGCAGATCAACTAGCCACTACACCTTCGCCTTCCGGTACCCCGCCTGCTGGGCCGCGCGCTCCGTCGCGAAGCAGACTTCCGGCGTCGTCCTGGTGTAGTAGCGCTGACCGGGCAGGTGGTAAATCTTGCTCGGGGCGTTGCCCTTGATCGGCGCCCAGGCCGGGCAGTTCCACGTGCTCACGGGCCTGGCCGACGTCGGCGCAGGCGCGGGAGCCGCCACCCGGACGGTCGCCTGACCGGAGGCACTGCCCTTGAGTGCGCCGCCAGGCGTCATGCGCACCGACCACTTGCCGGTAACCGAGGCGGCGAACGCGGTGCGGAAGTAGCCGGTGGTGTTGGTCTTCAGCGTGCGCACGGCGGCGTTGGGCTTGGCACCGTCCGGGTCGAAGTAGACCACTGCTGTGACCGTTCCGGTCTTGACCCACGTGCGGCCGTTGAAGCCCTGCATCTGGCCTTGGACGGTGATGGCCTTCCCGCGGACCACCGTGGCCGGACCGGCCGAAAATGAAGCCACCCGGGTCGTCACCGTCGGAGCCGCCTGCGCCGAAGTTGCGACGACGACGGCGGGAGCGGCGAATGCGGCCAGCGCCAGCAAAGTGCCAAGGGCTTTGCGACGCCATGAAACAGCGCGCACTGGAGAAGGGCGCAATGAAGTACTGAACAAATGAATTCCCCCATGGAATCGCTGCCTGATTTCAGGCAGGAACGAGTGTACGAAATGAATCCTAACGCTGCGAAGTCCCAGGCAAGGTGCAGCCTAAGCGGTCGTTAAACAATCCGACACCCATGAATTGTAATTTCCTGTTGCCCGCGTGGATTGCGGGTTACTCCGGGAGGGTGATCGTTACCGTGGTCCCGAATCCGGGTTGGCTGTTCAGCTCGATGGTTCCGCCATGGGCTTCAACGATGGCCTTGCTGAGGGGCAGGCCCAAGCCTGCCCCAGGGATCGCTGTCTCCATCGCGTGGTCGCCCCTGAAAAACTTAGTGAAGGCTTGATTCACCTCTTGCCCGGTCATCCCGACGCCGCGGTCGCAGACGGAGAATTCGATCCTTCCCTCATATTGCTGGAGGCCAATTGTCACCGGACTGCCATCCGGGGAGAACTTGATTGCGTTCGACAGGACATGGCCGATGGCTTTTGAGATTTGGCTGGGGTCCACAACCGCCATGACGTCCTCAGGGGTCTTCGTGGCAATAGTGACATCTTTGGCTGCTGCTGCTGGCATGGCGGCACGGGCTGACTCCTCGAGAAGTTCCGAGACGTTCGTGGGCCGGCGCCGGAGTTCAAGGTCCTCGGAAGCTACGAGCAGCAGATCGTTGACCAGGCTCAACAGGCGATTGGCGTTGCGTTCGATGATGCCCATGAAGTGGGCGTCCGGCCCGTCTCCGAGGACTTCCATGTAGCCAAGGATGGACGTTAGCGGCGTTCGAAGTTCGTGGGAGACCGAAGCAACGAACTTGTCCCGTGCCGCCTGCGCTTCAACAAGGGCGGTGACGTCGGTGAAGGCAATGGTGGAACCCTTCAAGTGGCCCGATTCGTCGAGTAGTGGACGTGCAGCGGCGGAAAAGGTGCGCTGCTGATTATCTGAGCCGACCCGCACCAGCCTGTTGGTGAAGTTGGCACCTCTGAGGGCAAGGCTTGCAGGGCTTTCGCCCCGTTCATTGGCATCTGGCGCGCACGGAATGAACGGGTTTGCCTGGCCAGGGGCAACTGCTCCTTCTGCCCAGGAGCGATCCGCACGGAGACGACGGTTGGTGAGCAGGTCTTCACCCTCGGTGTTCATCGTCCAGACGCCGACGGTAACGGTTTCGAGGACGGCATCCAATAATTGCGCGTGGTCTTTGGTTGCCTCGTGCAGGTGCGCGAGTTCACGGTCCTTGCGGTTCAACTTGTCCCGGTGGCGGATGAGGCCGCTGGCGACGACGTGTCCAGTGATGGCCAAACCAGCCATGATGGTTGGGAAGACGATCATTCGGATCAAGTCGGACCGTTCAATCCCGCTTCCCACCGCCAGGGACGATGCGATGGTGGCAACGAGCGGGGCACCGACGGCCAGGACCAGGCGAGCCCTGCTGGCGCTCACAGAGAGCCAGATGACCGGGAACACCATCAGGAGTCCCACGACGCTCAAGACCGGTCCGCCTACTTCGCGCATAGCGGCGATGGCGAAACAATCCACCATCGGAACAGCCACGAAACTCCCGGCCGGCAAGCGGTCCCAAGGAAGCAGAATGCATGCCCCGAGAATCAGTACGTGCAGGATGAGGACCGGCATGAATACCGGCCCGGAAAGAGTGTCCGGGTTGAACAGAAGAGCCAAACCGACAATGAATGCCACGGTGACCGTCAGAGGCAGCTGGCACAAAGTAATAGCCCGGCGCATTCCCGTTCGGTTGAAATAATCCTCCAGCGGCAAAAAGACGGTATCCCCCATAACCAAGCACACCTTCCACTCACGCCGAGACTGGAACCCGTGCTGCTAAGCATACTGATGGATCGTTGATTGGCTGCGACAAAAAGGCGGGCCCGCCCCCTCGGGAAAAAGGAACGGACCCGCAAAGAAAGAACTACGCCCGGAACTTCACGTCCCCGCCCACCACGGTGAGCACCACGGAAGAAGCCAGCAGCGAGTCCACGCCAGCCGCAAACGGGTCGGTGTCCAGCACCACGAAGTCCGCCAGCATTCCCTCAGAAAGGCGGCCGAGTTCGTGTTCGCGGCGGCAAGAGAACGCCGCGTCACGGGTGGCATGGCCAAGCGCGGAGGCCAACTCCAGTGCGTACTTCGGAAGGTTCGCGGGAAGCGACGGCTCCAGCGCGGACTTCCGGGTGGTGGCGATGTACATGTTGGGCAGCGGCGGGTGCGGTGCGGTGGGCGCGTCCGAACCGAGCGCCAGCACCGCGCCGGCGTCGGTGAATTCGGTCCACGGGTATGCACGTTCGATCCGCTCGTCGCCCAGCATGGCCCGCCAGTTTTCCTGCACGGCAGGGTCGGCGTGGACCGGCTGCATGGACGCCACGATGCCCAGCCGCCCCAGCCGCGCGATGCTCTCCGGCGTGACGGTCTCCATGTGCTCGATCCGGTGCCGGCGGTCGCGCGGCCCGTTCACCGCGTTGGCGTGTTCGAAGGCGTCCAGGGCCACTTCGGAGGCAAGGTCGCCAATGGCGTGGATGGCGATCTGCAGCCCCTCGGCGTCGGCCGCGGCCACCACCGGGTTCAGGTATTCCGGGGCCCAGATGAGGTCCGCTTTGCTGCCATCCGAATACGGTTCCTTCATGGCGGCCGTGCAGCCGTCGATCACGCCGTCGGCAATGATCTTGATGCCCACCACCCGCAGCCACGGGGTGTTGACTTCGCGGCTGAGCTCTGCGGCCCGCGCCACCTGCGCCAGGTTTTCCTCGTGGTCCCCGGACGGCGCCACCAGCCAGTGCGCGTTGATGCGCAGCGGCAGGGTCCCGCCGCCCGCCTCCAGCGCCCGGCGCATCGCCGCCAGTTCGGCTTCACCCAGGGCCATATCGATGCCGCTGGTGACGCCGGTGGACAGGTAGTGCTCGAAGGCCGTGGCCAACTGGGCGTCGCGCTCGTCGTCCGAGGTGAGCGACGCCAGCGTCGGCCAGGCGTACTGGTGCATCGCGGTTTCGTGCAGCAGGCCCGTGGCCTCACCGGTCTCCGGGTCGCGTTCGATGATGCCGCCCAGCGGGTTCGGGGTGTCCTTGTCGATGCCCATTTCCGCGAGCGCGGCCTTGTTCACCCAGACCGAATGCAGGTCGTTCGCGTCCAGGTACACCGGGCGGTCAGGCACGACGGCGTCAATCATCTCCGCGGTCGGGGCACCGCCGGGGATGGCGGAGAACAGCCAGCCGCTGCCGAGGATGCGCGGCGCTCCAGGGTCCGACGCCACGGCCGCCTTGAGCCGCAGCTGGATCTCCGAGAGGTTCGCGGCGTCGCGCAGGGCCACCTTCTGCATGGTCTCGCCCATCATCACCAGGTGCGTGTGGGCGTCCACGAAGCCGGGCATCACGAAGGCACCGCCGAGGTCAGTCTCGGAAACAGGACCCCCGGCCAGCACCTCGCGCGCGGCCGCCTCGCTGCCTACATGGGCCAGCCGGTCGCCGTCGACGATCAATGCTTCGGCGAGCGCGGGACCATCGGCGGTGAAGATCCGGGCGTTGCGGTAGAGGGTACGGGTGGTCACAACTGTTCCTTTGTTCTGAATGGACACGGGCTAGACGATCGCAGCTTGGTTGAACTGCGCGGCGTCGGAAGAATCGGGGGCGCTGACGGCGGCACCCTCCTTCTCCACGCGCGCCGCCACCCGGGAAATCACCAGGAACGGCACCAGCAGGAGGAAGCTGAATCCGGAGAGGATCGCCGTCAACGGCACGTAGCCGAGGGTTTCGGCGATGAAGGTGCCGAACAGGGGCGAGAAGGCGGAGCCGATCAGGTAGGTGCCGCTCAACGCCGCCGACCAGAAGCCGCGCACATCCAGTGCCACGGCAACCGACACCACGTACATGAACGCCAGCGCGTAGACCGTGTTCCAGGCGATGATCACCAGCATGTAGGTGCCGGGGTCGTTGACCAAGCCTGCGGCGAGCTTCAGTCCGCCGCCCAGCAGCAGGAGGACCAGCAGCGGAACGGTGCGGCCCAGGCGGTCGCCGAGGTAACTGGCGATGGCGCCGAAGACCAGGCCCCCGGCGGTGGAGATGCTGAGCATGAGTCCCATGTCGGCGTCGCTGATTCCGGTTTGCTCGGCACCCATGGACCCTGCCACCGCCCACAGCGAATCCTCCCCCAGCGCCCACAGGCCGAAGCAGGACAGCAGGCTGAAGCCGGCGATCGTCACCAGCAGCGGCGCCTTGCGGGGAACCGCAGGTGACTGCCCGACGTCGGCCCCAACAGTGGGGCCCGAAGCGGAAGTTGCGTCCGGGGCCGCCGCCGCGGCCGGCATCCAGCCCGAGGTCAGGACGAAGGCGAGCGCCAGGAGCGCGAGGATCCCGAACGCGCTCAGCATTCCGGTGCCGAACAGCGGGATGAGCGCGAGGACCACCGTGACGATCGCACGGTTGGCGAGGCCGCTGATGCCGGACATGCGGTTCGGGTTGCGCAGGGCCGCGAGCGCGGCGCCGCTGGCGGAGATGGCACCACCGCCGCCGAGGCCGCCGAGGATGATGGCGGCGATGGCCACCGGGGTCACGGGGACCAAGGCCGCCGCGCCGAAGCCGGCTGCCGCGAGGAAAAGGCCGCCGCGGGCCACCACGTACCTGCCGGAGCGGGCCGACCAGCGCGAGGTCAGGAGGCAACCCACAGCCGTGCTCAGCAGGCAGGCGGTCATCACGGTCCCTGCGGCGGTGGGCGTAAGGCTGTGACCGTCCACGAGGGCGATGATCATGAACGGCACCAGGTTGGCGGCCATGAAGCCGATGACGCCGATGCCGAAGGTCGAAATGCCGCGGCGCCACGTGAGGGGCACGCGGCCGCTGGCATCCAGGGTGGGGGAAGGGCTCAAGGAATTCTCCGGGTCTTTGACGGGGCCGCGCCGTTGCGGCCTGCGGTCGGGATCGGTCGGGATCCTGGCCGAGGGCCGGACCACTAAACGAAAGGCTTTCGTTTAGTATGCGGGCTGAGGCCCGCGTCACACAAGTGGGTTCAGGAAATCAGCGGAAAATCAGAGTCCGGCAGCCCGCCGTCGTAGTCCTTCGATGAGGATTTCAAGGCCGAATTCAAAGGCAGTTCCCGCCCGGTCGTCCAGTCCGGAGGCATTTTCCACGGCCCGTCCGAGGGCGCTCCCGCCGCCCGGCTCCACCTCCCACACGTTGCCCGGAGCGGCGAGGTCCAGGGCGGCACCGATGGCGAAACTGTCGATCAGCGCCAGGGCCGAGGCCACGTCGCTTCCGGTGAAGCCTGCTTCCTCCAGGGCCGAGGACAGCCGCTCGTAGAAGGCGATGACTTTGGCGTGCCGGACGGTTTGCATCACCAGCAAGGGAGCCGTGCGCGGGTGACGGGCGAAACTCTCGCGGTACTCCCGGATTTCCAGGCGGAGGACCTCATCCCACGACGTGCCCGCGGGAGGGACCGGGCTGCCTTCCGTGATCCGGCCCCGGATGAGTTCCAGGATCTCCTCGCGCCCGGAGACGTGGTTGTAGATGGAGGACTGGCTGACGCCGATCTTCCGCGCCACCTTGGGCAGGCTGAAGTCGCCGCCCTCGTCGATGAGCTCGAGCGCGGCCGTGACCACGGCGTCGACGGAAATCAGTGGTCGGGACGGGCGCGCCATGCAAGGACTCCTGGGGGTTCGGCTGGTCCCCAAGGTATCAGCGGCGGGCTCTTGGAAGGCCATACACCGGCGCCCATACTTAGGTGCATGAGCGTCGAGTCCCGGCCCCCGTCGGCGGACACCGCCGAAACCTTGCCTGCCCGGCCAGCAGCTGCCCCTCCCGCACCGGGTGCGCCCACTGACGGACCCCTCACCCGCGAAGAGCTCCACCTCGCGTCCCGCAACCATGCCCAGCCCCTGGAAATGCTCCAGTGGCCCATCACCCCGATCGGCATGCACTACCTGCTGATCCATTTCGACATACCCCGGATCGACCCGACGGCCTGGCGCCTGCGCATCGGCGGACTGGTGGACCACCCGCGTGAGTACACGCTCACCGAACTTAAGCATCGTGAGCGGCGCACCGTTCCGGTCACCATGGAATGCGCCGGCAACGGCCGCTCCCTGATGGAGCCGCGCCCGGTCAGCCAGCCGTGGGACCGCGGCGGCTTCGGCACGGCGGAATGGACCGGGACGCCGCTCGCCTCCTTGCTGCACGACGCCGGGATCCCGGCTGACGCCGTCGAACTCGTCTTCACGGGGGCCGACCGCGGGATCCAGGGCGGGATCGAGCACCAATACGCCCGCAGCCTCAGTGTCTCCGACGCGATGTCCGGCGACGTGCTGCTCGCGTACGAGGTCAACGGCCAGCCCCTGCCGCCGCAGCACGGCTACCCGCTCCGGCTCCTGGTGCCCGGCTGGTACGGCATGACCAGCGTCAAGTGGCTGAGCTCGATCGAGGCGATCGACCACGCCTTCGACGGCTATCAGCAGACGCCGGCCTACCACTTCGGGCAGACCGCTGAGGAACTGGGCGAGCCCGTGCAGCGGATCAGGCCCCGTGCCCTCATGGTGCCGCCGGGCATTCCCGATTTCTTCACCCGGGAACGGTTCGTGCAGGCCGGGCCGGTGCACCTCAGCGGCAGGACTTGGTCCGGGCACGGAACCGTGGAGCGGGTGGAAGTGTGCGTGGACGGCGTCTGGGCCGAGGCGGAACTGGAACCGGCGATCGGTCCGCATGCATGGCGCGGCTGGAGCTTCACCTGGATCGCATCCCCCGGCGCCCATGACCTGGCCTGCCGCGCCACCGACAGCTCCGGCCTCACACAGCCGGACCAGCCCGAGTGGAACTACCAGGGCCTGGCCAACAACGCGGCCCAGCACCTCACCGTGACGGTCCGGGAGTAACTGCGTGAAAGCGACCATGGGAGGTTCCAAGGGCAGCATCGATTACGAGTTCCTGACCGTGTGGCGCGTCGCCGGAACACCCCGGGAGGTGACCGACATCCTGGGCGACGCCGGGACCCTGGCCCGCTGGTGGCCCGCGGTGTACCTGCGGGTGACACCGCTGGACCCGGGCAACGCTGACGGCACGGGAAAGAGCTTCATGCTGCACACGAAGGGCTGGCTGCCCTACACCCTGCGCTGGAAACTCACCGTCACGGAACCCATCACGGAGCAAGGTTTCGCCATCGCGGCCGCGGGCGACCTGAACGGCACCGGCCGCTGGATGTTCGAGGAGGACGGGCCGGAAACAGTCGTCAGCTTCGACTGGCGGGTGACCGCCTCGAAGCCCCTGATCCGGCGCCTGGGCTTCATCTTCAACCCGGTGTTCGCGGCGAACCACCGCTGGGCCATGGCACGCGGTCAGGAAAGCCTGGCCCTGGAACTGAGGCGCCGCCGGCCGGAGAACAAGGCCAAGGTCCCGCCGCCGCCCGAGCCCACCTTCGCGGGGCGGTACCGCTGGCACAGGATCACCACCCATGCCTGAGCCCCCGCGGTAAACTGCCGCCGACGCCGGACGGCGGAAGGAGGAAGGTGTGTCGTTCTTCCAGCTGTCGCTGATCGCCGCCGTCGCCCTCCTCGGGCCCCTGCTGGCCCTGCCCCGGAAGTGGCACCTTCCCGTGGTGCTGGGGCAACTGCTGGCGGGCATCGCCATCGGCCGGACCGGACTGGCCCTGGTGGACTCCTCGGATCCCACGTTCACCTTCGTGGCCGACGTCGGCTTCGCCCTCATCATGTTCGTCGCCGGTACGCACGTACCGGTCCGCGACAAAGCGATCCGGCCCGCGCTCGGCGCTGGAGCCCTCCGGGCACTGATCGCGGCCGGGCTCGCGGCCGCCGTCGGGACCGGCATCGCCTTCGCCTTCGGCACCGGGCACACGCCGCTGTACGTCGTGCTGCTGGCGTCCTCCTCCGCGGCCCTGGTGCTGCCGATCGTCGATTCGCTGCGGCTTGCCGGGCCGAAGGTCCTGACGACGACGGCGCAGGTGGCGATCGCGGACATCGCCTGCATCGTCGCGCTCCCCCTCGCCGTCGACCCGCCGAACGCCGCACGCGCCGCCGCCGGGGCCGCCGCCGTCGCCGGATGCTCCGTGCTGCTCTATTTCCTGCTGCGCTGGCTGGAACGCAGCGGCGCCCGGGAACGGCTGCACGACGTGTCGGAGGACCGGAAGTTCGCCCTGGAGCTGCGGATCCAGCTGGCGGTGCTGTTCCTGCTGTCCGGGCTGGCGGTGGCCGGGAATGTGTCGATCATGCTGGCCGGGTTCTCCTTCGGCCTGGTGGTGGCGGCCGTGGGCGAGCCGCGGCGCCTGGCCCACCAGCTGTTCGCGGTCAGCGACGGGTTCCTGGGCCCCGTGTTCTTCGTCTGGCTCGGCGCCTCCCTGGACCTGCACACCCTCGTGGGCAGTCCGCGGATGATCCTGCTGGGGCTCTGCCTGGGCTTCGGGACGTTGCTGGTCCACGGCAGCCTGCGCCTGCTCGGCCAGCCCCTGCCGCTCGCGGTCCTGGCGGCCTCGCAGCTGGGCGTACCCGTTGCCGCGGCCACCATCGGCACCCAGCTGCACCTGCTGGAACCGGGGGAAGCCGCGGCGTTGCTCCTCGGCGCCCTCATCAGCATCGCGGCGAGCGCCGTAGCGGGCTCGCGGGCGGCACGTACGTTCAGCCAGCCGGAAAAGATGGCCGGCTAGGCGCCGGTAGAATTGCGGGGTTGGCCGCTCCCGGAAGGCGGCCCCAAGGACACAAGGGAGGACCACGTGCGCGCTGCCGCGTCCTCCCGTTCCCGTCACCGGGTTCCGTTCCACGCCCTCCGTTCGGGCGCGCTCGCCTTGGCGGTCCTGTCCCTCGCCGCGGGTGCCCACGTGATCGCGGGCGGCACCCTGCCGGCCTTTCCGGTCCTGCTGGCGCTCCTGGCCCTGACCGCGCTTGCCACCACCCTGGCCACGCGCTTCAAGCTCGGACTGCCCGCCGTGGCGGCGCTGCTCGGCGGCGGCCAGGTGCTGCTGCACGAGGCCTTCACGGCGCTCGGCCCGGTAGCCGCCGGTCCGGTTGCAGAGGCTCCGCATGTGCACCACGCTGTGCAGTTGCCGGTGATCGGCGACGCGGCACAGCACCTGCACGGCTTGGACACCTCGCTGGGCTGGTTCATGCTGGCGGCCCACGTGCTCGCCACGGCGGCCTCGGCGTTGCTGTTTGCCAAGGGCGAGCAGGCGCTGTGGCAACTGGCCTCGTGGCTCCGCCCGCTCTGGCGGGTCCTCGCCCTGCTCTTCGTGCCCGACGCCGGTACCCGCCGCGCGCGAGCCGGCGCACCGTCGGCGTTCACCCCCCGCCCCTGGCGGAACCTCAGGCAGGACAGCAGGCGCGGCCCGCCCGCCGTCGTCGTTCCTTCCTGACTCCGCCCGGCACTACCTTTCACGGTGACGGGCACACACCCGTACTTCCGCGCTTCCGCGCACCTTGAAAGGCAGCACCATGACCAACTCCGCACTCCGCCGCACCCTCACCACCGCCGCTGTTGCCGGCGGCACCGCCGTCCTGATGCTCGCCGGCATGCAGGGCGCCTCCGCCCACGTCTCGGTGACCCCGGACAAGACCGCCGCGAACTCCTACGCGCTGCTGACCTTCGGCATCCCGCACGGCTGCGACACCTCCGGCACCACCAGGATGACCATCACGCTGCCGCAGGAACTGAACGACGCCCAGCCCACGGTGAACCCGAACTGGACGGTGGAGAAGGTCACCGAAACGTTCCCGGAACCGCGGAAACAGGCCGACGGCACCTCGATCACCAAGCGCACCAGCAAGATCGTGTACACGGCCAAGGCCCCGCTGGATCCGCACCTGCGCGACGCCCTGGTCCTCTCCGTGAAGCTTCCCGACGCCGCCGGCAAGACCCTCTACTTCCCCACGCTGCAGAGCTGTGTCAAGGGCCAGACCGACTGGAAGGAACAGCCCAAGGAAGGCCAGGACCCGCACAGCCTGGAGGCCCCGGCGCCGTCGGTCACCATCACTGCGGCGGAGGCCGGGCACAGTGAGCACGCGGCGCCGGCTGCGGCCGTGACCGGCTCCTCCGGTTCTGCCAACTCCGGCGCGTCCGATGGCGGCGCGGACGCCCGCAGCTGGGCCGGACTCGCTGCCGGGCTGGCAGGCCTCGGGCTGGGCGGCGCCGCGTTCTTCCGCAGGAAGAAGACGGCCTGACTGAAACCCAGTTGAAAGGATGGCGCCCGGAACATCACGATCCGGGCGCCATTTCCGTGTCCGCCGCCGTGGCGTGGTTGACTCAGGCAATTGCCGCCGGAAGGCTGGGCGCATGACTACTGCGCGCGCCAAAAAGGCCCTCCTGTTCACCACGGCGGCAGCCTCGCTCCTGCTGCTGGCCGGCTGCGGGCAGGGCCAGGGCGGAACGTCAGCCAGCCCGACGTCGGACACTTCCCCCAGTGCCTCGCAGACCCCCTCGGACAGCAGCACCCCCTCGGGGCCGGCCAGCGCCACCGGTTCGGGAACCGCGTCCGCAGGGCCGGTCCTGTGCAAGTCCGCCTCGCTCACCCCGAGCGTCGACTCCACGGGCGGCGGCGCCGCCGGCAGTGTCTACCAGAAGCTCATCCTCACCAATTCCGGCACCACGCCGTGCATCCTCAAGGGCTACCCCGGCGTTTCCCTGGTGAACGCACCCACCGGCGGCCCCATCGGGGCACCCGCCGACCGCGACACCGCCAAGGCCCCCGTTGAGCTCCTCCTGAAGCCGGGCGACTCAGGCGCCGCCGTGCTCCGCTACACCCAGGCCGGCCTCTACCCGGACTGCACGAAGGCCGCGGCCACGGGCTTCCGGATCTACCCGCCGGAGGACACCGGCTCCGTGTTCCTCGCGCAGCAGCGTGAAGCCTGCAGCAACACCGGCATCAAGCTGCTGACCATCGAGTCATTCCAGGCAAGCTGACCCTGCCTCCTTACTGTCGGCGCCGTGCGGCATGATGGAAAAATGCAGGAGCAGGAGCCGCTCGGCGGGAACAAACACAGCCCGGTGATGGAGGCGTTCAGCCGCGCCACCCGTGAGTGGTTCCTGGGCGCCTTTGCCGCGCCCACTCCAGCGCAGGACGGCGCCTGGCGGGCCATTTCCTCCGGCTCCCATGCCCTGGTGGTGGCGCCCACCGGTTCGGGCAAGACCCTCGCCGCGTTCCTGTGGGCGCTGGACAAGCTGCTGGCGCCCGGTGCCCGGCCCGTGCAGGAAGACAATCCGGCTCCCGGGGGCAAGCCGGCCAAGCGCGTCACCCGCGTCCTCTACATTTCCCCGCTCAAGGCCTTGGGCGTGGACGTGGAACGCAACCTCCGCTCACCCCTGATCGGCATCACCCAAACGGCCAAGCGGCTGGGCCTGCCGGCACCGATAGTGAGCGTCGGCGTCCGTTCCGGGGATACGACGACGGCGGAGCGCCGCGCGCTGCTCAGCCACCCTCCTGACATCCTCATCACCACGCCCGAATCCCTGTTCCTGATGCTCACCTCCCGCGCCCGGGAGACGCTCATGGAGGTGGACACGGTGATCGTGGACGAGGTCCACGCCGTGGCCGGCACCAAGCGCGGGGCGCACCTTGCGGTGTCCCTGGAGCGCCTGGATGCGCTGCTTCCCAAGCCCGCCCAGCGGATCGGGCTGTCCGCCACGGTGGAGCCGCGGGAGCTCGTGGCGCAGTTCCTGTCGTCCTCCGCGCCGGTGGAAATCGTGGCTCCGGCCTTCACCAAGAACTGGAAGCTCGCCGTCACTGTCCCTGTGGAGGACATGTCGGACCTCGCGGGCGCGTCCGGGGCCTTCGACTCCGGGCCGGCGTCCGGGCTGCAGCCGCAGGCGTCCATCTGGCCGCATGTGGAGGAGAAGATCGTTGACCTGGTCCTCTCCCGGCAGTCCACCATTGTCTTTGCCAACTCCCGCCGGCTGGCCGAACGCCTCACGGCCCGGCTGAACGAAATCCACGCCGAACGCCAGCTCATGCCGGTGGACGTCTTCTCCGAGGCCGCCGGGTTCGCCCCGGACTTCGGGGAACCGCCCGGGCCCGGGACGTCCGCCGGGCCTGCCACCTCCACCGCCACCCCCGCGCACATGATGGCCCAGGCGGGCAGCACCCAGGGCGCCGATCCCGTGCTGGCCCGGGCGCACCACGGCTCCGTGTCCAAGGACCAGCGGGCCATGATCGAGGACGACCTCAAGTCCGGCCGGCTGCGCTGCGTGGTGGCCACGTCGTCCCTGGAGCTGGGCATCGACATGGGCGCCGTGGACCTGGTGATCCAGGTGGAGTCGCCGCCGTCGGTGGCCAGCGGGCTGCAGCGGGTGGGCCGCGCCGGGCACCAGGTGGGCGAAATCTCCGAGGGCGTCCTCTTCCCCAAGCACCGGGCCGACCTCGTCCACACCACGGTCACGGTGGAACGCATGCTCAGCGGCAGGATCGAACGGCTGCACATCCCGGCGAACCCGCTGGACATCCTCGCCCAGCAGACCGTCGCCGCCGCAGCGTTGGGGAGCATCGACGTCGAGGACTGGTTCGCCACGGTGCGGCGCTCGGCACCGTTCGCCACACTGCCGCGTTCGGCCTTCGAGGCCACCCTGGACCTGCTCTCGGGCCGCTACCCGTCCGATGAATTCGCCGAACTGCGGCCCCGCATCATCTGGGACCGCAACGCCGGCACCATCGAGGGCCGGCCCGGCGCCCAGCGGCTCGCCGTGACCTCGGGCGGCACCATCCCGGACCGTGGGCTCTTCGGCGTCTACATCATCGGCACGGAAAACGAAGGCTCCACCGGCTCGGGTTCAGGGTCCGGGCAGGAGGCGGGAACGCCGTCGCGGGCTCCCAAGGGCGGGCGCCGCGTGGGCGAGCTCGACGAGGAAATGGTTTACGAATCCCGGGTGGGGGACATCTTCGCCCTCGGCGCCACCAGCTGGAAGATCGAGGACATCACGCACGACCGCGTCCTGGTCTCCCCCGCCTTCGGCCAGCCCGGGAAGCTGCCGTTCTGGAAAGGCGACTCGCTGGGCCGGCCCGTGGACCTCGGCAGGGCGCTGGGCGCCTTCGTCCGCGAACTGTCCGCGTCCGATCCCGCCCCCGCCCTGGAGCGGTGCAAGGCCAGCGGTCTGGACGACTACGCCGCTGGCAACCTGCTCCAGTACCTCCGCGAGCAGCAGCAGGCCACGGAGGTGGTCCCGAACGACCGGACGCTCGTCGTCGAACGCTTCCACGACGAGCTGGGCGACTGGCGGGTTGTCCTCCACAGCCCCTTCGGCATGCCGGTGCACGCGCCCTGGGCACTCGCCGTCGGGCAGCGCCTGCAGCAGCGCTACGGCCTGGACGGTTCCGCCATGGCCGCCGACGACGGCATCGTGCTCCGGGTGCCGATGATGGAGGACGAACCGCCCGGCGCAGAACTGTTCCTCTTCGAACCGGACGAACTTGAGCAGATCGTGACGGCGGAGGTGGGCGGCAGCGCGCTGTTCGCATCCCGCTTCCGCGAGTGCGCCGCCCGCGCCCTGTTGCTCCCCCGCCAGAACCCCGCCAAACGGCAACCGCTCTGGCAGCAACGCCAGCGATCCGCCCAGCTGCTGGACGTGGCGAAGAAGTACCCGCAGTTCCCCGTGGTGCTCGAAACCGTGCGGGAGTGCCTGCAGGACGTCTACGACCTCCCGGCGTTGAAGGACATCGCGGGCGCCATTGAGCGCCGGGAACTGCGCCTGGTGCAGACCACCACCCAGCAGCCCTCGCCCTTCGCGAAGTCCCTGCTTTTCGGCTACGTGGCCCAGTACCTCTACGAAGGCGATTCCCCCCTGGCCGAACGGCGCGCCGCCGCCCTCGCCCTCGACTCGGCCCTGCTGAACGAACTGCTGGGCCGGGTGGAGCTGCGTGAACTGCTCGACGCCAAGGTCATCGAAAGCACCGAACTGGAGCTTCAACGGCTCGTTCCGGACCGACGGGTCCGGGGCCTTGAAGGGGTCGCGGACCTGCTGCGGCTGCTCGGGCCCTTGGACACGGACGAAGTCGCCGCACGCCTCGAGGACGGCACCACCGCAGAAGCAGCCGGGCACCTCACCGCGTTGCGTAGGGCCAACCGGGCGCTCACGGTGACCTTGGGCGGCGTGGAGCGTTACGCAGCCATCGAGGACGCGGCCAGGCTCCGCGACGCCGTCGGGGTCCCGCTGCCCGTGGGTGTCCCGCTGGCCTTCATCGAGCCGGTGGCGGATCCCTTGGGCGACCTCGTGTCGCGCTACGCGAGGACCCACGGCCCATTCACCGCGGAAGAGGCCGCCGCCCGGCTGGGGCTCGGGGCCGCCGTCGTGCGCACTGCCCTGAAGCGGCTCGCCGCCGACGGCCGCGTGGTGGAAGGCGAGTTCCGGCCGCACCCGGTCGCCGAGCCTGCAGGTGGCGCGGGGCCGGAAACAGCCGAATCACTGCTCCCGCCAGTGGCAGGCGCGGCCGGCGCGCCGCCGGCGAGCGAATGGTGCGACGCCGACGTGCTGCGCAAGCTCCGGCGTCGCTCGCTGGCGGCGCTGCGGGCCGAAGTCGAGCCCGTGGAGGCCGCCGCCTACGGTCGGTTCCTGCCCGACTGGCAGAACGTCCGCCAGCCGGGGAGGTCCCGCGCGGGCTCGGCGCTGCGCGGCCTGGACGGCATCATGACGGCGGTGGACCAGCTCTCCGGGGTGCCCGTTCCGGCGTCGGCGTGGGAGCCTTTGGTGCTGGCAAGCCGGGTGGCCGACTACCAGCCGGCAATGCTGGACGAACTGATGGCCGCTGGCGAGCTGCTGTGGGCCGGGGCAGGTTCGCTACCGGGCAATGACGGCTGGATCAGCCTGCACGTGGCCGACTCCGCCGAGCTGACCCTGAACCCGGACCCCGGGTTTGAGCCCGCGGACGCGCAGCTGCGCCTGCTCGGGCACCTGCGCGACGGCGGCGGGGCGTACTTCTTCCGCCAGCTCACCGAGGTCGCGGGCGGGATGGATGCCGTGCTCAGCGACGACGCCGTGGTGGCCGCGTTGTGGGATCTCGTGTGGGCCGGGCGGATCACCGGCGACACCTTCGCGCCGGTCCGGGCGCTGATTGCGGGCGGCAAGACGGCCCACCGGCAGGTCGCCAGGCCGCCGCGAGCGCGTTCGCTCAGGCTGGGCCGGATCGGCCGCGCGCACGGGATCGGTACGGGCGGGATCGGTACGGGCGGGATCGGAACGGGCGGGGGCTTCGGTTCGCCGGGTCTGACCGGCGGACGCTACGGCTCGCTGTCCGGACCCGCCACTGCCTCGACGCCGCCCATGGCGGTGGGACGCTGGTCTGCCCTGCCCGTGCCGGAGCTCGACCCCACCCTGCACGCCCGCGGCACCGCCGAACTCCTGCTGGACCGCTATGGCGTGGTCACCCGCGGCTCGGTGATGGCCGAAAACATCCTGGGCGGCTTCGGGCTGATGTACAAGGTGCTGGCCCGGCTGGAGGAGGCCGGCCGCTGCCGCCGCGGGTACTTCATCGAACACCTCGGCGCCGCGCAGTTCGCCGTACCCGCCACCGTGGACCGCTTGCGTTCCTTCGCCGAGGACGCCCACGCCGAGAAGCAGGAACCTTCGGCTTTGGCCCTGGCCGCCACCGATCCCGCCAACCCCTACGGCGCGGCGCTGCCCTGGCCTGCCCTGTCCGCGGACGCCGCTTCCGGGCACCGACCCGGCCGGAAAGCGGGCGCGCTGGTGGTGATGGTCGACGGCGCCCTGGTCCTGTATGTGGAACGCGGCGGCAAGACGCTGCTCACCTTCAGCCATGACGACGGCGTGCTGGCCGGTGCCGCTGCGGCGCTGGTGGACGTGGTGCGCCGCGGAGCCGTGGACAAACTCTTCATGGAGAAAGTCAACGGCCAGGACCTGCTGGGCACGCCGATCGCCGAGGCCCTTGCCGCCGCCGGCGCCTACTCCACTCCGAAAGGCCTGAGGATCCGTGCCTGAGGGGGATTCCGTCTGGCGTGCAGCCAAGGAACTGCACCATGCCCTGGCCGGGAAGGTGCTGCTGGCCTCGGACTTCAGGGTGCCGCGCTTTGCCACCCTGGACCTGTCGGGCTGGACCGTGGACGAGGTGGTGCCGCGAGGCAAACACCTGCTGATGCGCGTGCGCGAAGGCGCTGATTCGGGGCGCGCCCTGACCATCCATTCGCACCTCAAGATGGAGGGCAGCTGGCAGGTCTATGCCCCGGGAGGCAAGTGGCGGAAACCCGGCCACACGGCAAGGTGCGTGCTGCGCACTGCCTCGGCCGACGTCGTCGGCTTCTCCCTGGGCATCCTGGAAGTCATCCGGACCGGAGAAGAAGACCGGGTCCTCGGGCATCTCGGGCCGGACCTGCTGGGGCCCGACTGGGACGCAGACGAGGCGCTGCGGCGACTGACGGCATCCCCGGACACGCCCATCGGGCTCGCCCTGCTGGACCAGGGAAACGTGGCCGGAATCGGGAACATCTACCGCTGCGAGTCGTGCTTCCTTTCGCGCGTGCACCCGGCCGTTCCCGTGGCGTCCGTGCCGGAGCCGGCGGCGATCCTGGCCGACGCCAAACGGCTGCTCGAGGCCAACCTCGGGGCCGGGCCGCGCTCCACGCTCGGCCCGCGGGCGCCGCGCCCGGGCTACTGGGTGTACGGGCGCGAACACCAGCCGTGCCTGCGCTGCCGCACGCCGATCCGCCGCGGAACACTCGGGAAATCCCCCGGCCTTGAGGAACGGACCATCTACTTCTGCCCGAACTGCCAGCCGGCGCCTTAGTCCCGGCTCCCTAGTCCCGTTCCCCCGCCCAACTGACTCGCAGTTAAGGTCGTTTTGCAGGCTCAAAACGACCTTAACTGCCAGCTACTTGGGCCTGCGGCACTGGCTCCGCCGCCACAACCTTCTCCGGCACCGCGAACAACGGCAGCAGCAGCTGGACCAAGGGCCCGATCGCCAGGGCGTAGACCACCGTGCCCACGCCCACCGAGCCGCCCAGCAGCCAGCCGGAGCCCAGTACCACCACTTCGATCAGCGTGCGGGAGAGCCGCACGGACCAGCCGGTCCGCCGGGCAAGGCCGGTCATGAGGCCGTCGCGGGCGCCGGGGCCGAGCCGGGCGCCGATGTAGCAGGCGGAGGCGATGGCGTTGAGGAGCACGGCGCCGGCGAGCATGGCGATCTGGCCGCCCAAGTGCGAGAAGGCCGGGATCAGGGCCAGGCCCAGGTCGGCGAAGATTCCCACCAGCACGGCGTTGGCCAGGGTGCCGAAGCCGGGCATCTGCCGCAGCGGGATCCACAGCAGCAGCACGAGGAAGCTGACCACGACCACCACGGTGCCGATGCTCCAGCCAAGCTTCCCGGCGAGCCCCTGGTGGAACACGTCCCAGGGATCCAGGCCGAGGCTTGCCCTGATGAACATGGCCAGGGAGATTCCGTACATCGCGAGGCCGATCAGGAGCTGGGTGATTCTGCGGGTCATCATGGCTCCATGGTTCAAGAAAACTGGCATTGCTTTCCATAGCCAGTTTGAAATACTGGTCTTATGCTTTCGTCGTCGAACCCTTCGGGCTCCCTGAGCCCGGCATCCCTGGCCCGCCTCCTGGGCGCGTGGAACACCGGCGCGGCCGCCGCGTACCGTGAGCTGGCCGACGTCGTGCGCCTGCTGGTGCTGGACGGGCGCATCGCACTGGATGTCGCGCTGCCCAGCGAGCGTGCCCTCGCCGAAACGCTCGGCGTCAGCCGCACGACAGTCACCGCCGCGTACACGGGACTGCGCGAACAGGGTTTCCTGAGCAGCGGCCAGGGAAGCCGGGCCCGCACCCGGCTCCCGCACCGCGTGGCTGTGGCCCAGGCTCCGGGCCTCGTGGCCCCGGACGGTGTCCTGGACCTCGCCTACGCGTCACTGCCCGCCACCGGCGAGGTGGTGCACCGCGCCTTCGCGGACGCCCTGACCGAGCTGCCGGCGTTGCTGCCGGGCTTCGGCTACGACTCCCTCGGCGTCCCGGTGCTGCGCGAGGCGATCGCGGCGCATTACACGGAAGCGGGCGTTCCGACGTCGGCGTCCCAGATCCTGGTGACCTCCGGAGCGCAGCACGCGCTGAACATCATCCTGGGCACGCTCGCCGGCCGGCAGAGGAAGGTCCTCGTGGACCACCCGAGCTATCCGAACGCGCTGGACGCCATCCGCGCCTCGGGATCGCGGACGGTTCCGGTGCCGTTGCCCGCCGTTCCGGGCACCCGGCGCACCCCGGGAAACACGGCGCCCGGCAGCGGTCCGGGCTGGGACATCGACGCCATGGTTTCGGCCATGCGGCAGCAGCGCCCGGCCATGGCCTACCTGGTGCCCGACTTCCACAATCCCACCGGGCGTGTGATGTCGGACCTGCAGCGCCGCCGGCTGGTCCGGGAGGCTGCCGGCACCGGGACGGTCCTCGTGGTGGACGAGACCCTGCGCGCCCTCGACCTCGACGGCGTCGGCACCACTCCGCTGGCAGCCTTCAGCCCGGCGGTGGTGTCCATCGGTTCGCTCAGCAAATCGCACTGGGCAGGCCTGCGAACCGGCTGGATCCGCGCCGACGAAGGGCTCCTGGCGCGCTTCGTGGCGACCCGCACCACCATGGACCTCGGCGGACCCATCGTCGAACAGCTCGCCGCCGCCCGGCTGATCCGCGATTTCGCCGAGCCGCTCGGCGCCCGGCTGGATGCGCTGCGCGGCCACCGCGAGACCCTGCTCAGGCTGCTGGCCGAGCACCTTCCGGAATGGAGCTTCGAGCGCCCGCGCGGCGGCCTGACTGTCTGGTGCAAGCTGCCGTCGGCGTCGAGCACTGCACTGTCTGTCCTGGCCCCCGAGTTCGGGCTGCGGCTGGCCGCGGGGCCGCGTTTCGGCGTCGGCGGTTCCTTCGAGCATTTCCTGCGCGTGCCGTTCACCCTCCCACCGGAGCAGCTCACGACGGCGGTGCTCGCCTTGCGTGCCGCGCAGGACCGCCTGGACGCCGCGCCCCAGCTGCGCCGGACCCTGAAGGAACCGGAGGTAGCGGCGATCGCCTGACCCAAGTAACTCGCAATTGTTGTCGTTATGAGGCTTCAATTACCCAGGGGCTTCGCCCCGCCGTGGGCATGGAAAATGTGTGCAGGGGCGGGGTCTCTGGCGTGGTGCCGGTTGCGCGGAGC
>NZ_QYLP01000093.1 GCF_003614925.1 Arthrobacter celericrescens
ATGCTTAGACACACTCATCCCAGCAGGGCCACGGGCCCCATCTTTATCTACGACACGGAATCATTTCCCTGCCAACCACGAAGAGCCGGATAAGGTCCTGCATCCACACGGGCTCTTCAAACGCGTGTAGTGCACACTTCGGCCGATTGACCGCCGGCGAAGTCCGCGGGTCATTGGGCCCAGCCACGCATCTAATCTGGGATTGAGCAGGTCGGCCATCGTGACAAAGACCTCTACGTTTGACTGCCTCTAAACCGGCTCCGAACTGGCGAATTCACTGCCGCTTTCAGGCCCGGGCGCGCCATCCGTCGGTCTCGGCCAGGCTTCCAGGGCTACTCCAATGAGGTGGCGGGTTCGTGCGGCAATTCGAGTCTCGTCCCACTGTGCGGACCACGTCTCTTCCTCGAATTCATCTGCAGTCTCGGGCCGGGACAATACGGAACCCGTGGTCAGACGCAGAAGGCTGTGCTTTTGAATGGCTGGCCGCTTAAACTCCCAGTTCTTATTGCTGAGGGGAGAGTTTAGCTTCGCTGTTACGAGCGTGAGATTACCCAGTTGGTGGATGGACGATTCCCGCCGCAACAAGTCGGCTTCAGTATGCTGACCCGGTAAGGCCCAATGTTGTCCCCATTTCTGGGGCATGAGGTGTTCGATGTTGAGCTTGGAATCGGTGCTTGAAAGCTGCCTTCCTTGTTCTGTCTTGCCAGACTGAAGATGGTTCTCCAACCCAACCAACAAACTCTTCAACCGTGCCCTATACACAGACTTGTAAAGACCTGGGTCAGCCAGCGCGACAGCGAACTCCTCGTCCGTTGGCCACCTTCGGGAATCGGCCGTTTGTGCAGCGAGCGCAGAAACAACGGCGTCACCAACCGACTGCGGTTCAGCCGTGCGCGCGACATCGATCAGTAGGACGAATAGTCTGTTGTAATCACCGTTCGACATGCGGGCCACGCCGCGGCGCATGAGGAAGGAATCGATGGCTCCTGCAAGAAGCTCTCTCTGATCGACAGGAACCCCTTCGTCAGCAAAGACGCTTAGCAACAGGGGCCAGGGCGTCATTGTCCCCGTAGCTTGCATGCGGTTTAGAAGTGCACCAACACGTGTGGACGACGGCATTCTGTCCAATTCGTCGTACTTGTCAGCGTACCGCCTTATATCTACGATCAGCTCAGCAGCGCTAGGACGGGCGGAGGCAAGCCACTCGCGAGCATCGACGAACAAGTGCTCCGCGCTGACCTCACCCCGTGTCTGGACTGTGAGCCAGTAACTCAGCAGCAGATCGACGCGTGATCGCTTCATGCGGCCTGTGGTTACTTGACGGCGCCACTCTTGACCGTCCAGAGGGAGCCAGCTGTCAAGAAGAAGCGAATCTGCTCGCTTGTGGTCGCCTTGTTGTTCGACTTTCTGAAACAGCAAGTTCTTAACCAAGTCGGCCGCATCCAATTTGACTCCGCGGTGATTGAGGGCTTCAAAGATCACCTGCGGGTCGTCATATGCTTCCAGATATATCTGGACGAGTTGCATTCGGTCTCGAAGGGTTTCAAACAGATAGCCCAGTCGAAGCTCAGAATCATCAGTATTCTGGCACCAAACGAATATAGCTTCCTCAAACCAGCTAGCGGCCTTTACTAGCTTGTGTTCGGCTTGGTTGGGCGGGATGGGAAGGTCTGTTGTTCTAAGCGCCCAGCGGAATGCCTCGTTGTCTTGCGGCAAGGGCCAGAGTTTGTGGAGGTCCTCTGGGTGATCCGGGTGGATGGCTTCATGCTTGTTGTCCAGAAGCGTGCTGAAAAGACCAGCTGAAGTGCGTGCCTCGATTCTTCCGGCTACTCGCCGGGCGGCAGCTAACAATACTTGGAGAGTGGTCAAGCGCTGTTGACCGTCGATGACGCTTGAGGAAGAGAGCCGGCGGGGAAGGTGGCGGCGTGATTGGATTACGACAGCACCAAGAAAGTACGTGCGGGGATCGTGGCGTCCGTGTTCGTCTAGGACTTCAGCTTCGACTTCTTCCGCCGCGGTGCGAACATCGGTCCACAACGGTTCCCAGTTAGCTTCTTCATCCCAAACGTAGGGACGTTGAAATCGCGGCACGACCAAATGATGGTCAGCAGCAAAGACATGTCCAAGAGTGACGTCACCAGCTTTCAAGTTCTTCCCCCTTCGTTTTGGATGAGGTTGTAGCGCAAGGCCACCTTACGTCCTTGTCCCCATATAGATACTTCGATCGGCATTTATTGAGGCTTTCCAAGGCATCTCAGGATTCCGCTTGGATCCAGTGCAGAAAATCGGACCACATCGGGGGAAGTTCTTCACAGTCCCTGGGCGAGCCAGCTTCCTGGTAATCCTGTAGTAGAAGCCCGAAGTTGTCGCTTACAGGAACAACCGTCTTGTCTGCATAGTCCCGGTCGTCGCCTTCCCACCGAGGAAGATGGTGTTCCCGGTGGAGCTCATCAACTTCTTGCCACATCCAGCCCGAAAGGCCGGGAAAGTACCGCCAACCGGCAGATGAGTTACGTGACGTACCTCGAACCACGTCAAGAAGAGGAAAATCACCATTGCGTTTGGCCTCGGTATCCGTGATCACCCATGTCTGGGTTGTTTGCAAGTCCTTGGCCCAGTATTGACTTGCGTTCCTGGGGTTTGATGTGAGACTAAGGGCTGCTTCCGTCAACTGGGGCAGATCAATGGAGATGGTTGATTTCGAAGGGGGTTCCAGGCCGATTTCGACCCAGCGCTCACCTCGAGTTATCCATCTGCAAAAATCATTCTGAACATGCAATTTGCCTGTGTCCTGCCCCTCCAGCATGTTGACGCCAGCTCGCGCATTGATTGCGGTGTATTTGGAGAGCAGATCAAACGTCCAACGGCCGGTCGGCGCCTCAGTCAGGAGCTTCTCAAGTAGCGGCAAGATGAGCGGGAACTCGGTTCCTATGCTCAGGACTTCAGCAAGAGTTTCTTGCTCGCGCAGCGTGCGTCTTGGGTTGGGAGCACTTCCGGCCTTCCTTTTCCTAAGAAGTTGAGCATATTCTCGCCACGGACCTTCGACGTAGTTCTGCTTCGAAATTGTCGAGATTTTGTCGCGTGCTGAAACGTTGCCGGCAAACGACCATCTACCCCCTGGGAAACGTGTCCACGCGGCAGTGTCCGTGGTGTACACGAGATGCCATTCAGAGTCGCCACGAGTGCGTCGAGCTGTGAGCGTAGGAAAAACAGCGCAGAAATCCTCGATGTTTGGGCCGACTTGATCGTACCCAATGTCGTCGCTGTTGGCGTCCCACCACCTAATAGCATCCCGGCAAAGTTCTGCGGCGATTGAGATTCCGGCGCCACGAAGATGACCGAGGCGCCATCGACCTCTCAGGTTTGTCGAGCCGCTCGGGTGCTGGTTAAAGGCATCGGCATGTTCTTCGAGAGCATCTGCTATCGGAACCCACTTTCCACCACTTCTGTACTGCGCGGTTGGACTCCACCCGTGATGTGTCCAGTGGTCAGGCGTGTCCTTAATCAGGTGCCGAATCCGCCCGTTAGAAGACCATGAATCGGCCAGAAACAGCGCACCACGTTCCGGTTTGAATTGCGCCTCTAGGAACCCAGTCGGGCCCTCGAGTTCAAAGGAGAGTTGTCCATCGACCTTTCCCCGGCGATTGCTTAGCCATGCTGGGCTATCCTGCCATGTTTCCACTACGAACTCCTCCCTAGGCCTGGACGGGAGCGCACTGCCCTCAGGTCCCCACGATCTATCTCTTGGCGCCGCCCGGAGACGAGGTGCATGTTCAGCCGAATCCCATGCTCGGACCCAGCATAAATCCTATTGTTGGTCGCGTTGCAGAAATGGCGGATTACAACACAAAGGGGTCATCGAGTCGTTCAGGTACATTATGGGTCTGGAGGTAGGCGCAGTTGGCAAAGCTTCCGCGTGGGGACACAGCAAGCACAGGAGCAGGTCTTGACAGTTACAGCCGAAAATCGGGAACTTGACGTCGCGCCCGGTTCGGTGGTCCACGTTCGTGATGAGGAGTGGCTGGTCACCAGCCTCGAGAAGTCCGTCGATGGAACCCTCATAAGGGTCCAAGGTCTTAGCGAACTCGTAAGAGATACGACGGCGGCCTTCTACTCAGCCCTGGACCACATCGAGGTCGTTGACCCTGCCAAGTCCAAGGTCGTTGCCGATGACACCCCGAACTACCGCAAGGCGCGTCTCTTCCTCGAGACCACGCTCCGTAAGACGCCCACGCCGCAGTCCGCGGAGCACCTGACGGTCTCCACGCGCATGCTGTCCCGCAACCTGAAGTACCAGCAGATCGCCGTCGCCAAAGCACTCGATACTAAGAACATCAGGCCCCGAATCCTCATCGCGGACGCGGTTGGCCTAGGCAAAACACTCGAGATCGGCATGATCCTGAGCGAGCTGGTCAAACGCGGCCGCGGCGAGCGCATCCTGGTGGTCACGCCCCGCCACGTTCTTGAACAGATGCAGCATGAGCTGTGGTGCCGCTTCGCCCTGCCGTTCGTCCGCCTCGACTCCGCCGGCATCCAGAAGGTCCGCCAAAAACTGCCGGCCACGCGTAACCCCTTCACCTACTACAAGCGCGCCATCATCTCCATCGACACCCTCAAGAGCGCCCGGTATCGGGCCCACCTCGGCAAGCTGAACTGGGACGCCGTGGTCATTGATGAATCCCACAATCTCACCAACACTGGCACACTCAACAACGAGCTCGCCCGCATCCTCGCCCCCAACACAGAGGCGCTCATCCTGGCGTCGGCCACCCCGCACAACGGCCGCAACGAGTCCTTCGCCGAGCTCCTCCGCCTCCTCGACCCCACGGTCGTCCGCCCTGACGGGACCTTTGATCCCAAGCAGGTGGAGAACCTCATCATCCGGCGGCATCGCCACAGTCCCGAGGTCGCCCAAGAGGTCGGCGCAGACTGGGCCGAGAGGGAGGAACCGGACAACCGGCCTGTCGCCGCGTCGGCAGCTGAGAATGCAATCGCCGAGGAGCTCTCCGACACCTGGCTATACCCCAATGGTCGTCCGTCCCCCTACTCAGGACAGAACGGGTCCCTGTTCTCCTGGACGCTCGCCAAGGCTTTCCTCTCCAGCCCAGCCGCGTTGCTGGAAACAGTGACCGAGCGTCTGAAAAAGCTCGACGCCGATGCCCCCACCGAGGCGAAAGAGACTGAGGCGTTGGGTCGCCTCCGCCAGCTTGCAGAAATGGCCAACACAGGCGAATCAGGCAAATACAACGAACTCGTCAGCTACCTCAAGAAGATCGGCGTCGGCAAAGGGTCTCCAACAAGGGCCGTAGTCTTCGCGGAACGCGTCGCCACGCTCAAGTGGCTCCAGGAGACCCTGCCCAAGGCCCTCGGCCTCAAGCCCGAAAACGTCGGTCTCCTCCACGGCGGCCTCAGCGACGTCGAACAGCAGAGCATCGTGGACCAATTCAAACGCGGCAACAGTCCGCTCCGGGTCCTGGTCACGGGAGACGTCGCCTCCGAAGGTGTCAACCTGCACGCCGAATGTCACCACCTGATCCACTTCGACATCCCGTGGAGCCTCATCCGGATCGAGCAGCGCAACGGCCGTATCGATCGCTTCGGTCAGCGCCATAGGCCCCAGATCACCACCCTCTTGCTAAACCCGAGCAACACCCGCTTCTCCGGCGATATCAAGGTTCTGACCCGACTGATGGAGCGCGAGCACGAGGCTCACGCCGTGCTGAACGACGTCGCCTCCCTCATGGGGAAGTACAGCGTCAAGCAAGAGGAAGACGCCATCCTGGACGTCCTCCTCGGCAAAGCCAAGTTGGAAGATACCGTCAGCAAGCCAGACCCGAACCCCGAATCAGGCGACGTTTGGGACTTTCTCGACTTCGAAGCCCTCAACCAGGTCGGCCCCAGCGAGGACGTACCGGTAGAGAAGCCGTCAGGCCTGTACGCCACGGACCTGGACTTCCTCGAGGAAGCGCTGAACGAGGCCTTCGGCGAACCCCAGAAGAAACTCGGCTGGACCGTCCACGCAGGCCACGGCCTTGCCGAGCTGAACCCGCCCGTTGATCTGCAACATCGGCTCGGCTATCTTCCCCAGGACTATCTCTCCGAACGCAAAGTCACGGAGCGCCTCAAACTTGCCACCACCGTAGAAGCCGGCACCCGCGAGCTGGACAGGGCCCGCGAATCCGATGACATGAGCTGGCCGGAAGCCCACTACCTTGGCCCGCTTCACCCCGTCCTGGACTGGGCCAGCGACCGCGCCTTGGGGTCGATGTCCCGCAGCGAAGTGCTCGCGGTCCGCGGTGACGTCGACGCCCCGCAGGTTCTCCTCATGGGCACCCTCATGAATCGCCGCGGCCAGGTCGTTTCCAAGGCTTTCATCGCCGTCGAATTCCCCGACCCAAGCAACCCCAACTTCTGCATGGACCAGCCCCTGGAGGACTTGGGGGATCACCTGGCAGCAATTGGTGTCCACAACAAGGCGACCAATCCCGGCCCCGTCAGCTTGGACGGACTCCAGGCCCTCCTCCCGAAGGCCGTCGAGAATGCCAGGCAGACAATGCAAATGACGTTCGAGTCTGCGGCCACGGCAGCCGAGCAGCGACTGCAGTCGTGGACCGACCGCGCCACCGGCTGGACCCAGTTGTCCTTCGAACTCACGCAACGGGCCGAGGTCAAGAAACAGCGCGAGCGCGTCACCGAAGAGCAGCTCATCGCAGAGTCGCTCGCACCGGCCCAGCGCTTAGTCCGCCCGCTTCTGATCGTCGTTCCCCGCAATACCCCTACAGCCGTACCGGAAGGTGCTGACCACTAATGCCGTCCTTTGATTCGATCGTTGTCGGTGAAGACTGGATCAGCGAACACTTCTTCACCACGGATTCCACCAAAGAGTCCTTCCAGGCGGAGGTCATCCAACTCCGGAAATCCTGGGACGAGCAAGCCAAGGAAGGCCACTCCAGCACGCTCTCTCGCTTCTCGGAAGTCCGCGGCCGGCTGCAGATCCTCCTCGCCGGATTGGCAGAGGACCCTGCACGCGCTCGCGAAGCCTACGCCCTCCTTCGCACCGCGCTCGGGTTCAAAGGTACGACGGCGGCAGTCACCTTTGAGCGCAGCGGCACCGAGACATTGGTTCCCGGTGTGTGGATGACGGACAACGCAGACGTAGTGTTTCTTGAGGCCGGTGCAGCCGATGCTGCTGAAGATGTACTGTCGTCAGTCCTACCGCTCGGACGCGTGCTCGTCGACGGCAAAGAGATGCCGTCATTGACTCTAGCCAAGGTCGTCTCTGAAATTTATCTTGCGGAACGCTCGCCCAAGTACGTCGTCATCATGGCCGGACGATGGCTGATGCTGACCGAACAGGAGCGCTGGGCCGAGGGCCGCTACCTCGCCGCTGACGCCCTGCTGGTAGCGGACCGAAACGACATCAAGAAGCATTCTGAAACCGACCGCTTCCTGGCCATCTTTGGTCGCGACTCGCTCATGCCGGCTCCTGACGGATCCATCTGGTGGGACGAAGTCCTGGCGGCATCCGTCAAACACACCGTCGGTGTCTCCCAGGACCTGCGGGAGGGCATCCGACGGTCCATCGAAATCATCGCCAATGATGTCCTCCGGCGGCGGGCCTCGCGCGGCCTTCCGGCGGACGACGTCGACGGTCAGGACCTGGCCCGGCAGTCCCTGCGGTTCCTCTACCGCATACTGTTCCTGTTGTACGCCGAGGCTTCCCCGGAGATGGGCGTGCTGCCCATCGGGGCAGGTGAATACAACGAGGGCTACGGCCTGGACCGGCTCCGGGAACTGACGCTCGTCAACATCCAATCCCAGGAATCACTGCGTGGCACCCACATCTACGAATCGCTGGAACGGCTGTTCCGGCTTGTCGACGGCGGACACAACCCCCGGCCCGGATTGTTCGCCACTGACGGCCCTTCTGGAGACAACGAAGGCCTGATCTTCCAGCCGCTGAAGGCCGACCTCTTCCAAAAATCAGCCACTTCCCTCATCAACGATGCAAAGTTGAGCAACGGGGAGCTCCAGCGCGTCCTGCAGCACCTGCTACTGAGCAAGGAAGCCCGCGGAAAAGACCGTGGATTCATTTCCTACGCAGAACTGGGCATCAACCAGCTTGGCGCCGTCTATGAAGGCCTGATGTCCTACACCGGCTTCATCGCCGCAGAACCCCTTTACGAGGTGGCGAAGGACGGCAACCCGGAGAAAGGTTCTTGGGTGGTCCCGGTAGACCGCTCCGAGTCTATAGATGCCAAGCACTTCGTCAGATACGAGGACGAGCGGACAGGCGAGAAAAAGCTCGTCCTTCACGAGACAGGTTCTTTCGTGTTTCGACTTGCTGGCCGCGAACGTCAACAGTCTGCCTCCTATTACACCCCGGAGGTATTGACGAAGTTCGTTGTCTCGCAGGCCCTCGAGGAGCTGCTGGACCAAGATGGTGGAACCACTCCTGCCGACGACATCCTGAAGCTCACCGTCTGCGAGCCGGCGCTTGGCTCCGGCGCGTTCGCGATCGAAGCGGTCCGTCAGCTTGCGGATGAGTATCTGAAGCGCAAGCAAAAGGAACTCGACTTCCAGATCCCAGCTGATGAATACCCACAGGAGCTGCAGAAAGTAAAAGCGCAGATCGCCTTGCATCAAGTCCACGGTGTTGACTTGAATTCGACGGCGGTGGAACTCGCCGAAGTTTCACTGTGGCTGGACACAATGGTCAGGGACCTTCAAGCTCCGTGGTTCGGGCTGCGATTGCGACGAGGAAACTCGCTCGTCGGTTCGCGAAGAGCCACGTATTCACGTCAGTCAGTAAACGATAAGACATGGCTGAAGTCCGAGCCAGCCGAAGCGCCGCTCACAGGTCTTGTTAGTGCAATGGAGGACGATAATGACGATCCTAACGTTGCCAGTCGCATCCACCACTTCTTGTTGCCGGCTGAAGGCTGGGGGGCAGCGGCCGACGCCAAGGAAGTCAAAGACCTGGCGGGTGAAGCACAGAAAGAGCTGAAGGCCTGGCGAACCAAGGTTAAGGCAAAGCCGAATAAGACGCAGCTCGATCGCCTGGTCGCTCTGGGCACCAGGGTGGAATCGCTGTGGAAGTTGACGCTGCGTCGCCTGCAGGTGGCGGAGACCGAGGCACGTCGCGAAATGGACTACTTCGGAAAGCCAAAGTCAGTCATTGAAGTCAGCACTTGGTTGGTTGACCCTGTCGAAGCCCCGGCCGTCACTCGCGAACAAATCGAGCAGTCGCTAAACGATGAACACGGCTCCTATCAGCGGCTCCGCCGGGTCATGGACGCGTGGAACTCATTGTGGTTCTGGCCTCTAACGGAACGTGCGACTGGCGGCATCCAACCACCATCGCTCGAGCAATGGATTTCCGCCCTCGAAGGCATTCTCGGTATCGAAGCTCCCGCAGGAAAGACGTCACGGAAGTATGGGCTCATTGAGGGCCAAACGTCCGTTCTCTCAATGGCATCATGGGGAGAGCTGGAAGCCATGGAATCCTTTGACCTCGGTACAGCGCAAGTCAGGCCAATGGACATCGTGATCAAGGAAAACCCATGGCTCTTGGTTTGCGAGCGAGTCGCTATAAACCAAGGTTTCTTCCACTGGAACCTCGACTTCGCTCCGGTATTCGGACGCGGTGGATTCGACTTGCAGGTGGGAAATCCTCCTTGGGTCCGCCCGCGATCCGATGAGGCCGCGCTGCTCGCCGAAAGCGATCCCTGGTGGCAACTGGCAGTCAAACCTAACCAGACACAATTGAAACGCAAAAGGGAAGAGACGCTATCTCGCACGGGTACCAGGGACACGTTCATAGAATCAGCGGCTCCCACACCCGTTATTGCAGAATTCGTCGGATCAGTATCTGACTACAATCTTCTCGCAGGCCTCCAGCCAGATCTATATCGGGCGTTCATGGTGCGCACATGGCGGTCCTCGTCAGAGAAGGGCATCGTGGCTCTAATCCATCCCGAATCGCACTTCACGGAAAAGAAGGCGGCGCATCTGCGCGGTGAAACTTATCGCCGATTGCGAAGTCACTGGCACTTTGTGAATGAATTGTCGCTGTTCGAGATTCACCATCGCGTGAATTACGGAGTGCATGTTTACGGTGCTCGCAGAGAGTCTCCGAATTTCCGGATGGCGGCGTCGCTATTTCATCCCGAGACAGTTTCGCGCTCCGAAGCTCACGATGGCACGGGTCCAGTGCCGGGCCTCAAAGACGAAGCGGGCCGATGGGATACACGACCCCATCTTGAGCGCATTCTTAGAGTCGACGAAACGGTGCTTGGAGTTTGGGCAGGCATTCTCGAGGAGCCAGGGACCTCTGCCATCCACACGCGCATGGTATATCCGCTCAACATAGCCAGCGTGCACGTACTGGAGAAGTTGACGAAGGCTTCACGTGTTCGGGAGTTGGGACTTCAATATTCGCGAGGATGGGACGAATCCCTTGATCAAAAAAACGGCCGCATCGTCGTAGGCTCGGCTGTCACTACCTCGTGGGAAGACGTTGTCCTCCAAGGACCTCATCTTAGTGTTGCGAATCCCTTATACAAAGAACCCAACCCATCGATGCGGACAAACCAAGACTGGACGGAGATCGACTTGGAGGCGCTTCCAGTCAATTTCGTTCCGCGGACAAGTTATCAGCCACACGGGGATAGAGCTACGTATGATGCCGACTACGATCAGTGGCGTCTGAACGCGGATGGTTTGATGGTGCCGAGCTGGAGATTTCCCCGCGTTGCGTGGAGAAAAATGGCGGCAACTAACGGCTCACGTACTTTGCACGCGGCTATGCTCCCAGCCGGGGCCCGGCATATCGAGGGGGTACGATCTTCAGGTAACCCGGCCGCAGCGACACGGTCAATCGCAATCCTTGCGGCAACTTTTTCCAGCATTGTCGTTGACTTCGTCGTTAAAGTGTCAGGCATCGCGAACCTCACTCCGAGCGCGATGGAAGAGCTGCCATCACTGTTAAGACCTAAGCTCGAGGATCAGCTGGTCCACCGATTGACTCGGTTGACCTGCTTGACGGCGTCTTTCTCGGGCTTGTACGAGGAACTTTTTTCCGACGCGTGGATAGACGACGCATGGACCCGTGAAATTAAGGGGCCTGATAACGTTCTTGCCGCTGCTGGTAGCCAGTGGCGAGCCTCGGTGCCGCTCAGAACGGCAATCGGTAGAAGACAGGCGTGTTTGGAGATAGATGCAATTATTGCGCTCGAATTTGGACTAACCATCGACGAACTGTGTGCGCTCTATCGAACGCAGTTTCCCGTGCTGCGCGCCTACGAGCAGAACGATCTATACGATGCCAATGGCCGAAAAATCCCTGGAGATATCAATCGTCTCTACAACAAATTTGGAACAGGCATACCCCTTGAAGATCGGACCTGGCCGCATCCGCAGAGCGGAGTCGAGTACGTCTTTGAATTCCCGTTCCAGAGCTTCGACCGCGAAGAAGATATGCGGAAGGCGTACGCGCACTTCTCGAGCATGTTGGGGGAGAGCGCCTGATGTCGGAACTCTTGCCAACCAGCCAAGCCGGCGACCTTCGCCGTGGCCTGTCGGACTACTTAGCCACGACCTTCGCCCTCACCGACGGAAACGCGCAATCCGCCATTAAGGACTTCCTTTCTCATCCAGATGACGGTCTGTTCAAGGGCTCCTACATTCGGCTGCGTCTGCCCTTCAAAAGTGCCGAGCCTGGTTGGCGGGACTATCTTGACTGGTACGAGGGCTTCGAGCCCTACGGCCACCAGGCCCAGGCGTTTGAGCGGCTGAGCAGCAAGGCCATCGTCCGCGATGGTGTTAGCCCCAACCGCTGGCCGGAGCCCACGCTCGTAACCACGGGAACGGGATCCGGTAAGACCGAGGCGTTCCTGTACCCCATCCTGGATCATGTCCTGCGGGCAAAACGTGATGGCGTCACAGGCATGAAGGCGCTCATCCTCTATCCGATGAACGCCCTCGCCAATGACCAGGCAAAGCGCCTGGCCGAAATGTTGACCACCTACTCCGAACTCTCCGGGATCAGCGCCGGCATCTACACCGGGCAGCAGGACACCAGCCGCACCAAAGTATCCAGGGATGGTCTCATCAACGATCGTCAGGTCTTCCGCGAAGATCCGCCGGACATCCTGCTAACCAACTACAAGATGCTGGATATGCTCCTGCTCCGCCAAGAGGATGCGCCCCTTTGGCAAAAGTCGGCGACAAGTCTGCAGTACGTGGTGCTGGATGAATTCCATACTTACGACGGCGCCCAAGGAACTGACGTCGCCATGCTGCTGCGCCGGCTGGGGCTGTCGCTTAAGAGCTACTGGCCGGAAGACCTCACCGATCGTATTGACGGTCTAACAGAAGGGGACCGGGCCCGGCCGCTCGGCCGCGTGACTCCCGTCGCCACATCCGCAACCCTTGGCAGCAAGGGTGATCCCGAGGCGATGCTTCGTTTCGCTGAGACTGTCTTCGGCGAAGCCTTCCCCCCTGAAGCGGTTGTGACTGAATCCAGGCTGAGCCCTGAGGACTGGTCGGCGTTGGGCTCCGGCACTGTACGGGCGAATGATCTACACACCGTCACACTAAGTATCTCCGAAACGAATGCGGCCGTAGCGGCACTCCGGGAAGCTGGTGCCGGGCCGGAAACCGTGGTTGAACCCGTTCTTGACTCGCTCTTCGAGCAGCGGCCCATCGACCTGCTGGACGCGATGCGCACGCATCCGCTCACCGCAGCCCTCCTCGACCACGCAATCGCCGCCGTCGAGCTCGCCAAACTGTCACAGACAATCTTCCCGGCGTATGCCCTGCCGGAGGGTGTGACCGCTTCGGATAGCGAAGAATTCCTGTCACACGTTATCGCACTGCTCAGCCACATCCGCGCGCGTCATGGCCGCGAAGCCTTGACCGTCGAAACCCACCTCTGGATCCGGGAAATGTCCCGGGTGGATGCCGCTGTGGACACGGTGCCTCGGTTCCGCTGGTCAGATGACGGTGTGGATCAGTCGAACGACATGTTTTTGCCCGCCGTCTATTGCAGGCACTGCGGACGGTCCGGCTGGGGCGCCGTTCTGGCACCCACCGGCATGGACCTGGAACTGGACGACTCCAAGATCCGCGAGGCGCGCCTGGCGAACAACCCGAGGTTCAGAACGCTCATTTCCGCCGCCGCCGAGGCTGACATCATCGAATTCCGTCAGGATGGCGCGGAGCAGGTCCAGGGACTGCACTGGCTGCACACAGTCAATCGGGGACTTTCCAAGACTCCTCCTGCTGCCGACAGCGCAGACATGGCCGAAGGCCGCGTCATTCCCGTGCTGATGCTTACCGGCCAGGATGCGGATGACCAGTCCAAGAGGGATGTTTGCCCTTCCTGCCTTGCCAAGGAAGGCATCGCCTTTATGGGCAGTGCCATCGCCACGATGCTCTCCGTCAGCATCTCCAACCTCTTCGGTGCCGAGGGCCTGGACGAGGGAGAAAAGAAGGCCCTGGTCTTCACCGACAGCGTTCAGGACGCCGCCCACCGTGCTGGCTATGTCCAGTCACGCTCCCACACCATGACGCTCCGCACCGCACTGCGCCGTGCTCTGGGCGAGGATACGGCGACACTCTCAGAGGTTGTCGATGCTGCCATTGCCAATGCGAAATCGCCGACGGAGCGTTATCAGCTGGTGGCCCCCGAATACGTGGACCGCCAAAGTTTCCGTCAGTTCTGGAACCCGAAAGCTACACCGGCCGAACAGGCGCGGGGACGCCGGTTCGCCAGGCGCCGCCTGCAGTTCGACGCCCTCCTTGAGCTCGGCTTGCAGTCCCGCACCGGCCGGACGCTGGAGCTCACCGGCTCTCTCGCCGTGGAGACGGATGCGGGCAGTGCCACGCGCATGGTCGCCGTCGCCCGCCGGGCTTACGAATCCGCCCAGCACCAAACCATGGTTGGGGGCACCGCGCCCTCAGAACAGCAGTTGCTGCAGTGGATCCGCGGCACCGTGGAACGTGTCCGCCTCCAAGGCGGCATCAATCACGAGTGGCTCAAGGGTTACATCGCCACTGACGGCAAGCGGTGGCAGATCTGGGGAGGCCGGCCCAAAGGCGAAGGCATGCCCGCTTTCCCTTCCGGGCGTCCCGCGCCAGCGTTCCCGCGGATCGGCCGGGCGGACGCCGCAACCGAGAACCTGGACAGCGTCACGCCATCGACTTCGTGGTACTCGCGATGGACGGCGCGCTGCCTTGGCATCGCTCCGTCGGACAGCGGCTATCTTTCCAAGGCTTTAATCACGGCGTTGGAAGAGGACGGTGTGCTGGGCAAGACCAGCACCAACTCCGGAGCTGACGTCTACTGGCTGGATCCGGCTAAGATCGTGCTCTCCGTGCCCGCCGTTGAAGACCTCGAGTCCGGACGCCATCTACTCGGGTGCAAGGTCTGTAAGGCCGTGACTCCGGGGAGCCTGGCCGTCGTCGACCAGCTCGACGGCGCCCCCTGCACTCTGGTCCGGTGCAGCGGAAGGCTGGAACGCCAGGCGGGCGACTACCGGAACTTCTACCGGGACCTTTACTCCTCACGGGAAAGCAAACGTGTGGTGGCCCGGGAGCACACCTCCCTCCTGGACGACAAGACCCGGATTCTTTACGAAACCCGGTTCAAATCAGGGTCCGACAATCCGCAGGCCCCCAATGTCCTGGTCGCCACGCCCACTTTGGAGATGGGCATCGACATCGGCGACCTCTCGTGCGTCATGCTTGCGTCCCTTCCCACTTCAGTCGCCTCCTACCTGCAGCGCGTTGGGCGTGCCGGCCGCCTCACGGGCAACTCGCTGGTCCTCGCGTTTGTGCGGGGCCGCGGCGAGCATCTGCCTAAGCTGCATGACCCTCTGTCTGTCATTAACGGTGAGGTCCGTCCGCCTGCAACGTATCTGGACGCAGAAGAGATTCTGGGGCGCCAGTATGTGGCCCACGTGGCAGACCGGTTCGCCCGGACCGCCGGTCGCCCCCACCCCCGCGACGCGGTCCAGGCCCTCGGCAGCGTCGCACCGGGCTCGTTCATCGGGGACCTGATCCAGGACGCCACGGCGAATGCCAAGGTGTACCTGGGTGAGTTCCTAGGCCAGTTCGGCGAAAGGGTCTCCGACGGAAGCCGCCAGCGGCTGATTGCGTGGGCATCCCAGCACGACGACGGCGAGCCCAGCGGTCTCGCCCGGCACCTCATCCGGGCGGCAGGGGAGTGGAAAGCCGACATCGACGAGCTCGAGGCCCGCCGCAAGGAAATCGACAAGGCTCTGCCGGAGCTGGAGGCCGCCGCCAAAGAAGCAGAGCGGTTGGAGGACAAGTCGTCTGATGCAGTTCAGGCCCTCCGCACTGCTAAAGCGACTCTTCGCATGATCGGCGACCAGCTCAAGCAGCTTCGCTGCGATTACTGGATCTCCGTGCTGGAAGCCTATGGCGTCCTGCCCAACTACACCCTGTTGGACGATTCCGTGAGTTTGGACGTCGGGCTGTCCTGGAAGGATGCCGACACGCAGGAGTTCGTCACGGACACCGTGACGTACAACCGAGGCGCCTCCGTAGCGCTCAGCGAGTTCGCCCCCGGTGCCACCTTTTATGCCCAGGGCATGGAGATCCTGATCGATGCGGTGGACCTTGGGCCGCAGCAGAGCCACGTTCAGAAATGGCAGGTGTGCCCGCAGTGTGGCTGGGTCAAGAAGGATGTGGGCACCAGTGCACCGGTCGCCAGCTGCGTCAGATGTACGACGGCGGCAATCGCCGACATGGGCCAGATCTTCGACGTCGTGGTTATGAAAAAGGTCTCCGCCGAAGTAAGACGCGACGAGGCCGCCATCAATGACCGCCGCGACAACCGCGTCCGTGAAAGATTCACCATCGCTGCCGCGGCTGACATCGACCAGCAGCACCTGCAAAAGCGCTGGTTCGTGGAAGGTTATGAGTTCGGCGCCGAGTACTTCAACCGGGTAGACATCCGGTGGATCAACACCGGGCGGACCGCGTCAAACGGCGGGGTCCGGACCATCGCCGGCGACGACGTGCGTACACCAATGTTCCGGTTGTGTTCCTACTGCGGCCAGCTGGATCAGTCGGCCAAGGAGAACCGGCCGAACGAGCACCGCTTCTGGTGCAAGTTCCGGAAGGAAACCCAGGAGAGCATTAAGGAAGTAGTCCTGGCTCGCGAGCTCAATACCCAGGGCGTGTTGCTGCACCTTCCGCTGGACGTCACCTACGGTGATGATTTCTCGGTGCCGAGTCTTCAGGCCGCGCTGCTCATGGGTCTCCAGAAAGTCCTGGGCGGCGCACCTGACCACCTCGCGGTGCTGAAGATCAATGATCCCGCACATGGCGGTGGTCGGATCGCACTCATGCTCCACGACAAGGTCCCTGGAGGCACCGGCTACCTCGCCGAATTCGCAGATGCGAATCGTGTATGGGAGCTGCTTCACGCAGCGTGGGAAATAGTGCGTGATTGCAGCTGCCGTTTCGAGGAGCGGCTCGCCTGCCACCACTGCCTCCTGCCGCACGCCGAGCCGTGGCAGGTCGACAAGGTTGCCCGTGCCAGTGCCGAGCGGCTGCTTGGTTTCCTTCTGCGCTCCGGGCAGAAGGCCGCCGAGGGTGACGCTCCGCCGTCGTACGCGGACTGGACCGTAACCGAAGAAGCGCCCAGCCCCGAAAGTTCCATCGAATCGCTGCTGGAAAAGCGGTTCCGGAAAGCCTGGATGGACCGGCTCAAAGCCGTCGGCGCGCACACCAAGGTCACACCTGGTGCGCTCGCGGACACTATTACCTTCCGCATCCCCGGGCAGAACTTCCAGTGGCAGCTTCTTCCACAGGTGGATGTTGCCGGCACACGGCCGGACTTTCTGCTGAAAGGGCCCCCGGACCCTAACTTTCCGGTGTTGGCGATTTACACCGACGGGTTCGCATTCCACGCGTCGCCGGAGCACAACCGGATCGCGGACGACGCCGAGAAGCGCGATAAGCTTCGCCACACCTCAGAACTGTCTTCGGCGGTGGTTCCCTGGGCTGTGACATGGGAGGACGTGACTGCGTTTGAGGTGGGTCCGTCAGCGTCGGTTGCGCTGCCGTCCTGGGCAAACGCCAAGCTGAACGCACAGCTGATGGCTAAGTTCCCTGTGGACGCGTCCATCATGGGCTTGCTGGGCCGGGATGCCATGAGCATGCTCTGGCAGTGGGTCAACAAGCCGGATCCTGAGTCCTGGAACAAGTTCTCTGAGCTGGTGCCGCTGATGCTCATGCAGCAGAAGCCGCAACCTTCGGACGCGGACGCGGTTTACGGGCATGCTGTGGCCTTGGCACGTGGAGAACAGCCCCCGCTGCCAACCGGCAGTGTGACAGCCTGGACGTACAGATCCGGCAGCGTTGGCTTTGCTGCAGCAGGCTCGCCCAACAGTCTGTCGACGATCGCCGTCGGCCTCTGCCTCGATGATCGACAGGAAGCACTGGCTTCTATTTCCCACGAAGCCTCTTGGCGGCTTTGGCTGCAGCTCTCGAACCTACTGGCATTCAAGCCTATTGGGCTGACAATCGGGTCCGCGGGATCCGGCGTCAGCGCTGGAGGCTCAGTTGCTGCAGAAACTGCACGAAGGGAAATGACTGTCGAGGTTGGATCTGCGTGGCAGTCTCTCCTGGAACAGGCGACGGAATTCGAAAAGACACTGCTCTTGCAACTCGCCACAGCAGGCCTGGACGTTTTGCCCGAGCTCGGATACGAGGTGGACGGCGTGCCGGTCTCAATCGCCTGGCCGGATCATCATATTGCCGTCGTGTTCGACGGTGACGAGCGCGAGGGACTGGAAGGCGCAGGATGGACCACCGTAGGCATTGATGTGGATGAGATATGTGAACTGCTCAAGGTAAAGGGGGCTTGAAGTGGCACTAGTGACATGGATCAAGCAGAAGGACAAGATCGATGGCGCAATGAAGGCTAAGGTCTACTCATTCTTTGAAAAGTTGCAGAAGGACGACACTGCACCTGGCCTCCACATCGAGCCGATGGTCAACCCTGCCGACTCGCGCGTCCGGACTGGCCGTATCGATCTGAACTTTCGCGCGGTGCTGTTCAAGGTGGCATTCGAGAATGTTCCGCACTATTTCTATTACGGTGCGTGGCCCCACGATCAGGCGATTGACATTGCCCGGTCCAGCGTGCTCCAGGTGAACTCTGTCAACGGTGTTCTCGAGGTGGTGCGCGCATCAACACCGGCTTCCGGGGCGCCAGCGGAGACTCCCGCGAACGAGCCATTCAAGGTCGTTGTTCCCGAAGGTCCTGAGGAGGAACCAGAAGCGGAATCACCCGAGCTCTGGACGAATCCGCTCCCGGCCTGCGGAATGAATCAGCGCGACCTCGTAACGAGCCTCGGTCTCGCTGCGGCTCTTGTGGATAAGGCTTTCTCAGCCTCGTCTGATGAAGAACTATTGGATGTTCTGGGCGATTCTCCCGAGTGGCAGGCGACGGCGCTGCTGGAGCTTGCCGCTGGTACGTCCGTCTCGGAGGTGCAGGACAAGCTGGCCTTGAGCCGGTACGTAGATGATCCAGAAGAGTCCGAAGAGGACAAGATCAAACGTGCCCTGGAGCACCCGGCAAGCAAGATGCAGTTCATGTTCGTAGGAGACGACTCCGAAGAGCTGAAAAAGGTCATCGAAGGCGGCGACTTCGATTCCTGGCGTACCTTTCTTCATCCCGAACAGCGCGTCTATGCTGAACGACGCTACAGCGGATCTTTCCGGCTTTCAGGAGGAGCCGGCACGGGTAAGACGGTTGTATTGCTGCACCGGGCAAGAGCACTTGCTCTCGCGGAGCCTTCCTCCTGCATAGTGCTGACGACCTACACGACCACTCTTGCCGAGTCGCTGGAGAGCGGACTCGCGAAGCTCGACGCCGATCTTCCCCGTGCGTCTAAGCCAGGCGAGCCGGGTATCTACATCGCGGGCGTGGATTCGCTGGTGAGCAAGGTCTTCCGGGCTTCTATGGAGGCAGAACAACGGCAGTCGATGAAGGATCTCTTTGGCCTCGGGGGCGCCGCACCTGGAAAGATCCTCGATGCAGATCGTGCCCGCCAACAATGGGAAAGCGCGATTGGCGATGTGGAACATGAACTTGAGACCGAGCTCGCCAATCCCACCTTCCTCCAGCAGGAATACGAGACCGTTGTGCTGCCGAATTTCATCACGGGTAAAGACGAGTATCTTAAAGTCCCCCGCACGGGGCGTGGCACTGCGCTCAACCGCGCTAAGAGGCTGGCCGTTTGGAAGATCATTGAGGGCTACCGGTATTACAACCGGATCGACATGCACGCGTCCTTTGTCGAGATGGCGCACCTCGCAGCGTTGGTGCTCCGGCACCGCAGTGAGAATGGCATGACACGTTTGGCAGACCACGTGCTGATCGACGAAGCACAGGACCTACATGCAGGTCACTGGCTCTTCCTCCGGGAATTGGTTCAGCAGGGGCCCGACGACTTGTTCATTGCCGAGGACTCGCACCAGCGCATCTACGGACAGAAGGTGCCGCTATCGCGCTTTGGAATTGGCATTGTAGGCAGGTCTCGGAGGCTGACACTCAACTACCGGACCACACAGCAAAACCTGGCATACGCCGTCGGACTGCTGAAGGGGGTTCCGGTCACGGACATCGAAGACACAGACGAGTCCGTCAACGGATACACGTCTTCCCGTGTAGGACCTAAGCCGCAGGAGCACGCGGCGGCGTCCTATGTGGAAGAGCTGGACAACCTTGCCCAGACACTTCGAGCGTGGGAGGAGGAAGGCGTTCCGCTTGAAACAGTTGGCATCCTGGTTCGCGCGAACTTCCAGATCGGCAAAGTAATCAACGGACTCAACGAGCGGGGATTAGAGGCGCGTATTGCCGGCTCCCCTGCCGGTTCCGGCGTTCCGTATGTGATGACCATGCACCGGTCAAAGGGCATGGAGTTCACCCGGGTTGTTCTGTTTGGGATGTCGGATCAGTCGATGCCCGCGGCATACCAGTTACAGAATTTGGCTCCGGCTGAACAAGCGGATGCGCTTCTCCGCGAGCGTTCGCTCCTCTACGTTGCTGCTACGAGGGCAAGGGACGGGCTCGTCGTGTCATGGAGCGGCAAACCGTCAGAGCTGCTTGGTACAAAGTAGTTTTGCAACATCATCTGTGATTGGGGGAGAAATGGCGGCAGGGTCGACGGCGACGAAGTCCCGATGGTGGGACGGGGACGCCAAGCAGCGGTACTGGATGGAGGTTGTTTACGAGGAGCGATTTGGAAGCCAGCTCATTGCTCCCGGAGGTGGCCGCCATGACCGGATGAACGACGTCCGAGTCGGGGACGTCATAATCCATTGGCTCAGCCGCAAAAACCCCATGAAGTGGAAACCAGGAATTTACGGAGCCTCAGTTGTAGCCGGTCCTCTGCAGAATGACAGCGGAAGCTGGCTGGGCCAGCCAGCGGACACAATTCCTCTGTCCAACTACACTGCACTGCAGAAGCCACTACTGCTTACCGATCTGAGGGAGAACTACGAGGAAAGTATCCTGGGGGTTCTGGCCACATTGACTGAAGAATTCGCCAAACCAAAGCGGACCATCTACTTTCCGTTCAACAGGCATCCGAGAGCTGGCCTAAAGCCAAACGAAGGCTACCTCTTCAAAATGCCACAGCAGGTCGTACAACTTGTGCCCGACCTATTACCAGATAGCGACTGGGGCGGCTTTGACCGGCCTCTCCTTGCCCCTCCTGTGAGTGGGCAAAACGGTGTGCGCCAGCGGTACGCTGGCTTCTGTGCTGATCCGGTACTGAAAAGGGCCATTGAGATGCAGGCCGTGCGACAGGCGATAAGGCACTACGAAGCTGCCGGTTATGCGGTAGAGGATGTTGGCGCCTACAGGCCATATGACCTCGAAGCAGTGCGCGGCGACGAAGTTCGTCGCGTCGAAGTGAAGGGTTCTCAGGGGCACGTTCAAAAGGTGATTCTGACCCGGAACGAGGTGACCAACGCTAATGAGTTCGACCGGACGGACCTGGTTGTCGTTGCGGAAATTCAGTGGGAGCGCCATCTGGATGGGACCATCACCACTGAAAGCGGACTGATGAATGTTTATCCGGACTGGAAGCCATCGCCTGAAAACCTCATGCCCTTGAGCTACGAGTACTTCCTGGATTAGAACTACTGAGTGGTGGGTGGGGGTCGGACTCCCGACCCCCACCCACCACCAAGCCCTAATAAACCATGTCCGCCAGCTTGTCGGCGAGATCGGAAGGCGCGAAGTCCTTCGTGTGATAGGTGGTCCACCCCTGCTCCGCGAGCCAGTCGTCCCGTTCGTCGTCGCGGTCCACGAGTACTGCCACACGGGAGGAAGGCCACAACAGATCTACCTGCCACTGGTTGTCTGGGCCAATGTCGGCCCCCCAGTCTCCTAGCTCCACCTCGACTTCTACAAGTTCGGGGATCAGTTCCTTCAAATCGGGGCCGGATTCGGCAAAGACGGTCAGCCAGGCGCTGTGTCGTATGCTCTCGGGGATGTCGACATGGTCGGGCGCCGTAGGTTCCTTCCCGGCCGCGCCGCCAGACCCGCCCAGCGGATTCAACTTGGCCCACTCGAGAAAACCGAGCCCGATTTGCCCGTGCACGCCGAATAGAGAGCCTCGGTCCAGATTTGAATTGAACAGCTCGCAGCTGGTCTCCGGCACGAGGACACAGCAATGGCATGCCGCGAGGTTACGGGCATCCGTTCCAGAGCCCCGCGACTCGATGCAAACAGGGTCGGCCGAGCACCAGGAGGTGCGGAACAAACCTTCATCCAGGGCAGGACCAAGCCGCTTCGGGCTCGCTTGCGCTGCAATGCCGCCCAGGCTGCCGGCCGAGTCCGAAGAGGCCGTATAAAGAAGCACTCCGACCTGATCTTTACCAACATAGAGACGTTCCCGGATCGAAGACGCGGGGTAGCCTGCATCGAGGGAAAGCTGGTCAATGATGATGTGGGACAGTGTGTGGACCAGGGTCTCCACAATGCTCACGGGGGCGGGGTCCAGTCCCCGCTGCTTCGCTGCACGCCTGGCGTTGACCCACAAGGTATTTTCCCGGCTCGCGGCAAAGTCAGTTTTTGCCCACGCTTCAACCTGGGGCCTGTCCAGGGCTACGAAGAGTCCCTCGCCGAGCGTCTCGATTGCGGGAAGCCAGTTCTGTCGGTTGTCGTCAGGGGAGAGCGGTGACAGCTTTGCGTCGGGCTTGTCCTCGCCCCTCGGTTGCAGCCGGCTGAACCCGTAAAGTGCACGTACTTCCCGTAGCCGGGTGATTTTTCGTGCAGCCTTGATCCAATGCTTGTGGTCGGCCGGCACGGCTACTTTCTCAGCGACAAAGTCCGTGTCCGGGCTGTCCTTCCGGCCGTTCATCAGCGCAAGGAACTCTTGCTCGCGAAGTTGGTCTTCAGAGAGCTCTGTCTCTTCACTGCCGTGGAACTGGCGTCTGATTTCCGCCCGCAGCTCGTCCACAGAGAAGCGCCCATCAAACTCCTGAACGACGCCCTCCAAGACCCACGCGGACGACGGTTCAAGGGCCTGTGGTTGGCTGAGTTGAGCAGCCTTCGACGTGACAACCTTCGCAAGAAATTCAGAGTATGGAGGTATCGAGATTGCCGATCTGACTACTGGAAACCAGACGTTAGACGCACCGCGCTGCACGGTCTTTGGAGGCTTACCGCATTCACGCTCACGGTATCCCCATCCGAGCCACGGCCGGTTCCCCTGGCACTTCATCTCCCTTAAGGCGATGGAGTTGAACGCGTCGGCCATTGTCCGGGACTTTCCGCAAGAACACCGGACCACCATATCGGCCAGGGAAGATGTTCGGCCTTCCGAGGCAAGCGAAAGTAAGTGGTTGGCATCCTCTGTCGGGGTAAAGCCATGAACCCAATAGGAATACGGAAAGTCGTCGATGTGTCCGTCTTCGCAGGCGACGACGAAGCGTGATGGAGTTAGTGGAGCGAGCGATTTACATAAGCCACACTTGGGATCCTCGTAGGACGCCTGTAACTGCTGGACCCTCCCGAGGCGGTCGCAATTCGGACAAACAAGCATCTGTGGGAAACGAACTACCGGAATCTTTCCGCGAGCTCCTGCAGGGGGCAGGAGGAGCTCAGACACTCTCAAGCTTCTGGCCAGACGCGGCTCAATGACCGGCTTCAAATGCTTCCGGTCCCACTGATCAATGCTGGTGATCATGAAGCTGTTGTTTTCAGCAGGGAACAGACTGCCGACTCCGAAGGTGGAGATCAACTGGCTGCGCCGGGCGGCATAGGTCTTTTTAGCCAAGGGTGGCATCCTTCCTCATTGGGGCCGGCCGGAGGGCGGTTTCTGCGTCAACGTCGCGCATGCTGCGGGGTGTGGGCCATGGAATGGTACTTGTGCTGTAGACGAAATCGGGGTCTTCAAGGGCTTTGCTGGAATCGATGAGCAACGCACGGGGCGAATTCCGCTTGCCCTCGTAAGGCAGGTCAGCGTCCGCGAGGGCTGCTTTCCGCCATATGTTAAGAAGCCGCTCCAGCTCTTCGCGCGTAGCGGATAATTCCTCAGGATCGACGGATGCGACCCGATTTCCTATCCAGGTCATAACTTCGTCTACTGCGGGGGACTTGTCTCGGACGTGCCCGGCAGTGCCACGTAGCTCGGGGACAAGCATCCTCAGTGCTGACACCAGCGTCGCGTGAAGTCCCCGGTCTCGCGACCGGGCAGCGAAAGGCGTGGCACTGGTTGCTTCAACTGCCCGATAAAGGGAGCCGTGAAAGTCGTTGAAAGATTCGTAGTGCGAGCGGTCCCGCGTCCGCGCTGCATTGAAGACTGTTACTACCAAGCCCGGGTGCTGTCGCCCGACGCGGCTCGTGGCCTGAATGTACTCAGCGCTTGATTGAGGCTGTCCCATAACTGCCATAAGACCCAGGCGGTCGACGTCCAGACCAACTGAGATCATGTTGGTTGCCAGCACAACGTCTTCGGGCCTCTGGCTGCTCATCAAGCTCTTTTCCAAAGACTTGAGGGCCTCCGGAATCTTGTGGTTTTCCACGCGGCTGGTGAGCTCACTTAACTGGATTCCACGCCCCTCGAGCCTGCCGTCGCGTTTCGCCAAGAGATTAAGGCGCGCCCGGACGTCGTCGTATACCTGAAGGTAAGCGGAGCCAAGAACACGGAGACTGTTGAAGTACCCCATGAGTGTCCAGTAGGGGTCCCGGTCTTCGGCCTTTGCCGCCTCAATAATGTTGGCCGAGTGCAACAACGAGGCGTAGGTGCGGACCATGAGCGTCGCGTGACTGGTGCCGGACGCGAGCACTCCAACGTATTGTCGTGTTCCGAATTCGTCGGAGGGGGCCTTCTGGGCGAAGAAGGAATCGTCAGGATCAAGTCCCGGGGGCGGGAAGAGGCTGGATTGGCGGTTGAAGACGGACCGAATCTGGTCTTGTGCTCTCCGAATTGTAGCCGTGGAGGCAACGATCTTTGGCTTTCTGGCTTCTGAGCCCCCTTCACGCCCGATGCCACTGGCGGCCAGGTCGACAGCCGTTTCGAACAATCCGACAGTGGAACCGAGTGGTCCGGAAATAAGGTGCAGCTCATCCTGGATGATCAGGTCCGGGCCCAAATCAGCAGGGGAGAGGCGTCCAAAAAGCGTTGCGATTTCGCCACGCCAGGACATACCAGCGAACTTGTCGACAGTACCGATCACGAGCTCCGGGCGTTCCCTGTAGACGTCCGTGTCGACAATATGAACTGGAAGGCCGCCAGCGAAGTCGCATAAACGATTTGAACACGTCACAGTCATACGATCAGTGGGGACCTTGGTGATCCGGTAGTCGTCAACTGTGAGTCGGTTGCCACACCAAGGGCAAGCTTCTATCTGTTTTGGGTTGCCCTCGATGACTTCCTGGTTGTTCCTGAGCTTTCCGAGGTTCGTCCTCGCAGTCGCAATGTCGTTCGGGGTGGCGCCTCCGCCGACCCAGAGGCCGATGCTGAATGGTGCTTCTCCGATGCGGTCCTCGTCGTCCAAGCGCACGGATTCAAGGGAGCAGATGAGCATAGCAGCGCGCTCGAACTGCTGGATGGTGAGAAGCCGCAAGGTGTAACGCATAATCACGGCAACGCCGCGAACGCGGGTATCGCGAAGTCGCCGAAGCAGCAGGAGATAGGCGATAAGCCCGAGGTATGCTTCGGTTTTGCCACCACCGGTGGGGAACCAGAGAAGATCGGCTACGTCCCTCTCATCGTGTTGGTCGTCCGTCAGAGACGGCAGATTGATGAGGATAAAGGCGATCTGGAAGGGGCGCCAGCTCTGCTCGCCAAGTTTGAAATCGCCCTTGGCTCCTTTTCGTACCCAGTCCTGGCGGGAACGCTGCATGTGCATAGCTTTGTTCGCTAGCTGAAACGCCTCGAAGGCTTTTGAATCCTCGGCAAGCAATTGGATTCCAGCCTTGATGCGACTGTGGGCGCTTCCCGCCTGCTTCATGTGTTCATTTGCGACCCCGCGCAGGTGGGGTGGCACGTATGCTGGCCCGTCCTGTGTTGCAGATGCAGTAGATGCGGCGATCCAGGACGAGTAGTCCTCCGCGAGGCGGTTCAGTTCGGCAATGACTTCGTCGCGAGAGGCTGTTGCCATGAAAGGCAGCGAAAGATTGGCCGCACTGCCTCCGGCCATGGATCGGTGGACGTCCTGACGGGGGACGAAGGTTGACGAGACACGCTGACAAAGCCGCCCGTCGACGTCGGCCTCATGTACTTCAATTGCGCACCCGTGGCCTGCCCCGAAGACCATGTGGTTGCGGTAGAGAAGCTCCGAGGACGCCAAGTCGGGGTCGGACGGGACGCTGGTGCGAAGCTTGGAACGGTCTACCAGCGCCGGGACTGACGTGTGGACTGAAACGCCTGCTTGGAACCAGCACGCCACATCCTTGTCGGAGGTCGGGTCCGGCTTGGGCTGGGTGTTTCTGAGAACAACGGTGACAGTAACAATTGCATCTTCCGGAACGCGCACTAAGGCATAGAGTTCCAACGCGCCGCCCTCAAGCAGGTGGCGCTGCGGCCCAGGTGCCGAAAGATCTACCTCGATCTCGGGCAGATCAGCGGCAGCTCTCTGCCAGTCAAAAGTGTCGCGCCGTTTGCTGCCACTGTCCCTGACGGTAGCTATTGGCGTATAGCGCGCTGCTGTCGGGGTGACAGCCAGAGACGTTGAACGGTTTGTATCCACGGAGACGGTAAGGCCTACACTGCTGGGGTAGGTCAGTCGGGCGTTTGCGACGGAGCTGTCAACGGAAGCCTCTCCGGAAGCTGCAGCAACTGATTCGGGCTCATCAGGGGCTTCAACATAGGTGTCGTCAGCTGCGGGCCAAAGCACGCCCGTCACATAGCGCTCCAGTGGACGTTCCGTTATCAACTCATCCGGGGCCCCCGGTCCGTAGAGGTCGGTCTCGAGGCGGTCCACCATTTCACGGCGGAAACTGTACTTGGCATCCAATATCGACACTTATTGCTCCTAGTTCTTTGTCCGCTTGATCAAACCGGTCAACCGCGGGACCAACCACATGCCCGAGGAACCTAGGCCCGTTAGCTTGGTCTCTTCAGGGTGGCCGGTAGCGCATTCGATCGAAGTGACGCGCGCCCCAGTGAACCCTGCGGGCCACTCGTCCCTGCGGTGGGTATTGAATGCAAAGTTCTTTTTCAGCGCGTACGCGAAAGATGGGCTCGTTCGCCCGATAACCTTGCCGTCACTGGTGGTCAATACATAGCGGGGTGCTTCCCCGGGTTCCGGTTCGGATTGTAGAGAGCCAGATATGACCTGACCCAAGAGGTCATCCAATACGAGGTTGTCCTGGATTGCCTGGGCGTCGCCGTCTTCGGGGTAGTACGGGGAGACGTCATCGATATCCGAGTTGAGGAATTCCATCCGGGCGTTGTACTGCATCCGATTCCTGCCAAAGGCTTTTTCGAGCCAACGCCCTGTGGAGCCATCGGCGTTCTGCAGTAGTTTCTTGGGCAACTTTGTTGAGATGACTTCTTCCCGTGCGCGGGTCAGTGCAACGTACTTCTGCTTGAGTGCCGCCTCGTTCTGCTCAGCCGCCGGCGATCCGAACTCGGGCTGCAGATAGAGAACGTTCGTGAACTCAAGCCCTTTGGCCCGGTGAACAGTCGACAGTATGAGGCTCGCGGTATCCTCCACCGTCAGGGTTAGCGGAATGGACCTGCTGCGGAGTCGCTGACTCAGCTGGGGGACATTCAAGGAGTTGTAGGCCGTGAAATTCCCTTCGGCTGTCTTGAGCGCAAGCCACAGGTCAGCTGCTGAGTCGCCGAAGAGTCCGGTAAGGCGTGACTTGATGTCGTCCGCATCGTAGGTTCGGTCTTCGAGGTCTTTAAAGACCTGGTGTACCCAAGGCGCCACACTCATGTCCTGAGCTTTGCGGCGAACCAGATGCGGATAGCCGTTCTGCCACAGAAGTTCGCTTGCGATAAGCACCTCGTAATTTGTCGAACAGAGGACGACAGTCGTCTCGCCGGCATTCGGGCTGAGCGCTCCGGACTCATTCAACACTGAGGTGCTAGACACTTGCCTTCGGAAGTCGTCAAGAAGTCCGTGTGCAGTCTCTGAACGTGAAGCATTGAGCTCACCGAGGCTACGTATTTCGTCGCCCACGGAGATGAGCTCCCGGGTGCGGTCAGTGACCGCCCTGTAGTGTTTCGCCAGCGCGTGGCGCTCGGCGCCGAAATCACTGACGAGTCTGTCGATAAGTTCCGCCGACGTTAGTTTTGACTTCGATTCATCCAGCTGGAAGTCGTAGATGCCCTGAAGGGGATCACCAAGAACTGTAAAGCCAATGTCATCTCCGAGGACGGACAGCAACGCCAGAACAAGCTCAGCACGATCGCCGACGAGGTCTTGGGCTTCATCAACCAGAATGTGCTTCAGGTGGAAGATTCGGTCGGGTGTCTCGTCGCCAGAAATGTGTTCTGTCGCTTTCCTGATCCGTGCATCGAAGCTATCACCCAGAGTGTCTTCGTCCATGTCGATCAGTATTTGCGCGGCAAAGGAGTCAAAGGTCCTGATCTGCAAGCCATCCAGGTCATGCACGCGAGCACGTTTACGCACTGCCTCTACGGCGGCTCGTGAGAAACTCAGCACTAGAATCTCGTCTGCTGGATTTAGACCGTCTTCTACGAGTGTTTTTACTCGGGCAAGAAGCACTTCGGTCTTGCCTTGCCCGGCCGCGGCGATGACAAACAGCCTGTCCTCTGGTTCCGCTTCTGCCACCGCCCGCTGGCTTTCGTCCAGCTCAATGTCAGCGAGCACTCATTGCCTCGTTCCTCCAGAGATAGTCGAACTGTGTGAAGGCCAATTTGTGTCCATACTGGTCCAGATTGTCCTTGACGTTCACGATCAAGACTTCTTCGCTGCCGCCGTTACGGGGCCCGCGAAGACCCCGCCCGATCATCTGAATGTATTTGTTCGGTGAGAAGGTTGGGCGGCACACGTAAACGGCGTCGACCCTGGGTGCGTCAAATCCTTGCGTGAGCACGTCGAAGTTTGTGAGCACCCGGATTCTTTCATTCCGAAAGTCCTCAATAATTGAGCGCCTATGCCCGAGGTCTGTCTTTCCTGAAATGGCGGCCGCCGGAATGCCTTCCACCGAGAGAACGGCTGCAAGCGCCTCAGCGTGCTCTACCGAGGCGGCAAAGACGAGCGTTGGTCCATTTGTCTTGGACGCCATGATGTGATCCAAAATGGCCTCGTTACGCTGTGTGCTGTCCGCTACTTGCTGGAGGTCGATCCTTGCCTCAAGCATCGAACTTTGTGACTCTTGATCCGTAGCGGAAGGCATGTCCTTCAACCTAAGTTCGATCCCCTTCAGTTCCTCATGGTTGACCCTGGCCAGGACTTCGATTCCCTGCAGGTACTCATGCGCGTTTTCCGCACTGAATTCGTCTGGCTCAATGAGGTTCCTGCCAAAACGTGCAACAAGCCGCTCTGTCTCTTTCTCGTTGGAACCCCGATAAGGAGTGGCAGAGAGCCCAAGCAGCGATCGCGACTTCTCCGTGTACGAACGGCCTAGCCAACTAAGGACCTGCGTGTACTGAGTAGTCGTTGCTCCGTGGGCCTCATCGATGATGACAAGGTCTGGATCGGACATCCAGTCGTACATCTGGCGCCTGTTCTGATAGATGCTGAAAAGCGTCTGAATTGTCGCGACGACCAGGTGAAGTTTGGTCTCCTCGCGGATGGCTTTGTTTCCGCCCCAAAGCCTGCTGACCGCCATTCGTTCGCCAGGAGAACCTGCAGCTTGCCAAACGTAGGTCCAGGTTTCGATAGCTTGCTCACAGAGCTCGTCAGACTGGGCAATCCACAGGATCAGACGACGTTGGTCCTTGGGCGTCGAGGCAATATCTCGGACCACTGATTCGACGGCAACGCGGGTCTTGCCTGCACCTGTCGGAAGCTGCACCAAGCCGCGCCGATGCGGAGTTCGCTCAGCCAGAAGATCGCAAATTTTTCGGCTGGTGGATTCCTGGTAGCCGTGTAGTGGCTTAAGACCCACGGGTCCGACAAATTCTTCGCGTTCCGGTTTCCTCTTGATGGTTTCGCCGGCGAGTGCAGGGGAGAAGCCGAGTTCCTTGACAAACTCCCGAGCCGTTCGACCTCCACGGAATTGGTCAGGGGTTTCGATTCCAGCCTCTTCAAGTGCTGGTTTGAGAACCTTGAGCAAGCTGCTGCCATGGAGGTTACTGACAATGTCGAACATGCGTTCGTCCGTCAGCTCAAGGTCGCGTGCAGTCAGCATTTTCGCGACAGCATCGGGGATGAGCTCCAGAAGAGTTTCTCTGCCAACAAGTTCGGCGATCTTTCCGGCGTCGGTCTTCTGCTTGTTAACGCGTCCAAGGCGTTCTTGAGCTTCTGCATCCTTCTTCAGCTGGCGCATTGCCTGCGCGACCTGAGCTGGCGCTCGGTTGCTGCTGAAAGCGCCCAGAATTGTCGTCAATAGGGCCTGGTCGCCTTGAGGCGCTCGATAGTAGAGCATCCCGTCCTGTAGATAGGAAGCTCGCGGCGTAGCCACAGATCTAGCGTCAAAGCTGTTGGTTTGAATCTCTTCGACGGATACGCACGGAACACACAAAGTTTGAACGGCCACTTCGCTGGCAGCACGCTTGAGATATGGAAATCGCGATTTGATGCTTTCCGGATCTTCACCCTCAACTGGAATAGCTCGAACCGAGGTGAAGAATTCGACGCCGACTGGTTTGATTCCCCAGCTTTCGATTAGGGCCTCATCCAGATCCTGATGACCTGTGTAGAGAGCTGGAACGCTGGCTACCTCCACTAGGTGGTCGCGGGATTTGAGGTCGGTGGCCAGGACTACCTCCCCAGTCAAATAGCGCGTGTTCCGCCCTCCGCTTAAGGGGGTAAGAAGTTCCTTCGGAGGACGAACATCGAGGGCGGCCAGCGCCCCATAGAGTTCGTGCAGCTGCTGCATGGGCAACTGCTGCTCAGCCAAGGAAAGGACAACCCCCCATTTGATTCGGGTGTGATCTGTTGGGAAGCCTAACGCCGCTGCTTCTTCCACTCCCGGAAAGGGCAAGTAATCTGAGGGGATTCCTTCGACTTTACCGACACATTGCTTGGCGTCCACTTTTCCCAGTGGCGTTTCGAAGGCGCCGTACTTCTTGACCCACCAGAGGTCGGGCCCATCTATCGTTTCTGCCGGTCGAAAACCGCTGCTGAATTCGACCTTTGAAGGATACTGGGGCCTACCCAAAATCGTCCGTGTTACCTTGGCGCGAGTCGTGGCGGAGGCGTCGATGAGAAGGTGAAGACCGTCCGTTGTCAGGGCCTGGCTGAAGCGTATCCCGGCCTCGGAAAGGGGCGCCGGTCCGTTACGTGAAGCATCGGCAATGCGGCTTGCCTCGCTGTGCTTCCATAGATCGTAGGTTGCACCGCCTCGCGCCATCTTGGCGTCTGTGAGTGAAGTCCTCGCGCCAAGGTTCCTTAGGAGGGCGAGGTCGTTGGCGTGGAACTGGTCGTCCACTATAAGGTGCTCATCACCAACACTGGTTTGGGCGAACAGCCCGCCAGCAAGCCACACATCGCCCAGTTGGCGCCACTTATGATCTCGGCAGCGCACCAAGACTTTCGTTGGCTCGGTTCTCTCATTGATTACAGCCAGACTCTCGGGAACTGCGAGGGACCGAGTAAGCCTCCATAGAGACTGAGCAAGCTCGGCATCGGAGTAATTCTGAGCGACGTCGCTCGCGACTCGACTGACGATGCCACGGCCGTCTTGTGCTTGGAGGTCAAGAGCGCGAAGGTAGCTGCTCGCGCTGCCGTGGTGCATTAGGTCATATGAGACAACGTTGGCCGACTCGTCATTGGCGCTCATGGGGAGAAACACCCTTGATGTAATCGGGGCTTGGACGCTGCCATCCGACATAAGCACGATACGGCTTCGCCTCATGGCTGGCAGGTAATCCGCATAGGACTTATCGATCATGGCGGCTAACTGCAAAGCATTCTCGTAATTCTGGAGCTCGCCTCCTGCAACTACCTCTTCCAGCCACTCCTCAACCGAAGCACGTCTCAGGTTCGCTTCCTGCAAGATGCGCACAACCTGGGCCTCTCGCCCTCTCAACGCGGCCGGGTGCAGCCAGGGCCGGTCTGCCGCGATCCATGAATCCCACAGTGCTGTTAGCCGGGTTGCCTCTTCCAGGACAGGTTGGACCTTGATTTCGCTCGGAAGTCGCAGGGTTCCAGACCTGTCCGGAAGACACGGCGCGTAAGGAAGAATCGCAAAGATTGGTTTATTGATGGCAGCATCAGCCCAGGAATAGGACTCCCGAGCACGTGAGGGAAGAATGTCGAGAAATAGTGCAGGATCGGTCGGGGTGTTCAGATCTTTCAGCGCCCCAGCTACCATCCGCGGAAGAGTGAGTGTGAGAATCTCTTTGTTGTAGAGGGTTTCCAGAATGCTGTGACGGTCCTCGTTCATCTTGAATGCAGCGTTGACGATGCCTCGAAGCGAAGTCTCGTGCTGTGTGGGGAAGTAGTTCCAGAACCGCCCGATTTTTCGACGTTGATTGTCCGTCAACGGGACGGCCCAAGTTACATCAATCTGCTTGCGGGCGACGATGCTGCCAGCCTCGACGGCGGCCTGTGTGCTGACGTTGTGCTTGTCTCGAAAAATGCGCCACTCGCTGGTTGCTGTCCCGTCACTGAGGATGACGCGCCTGCCGTCCCGATTGGCTGTCCAGGTAAGGGAGGACCTTTCGAGGCGATCCTCGAACTCCAGTGACCCAATCTTTTCGGAGAAAAGAAGGAACTCGCCGGGGAACTTTTTGATCTCGTCCGATATCCAGGAGGCGCTAGCCGTGAGAGGTAGTTTCACCACTGTAGTGGCCCACAGGAAGAGTTCAGCGAGCACATCGTCGTTTGTCGCCGCAATATCTGGGTCCACTGGTTCGGCCAGACGAAGGACCGGATACGTCTCCAGGTCCGGATACAGACCCTGGAGAAGGTCCCGGCTTTGAGCCTGGCTCCACGACACAGAGCCGCTTCGACTGTAAATCTTTGGATCGGAGGTCACTTGGATGACCGACTTGAACCCTAATCCAAAGCGCCCAATTTCGTCGTCACGCTTTTCGGAAGAGTGGGAAAGCATAAGAGTCCGAAAGCCGGCTTCGGTGAAAGGCTGGCCCTCGTTCGCGCAGTAGAGAGCGTCTCTTGTCAGGACGACCTTGATGCGGCCACCCGGCTCTTTGATCGCGTCGGCCGCATTTTGGATGAGCTCGTTGAGCTGCTTGCGCCCGTACCCGCCCTGCGAGATCGCAGACTCGATGTTGCTATGTTCACGGATGAGATCGGGACGAGCCTTGTAAGCGTTGAGCGCACTCTGCGTTTCGGCCGCAACAAACTTGCTTAGCGGCGAAGTCACGCCCGCCCATGAATCCCGAACCATCATTGGCTCCGTCCCCCACATCGAGATCAGTGCTGTCGGCCAACGCCGAAGTCTTCTCGATAATATCTACCACCAAGATGCGACTTTTTCGCGCAGACCTTTACTAAGCCAGGGCGTCTTAGAGGTGTTGCACGAGTTGGCTGGCTATCGCCCTACCTAGGGCTGTGGGGACCGCATTGCCGATCTGCTTGGCAATGGCAGTTTTGGATCCAACCCATAGTCGATCGTCCGGGAAGCCCTGAAGCTTCGCAGCCTCAAGATGAGTGATTGCGCGATGCTCAACGGGATGAAGGTACCGGCCTTTTTCAGGCTTGAAGAACTCGGTTCTAACGGTGACGGAGGGCTTGTCCCAGTGCAGACGTCCCATAACGTCGCCGGACCCGGAGTTATGGTTCAACCAGCACGGAGCCTTTAGGTTCTTTGGAAGATCGAATCGGTTGCCGCCCTCAGGGATATTTACGAATCTGTTCAGGGACAGCTCGGCATAGTCCCGGCTGAGGTGAAGCTCAGAGGTTCGGAAAGACCCGGAAAATGTCTTGCCAGCGTACTGAGTGGTGCGCTCCGGGAGTCTTGTCTCGGATACCTGGGACATCAGGCCTTTAAGCGCTTGCCGTACTGTACGGTGACGCCCTATATGGGTTGGCATCGGAAATCCGGGGAAGGGTAAGTCTCTGTGGTGGCCGATAAGTATGGCCCGCTTTCGCGACTGCGGCGCTCCATAATCTGCAGCATTCAGAACGTGCCATTGGAACGAGTAGTCTCCGATGATGCCTTCCTCAGCAGTCGCATCTCGAAAGTCTTGAAGCTGCTGAGACTTGCCGAACGCCGGGACGTTCTCGACGATAAAGTACTTCGGTTTCGCGCGTTTGAGGGCTTCCGCATACGGGCGCCACAGTTGATTCCTGACGTCGTCGGGGTCTTGCTTCCCGAGTTGGGAAAACCCTTGGCAGGGCGGGCCACCTATGACGATGTCGACTTCAGGAACACTCTCCTTGACCAGCCAGTCCTGGATCGGTCCGGGATAAACTTTGTCGCCAAAAGTCTTCGCGAACGATGCTGCCGCGGCCGGTTCGAACTCCACGGCCCGTTCAGTTACGAACCTAGGGGACGCTGCATAAAACCCCTGCGTCAACCCGCCAGCGCCGGCGAAGAGGTCCAAGACTGTGACGGATTTCGCAGTCTTCTTCCGCTCGTATGGAGCGGTTGGGGCGGCGGTGTCTGAGCTCATGGTGGACTAAGGATATCTGCCCGAGAGCATTGCCTCTGACCTTCAGGTCGTGTCTGCTTTGAGTGTCGCACGACCCGCCGCCTTCGCTGTCCTCAGCAGCGGTGGGGTACTAGTCACACGGACTTGACGAGTCTTGTTCCTCCTGGCGGAAGGACACACAGAGCCGTATTTGTCAGAATCCGTGATCGATCCTGACACTTATGTCGCTAGGTGTCAGAATCTTGCAAATTGTTCTGAGTATTCCTGGGGCCGCGTTCGGCAAGTTCAACTACTGATCATCTCCTGCGCATAACCGCCAACGGATCAGTTCCAGCAATCCGCTCCGCCAGATACTCCGCATCAAGCCCCACACCACCCAGCAGCGGCGAATAGTGTCCGGTAAGCCACGGCAACCCCACTGCAAACAGGCCCGGGTATTCCGTGACTCCGCGCGTATGCCGCGGGTAGTCCCATTCATCCAGGACGGGGATGTTCACGATTCCCATGTCCAGTTTGTAGCCGGTGGCCCATAGGACCGTGGTGATTTTCTCGGAGGCCAGATCTATGCGCGGCGGGGAAGGCATAGGCAGCCAGTCATCCACCGGTGACGGCTTCGCGGGCGGTGCGGAGATCCCGGCCGCCTCGATGTACGCGTCAAACAGCGGCTGCATCCGCTGACCGAATCCGGCCTCAACGGCAGCGAGGCGTTCGGGGAGGTCGTCCGTGAAGACGAGTCCGCCGTCGTCGGCTGCTTCCAGGTGACCGTGCAGCCGCATGCCCTGGCGGCCGAGGTCGCGCAGGTGGATGGCGTGGCCGCCGTCGGTGCCGGAGAGCAGCGGGTTGCAGGCGAAGCGCGCCGCGGGGGAGGGCAGCTGCTCGGTCCTGAAGGCGTTCAGCCCGTACTCGGGCCCGTGGATGCCGAGGTTCAGGATCCAGTGGATGAGGTCGTGCCCGCGGTAGCGGCGGGGCGCCTCCGGACAGCTCGACACGGCCAGGTGGACCTGCCGGCCGGCCGCGTGCAGTTCCTCCGCGATCTGCCCGCCCGACTGCGCGGTCCCCACAATCATCACGGCGCCGTCGGGCAGCTGGCCGGGGTTGCGGTACTCGTGCGAATGCAGCTGGAAGAGGTGCGGCGGTATGGCGGCGGCGAGGGGCGGGATCCGGGGTACCTGGAACGCGCCGGTGGCCAGCACGACGTTCCGCGCCTGCCAGCCGCCGTCGTTGGTCGTGACTGTGAAGCCGCCGTTTGCGGGCGAGATCCGCGTAACATCGGTGCCCGTGCGGACCGGTGCGCCGATCAGCTGGGCGTAGCGGCGGAAGAGGCTCACGACGTCGTCGCGCGGCATGAACGCCTCCGGTTCGGGACCGTCGTAGGGCATGCCGGGCAGGTCGATCGAGAAGTTCGGGGTGTTCAGGTAGAAGCCGTCCCAGCGGTCCTGCCAGGCGCCGCCGAGTTCCGGGCGCCGGTCCACGAGCACATGTTCGACGCCGGCCTGGCTGAGCCAGTAGCTCATCGCCAGACCGGCCTGGCCGGCGCCGATGATGAGGGTGTCGGCTTGTTGTGTTTCAGAGTTCGGCATGGCTGATTCCTTCGGCCCGTTCCCAATGTGCGTGCAGGACGGCGGCGAGGCGCTCCGGTTCGATGCGGTGCGGGGGATTGAAATGGTGGCGTTCCTGGAACACTTCTGTCCGCGGATCGGGGAAGACTGACGACAGGCGCTCGATGATTTCGCCGAAGTCGTCCGGGTTGCTCAGGCCGCCGAGGACCATGAGCACCGGTTGCCGGAATTCTGCCAGGCTGTTGCGCGCCAGATCGTATGTCCGGAACGTCTCCAGGAACGCCCGGATGCCCGCCGGCCGCTTGGCCATCCACGGCGGCGGGTCACCGGCGGGCGGTGGCGGAAGGGCGACGTCGGGCCTGACCGCCAGCCTCATGAACCCGGCCATGAACTGCTCGGGCGGCAGGGCGTCCAACGCTTCGTATTGCTCCCAGAGCCGCGTGTGGGCCGGGCTCCAGTCCCAGCTGCCTGCCCACGCAGGTTCCAGGAGGGCCAGACTGAGCAACCGCTCCTGGTGTTTCGCGGCGAAGGCGAGGGCGGCGGCGCCTCCTCCCGAGTAGCCCACGAGGTGGAAGGTGTCCCAGTGACGGGCGTCTGCCTCGCGGAGGACGCCGTCGATCTCGGTCTCCAGGCTCCAGCCGGGTGGAGGGACGTCGCCGGCGTAGAGCTCAAGGTCTTTCGCGACAGTCTGCACCTCCGGCCCCAGGGCCTCGATGAGGGCACCGTAAGCCGGCTGGGCAGGAAGGACGCTGCCGGGCAAGAGGATGGAACGGGTCGGCTCCATGGCTGAACTGTACGCCCGGGGGTGGTGTTGCGGGAGTGTGGCCGGGCAGGGCTGAACCGCGAGGCCCTGAGAAAGGGCTGTGGATAACTTTTTTCGAGAATGTGACAGATCCGTTATTCTCGAATTGACACCCTTTTCCACTGTCTAGATGAATTCGCTGGGGATCTCGATGACTGAACGCTCCTTTTTCGCCGCCCGCGGCCGAGTTGTCGCCGCTCTTGTAGGGGCCGGCCTCTTGCTCTCGGCGTGCCAGGGTGGAAGCCCGACGCCGGGAGACTCGCCGAGTGCTTCAAGCAGCTCAGCGTCACCTTCAGCGACCGCGACGCCCACTCCGTCCGCGAAGTACGTTCCGGCTTCGGCGAAGGGCAAGGCGCAGAACGTTCCGGTTCCGGTCAAGCCTGCTTTGGCGGATCAGAACTCGAAGGCAGGGCTCGAAGCGTTCACGACGTACTGGTTCGCGCTTCTTAGCTATGGGTATGAGACTGGTGATCTCACGGCGTGGTCCAAGGTAACTTCGAAGGGGTGCGCCTTTTGTTCCAATCTTGAGAAGGGCGTCAATAACGCCAACAAGGATGGTCGGTGGGCAGTTGGCGGAAAGTTCACGCTTCCTTCGGTAAAGGCTGAGTACAAAGGCGCGAATCCCTCGCAGCAAGTTGTTATCCAAGTTATTCAGTCGAAAATCGAGTACTTCAAGGCAGACGGGACGACCCTCCGAGAACCAACTCCCGCATCAAATTCAGGTTCCCTGATAGTCGCCAGGTATGAAAGCGGTTCTTGGAGCGTGGTGGACCTTGGCCTCCTATAGAAGGTTGGTCCCCGCTGTTCCTCTCCTATTGATGATTTTGACGTTTGGCTCGGGAACCCTTGCTTTTGCAACGGAGACGGCGCCAGCCACAGAACCTACAGGGGAGGAGTCAGGAGCCGATACCGAACTCGGCTGGGCGCCCAACGGTGCCGATGCCAAAGTGAGATATGTCAAGAATCCAGACGGCGAGGGTTATATCCAGGCTCCGCCCGGCTACGTGGACAACGACCCCTACCAGTACAAGTACTTGCCGCTTTGCGACATCGATCGTGATGGCTTGGACACTGGTTGTGAATCGCTGGCTGTGAACTGTGAGCCACGAACACCTGGCGGTAAGCGAGGGGAACCGGTGCAGTGGCAATATGCCCCCAAAACCATTTCGAACCCCACTTGGTCTGACTGGCAGCCGCAAGGCGGCCCGAGCTGTATTTACGACCCCAAGCCTGAAGACGTCCTTAGGCTCATCGCGGCACGCATCGCGAACGACTTCCGGCGGTTGCCAATCCAGGCTGCGGAGGTGACCGTCCAGCCCGGGCCGCACACCCTCAAGGGCATGGAGACGAATGTCTTCGCCGCGGCAAGCAAGCAGATGTTCGACGTCGTGATCCTGGGTCAGAACGTCCACCTGGAGGCGACCCCGGTCGAGTACACCTATAACTACGGTGACGGCACGAGCTTTGGCCCCACGATGTTCGCCGGCGGCTCGATCTCGGAAGACGAATGGGGCACCAAGACCCGCACGAGCCACGTCTACAAGCAGACCGGCGACTTCCGGCTCACCGTCACCACCGGGTTCCGCGGGACGTATTCGGTCAACGGCGGACCTCCGCTTCCCATCACTGGAAACGGCCAGTTCGCCTCGCCGGCCCAACTCGTCAGTGTCTGGCGAAGCGAGACCCGCCAGGTCGCAGATGACTGCATCGAGAACCCGATGGGCTGGGCCTGCCCCGGCAGCAACACCGGGGCCAAATAGCCAGAGCGCCTAGCCCAGGCGGGCGCGGTTTTCCGCCCTCTCCCAATGGGCGCGCAACAGGCCTGCCAGCCGCGCCGGTTCGATGCGGTGTGGCGGGTCGAAATGATGCCGTTCCTCGAACACTTCTAGCCGGAAATCGTGGAAAACCTTGGACAGCCGTTCGGCCACTTCGCCGTAGTCCACCGGGTTGCTCAGCCCGCCGAGGGCCAGAAACACGGGGCGCGGGAACGCAGCCAGCTTTTCCCGCTCAAGGGCATAGTCCTTGAATGTCTGCATGAACGCCCTGACGCCGGCGGGCCGCTTGCCCATCCACGGCGGCGGGTCAGCAGGCGGAGGCGGCAGGACGGCGTCGGGCTTCACACCCAACCGCATGAACGCAGTCATGAACTCATCAGGCGGGAGCAGGTCCAGCTCGTCGTACTCTTCCCAGAGCTGGGCGTGCTCCGGGCTCCAGTCCCAACTGCCCGCCCACGCGGGTTCCAACAACGCCAGGCTTTGCACGCTGTCCGGGTGCTTCGCAGTGAAAGCCAGGGCCACGGCGCCCCCGCCGGAGTATCCGAGCAAATGGAACGTATTCCACCTACGGGCATCGGCTTCGCGCAGGATGCCGTCGATCTCGGTGTCCAAGGTCCAGCCCGGCGGGGGAGCGTCGCCTGAGTAAAGCTCAAGGTCCTTGGCGACGGCATTGACGTCCGGACCCAGCGCTTTGATTAGTTCGCTGTATGCCGGTTCGGCGGGAAGGACGGCGCCTGGAAGAAGGATGACCCGCTTCGGTTCCATGGCAGAACTGTACGCCCGCGACAGCCCGCGGGGGAGACATCGCAACCCCGCCGGCTGGGCCTGCCCCAGCAGCCCCAGCAATAAGCGATAGTCACATCTAGCCAACGCGCACCAGCAAGAGGAAACTTTCATCCAGCGGGTCCCGATCAGGGGCTCTCAGCAGAAGGGTTGATTGATGTTCAAGAGACTTGTCGCCTCTTTGGCGGTCATGGGAACTGCGCTCTCCGCGCTACTGATCGGCGTCCCGGCCGCCCAGGCCAGCACGGGTGGAACTCCCGACGGCGAGCTGCATCCCAGCGTCGGCATGATCGTCTTTTACCAGCCGGACGGGCGCTTCCGGTGCAGTGCTACCCAAGTGTCCCCAACAGTAATCCTCACCGCCGCGCACTGCACGGCAGGAACCCTCGGCCTCACCCTGGTGACGTTCGAGTCGGTTATCGCTGAACAGCCGCCGTCGGGCATTCCGGCCGCTGCCGACCCGAGCGTCGGCTACACCGCCGTGGACCTCGCAGGCCTCACGTACGGCACCGCCTACGCGCACCCGAACTACTCGAACTTCACTGACCTGAAGAACTGGAACGACGTCGGCGTCGTGGTTCTCAGCCAGCCGCTTGACCACGCGACGTCGGCCCTGGCCCCCGCCGGCAGGCTCGACCAAATCCCGACGGGCAGCCTCAGCAAGACCATCTTCACTGGCGTTGGTTACGGCACCGAAGTCCGCAAGCCGGACAGCGGACCGCAGAAGCCCACCCCGATGAGCTACCCGCTCATCCGGCGCTACTGGGAGACCCCGGGACAGAAGCTCACTCCGCAGATCCTGCAAGTGAACGGCAACCCCAATGACACCCGTGGAACCGGCGGCAGCTGCTTCGGTGACTCCGGTGGACCGCTGTTCTTGGACAACCAGATCGTCGGCGTGACCAGCTACGGCTACACCGCCAACTGCCGCTACCTTGACGGCTACCAGCGTGTGGACATTCCGGTGGTGCAGGACTGGCTGGCGACGTTCGGGGTGACCCCGTAGAGGAGCGGGCCTGTGGCGCGGGACGGATTTTCGCAAACCACTAGCCATACGCCCAAACCTCTGTAGACTAGACGGTGTTGTTGTGTTTGGCATTTGGTAGTTCAGGCAGTTCCCGCGGCTCACCGCCCGCGACTTCTGAAGTAACGGTGGAGAACACCCCACACCGGAGGCCCGACAGTCGGGACAACCCTCCACCTTCAGTAAGGAACTGAAAAAATGGCTACAGGTATCGTCAAGTGGTTCAACGCCGAAAAGGGCTTCGGCTTCATCTCCCCGGAAGATGGCAGCCAGGACGTTTTCGCCCACTACTCCGCAATTAACTCCTCGGGCTACCGCTCCCTCGAAGAGAACCAGAAGGTTTCCTTCGACGTCGAGCAGGGCCCCAAGGGTCCCCAGGCAGTGAACATCCAGGCCATCTAGGTTTCGGATTCACTAAGAAGCAGGGCCGGTCGTTGACCGGCCCTGCTTTTTTGACCTTCAGGGATCAAGCTATTCGTCATGCGCGGTTGTTTCCGAGGTGTCAGTCAGCTTTTCGATGGATGCATCGACCGAGTTTCCTCGGGTTGGAGGGTTTCGCGGAAGGAGCGAGAGCGCACCTGTTGCTTTGTCGATGAGCAGCTCACTGGAGTGCAGCATGCCCTCTATGATGTCCTGGACGCGGCGCTGATTATCTTCGGTTGGGCTGTTGAAGAGGACGCTTGCAAGAGCTGCCTTCTCCGAAACGGAGACCTCGGATAGATTCAGCAGAAACCGTAGGCATTGACCATCGAGACGCTCCCGAAACTTAGGCAAGATGTCTGTCACCTTGGGTTCGCCGATTCCGTACCAAGGGCCGATGAGTTGTTCACCTGAGCGGAGAACTGGTTCCTCTCGGAGCAGTTTCCTGAGGAATTCTTGAACATCATCCCAGGGGAGATTCTTTCGCCCGTTGGGAATAACCCAGGCCTTGCGCACGACGGCGATCGCTCGTTCTATGATTTCTTCGGCTGTGGAAGTTGGGCCGTGATCGGTTGACTCTTGAACTGATCGCTCGAGCGCATTGTAGATATGCTCCCGAACCTGTTGGTATGGCCCCACTCGGTGCTCCCGCATGAGATCCCAGTAATACTGGGCAAGCTCTCTCGATCCCGATCCCGAGCCCGGGCTCGGCTTTTCTCGCCGCGCCTCCGGCGTCGGCGATGTAGTTCCGTGGACGGCAGTGTGGTTGCCAGCACCCCTTGCGGGAGTGGAACTAACGGTCAACATGGGATTCGTTGGATTCTGCCCGTCTTTGAGCACACCGATCAATCCACGCTCGATGCCGAGTTTGACGAGCAACTTCATGAAGCCTTTTGAAGATGTGAAGCTTCCATCACGCTTTTCGAACCGCTTGTCTCGTTGGACAAGCAGATCGTGGAGTGCTGTTTGATAGACCCCCTCCGGCCTGGACGCAACAGCCGAGACCAAGTGGCTCACGGCCTCATCCTCGTCCATGAATCGGGAATCCCAGTTGACAGTGACAGCGGAATCCGCCGCGGTGCCTGCCATAATCCGTCCGATGCTTTCATATGAAGCCGCCGGGATTCCGGCGAATTTCGACCGAAAAGCATCGCCCACTCGAGAGAGGAATGAGTAAAGAATCACCTCTCCGCCCTGGTCCAGCCGGTGTTGAACTTCGTTCATGATTCGCTCGGCGAACTTCTCGTCAACCAGGAGTGTGTCCTCGGAAATTCTGATTGTCTCATCGTCTGAAGTAGCTGTTTCGTTGACGTTGTTGATCGGAGGAAAATTTTGGTTAAAGCCTGCGATTATCACCACAGAATCATCTGCGGAAAGCGCCGCGAAATCGACAAGTGCTGCCAGTGCTCGTTGCTCGGTGTGTGCCTTTGCCCCAGTGATGTCAATCATGTGAGTGCGCATCTTGCATGCCCTTCGGTTCGGGAGAGGTCTCTCGCTTATGCGAGAGACCTCTCAAATCTTTAGGTATAGACAAAAGGGCTATAGAGCCGGTGGGGACGAATCTCCATCCTTAGACAGCCAGTCAATGACTGTCGAAAGGAAGAGTCCCCAAACTACTTCTGTCGTTTCACTTGGAAGAATTATCGTTGCTTGGCAGAGCAAAATCATTAAGGTGGCCAGCGCAACGCGGGTAGAACTATTCACTGCAGTTTCCTCTCTAGCAAGAAATGAAGGTTTGCTTGAGAGCTTCAGTGCGTGAATCTATGGTGCATTAGAGCGTGGATGCGTGAGTGCGTCATGGATGCATAGGCGCGTTGGAGCGTGGATGCATGGGAGCTTAGGATGCATTGGTGCGTTGGAGCGTGAATGCATGGGTGCGTTGGAGCTTAGGATGCATGAGAAGCATCGGTGCTTGAGAGCGTCAACAAACGCCGCGCGAAATACGACGTATTACCGCACGGAGCAAGCATAGTTGGGCGCTCTGGGCAACGCAATAGTGTACGCCGGCTCACCGGGATCTCCGCGCTGCGGGCGCTCAAGTTGTTGCAGTTAATGACTGTTCCGAATGAGTCGGCCTTGGCGGGGCGGCAGGCCGAGGCGACGAATAAGTAGGCGCCCAGCAGAGTGGTTCGGGAGGGGGGTTCCCGGGTTAATGGACTGACGCCGTGGCGCGGCAACTAGGGCACGACAATTTGCCATGCGTGGTGTTGAAGTCTGCAAGCCTTAACTGGACATGGCCCTGGTTCACGAGTCCACGGTGCTAGCGAGAGCTAGATGAGTGAAGTTGTGGGGGTGGATATGACAGGCGCTGTAACTGGCGCAACCCCGCCAGAACCCCCGGTCCCCAGCCCTCGCACAGTCCACCCAGCGGCTTCCCATGCCGGCGCGTCCAGCACGTTCCGCGCATCCAGCACCGTCCGGCGTCGTACGAGCGCCCCAACAGATTCAGGCGACAGCGAGCGGTATTCATCCCACTCGGTGAGCAGCAGCACTAGCTCGGCGCCCTCTAGCGCGCGGGTGGTGGAGGACTCGAAGCGCAGCTGCGGGTACCGCATCCAGGCGTTGTTGATCGCCTTCGGATCGGTGACGGTCACGTGCGCGCCGGCGGCGGCCAGCTGCAGGGCAACGTCCAGGGCGGGGGAGTCGCGGATGTCGTCCGTGTCCGGCTTGAACGCCGCACCCAGCACCGTCACGGTGCGCCCCGAGAGGTGCCCGCGGCACAGCTCCCGCGCGACCTCCACGGTTCGCGCACGCTGGCCCAGGTTGACCGAATCGACCACGCCCATCCACTCGTCGACGGACGGCACGTCTAGGGCCCGGGCCTGGGCCCGGAAGGAGCGGATGTCCTTGGGCAGGCAACCGCCGCCGAAGCCGAGCCCGGCGTGCAGGTACCGGTTGCCGATCCGCGGATCCAAGCCCATCGCCTCGCTGAGCTCGGACACGTCCGCACCGGAGGCGTCGCACAGCTCGGCCATGGCGTTGATGAAGCTGACCTTGGTGGCCAGGAAGGCGTTCGCTGCGGACTTGATGAGTTCCGCTGTCGCGAAATTGCAGACGAGCCGGGGGATGCCCGCGCTGATCAGCGGCGCATACACGGCGTCCAGCGCCTTCGTAACAGGAATGCCGGCCGCAGAGGAACGGCCTCCGGGTACGCCGTAGACCAGCCGGTCCGGCACCAGGGAGTCCTTCACGGCAGTACCCTGCCGCAGGAACTCGGGGTTCCAGCCCAGCAGCACGTCGGGCCGGCGGACCAGCACGCCGCGGAGCATGTCCACCGTGCCGACCGGAACAGTGGACTTGCCCACCACGACGGCACCCTTCGCCAGGTGCGGTAGCAGGCTCTTCGTGGCGGCGATCAGGTACGACAGGTCCGCGGTGTCCGAAGTCTTGGACTGCGGGGTGCCCACGCAGAGGAAATGCAAGGCGGCGCCGGCAGCGTCCTCGAACTCGGCAGAGAAGCTCAGCCGCCCGGTGGCGAAACCGTCCTTCAGGAGCTCGTCCAAGCCGGGCTCGTGGAACGGCGCGAAGCCCTTGTTCAGGTGTGCCACCTTCTGGGCATCCACGTCGATGCCCACCACGGTGTGGCCCATCGAGGCGAGGGTAGCCGCGTGCACGGCACCGAGGTAACCGCAGCCGATCACGGAGATCTTCATGAGGCAAGTCCTTTGCTGGAAGTCAGGGGTGAGGCAGGAGAATCAACGGGCAGCTCCACCAGTTCCTCGCCGTCGATCACGGATTTGTAGTGGCGCACCAGTTCGGAGCTGAGGGCGGGCCACGTTCGTCCTTGGACCGAGGCGAGGGCCGCCGCTCCGAACGCGCGGCGCTTGGCGTCGTCGCCCATCAGGTCCTGGACGTAACCGCGCAGCTGACCGAGGTTCCCCGGCTCGTACAGCCAGCCGGTGCGGGAGTTCTCCACGAGGTCCAAGGGGCCGCCGCGGCCGGTGGCAACCACGGGAACGCCGGAGGCCATGGCCTCCTGGATGGTCTGGCAGAAGGTTTCGAATTCGCCCGGATGGACGAACAGGTCGAAGGAGGCCACGGCCTCGGCCAGGGCGTCGCCGCCCAGGAATCCGGTAAACACGGCGTTCGGCAGTGCAGCCTCGAGGGCCGCGCGCTGCGGGCCGTCGCCCACCACCACAAGACGGGTGCCGGGCAGATCGGCAAGGACGGCCAGGTCTTCCACTTGCTTCTCGACGGCGAGCCGCCCGACATAGCCGATGATCCGGTGACCGCGTGGCGCCACGGAACTGCGCCACGCCGTCGAACGCTTCGCGGGGTTGAAACGCGCGGTATCCACACCGCGCCGCCACATGCCCACCCGCAGGATCCCGCGGCCGCGCAGCTGGTTCAGCGCGAACGTGGACGGGACCAATGTCCGGCTGGCCAGGAGATGGATGTTGTCCACCCGGTTCCAGGCCCAGTTCTCCAGGAACGGCACGCCGTAGCGGCCGGCGTAGCTGGGAACCTCTGTCTGGTAGATCGCGACCGTGGGGATGCCGAGCTGGTGTGCGGCCTGCACGGCGCGCCAGCCGAGCACGAACGGGGAGGCGAGGTGAACGACGTCGGGGGCGAAATCGGCAAGGATTCGCTTGACCCGACTCACACCGCCCAACGCAACCCGCACATTCGTGTACCCGGCCAGCGGAACCGACGGAAGCCGGTGCACATACGCACCCTTCACGACGCTCGAAACATCAGTATCCGACGTCGACGGCGCAATCACCATCACCTCGTCACCGCGCTCCTGCAGATGCTCCAGCACCCGCAGGATCGAGTGGGTTACCCCGTTCATCAGCGGCAGGAATGATTCGGCGACGATTGCGATCCTCACCCCTCCACGGTGTGCGTGGCGGTTGGCGATGCGGGGGAGAGGGCGTGACGGTGCGGGAAAACTTTGGTTAACAGATGCCCGACGACGGCAGGCAGCGCCGTGGCTTGTCAGGCGTCGTCGTTCACCAGGGGCCCGCGGTGTCCCGCGCCTGCTTCAGGTCCTTCCGGAGCCCGCGGTTGTCCGCCCTCAATTCACGGTTGTCTTCGCTCAGCCCGCGGTTGTCCTCGGTCAGTCCGCGGTTCGCAGCTTCCAACTCCAGCACCAATTTCACCCCGGCAAGGTTCAGCCCCTCATCCAGGAGTGCCCCGATCCGGCGCAGTGTCTTCAGGTCGGCTTCGCTGTAGCGCCGGGTGCCGCCGCCGGTCCTGTCCGGGGTGAGCAGGCCCTTGCGTTCGTACAGGCGCAGGTTTTGCTGGCCCGTGCCCACCAGTTCCGCCGCGACAGAAATGGCGTAGACGCCCAGCGCGTCCCGTCCCGACGTCCCGTTGCCGGTGGCGCCGCGCTCTTCGGCGCGCGGACCGCCGTCGTGCTCCCCAGCGGACGTCCCGCTCCCCAAACCCGCCATGGAACCCTCTCAAGAAACAAGAAAATCTTCTTGCACCACTCTCTCACCGGTGCTATAAAAAATCTATACCAGCCACAACAGATCATGGTTGGCTGGGACAACAACAAATCAGCATCAAGATCTGAAGGAGTGAGAACAACATGCTGATGCGCACTGACCCGTTCCGCGAATTCGACAGGCTCGCCCAACAGGTTTTTGGCACAACAGCACGCCCCGCCGGCATGCCCATGGATGCATGGCAGGACGGCGATGAATTCATCGTTGCCCTGGACCTGCCCGGGGTCAGCCCGGAGTCCGTCGAGCTCGACGTCGAACGCAATGTCCTGACCGTCAAGGCCGAGCGCAAGTCGCCGGCGGGTGAGGACACCGAGATGGTCGCCGCAGAGCGCCCGCAGGGTGTCTTCAGCAGGCAACTCATCCTCGGCGACACCCTGGACACCGACGGCGTCAAGGCCAGCTACGACGCCGGCGTCCTGACCTTGCGCATCCCCGTGGCCGAAAAAGCCAAGCCGCGGCGCATCGAGATCACGTCCAACGGACAACGCCAGGAGATCAACGCCTGATCCGCCCGCTCCGCCCTACGGTCCGGTGGCCATGGCGGAGCGCGTGACCGGGAGCATCGGACCGACCGCATCGGAGAACGGGCGCAGGCTTCGCGCCACGCCACAGCGCTTGTTGCGCAGAGGAAACGCGGCCCCCGACGGTGTCTCCCGACGGATGGCCCCCGGTCCACCCGGGGGCCATCCCCATTTCCACGACACCCCACCCTGACCGGGAACCGATCTTGGGAAACAGCCACCCCGACTACTACGAAATCCTGAACGTGCCGGTTACGGCCACGGCACGCGAGATCACCCGCGCCTACCGCGGCCTGCTGCGGCAGCTCCATCCGGACACCCGCCAGGAAAATCACGACGGCGGTACTTCCGAAGCGCGCGACCTCGAGCGCCTGCATGCCATCATGCAGGCTTACGCGGTGTTGTCGGATGCGGCGAAGCGGGCGGCCTATGACCGCACCCGCCGCGCCGGAGCCGGCGCTGGGACCGCTGCTGGTCCTGCCGGCTCGAACGGGACCCCGGTGAAGGTGCGTTTTCACCCGGACCCCGGTCACTCGCAGCCGGGTCGCGCGCAGGCCGATTACCAACAGCCGGGTCGCGCGCAGCCCAAGGCCGGCAGCCCCGCGCCGAAGCAGCCGTTCAGGTATGGACCGACCCGGTGGTCACCCCTGCCCGGCAACCGGCCAAACTTTCCGAGGAGACCAGTATGAGTGCCTGGCGTCCCTATGACAGCCACCTGATGCCCGCCTTCTACGAACGCTTCGAACAGCGCTGGGGCAAAGGAACCGCGCCGTTCCTGGACCCGGAAGTCCACGAGCAGCCAATGCCACGGGCGCAATGGATCAATCCCGATACGGGCGCAGCCGTCGCAGTGGTGCCGATCTGGACAGACGATCCCGAGCATCGCTCCTTCGGAGTCTTCTACCTGCCGCCGGCTGGGGACATCTGGATCCTGTGGCCCGGACCCACGGCATTTGTCGAACCGGGCTCCAGTGGCACCAAGGAACAGGTTACGCTTCGCAACGACGCCTTCAAGAAGGCCGTAAACCATGCCAAGGAGTTCATCTACGGACTGCAGCCGTGAGGACTTGGCACCGTCGAACCCAAACCGGCCCGCCGCCGAGCGGGCCTTAGCCGTCGTGCTTGAGCTCCTCCGGCAACTCATCCACGTAGACGGTCTGCGGCGGCTCGAAGTAGATCACCAGGACCTTCTCACCCACCGCGAATTCGCTGCTCTTGTCGAAAGGGTGGGCGTGGAAGGCGCTGATCCCGCCGAGGTACGGCAGCATCACTTCGCCGATGGTTCCGGGACCGATCCGTCCCGTAACCCGGCCGATCTTGCCGGTGAGGCTCCGGTCGACGTTCCTATGCGTCGAGCTCATGGATTGGGCGTGGCTGGCGGGCGCTTGGGCGCTTCCTTGCCGTTCTTTAGCGCGGCGGCGAGCGACGGCAGGAAGTTCCCCACCTGGGACAGGATGCCGCCGACCATGCTGTTGAGGCCTTCGCCGCCGTTCAGCACGGTCAGCTGCCCCACATGCGCGAATGGCTCGGCCGCCGCGGCGACGATTGCCGGCATGTTCTCGGCCAGCTGCTGGGAAATCACCGCATCCTGGTTGGTTTCCAGGGCCTCGCCGCGCGCCTTGATGCCCTCCGCTTCGGCAAGCGCCTTGGCCTTCACGGCCGAGGCGGCGGCGTCGCCGCGGGCCTTCGTGGCGGCGGCCTCGGCCTCACCGGTCACCCGGGTGGCGCCGGCCATTGCAGCCGCGGCGGCCGCGCTCGCCTGCGCTTCGACTTCCAGTCTCCGGGCGTTGGCCTGGGCCTCGAGTTCGGTGCGCTTGGCCCGTGCCTCCGCGGCGCTGATGTCGGCCGCCTTCTGTGCCTCGGCCTCGGTGCGCTGGGCGTAGGCCTTGGCGTCGGCGGGCTTGCGGATGGTGGTCTGGAGTTTCTGCTCCTCACGGTCTGCCTCAAGCTTGGCCACTTCGGTTTCCTGCACCACCACCTGCTGGCGGGCGGTGGCGTCGGCGAGCGGGCCGGCCTGGGCGGCGTTGGCCCGTGCCCTTTCCGCGTTGGCCTGCGCCGCGGACTGCTTGATGGCCGAGAGGCTCTGCGCGTCGGCGATCAGGGCCGCCGCTTCGGCCTCCTTCTCGGCGGCCTCCCGGTTCCTGGTGGCCTCGGCGATGCGGGCCTCCATCTTGACCTGGGCGATGTGCGGCTTGGCGAGGTTCTGGATGTAGCCGGTGGGATCCTGCAGGTCCTTGATCTGCAGGGAGTCCACCACGAGGCCGAGTTTCTCCATCTCGACGCCGCTCGCGCTGCGGACCAGGGAGGCCAGCTTGTCGCGTTCCCGGATGATTTCCTCGACCGTCATGCTGCCGATGATCGAGCGCAGGTGGCCTTCGAAGACGTTGTAGACCTGGCTTTCCATCTTGGGCTGCTGGCCCAGGAACCGCCGGGCGGCATTGGCTATGAATGCGGGCGAATCGCCGATCTTGTAGATCACCACGCCTTCCACCACCACCTGGATGCCCTGGGACGTGACGCAGTTGACCTGCAGTTCCGTCTCGTTCAGGGTCAGCGCAAGGGTCCGCACCGTCTGCAGGCCGGGGACCACCAGGGCGCCCTTGCCGGTGACGATCTTGAAGTCCATGCCGTCCGTGTTTTCGAGGGTTCCGCGGGTCAGGCCGGAGATGATCAGGGCCTCGTTCGGCTCGGCCACTTTCCACATCGCCTTGGTGAGGCCCCAGACGACCCCGATGACGATCAGCACACCGATGATTCCGAAAGCAAGCGGCAGGAAAGCTATAAGGTCTCCCATGACTGATCCTCTCAGCGTCAGTGAACAGGCTCCGTGGTGGACCCCCATAAGGCCGGGTTGCCGGTTCTGTAGACAGTCTGTGCAGGCAAATGCATGGAAGTCCAGTGATTTTCTGTGCCGAGCTGTGTCCGGCCGCCCGCCTTGCTTCCGCAACACACAAGGTTGGCGCAGCCCCCGGCAGCTTCGCCGGATTGACTGCGCCAACCCTTTTTGATGACTCGTTAGATTGAGCTGTGCTCGCTATTCATTGGCCACTCCTCATCGTCCCGGGATTGCCAGATCCGGGCTACTTTCTGCCATCGGCCTGGTTGGGCCAGAACATCCAGCCGGCAGTCATCATCAGGATTCCGAGCACCAGGTGCGTCCAGTTGTCCAGGATATTCACCGAGAGGAAGTTCGCTGCCGACTCCGCTCCGACACCCAGCCCGTAGGCACTCAGCAGCACATACAGGGCGCCGAAGCCGTACAGGAACGCCCGTGCTCCGGACGCCGTGCGGGACATGAACCAGCCGCTCACCCCGATGGCCAGCTGCAGCAAGTTCAGCAGCATGGACACCTGGAACAAGCCCAGAAGCATGGCATGCGAATCAGGCCCGAAGAACTGCATCTGCGCGTACTGGGTAGTGATTCCGGGAACGAAGCCCAGCACTCCCACCAGCGCCACGAGCAGGGCCACGCCGATGCCGGCGACCTGGATATCCTTGCGCCCGAAATGGACTCCTTGTGCATGTGACGCCGCGCTGCTCATATGCCCTCCAACCATTCCGTGGGAACACTCCCCATCTTACGTCCGGGCAGCTGAAAAGGCGCCCGACGACGGCCCCCGCGTCCCGCAAGAGGCTGCCGGTCCGCGGGTGCAAGGGGCAGCTGTCAAAACAGCCGCGCGCCAGCGCGCCCGACCGGTCCGGGCAGGGCCTTCGTGGCACGATGGAACACGATGAAATTGCGTGCTGACCAGACCGGAAACCGTGGCCTCCCGATGCCCCTGGCGCTCCAGGGAGCGCTCGAATCGGCGCAGGCCGCCATCATCTCCGCGCTGGTGGTGATCCTGCCCTTGGCCGGCGTCTGGGCCACCGACGGATTCGAAAACCGCAAGATCGACTTCCTGGCCCGGTTGGCCGGCCAGGCCTGGCTGCTGATTCATGGCGTGCCCCTCCAACTGGCGTCCGTGAATGTCGGTACTGCAGCCCAGCCGGGCAGCGGCGTCCTCTCGTTGTTCCCCTTGGGCCTGACCCTTATTCCCTTCCTTCTGGCCTGGCGCACCGGCCGCCGCCTGGCCCGGGCCTCCTACACGGACCAGTTGTGGCAGGCGTTCCTGGGCGCGGTCCTGGTCTACGGCGCTTTTGGTGCCGCCACCGGTTTCGTCTGCCGCACGCAGGAAGTGGTGATCAACATCTGGCTCGCCATGCTCCTGCCGCTCATTCCCTTCGGCCTGGGCATGGTGGTGGGAGCCCGCCGCGAAGCAGGTTCTTGGAGCAGGCTCATCGGCGTGGACGCAGTGGACTGGATCGCCCGTACCAGCCAGCACTCCCGCTGGGCCGGCTCCTACTTCGCCTCCGCCATCAAGGCAGGTTCCGTAGCCCTCATGGCCTCGCTCGCCCTGGCCGCCCTGCTACTCGCAGTGGACCTCGGCATCCACTGGGCGGAGATCATCGCCGTCTTCGAAGGCCTGAAGGCCGGGGCGCTCGGCGGTGCCGTGCTCACCATCGCCCAGCTCGGCTACCTGCCCAACCTGGTGGTCTTCACCCTGGCCTGGAGCTCGGGCGCAGGTTTCTCGCTGGGAGTCGGCTCGCACGCCGGACCGCTGGGTACCGCCGTCGGGCCGCTGCCCGCCATCCCGGTCTTCGGCGGGCTGCCCACCGGACAGCTGGAGTTCGGCGTGGTGGCCTTGGTGCTGCCCGTCCTTGCCGGTGTGCTGGCCGGCTGGTGGTTCCTGCGCGAAGGCGAAAACCATTTCGACGAATGGCTTTCCATCAAGATCAGGGCCCGCTGGTTCACCGCCGCTGTGTCCACCGTGGTGCTCGGTGCCTTGATCGGGGCCGTCGCAGGCGTTCTCGCCGGTGCGCTGGCCTGGATCGCGCGGGGCTCGGCCGGGATCGGCCGCCTCACGGAGATCGGACCGGACCCTCTGTGGACGGCAGCCTGGCTCGCCGCGGAAGTGGGGGCCGGCGTCGTCATCGGTTGCTCGGCCGGGCCGTGGCTGGAACGCCGGCAGAAGCTGCGCGAGGCGGACCTGGAGACCGCCAAGTTCTAGGGCTGGCGCAGCGCCGGGGGCAGGGACTTCCCGAAGTCCGCCGTGCAGCTGTTCAGGGCCCGGTCCGTCAGGGCGTTGCGGGAACACTCCTGGACGGCGCTGACCTGGCTGAAGAACATCGCCGAGAAGGCCACCAAAGAGCCGAGCACCGCCGAAACCACTAGCCCGGAAATGGTCCCGTACAGCAGGATCCGGCTTTGCCGCAGCCGTACGGTGCGGACCACCACCACAACGCCAAGCACCCAGGCTGCCAGGGTCAGGATGCCGGACAGCCATACGTAGCTGACGTTGAGGCTGTAGACGAACGCCGCGCCCAGCACGGTCAACAGGAAGCTGCGGAACAGGAGTTGGGTACGGGACTGCGCGGCTTCCGCCGCCTCCCGCTGAGCTGGCAGCTGCGGGCGGGGTCCGGCGTCGGGATTCATGTTTTCCAGCCTACGCGAGGCAGCCATAAGCTATTGCAATGCGCATTGTTGTCCTCGTCTCCGGCACCGGTTCCAATCTCCAAGCGGTCATCGACGCCGTCAAGGCAGGGGAGCTCGACGTCGAGATCGCCGCCGTGGGCGCCGACCGCGAAGACACCTATGGCGTGCAGCGCTCGGCCGACGCCGGCCTGGAAACCTTCGTGGTGAACTTCAACTCCTTCGAAACCCGCGCCGAATGGGACGCCGCCCTGACCGCGAAGGTGGCCTCGTACCAGCCGGACGTGGTGGTCTCCTCCGGTTTCATGCGGATCGTCAGCCCCGAGTTCATCGACACCTTCCACGGGAAGTACCTCAACACCCACCCGGCCCTGCTGCCCGCATTCCCCGGTGCCCACGGTGTACGCGACGCCCTCGCCTACGGCGTGAAGGTCACCGGCTGCACCGTCCATTGGGCCGACGCCGGCGTGGACACCGGCCCCATCATCGCCCAGGAAGCCGTGACCATCCTCCCCGGGGACGACCAGGATTCCCTCCACGAACGCATCAAGGTGGTTGAGCGCAAGCTGCTTGTCAGCACTTTGTCAGACATCGCCCAGAATCGCTTGCTATAAAGACATCGCACGCCGGGCGGAACAGGCCATTGCGCGCCTTGAGGAACACCGGCGGACTTGCGAGGAATGGTCATGGGATTTTGGAAACCCGTCTTGGATATGGCGGTAACGGGTCCGCGCTTCCTGCTCGCCTGGACCCTCCTGAGTTCGCTCCTGCTGGCCTACCTGCTGTTCAAGAGGCGAAAGGTCCGCTGGTTTGCGGTGGCCGCGGGCGCACTGGCCGGGGGGACCGCGCTGGGGCTCGGAGTCCTCTGGTACTGCGTCTTCGTTGACAACACCTTCGGGGGACCCCTCATTTCCGAGGTCTGGTTCTGGGCGCCTGCCTCCTTCGCCGCAATCGCGCTGGCCATCGCCAATTTCCGGGGCGGCCGCTGGTGGCGCAGCGTGCTCGCGGCCGGATCGGTCCTGGTGTTCGCGGCGACCGCGGCGTTCCAGGTCAACGCGGCCTACGGGCTGAACCAGACCCTGGGGTCGGTGCTGAACATCAACACCGCGAACACCGTGCGCATCCCGTTGCGCTCCTCGTGGCTCAAGGGTTCGGAGCTGCCGCTGTACAAGACCTGGACGGCCCCTGCCGACATGCCGCGAGCCGGCCTGAGGGGCAAGACGCCCCTGCCCATCCCGGCCAAGCACTCCGGCTTCCAGGCACGCTGGTCCGGGCTCTACCTTCCGCCCGCGGCCCTGGTGAAGCATCCACCGCTGCTGCCCTTCATGATCATGATGATGGGGCAGCCGGGAGCGCCGAGTCCGCAGCCCGCCGCCAATGTGGCCGACGCGATGGCCGCCAAGAACCACGGCCTCGCGCCCATCATCCTGGTGGTCGACCAGCTCGGAGATCCCTACAGCGACCCGCTCTGCCTGGACACGAACCGGGGCAAGGTGGAGAGCTACGTGATGCAGGACGTCCTGCCCTGGGCCCGCGCCAACCTGCCCATCATGCAGGACAGGAAGCACTGGGCCTTCGCCGGATATTCGGACGGCGGGGTCTGCGCCAGCTACTTCGCGGCCAAGTACCCCCAGGATTTCGGCAGCTTCATATCGATCTCCGGGGAAGAGTTCCAGGGTTCCGAAAAGCCCGCCTACAACCTGGCCACGGTGTTCGGCGGGAAGCAACAGGAATACGACGCCGTGAAGCCCCGCAACATCATGCTCGCCCACGGCCGCTACGAAGACATGGTCGCCGTGTACACGGCCGGGAGCAAGGACCCGGACTACACCAAGCAGGCGCAACGCATGCTCGCCACGGCCCTGCAGGTGGGAATCAAGGCATCCTTCTACAGCGTTCCGGGAGCCGGCCACGTCCGCAACGCCGTCGCCGGAGGGCTCGCCGAAGCCTTCCGGATCCTCTACCCGCGTTGGGGATTGTCGCCGTCATGAGCAACAACATCACCCGGCAGCATCCACCCGCCCAAAGCGGAGCGGAGAGCCTGCCGGCGGGGCGGCACAGCCACTTGCAGAACACCAAGGAGCGCCTGGACGGCTTCTTCCGGCGCATCCCCTTTTCGTTCCTGATGGCGGCCGTGTTCCTCGCCGCGGCGGTGTTCAGCCGCACGCTGTTCGGCGTGGATGCCGCCCGGCTCTGGGGCCAGGGCGTGGACACCACCTTCGAGGGAGGCCGGTGGTGGACCCTGCTCACGGCGCTGCTGGTTCCCCAGGACGCCACGGCAACCGCCTTGGCGGCAATCGGGGCGGTCTTGCTCCTTGGCCTGGCGGAACGGACCCTCGGGACCCGGAAGGCCGCGCTCGCCTTCCTCACAACAGGGCTGGCGGGCGGGTTCCTGGGCATCCTGCTGCAGTGGCTGGGAACCCTCACCTGGGAATGGTGGTCCACCAGCGCCTCCGCCTCCGCCACGGTGGATCCGCTGACCGGCGTCCTGGGCGCCCTCTCCACCGCCACGGGCAGCATGGGGCTGCTGTGGAGGCGCCGGATCAGGGTGGTCCTGCTGACGTTCGTCCTCATCTTCGTCCTCTACTCGGGGGATCCCGAGGACTTCTACCGGCTCCTTGCCGTGCTGGCCGGCCTCCCGCTGGGGGCATTGCTGAGGACCAGCAAACGCCCTCTCCACGTGGCCTACAGCTCCCACCGGGAGACCCGCACCCTCGTTGCCGCCGTCGTCCTGGTCACGGCGGTGGGCCCGTTGGTGGCCTTCCTGGGCAGCACGGACCTGACGCCCTTCGCGTTCGGTTCCTACCTGTTCATGAACGACCCCGTGGATCCCGGCACGCTCGCCGCCGCCTGCCACGGTGATCTGCCGCTGTCCCGGCTCTGCATCCACCAGTTGGCCCGGATCGGTTCGCAGGGACCGGGCATGGTGGCCCTTGCCTTCGTGCCCGTGGTGCTCCTGGGCCTGGCGGCGTGGGGACTGTACCGCGGCCGGCGGTTCGGCTGGTGGCTCGCGGTGGGCGTGAACACGGCCATCCTGCTGGTTTCCCCCGGATCCTTCAGCGTCGTACGGCTCATCGGGCAGGCGGGAACTGGCGTGCACCGCCCGTTCAACGGCCAGGAACTCGTCATCTGGATGCTCACGGCTGCCTTGGTTCCGGCGGCATCCCTGATCATGCTCGTGTTCAAACGCAGACACTTCGGAATCCGTGCGCCCGGGCGGGCTTTCCGCCGGTTCCTCCTGGTGCTGCTGGGCTCCTTCCTGGTCCTGGCTGGTGCCTGCACGGTGGCCGCCCTTTCGGCGCTGAAGTCGATTGCCCCGCGCATCACCGCCTCAGGAGTGTTCCTCGATGCGCCGCGCCGCTTCGTCCCGCCGCATTTCCTCGGCGGGGCGGGACATTTCGTCCTGCCCCGGCACACGCTGGTGAGCTGGGCCTACCAATGGACCGGACCCGCCTTCTGGGCGGTTTTCGTTGTGGCCGCCCTGTGGCTGCTCTCGCGCTCGCCCCGCCTCGCGGTAGCGCACGACGTCGAGAAGTTCCGTGCGCTGTTGCGCCGCCGCGGCGGCGGCTCGCTGGGGCATATGACCACCTGGGAAGGCAACACGCCGTGGTTCACCCGCGACGGCGAGGGGGCCCTGGCGTACCGCGAGGTCAACGGGCAGGCCATCGTCCTAGGCGAGCCCGTCTGCGCCCCGGACCGGGTGGAGCAGACCGTCCGGGAGTTCCTGGTGTTCTGCGATGAACACAACTGGACCCCCGTCTTCTATTCCTTCCATTCCGGGCTGCTGCCCGTCTTTGAGCGCCTCGGCTGGCGGCACATGCCGGTCGGGGAAGAGACGGTGATTCACACCGAGGGACTCACCATGAAGGGCAAACACTGGCAGAGCGTGCGGACCGCACTCAACAAGGCGATCCGTGAGGGCAGGACGGCGGTGTGGACCTCGTGGGGAGAGCTTCCTTTCGCGGCAACCACGGAGATCGTGGCGATCTCCGAATCCTGGGTGGCGGAGAACAAGCTGCCCGAGATGGGATTCACCCTCGGCGGCCTGGAAGAACTCAAGGACCCGGATGTCCGCCTCATGCTTGCCGTTGCCGAGGATGGGCGCATCGAAGCGCTGACGTCCTGGATGCCGGTGCACGAAGAGGGCGAAGTCGTGGCCTGGACGCTGGACTTCATGCGCCGTGCCCCCGAGTCCCACAACGGCGTCATGGAATTCCTGATCGCCTCCGCCGCGCTGCACCTGCAGGAGGCTGGCGCACGGTTCGTGAGCCTGTCCGGTGCGCCGCTGGCCACCAAGCCCGTGCCCGCGGACGCAGAGCCGGAGGCCCCCGCGGCAGGCATCGCCGCCTTCCTTGCCTGGCTTTCCAGGACGCTGGAGCCGGCCTACGGTTTCGGTTCCCTGTTCCGATTCAAGGCGAAGTTCCACCCCGAATACTCCACGCTGTTCATGGCCTTCCCCGATTTCTCGGCCCTGCCCCGCATCGGTATGGCCCTGGCACGCGCCTACCTGCCCGAGGTGTCCACCAAGGAAAGGATGGTCCTCGCCCGCGTGCTGGGGCGCCGGGACTGAGCTTTTCGGCGGCGCCGGGGTTCAGTGCGCCGGGGTTCAGTGCGCCGGGGGTTCAGGTCCCCCGGGTTCAGTCGAGCGCGCGCTGCTTGGTTTCCGGGGCGAACAGCCCCATCCAGATCACGGCCAGCAGCACCAGGCCGCCGGCCAGCGCGAAGGACGTGGCCAGGCCGAAGGTGGGCCAGAAGAACGAGGCGAACACCAGGGGCCCGAAGCCCGCCCCGAGGCGCGAGAACGTGGAGGCCCAGCCGAAGCCCGAGCCGCGCAGCTCCGTGGGGTAGAGCTCGGAGACGTAGGCGTACAGCACCGGGATGGCCACCTGCACCACGAAGCCGAACACCAGCAGCCAGAACACCGCCGCGGACGGAATGTCCACCACCAGCGCCACGATCACGAGCGTCCCGGCGGACAGCGGACCGGTGACCGCCAGGATCCACTTGCGGCCCAGGCGCTCCACCAGCAGCGCTGCCGCCACCACGCCCAGGAGCCCGACGGCGGCCATTCCCGCCGTCGTCAGGAAGGCCTTGTACTCCTCGAACCCGGCGCTGATCAGGATGCGCGGCATCCAGGTCAGGCTCAGGTAGTACACGAGAAGGACGGTGAAGAACAAAGCCCAGGCCGCCGTCGTGATCTTCCAGCTGAACTGCCACAGGCTGCGCAACTGGGTCCAGGCGCTCCCGGCGGAAAGCCGCGGAGCGGCCTGGGGGTCGGGCAGGCTGTAGGCCCGTGGTGGTGCGCCGGTGGCGGCGACGAGGGCGTCGATGACTTCCGCGGCCTCCTTGCGGCGGCCCTTGCGGATCAGGAAGAGCGGGGATTCGGGCACGCTGCGCCGCACCCAGAACACCAGCAGGGCCGGCAGCACCATCACCAGCATGGTCAGGCGCCAGTCGGCGAAGGCGGCCATCAGCCCGGCGGACACGAAACCGCACAAGGCGGCACCCACCGGCCACCAGCCGTCCATCGCGGTGAGCACCCGTCCGCGCTGCTTCCGCGGCGTGAACTCGCCCACCAGGGCGTAGTCCACCGGGATGCAGCCGCCCAGCCCGAAGCCGGCCATGAACCGGAAGACGCAGAACCACAGCAAATCCGGGGCGAAGGCGCCCAGCACGGTGAAGAGCGAGAAGATCAGCAGCGTGGCGGTGAAGGCCTTCCTGCGCCCGATCGTGTCCGCGATGGTTCCCCAGGCGAAGGCGCCAAGGGCCATTCCGATCAGGTTGGCCGTGCCGATCCATGCGGCGTCGGCCGGTTCGAGGGACCAGTGCTTGGAGAGCAGGGGAATGAGGATGCCGTTGAGCGTGACGTCCCAGGCATCGAACATGAAGCCCAGCCCGCCGATCAGGAAAATCCGGCCCTGCACGGCCCACCGCCACGGCAGTTCCTGGACCACCTGCTCGCCGCTGGGCACTGACGTATACGTGTTCATTTTCCCCTCCTGGGGAAAACTTTAGCGGTGGTTTTCTATCGCTTTCCGCAGGAAGCCGCCGGCCTCGTCCAGGGCACCCTTCGCCTGCGCAGGATCGATGCCGGTCAGCAGCACCAGGATGGCCGCCTTAACCGATCCGCCCACCGAATCGAGGGCGCGGATGGCGGTGTCCGCGTCCGCTCCGGTGGCGTGCTGGATGGTGCGCTGGGAGCGTGCCAGGAGCTTTTCGTTGGTGGCTTTCAGGTCCACCATCAGGTTGCCGTAGGTCTTTCCGAGCTTGACCATGGTGAGCGTGCTGATCATGTTCAGCACCAGTTTCTGGGCGGTTCCGGCCTTGAGCCGGGTGGAACCGGCAACGAACTCCGGGCCCACCACCACGTCGATCGCCACGTCGGCCAGCCTGCCGATGGCCGAGCCGTGGTTGCACGCGATCGCTGCCGTGAACGCGCCCCGGCTCCGGGCCTCCTCCAGGGCTCCGATCACGTATGGCGTGCGGCCCGAGGCCGAGATGCCAATCACAGCGTCTTTTTCCGTCACGTTGATGTCATGCAGGTCCCGGGCACCGGCCGTCGCGTTGTCCTCGGCGTACTCCACCGGTTTCTGGATGGCATGCGGGCCGCCGGCGATGATTCCCACCACGAGTTCCGGGCGGGTTCCGAAGGTGGGCGGGCACTCGCTGGCGTCCAGCACGCCCATCCGGCCGGCCGTACCGGCGCCCACATAGAGCAGGCGGCCGCCGCGCGCGAGCCGCTCCGTCACGGCGTCGACCGTCTGCGCAATGGCGGGCGCGGCTTCCTCGACCGCCGCGGGGACGCCGCGGTTGATCTCGTTCATGGCGGCCACGAGTTCGGCGGTGCCCATGGTGTCGATGCTGTCCAGGCCCGGGGCGGCCTGTTCGGTCTGCAGGCCCGCGAGTTCGGAGCGCAGCCCTTCCAGCGGATCGTTGCCTGCGGCGGTGGGGTCAGTCGGGCCAGTTTGTTCCGTCACGGTGGATGTACCTTTCCTGCAGGAGCCCGCGGCGCGTCGCAGCGAGGGCGGCCCCGTCCATGCCGTCGCCGAGGGGCTCGACCATCTCAATCCCAGCCGAAGCCAAGGTGTTGTGCAAGAGGCCGGCGAAGAACTCCGAGTTCGCGACGCCGCCCAGCACCGCCACCCGGCCGGTGCCGCCGCTGGCGCGCTTGACCGTGCCGGCAAGGATCCTGCACGCCTCGTCCACGATTCCGCGCGCGACGGCGTCACCCGCCTCCGCTGCGTGCAGCACCAGGGGAGCGAAACGGGCCATCGCCCGGGCCGGGTTCTCCATGCCGCCCAGCCAGGCGGGAAGCATGAGGGGCGACTCAACCAAAGCCTCCGCCGCGGCGCTCAGCGAAGTCTCCGGGCCGCCGTCGAACGCCTGCACCACCGCTTCCAGGCCGCGCTGGCCGATCCACCGGCCGCTGCCCCGGTCGCCCAGCAGCGGCCCCCAGCCGTCGGCGCGGTGCAACTGCCCGCCGTCGTCGAAGCGGAACGCCACGGCGCCGGTGCCCACGATAAGCACGGTGCCGGGGGCGCCCTGCATGGCGCCGAGCTGCGCGGCGGTGGCGTCGGACAGGACCGCGGCGGGGACGCCGAAGCGGCGGGCGAGCAGGGTGGCCAGTTCGCGGGAGCTTTCGGCGGAAGCCTCGACGCCGGCCACGGCCGCACCGAAACCGGCCAGCGGGGATCCGGATGGCCCGGCTGCCGTCAGTTCCGCGGGAATCATCGTGGCCGTCTCTTCCAGCAGTTCGAACGCCAGGCGGGCACCGTCGGTAATGCCGAGTCCGGGGAAGCCATGCTGGTCTGCCTGGGCGAGCACCCGGTCACCGGAACGCAGTTCCAAGCGGCACCTGCTCTTGCCGAGATCGGCCACCAGCACCATCTCCGAAGCATTCATGAGCACTAAGCTACTACGCGTTGTGAGGCCCGGGAACGCAATGAAATCGAGGGCCACCGCGGACGCGATAAACTGTGGCGTATCCCCACCATCCGCGCCGAACGCGATCCAAGACGGAGATTTTTGTGAGCTTCACGCAGCTTGACCGTGTCCCTATCCGCCGTGCACTCATCTCGGTTTACGACAAGACAGGACTGGAGGAGCTCGCGAAGGGCCTGCACGCAGCCGGCGTCGCAATCGTCTCCACCGGCTCCACCGCCAAGAAGATCGCCGCGGCCGGCATCCCGGTCAAGGAAGTCGAAGAAGTCACCGGTTCCCCGGAAATGCTGGACGGCCGCGTGAAGACCCTGCACCCGCGCGTGCACGGCGGCATCCTCGCCGACCGCCGCGTCCAGGCCCACATGGACACCCTGGCCCAGATGGAGATCGAGCCCTTCGACCTCGTGGTGGTCAACCTGTACCCCTTCGTTGAGACCGTCCGCTCCGGCGCCGGCCAGGACGACGTCGTCGAGCAGATTGACATCGGAGGCCCGGCCATGGTGCGCTCGGCTGCGAAGAACCACGCCGCCGTCACCATCGTCACGGACCCCTCGTTCTACGGTTCCGTCGTCGAGGCCGCTGCTGCCGGCGGTTTCGACCTGAAGACCCGCCGCCGCCTGGCTGCCAAGGCCTTCGCCCACACCGCCGCCTACGACACCGCCGTGGCCACCTGGACCGCATCCCAGTTCCTGGACGAAGACGGCGACGGCGTCATCGACTGGCCCGCCTACGCTGGCCTGGCCCTGGAACGCTCCGAGGTGCTGCGCTACGGCGAGAACCCGCACCAGCAGGCCGCCCTCTACGTGGACAAGGCCGCCCCGGCCGGCATCGCCCAGGCCGACCAGCTGCACGGCAAGGCCATGAGCTACAACAACTTCGTCGACGCCGACGCCGCCCTGCGCGCCGCGTTCGACTTCGCCGAGCCGGCCGTGGCCGTCGTCAAGCACGCCAACCCCTGCGGTGTTGCCGTCGGTTCCGCTTCCGCGGCGGATCCGATTGCCGACGCCCACGCCAAGGCCCACGCCTGCGACCCCGTCTCTGCGTTCGGCGGTGTGATCGCCGCGAACCGCACCGTGACCGCCGGCATGGCGCGCACCGTCGCCGGCATCTTCACCGAGGTCGTCATCGCTCCGGACTTCGAGCCCGAAGCCGTGGAGATCCTCTCTGCCAAGAAGAACATCCGCCTGCTCGCCCTGCCGGAGGGCTACGACCGCTACCCGGCCGAGATGCGCCAGGTGTCCGGCGGCGTGCTGGTGCAGATGAGCGACAAGGTGGACGCCGACGGCGACAACCCCGCCAACTGGACCCTCGCCGCCGGTGACGCCGCGGACGAGAAGACGCTCGCCGACCTGGCCTTCGCCTGGACCGCCTGCCGCGCCGCCAAGTCCAACGCCATCCTGCTCGCCGACAACGGCGCAGCCGTCGGCATCGGCATGGGCCAGGTCAACCGCCTGGACTCCTGCAAGCTGGCCGTCGAGCGCGCCAACACCCTGGGCGTGACGGTGGAGTCCGACGTCGACGGCGCCGGCGGTGCCTCGAACGCCTCCGCGGCGGGCGCACCTGAGCGCGCCCGCGGCGCAGTGGCCGCCTCCGACGCGTTCTTCCCGTTCGCCGACGGCCTGCAGATCCTGATCGACGCCGGTGTCCGCGCCGTGGTCCAGCCCGGCGGTTCCGTCCGGGACGAGGAAGTCATCGCCGCGGCCAACGCTGCCGGGATCACGATGTACTTCACCGGAGCGCGCCACTTCTTCCACTGATCCCCACCTGCATCGATTGCTGAGGCAACGTCGTTTTGAGCCTTCAAAACGACGTCGTCTCAGCAGTCGATGGGAAGAAGAACAGCGAAACGGCGGCCGACCCCTCACGGGGGCGGCCGCCGTCGTCGTTAATTCAGCCTAGTTGGCGGAAGCGTTGCTGTACGCCTGCTGGATGACCGAACCCCAATACGGGCCGTACATGGTGGTGGAGCGGCTGCCGTAACCGTAGCTGTTGACCGAGTTCTGGTAGCCCGCGGAGGTGCTGCCGATGAACCAGGGGCCACCGGAGGAGCCGCCGGTCATGTCGCACGGGATGCCCTGGGTGGTGCCGCCGGGGTTGATCGTGTCGTTGATGGCGGTGCCGGTGCAGGCCTTGAGGGACTGGCCGTCGAAGGGGCTGGCGGCAGGGTAGCCGAAGGCCTTGTAGCTCAGGCCGCGGGCCGCGTTGAACTCGACGCCGGAGGCGCCCACCACGTCGGAGAGGCTCTGGCCGTTCAGGGTGGAGACGACGGCGAAGCCGGTGTCGTACTGGATGTCCCCGCCGGAGCTCCACTGGTTGGTGGTGTACAGGGCGCGGGCGGTCCACTTCCCGTACGGGGCCGCGCCGTTGAGGTAGGCCGGGACGAAGACGAAGTTGGTGGCGAAGGCTCCGGGGCCCTCGTTGAGGCAGTGCCCGGCGGTGGAGACGGTGCTCTTGTTGGCGGATGCCACGGAGTTGCCGGAGCACACGTAGTTGAGGCCGCCGAGGGTGAAGAAGACCTTGCCGATGTGCGGCACCGGGTTCTCGTTGGTGTGCAGGACGGGCTTGCCCTTGCCCGCTTTGCCGGTAATCCGGGTGGAGGTGCCCTGCTCGACGGCGGCACGGGAGGTACTCTTGCCGCGTTCCAGGGCCTTCTGTGCCAGGACGTCGCCCGGGATGGCCGAGCGCATGCGTTCGGGAGTCCAATAGTCGGCCACGCCGCTGGTCTGCAGGACGATGCTGACGGTGTGGGACGTCTCCTTGGTGTCCGGGGACGCGGAGGTTGCGGCCGCCCCTCCCGCGGACGTGAAGGCGAACAGTGCGGCCGCGGAGAGACCGAGAAGGCTTGTGGCCAGGGTCTTGGTTCTTGTCACGATTGTCCTGACTTTCGGTGGGGAAAGCGGGCCCGGACGGAAGCCCCGCCGCGGGATAACGGAATGAAGGTACCCGCGCCGTGACGGCTTTGTAAAGGGATGTTTCAGAGTTTGTGATAGCACTCTATGAATTACGACGGCGGCTCCCGCGCCATGCGGCGCCGCCGTGGCGGCGCGTCATGCAAGCCCGGGAATCCCCGCAATTTAGGGGCGAAATGGCCCGCTGTGGCATAGTTGGAATGTTCCGCCGGGCATCATCCGGCAAACAACGCAAGGGGTTTGTGGTCCGTCCTGCGTGCCGACAGGAGCAGCGGCGGGCGTGCAGCCCCGGGAGACCTTCAGGGAGACGCCCGAGCAATGGCCAAGATTATCTACACCCACACCGATGAAGCGCCGATGCTGGCCACGTATTCCTTCCTGCCGATCATCGAAGCCTTCGCTTCGACGGCGGGCGTGGACGTGGAAACCCGAGACATCTCGCTGGCCGGCCGCATCATTGCCGCCTTCGGTGACTACCTCACCGAAGAGCAGCGCATCGGTGACGCACTGGCCGAGCTCGGCGAACTGGCGAAGAAGCCCGAAGCCAACATCATCAAGCTGCCCAACATCAGCGCATCCGTCCCGCAGCTGAAGGCGGCTATCGCCGAACTGCAGGGCAAGGGCTACGCCCTCCCGGACTACCCGGACAACCCCTCTTCGGACGAAGAGACGGACATCCGTTCCCGGTACGACAAGATCAAGGGTTCCGCCGTGAACCCGGTGCTGCGCGAAGGCAACTCGGACCGCCGCGCCCCGCTGTCCGTGAAGAACTACGCCCGCCAGAACCCGCACTCCATGGGTGCCTGGAGCGGCGATTCCAAGACCAACGTCGCAACCATGGGTGCCGACGACTTCCGCTCGAACGAGTTGTCCGCGGTGATCCCCGCCGACGACACCCTCCGCATCCAGCTGGTCCGCGAAGACGGCTCGGTCAAGACCCTCAAGCAGTCCATCCCCGTGCTGGCCGGCGAAGTGGTTGACGGCACCGTCATGCGCGCCGCCGCCCTGGACGAGTTCCTCGCCGCCCAGGTTGCCCGGGCCAAGGAAGAAGGCGTGCTGTTCTCGGCACACCTGAAGGCCACCATGATGAAGGTCTCGGACCCGATCATCTTCGGCCACGTGGTCAAGGCCTACTTCGCCGACCTCTTCGCCACCTACGGCAAGCAGCTCGACGCCGCCGGCCTGAGCGCCAACAACGGCCTCGCCTCCATCCTCAACGGCCTCGACGAACTCCCGGAAGACATCCGCGAAGACGTGGCCGCCGCCATCAAGCAGGGCCTGGAAAACGGCCCCGCCCTGGCCATGGTGGACTCCGACAAGGGCATCACCAACCTGCACGTTCCCTCCGACGTGATCGTGGACGCCTCCATGCCGGCAATGATCCGCACCTCCGGCCACATGTGGGGCGCGGACGGCAACGAAGCCGACACCCTGGCCGTCCTCCCGGACAGCTCCTACGCCGGCGTCTACCAGGTAGTGATCGACGACTGCCGTGCCAACGGTGCCTTCGACCCCACCACCATGGGCACCGTCCCGAACGTCGGCCTCATGGCCCAGGCCGCCGAGGAATACGGCAGCCACGACAAGACCTTCGAAATCCAGGACGCCGGCAAGGTGCAGCTGGTTGACGGTTCCGGCAAGGTCCTGATCGAGCACGAGGTTGCCCCCGGCGACATCTGGCGCGCCTGCCAGACCAAGGACCTGCCCATCCGCGACTGGGTCAAGCTGGCCGTCACCCGTGCCCGCGCCTCCAAGACCCCTGCCGTGTTCTGGCTGGACGAAGAGCGCGCGCACGACGCCCAGCTCATCGCCAAGGTCAAGGAATACCTGAAGGACCACGACACCGAGGGCCTGCAGATCGAGATCATGTCCCCGGTCAAGGCCACCGCCTTCACCCTGGAGCGCATCCGCAAGGGTGAAGACACCATCTCCGTGACCGGCAACGTGCTCCGCGACTACCTCACGGACCTCTTCCCGATCCTGGAACTGGGCACCAGCGCCAAGATGCTCTCCGTGGTTCCGCTGATCAACGGCGGCGGCCTCTTCGAAACCGGTGCCGGCGGCTCCGCTCCGAAGCACGTGCAGCAGCTGCTCAAGGAAAACTACCTGCGCTGGGACAGCCTGGGCGAGTTCCTGGCCCTGGCCGTCAGCTTCGAGCACCTGGCCACCACCGAGGGCAACGCCCGTGCACAGGTCCTGGCCGACACCCTGGACCGGGCCACCGGCACCTTCCTGCTGGAGAACAAGTCCCCGGGCCGCAAGCTGGGCACCATCGACAATCGGGGCAGCCACTTTTATCTGGCCTCCTACTGGGCCCAGGAACTGGCAAAGCAGACCGCCGACGCCGAGCTGGCCGCGTCCTTCGCGAAGGTCGCCGACGCGCTGACCACCGGTGAGGAAACCATCGTCGGCGAGCTGCTCGCCGTGCAGGGCTCCCCGGTGGAAATCGGCGGCTACTACCGCCCGGACGCCGACAAGGCCTCCGCCGTCATGCGCCCGTCCGAGACCTTCAACACGGTGCTCGCCGGCCTGAAGTAGCCACGGCCTCACCCAACTGGGTCGCAGTTAATGTCGTTTTCAGCGTTCATAACGACATCTACTGCGACCCAGTTGGGTTTAACGCCCCACTCAGCGGGCCGCCGCGAAGCGCGCCGGTGCCAGGCCGCCATCGGCGATGTCCGCCAGGACCCGGCCGATCGCCGGGGTGAACTTGAACCCGTGCCCCGAGAAGCCGGCACCGACCACCAGCGGGCCGAAACCGTCGAGCACGAAGTCCTCGTTCGGGGTGGTGGTGTAGGTGCAGCTGATCGGCACCGCTGAGGCGGGGTCGACGCCGGGAAGCCACTCGCGCGCGTAGCGCACCAGCGCGTCGAGCTGCTTCGGTTCGGGCTGGAAGGTGCGGGCGTCCGGATCCATGACAGGGCCGACGCCGTGCCACCCGGCCTTGATGCCCTCGCCGGGGGTCAGCATGCCGTACACGGGGCTGTACCAGTAGGCGTCCCGGGGATCGTCCGGATCCGGGTTGTGGTTGAAGCTGGGCCAGTCCAGGGAATCCTGCAGCGGCGTGAAGTGGGCCGGCTGTTCCTGGGTCACCACGAGCGGAGGCAATGCGGCTAGCCCGTCGAGGACCCTGTTCGTCCAGGCCCCGGCCGTGACCACCACGCGGCGGGCCGTGAACCTGCTGCGGTCCGTCTCCACCAGGACGGAGTCCGGGCCGAGGACCCGGATGCCGCGGACCGGCGTCGAATATTCAAAGCGGGCGCCGCGGGCCTCGGCCGCCGCCCGCAGCGCGCGCAGCGCCTCGGCCGCCCGCACCCGGCCGGAGCCGGGGACGAAGAGCACGTCGCCGCGGAAATTCATGCCCTGCCAGCGCTCCGCGGCTTCGGCGGCGGAGAGGAAGTGGCTTTCGATGCCCCGTTCCTCGTGTGCTTCGCGGACGGTGCGGAGCTTGGCCACGTTGCCGTGGTTGGCCAGGCCCACCAGGTCCAGGAGCTGCGTTCCGGTTTCCTCGGCCAGTTCGTCCCACAGGTTCCGGGACTCGGCGAGGAGGTCGAGGTAGTCCGCTTCGGCGTAGGCGGTGTTGAAGTTCCGGGTGGCACCGTGCGAGGCACCGATCTTGTGCCCTTCCTCGAACTGCTCCAGGAGCACCACCGATTTGCCGCTCCGCGCCACTTGCCACGCCGCCGCCGAGCCCATCGCTCCGCCGCCCACCACCACTACGTCAACATTCATGGCTTCCATTCTGCCGTTTCACCCCCAAGTAGCTCGCAGTTGTTGTCGTTCTGAGCGGGCAAAACGACTGTGAGGATTGGTGTGGCTGGTCCGGGACTGGCTGGCAGAGTAGATGCTGGCCGTTCTGCCCTGCGGTCGTGACTCAC
>NZ_QYLP01000094.1 GCF_003614925.1 Arthrobacter celericrescens
ATGTCAGATACCTCCACTAAGCCCCGGAGGTCCTCCTCACTTCAAGACTTCTGTCACCAACGTCATGGCCGAGTACAGCTAGCGCGCCATTCCGGCGAGCAGTTCACGGTGCGTGGGTGGGTTCGCGCCGGGCCGGCTGACGGTGATGGACGCCGCCATTGAAGCCGTCTGGCCGATCCGCTCCAGCACGGTCGGGGCGAGCCCTTCGCTGCCGCGCAGCAGCAGGCCCATGATGAGGGCGGACATGTAGGAATCCCCGGCACCGATGGTGTCGGCCACCACCGAACGAACGGCCGGCACGGTGAGCTGTGTGGCCCGGGTGGCCATGAGCGAGCCGCTGCCGCCGCGGGTGACCACGGCCAGGTCCGCACCCAGGCCAAGGATGCGCTCGGCGGCTTCCTCGAGGGACTTGCCCGGGTAGAGCCAGCCGGCATCGTCTTCGCTGAGCTTCACGACGTCGGACAGCGGAACGAGGCCCTCGAAGATTCCGAGCGCCTCGGCGTGGCTGCCGAGGAGGTCGGCGCGGATGTTCGGGTCGAAGGTGACCATGCAGCCACCCTGGGCCTGTTCCAGCAGGTTCCGCACCACGCGGGCCCCGGGCTCCAGGAACGCTGCGATCGAGCCGGTGTGCAGGATCTTCGGCGCGTACGGCAGGGTGGCCGGGGGAAGCGCCCATTCGATCTCGAAGGTGTACTCGGCTGAACCGTCGGCCGCGATCTCGGCGGTCGCCGTCGCCGTCCGTGCCAGCGACTGGGAGCCCGGCAGCAGCACGACCCCCGCGCTGCCGAGGTGCGCCGCGATGGCCTCGCCGCGGGAGTCGCGGCCGACGGCGGTGAGCAGGCCGACGCTGACGTCGAGCCGGCCCAGGCCGTAGGCGACGTTCGCCGGGGAACCGCCCGGGTATTCGGTCTGGCCGTCGGGCGAGTCGACGATGTCGATGAGTGCTTCGCCGACCACGACGACGTCGAGCGGCTCCGGCGAAACGGCTTCGGTGGGGTTCATGGCTTCCTTCGTTTTTCGGGTTTCCGGTTGCGCGGTTTGTTGGGGGGCGCGACCGACTGGCGTTCGATCAGGGGGCATTCCAGGAGTTCTGTGCGCGGACCGCCGGCTCGCGGACCGGCCGCACCCGATCCAGCCGCGCCCGATCCTGCCGCGCCCGATCCAGCAAGGACCAGTTCGACGGCGCGCCTGCCCATCTCCACGAAGGGCAGTTCCAGCGTGGTCAGGCCGGGCCGCAGGTTCGGGGCGAGCGTTTCCTGGTTGTCGAATCCAACCACCGAGACGTCGTCCGGAACCCCGAGTCCCAGCGAGTCCAGGGCTTGGTACGCGCCCCAAGCGGTGCGGTCGTTGGCGCAGAAGACCGCGGTGGGCGGCTCGTCCAGGGCCATGAGCTCCAGCGTGTTCGCGTAGCCGCCGGCCACCTCGCCCTCGCCGTTGCGCTGCAGGCGCGGATCGGGCCCGACACCGGCGTCGGCGAGCGCACGCAGGTACCCGTTGCGGCGGCCGGCAGCGGCCGGCAGCGCGTCGTCGTCGGGAATCCCGATGTTGATCATCGCGATCCGCCGGTGCCCGGCGTCGAGCAAGCGCCTGGTGGCGGTGTAGCCGCCCAGCTCCTCATCGGGGGCGATGCTGGGGAGCCTGCCGCTGCGGTCGCGCGAGTTGAGCACGACGGCGGGCACCTCGCCCAGCGCCTCGGGCACCTCGAGCACGCGGTGGTACATCCCGGCATAGACGACGCCGGCCACCTTATAGGACAGCATGGTCTCCAGGGAGGACTTTTCGAGCGCCTTGTCCCCTCCGGTATTCACGGTCAGCAGGAGCAGCCCCGCTTCCCAGGCCCGGCCCTGCGCCCCTTCGATGATCTTGCCGGCGAACGGAGCCGTGGCCACGAAGTCCCCCACGAAGCCGATCATTCCCGCGACGCCATCTCGCAGCACCTTGGCGTGGGCGTTCGTGCGGTAGCCGAGCTGCCTGGCCGCGTCCTGAACGCGGTGCCGGGTCTCTTCGGAAAACCGGGTTCCGGAGGCGTCGTTGAGCACGAGGGAAACCGTGGCCTGCGAGACTCCGGCGGCGGCCGCGACGTCATGCATCGTGGGGCCTGTCCTGTTGCCGGCGCGGCTCATGGGGCTACCTGTCTGCGGAGTCCGCGGGGCTGGGAAGATGAAGTTTCAAGGCTTGGGTTATACGCATAACTCGAGCCTCGAAAACTGTATCCTCCGTCACTCTGCAGCGTCAACGGCCGCAGCGGTTAGAGTCGAAGAATGTCCTCCCAACTGCCTCCCGGCCTGCCGATCCGCCCCGACGGGACGCCCTTCGACATGTCCGAGGAAGACTTCGAGGCGGCGGTGAGCGATGCCCTGCTCCTGATCCCGCGCAGGCTCGCCCGGGCCATGGACAACGTGGCGGTCTTCATCGAAGATGACTACGTCCCCGGGCCGGACGAAGACCCGGACACCGTGCTTCTCGGGCTCTACGAGGGCGTGCCGCTGACCGAACGGGACTCCTGGTGGGAGGCCGGTTCCCTGCCGGACCGGATCACGATCTTCCGGCAGCCCATCCTGGACATCTGCTCGTCCCGGCAGGAAGTGATCGATGAGGTGGCGGTCACCGTGGTCCACGAGATCGCCCACCACTTCGGCATCAGCGACGAGCGCCTGCACGAACTCGGCTGGGACTAAGGCGTCCGACAGGCCCGCGCTAGCCTTAGAGCATGGGGCACGACCACAACCACGCGCACGGCATCACGGCAACGGGGAAGCACCGGAAGCGGCTCATCGCTGTCCTGGGCATCACCCTGGCGGTGGTGCTGGTCCAGGTGGCGGGCGCCGTCGTTTCCGGTTCGCTGGCGCTGCTCGCAGACGCCGGCCACATGCTCTCGGACGCGGCGGGCGTCTTCATCGCGCTGATGGCGGCGTGGGTGGCCACCCGCCCGCCCAGCGATCAGCGCACTTATGGCTACCAGCGCGCCGAGGTGCTGGCGGCCCTGGCGAACGCGTTGATCCTCCTCGTCATTTCCGTGGTGATCCTCATCGAGGCCATCCGCCGCTTCGGCGACTCCCCCGAAATCCACACGGACACCATGCTCTATGCAGCGATCCTGGGCGCCGTGGCAAACCTGGTGTCTCTGCTGATCCTTCGCGGTTCCCAGGAGGAGAGCCTCAACCTGCGCGGAGCGTACCTCGAAGTGCTCGGTGACCTGCTGGGATCCATTGCCGTCATCGCCGCGGCCGTGGTCATCATGTTCACGGATTTCCAGGCCGCCGACCCCATCGCGTCCATCCTGATCGCGCTGATGATCCTGCCCCGGGCCTGGCACCTGCTCCGCGACGTGGTGGACGTGCTCCTGGAGGCCAGCCCCAAGGGCGTGGAAGTCAGCATGATCCGCGAGCACATCCTCTCCGTGCACGGCGTGGTGGGCGTGCACGACATCCACATCTGGACTATCACCTCCGGTGTCCCGGTGTTCTCGGCCCACGTGGTGGTGGAGGACAGCATCCTCAACGCCACCAGCACGGACCGGCTCCTGGACCAGCTGACCTCGTGCCTGGGCTCGCATTTCGACACGGACCACTGCACCTTCCAACTGGAGCCCGCCAGCCACTCGGAGCACGAGGCGCACCAGCACGCCTGAGGGGCACGCGTGGGAGCGCCTAGCCCTCGCGGTCGATCTGCAGGTAGCTGAGTCCGCTCACATCAAGCCAGTACCGGGTGGGGGTCTCCACCAGGCGCAGCAGCACGCCCTCGCAGGAATCGCAGCGCACAACGATTCCCGGGCCGTCGGCGTACACCGTTGCCCGGGCAACGACGCTGACGGCGCCGCAGTGCTTGCACCGCCCGATCGCTTGGATGATGTCGAAGCGGAACAGCTCCCACAGCGCTCCTGCGGCCGCGTTTCCGTCAAGATGGGATATCGGATTGCCCGGGACCCCTGCGATGTCCTGGTCCTCGAAGCGCGGGTCTTCGGAGCCCGAAGCCGCACTGCTGTTGCCGCTCATCGCGTCCCTCCCGTCCCGCCGAAGCGCTCGGTCTTGATCGTGGCGGCTGGATACCCGGCCTGCACGAGCCATTCTGCGACTGTTTCGACAAACACCGTCTGGCCGCACACGAAGATGTCCGGGGCGGCATCCACTGGCAGGATGTTCGCCAGGAGGGTTCCTGCGGTGAGCCGCGCCGGAGCGCTTGGCCAGCCCGCGGGCACGCTGCGGGTGTAGACGTAGTCGACCGAGAACCTGGACGATTCGGCACCCAAGGCCCGCAGTTCCTCCTGGTAGAAACCCGCCTCCGGTGATTTGAGTGAGTACAGCAACCGGAACTGCGATGGATTCGACGATGCCTCGTGCGCCCGGACCATCGACATGAGCGGCACCACGCCGGACCCACCGGCGATGAGCTGGACCGGGTTCGGGTCCGAGGGCCGCCAGACGAACCAGCCGCCCACCGGGCCACGGATCTCCAACTGGTCGCCTACCGCCAGGTCCCTGACCAAATACGGAGAGACCTCCCCGTCGGCCAGTTCCGCGACCGTGATCTCGAGGACCTCGTCCATCCGCGCGGTGGCCACGGAATAGGACCGCACCGCCGTGTATCCGTCGTCGGCGGTGAGCCTGATGTCGATGTGCTGGCCGGCGAGGTAGCCGTCCAGGCCGGCCACCCGCAGCCCTATGGTCCTCGATGTCTCGGTTTCGGGAACCCCGCTGACCACGTCCGCGACCCGCCACATGGTGCTCATCGGGCGGGCCTCACGAGTAGCGCTCTTCCCGCCACGGATCACCGTGCAGGTGGTAGCCGTTGGATTCCCAAAAACCCGGAACATCGTCCTGCGTCAGCTCGATGCCGTGGACCCACTTGGCGCTTTTCCAGAAGTAGAGGTGCGGCACGAGCAGGCGGGCGGGACCGCCGTGGGCCCGCTCCAGGGGCTCGCCGTCGAATTCCCAAGCGACCCAGGCACGTCCGCCCAGCAGGTCATTGAGCGGCACGTTGGTGGTGTACCCGCCGTAGGAGTGGGCTGTCGCGAAGCCGCTCCGCGTGTCCACGTCCTCGAACAAGGTATCCAGGGACACTCCCCGCCAGGAGGTGCCCAGCCGGGACCAACTGGTCACGCAATGGATGTCGGCGTGGATCTCGGCCTGGGGAAGCGCCATGAAGGACTCCCACGACCAGGCATGGCGCTGGCCCGTCTCCGTGGTGATGAAGAATTCCCAGTCCGCCAGGGGAATGTTCGGCGCGGGCCCGGCGGTGAGCACCGGAAAAGTTTCCGTCTGGTGCTGCCCCGGCGGTAACGCCGGATTGCCGCCGCGTCGTCTCCCGTGAAAACCGGACGAAATGATTCCCATCATGCACCTCCACTGCGGAAGCTCCGGCCGACTGTGATCGGTTCCCTCACGATAGGGCAAGCGCCCGGCCGGGTCCAGAAGTCCGACCGGTCCAGAAGTTCGCGCCCGGAAAAGGCTCAGCGGATTCCGCTGTCCACAATCAGGGTGATCTGGACTGGACGCTCCGAGATGACCACGTCCTGTGAGGCCACCGACGCGTAGCCGCCGGCGTTCGTTGCCCTGATGACGTAGTTGCCGTCGGGCAGCGTCAGGCTGAAGGCGCCCGCCGTATCGGTGGCCGTCGACCCGCGGACAGTGTCCCCGGCCAGGGCGACGACAGACGCTCCGGACACCGGGCGCGGCGCGCACTCCATGCCCGGGCGCTCCACCGGGCACACCGGTGCTGTGAGGACGTAACCGGTGACCGTGCCGGAGTGGCCGGCCGGCTGCCCGGAGTCGCCGGCGCAGCCACACAGCAATGCGGCAGCTGCGGCCACCAAGGCCAACCCGATCCGTGCCACGACGCCCACCAATCCGAACCGCGTCAGCCTTCCGGCGTCACCGTTCCGGACGCGCCGTCCACGGTGATGGTCTGGCCGCTACGGATCCGGTTCGTCGCGTCCGGAACACCGACGACGGCGGGAATCCCGTACTCGCGCGCAACGACAGCCCCGTGCGAATTGGCTCCGCCCATTTCCATGACCAGCCCGCCGGCGGTCAGGAAGAGCGGGGTCCAGCCAGGGTCCGTGGACGGCGCCACGAGGATCTCCCCGGGCTCCAGCCGGGCGCCCACCGGGTCCAGGATCACGCGGGCCACGGCGGTGACAGTCCCGGCCGAGGCCGGGCTTCCGGCCAAGGTCCCGCCGGCAGCTGCTCCGTCAACAGATGCATGGCGGGCTGCCACGGCTTCGGGTTCGGTGCCGTCTGACAGCAGCACGCGGGGCACGTGGCGTCGCCTGAGTTCAAGTTCGTAGGCCTCGCGCCGCTCCGCCACGAGCGCGCGCAGGTCCGCTCCGTCGAGGGCCCTGTGTGCCTCCGTGAAGTCCAGGAAGAACACGTCCCCGGCGTCGGAAATTCTGCCCCGCTCCGCGAGTTCCCTGCCCACCAGGACCAGCTGTGCGCGGGCCGCGGCAAGGCCCTCCACCAGCCGGTACTTGGGCAGTTCCCGCATGCCCGCGAACGTCCGGGTCCGCGCCAGAGCGCCCTTGACGATCCTGGCGTGGAGCGGCCCCTTCTCCCGCGCGCGCCTGACGAGGACGGCGGCTTCGGCGTCGGCTTCCCGGGAGGCCTTCGCGAACTGCCTGTCCGGCGCGAACTCCGGGTCTTCCAGGCGGAGATAGTTCGCCAGGACGCCGATGATGTGGGTGGGGTCGTCGGCCCAGCGGGGCATACCCAGGTCGATTTCGGCGACGGCCCGGTGGCCGTACTCGGCCAGGAACGCGGCCAGGCCCGAGTGCGCAGCGGCCGGCAGTCCGCCGTCGTGATACTGCCTTGCGAGGTCCTGCGGCGGCATGGAGGAGAACGCCTCCGCGGAAGCGGGGTCAGCCTTGATCGCTTCGGCGAGGTGCCACAGGGCAAGGTCCATCTCGGTGGTCACGTTGTTCGGCAGGCCCCGGATGACCAGCTGCAGCTCATCCCAGGGGGCCTTGTCGCCGAGGATCCGGCGGACAAGTCCCAGCATCGCGAAGCCGGCGAGCGCGGGCGGCAGCGTATTGGGCAGGATGCGGAAGAGTTCACGGCCCAGGATGCGTTCGGCATGCTCGAGCCGTTCACGGGGGCTCGCGTCCGCCGGGACGGCCAGGTGGTCCTGCAGCGTCTCGCCGAAGCGGCGCGCCCGCTCCAGCGCGGCGTCGGGCCGGAACAGGGCGCGCAGCAATGTTTCCGGAACCCTGTACTTGGCGATCACGGGGGCAACATGGCGGATGAGCCGGAACGGGGTCCTGCTGGTGACGGCGAAGCGCGGATCGTCGAACAGGCTGCGCATCACCGCCGCCGAGCGCGCCTCCATCACGTCGAAGACCCGTGGAACGATCTTCCGGCCGGTGCCGCTGCGCAGCACGGCGCTCAGATCGAAGTAGATACGCTGGCCGGCCTCGTAGAACGGCGGGGGCCCGTTCCGCGGCTCCGGCACGTCGAAGCCGGCGGCCTTCGCCACCGACGCGCCGATGAGCCGGATTCCCGCCAGCCCCATCGGGGTGATCGGCCGGGTGAGGCCCTGGGCGAGGCTGAAGCACAGGTACGCGTGCGCTCCCGGCGTCGACGGCGGCCTGGTCACCTGCGGGTAGAGCGTGGTGATCGGGCGGGCCTGGGTGAGCCACAGCTTCCCGTCGCCGTCGATCGCCCATTCGGTGTCCTGCGGGGAGCCGTAGTGGGCCTCCACCCGGCGGCCGAGGGCCGCGAGCGCCCTGACCCGGGAGTCGTCGAGGCAGGCCCCGTCCTGGCCGTCCACGCCAGCCGCGCCGGGAGCCTCCACGCGTTCCGTGCCGCCGCCAGGCAGCGGGCGGATCAGCAGGGTCCGCTCCCCCGTGCGCCGTTCGGTGATGCTTCCCGTCACCGAGTCCACCACGAAATGGTCCGGATTCACGGCACCGGAAACCACGGCCTCGCCCAGGCCCGGGCTGGCGTCGATGACGGCCTCGTGCCGGCGCCCGGTGACCGGGTTGGCGGTGAACAGCACGCCCGCCGTCGCGGCATCCACCAGCACCTGCACGACGACGGCGAGGCTCACCGCGGCGTGGTCGATCCCGTTGCTGGCGCGGTAGCTGACGGCGCGGTCGGTCCAGAGCGAGGCCCAGCATTTGCGGACCGCTTCCAGCACTGCGTCCGCGCCGACGACGTTGAGGTAGGTGTCCTGCTGGCCGGCGAAGCTGGCGAACGGGAGGTCCTCGGCCGTCGCGGACGAGCGGACCGCCACGGCGGCGTCCGGTCCGAGGCTGAGGTACGCGTCCCGCACGGCGGTTTCGACGGCGGCCGGCATCCCGGCGTCGAGCACCGCGGCACGGGCGCGGGCGGCGAACTCCGCCAGGGTTTCGAGGTCTTCCGGCGGCACCGCTTCCAGGGCGGCCAGGACGGCGCCGATCGCGCTGTCCGGCTGCCCGGCCCGCAGGGCCTCGCGGTACGCCTCGGTGGTGAGGCAGAAACCCGGCGGAACCGGCAGGCCCGCCCCTGTCATCTCGCCGAGGTTGGCCGCCTTGCCGCCCACCTCGGCGAGCATGCCGGCCCGGATGTCGTCCAGGCCGAGGATGAACCCGGGAGACGTCTTCGCTTCAGCCATGGTGTCCGCCTTGGGACTGTCCGGAAAAGTCCGTGGCCCGGGAGACCTACGCGGCGCCGAGCATGGGGCCGAAGTCCGCCCGGTCGGCCAGGCGCGGATCCTCGCGGTCCGGGACCACCATGACGGGGCCCTTGGCATGGTGCAGCACGCCGTCCGAGGTGGAGCCCAGAAGCATTCCGGTAAAGCCGCCGCGGCCGCGGGTGCCCAGCACCACCAGTTCCACGTTCCTGCTTGCCTCCACCATCACGTCCACGGGGGAACCGTCCAGGAGTTCGGTTTCGATTGTCAGGCGCGGGAAATGGCTGCGGATCCAGGCCAGTCCGGCGTCCAGCTGGACCCGGATGTCCTTGAAGAGGGCCTCCCGGTCCAAGGGTGCGGGCACCCAGGCGAGGGAGCCGCTGTATTCGGGAACGGCGCAGATGACGCGCAGTTTGGCGCCCATGCGCTCGGCGGCTTCGGCGGCGTCGAGCACAGCCACGCGGGCCTGTTCGGAACCGTCCACGCCCACCGCCACGACGTTTTCGATGGCGCGCTTTCCGGACTTGGCCCGTTCGGCCTTGACGTGCTTGTCCTCCGTGGCCTCGCCGAGCCGGTCCCCGCAGTAGAGCGGCACGGTCACGGTGGGGCACTTGGAGTGGGCCGGGAGGGCGCTGCTCACGGAACCAAGGAGGCGGCCCACGAAGCCGCCGCGGCCGCGGGTGCCGAAGACGAGGAGGTCGGCCGAGGCGGAGAGCTCAAGGAGCACACCGGAAGCGTCGCCGTTCTCCACGGAGCCGTCCACATCGATCGGGTAGACGGCGACCTTCGCCAGGGCCTGGCGCACGATCTCCTCGGCGCCTTCCCGGATCACGGAGTCATCCACGGTGGCGTAGCCGCCGTCCAGGCCGGAGGCGGCGAAAATCGGCACCGAGTAGGCGGTCACAACGTGCAGCGGAAGGTTCCTGCGTTCGGCTTCCCGCGCCGCCCATACAAGGGCGCACTGGCCGTGCTCGCTACCGTCGACACCCACCACGATGCCGCCCGGGGCAATGGTGGGTTCCTGATCGCTCTCGTGCTGGTCCATGGGGCCCGCCTCCTCGCACTGCTGGCTTCTTGTTGCCGTTATTCTGCCAGAGGCCGCTGCCCTGGCTTGCCTTCCCCGGCAGGCCGCGGGTCGGGGCCTCCAATGCTCACTATTCTCGGTTCCCGGTAACGAATCAAGCGGGCTCCCGGGGGCCTCCAGGGCGGCTACCCACGGGCCGGAAAGTTCTGTAGTGTTCGATGCACGGCAAACGGAAATGTGTCCTGGGGCACACTCCGTTTTGTCTTGTGCGGCCGCTTGGGGAAACCGGACGCCACCCCCTGACTGCCTGCGGGCGGGCATTATCCAAGGAGGAACCAAGCGTGCAGTTCATGCTTGCCCCGAATGCGGAGCGCACCACTACCGTGGTGATCGGCGCCGGGATGCCAGGCCTTGCCGTCGCGAGCGAGCTCAGTCGCCGCGGCGTGAACGCCATCGTTGTCAGCGGCCTCAACGGCCAGGCCTTCCCGTTCGCCGGGGCCTCCACGCACACAGGCAAGCTGGGCCGCTGCGACGGTCCGGACGCAGCGTCCCTGCAAGAACGCAACGAGATCCTCCGCCACCTGCGCAACTACGCCGCCAGCCACCACCTGGACGTCCGGACCACCACCCCCGCCGTCCGACTGGACCGGCTGGCGCACCAGCGCCCCGTCGAAGAGAAGGTGTGGGCGATCCACACCGAGCAGGGGGTGCTGCTGGCGGACAACATCGTGCTGACGCGCTGCGGGCAAAGCCAGCTGCGCCGCATGCTCGCGGAGCTGGGCATAGCGATCGGCCAGAACATCACGGCCGCGCTGCGCGCCATGGGCATGTACCTGGTGGGGGTGGGCGAACTCATCAGCCCCACCCCGAAGGAAGTGCTTCGCCAGGCCAAGGTGGTGGGGCAGGCGATTTCGGCGAAAGTGCACCCGGATAATGTGCATGCCGCCCTGACCGGCAGCTTCCCCGCGGTATCAGCGCTGGCCTAAGCGCCGCCCAACTAGCTCGCAGTTGTTGACGCTTCTTGCCGGGGCGGCTTAGGTGACCGGCCAGCGACCCCTCTCCCCCGTTGTTTTGGCTGCTGACGAAGCTTCCCCCCGTTGGGTCTTTCGACGAGACCCTTCTCCCAGTAACGTCTCCCGCAAATGCTGTCTTGGCCGGGCGCAACTTGGGGGGAACACCGTGAAAGCATCGGAACACGAGCGGGCGGCAATAGCCTCCAGGATCGCAGCCGTGGTGCGCGCCGACCCGCGGGCGGATGCTCAGGAACCGGACAAACTGGACGCCTCCCTGGCGCGCCTCGAACAACTCAGCCCACAGACACTGCAAATGCTGGAACTCGAACTGGCCAAGGCAGACAGCATCGTCGCCGAGGGATCAAAATTCTGGGGATTCTCGGGGGCGAAAGGCGGGCCGGCGGAGTTCCTCGTCCGCTTTTGTTCACCGGTCACCCGCCAAGGCACGGAGGTTCCAGTAGCGGAAAATGATGCCCACCTCCTCGACACCTTGGTATTCGGGATCATTCTTGCCGCGCACAGTCCTGTCATGTATGCCAGGGCAGTCTCCCGTGTCAGGAACCTGTTTGGTTTAGGTCCCGATGAGAGCCTCGCCGGCACTGCCGGCGCAAAATACGGGACGGCAAACGTCTTCGCTGTCCTCGATGTTGCCGTTTGCATTGCCACGGTTCAGCTCAGCAAGACTTCCAGCCACATTACAGCCGGGATGGGGCGCGCCGGAGTGGATGCCTACGCTGACGCCCTGGACGCCTGCCATTTCATGACTGCCGTTTTCGCTAACTTCATCATGAGGCAGCGGCCGACACCGGAAAAGCTTGCTTCCTTGATGCGAACCGGGCGACTGTCCCGCTTCGGCATTTCACCCACGGACATCGATCTGCAGCGACTCCGGTCCGAGCTTTCCAAGCTCTCCGCCACCCATCCCACACACTTCCCGGCCCCCGCAAAACTGCTTGAACTCCAGTCTCCCGCGGGCGAGTGCACGGCAGAGGCGGGCCAACCCTGCTACGCCATCTCAGGAATTGCCAATCCCCGGACTGCCGGCGATGCCCTGGAGAGGCACCTTACGCGTCGTAAGACAGCTGTCCGGGCGGCCCGAATCAAGAAGTTCCTAGCGGTGATCTCCCCGTTGGCTGCCATCGGGATTTCCGTGCGGATGTGCTGGCCGTCCCTGGTGACATTGATGGCCCAGCGGCCTGTCCCTGGCCTTCTTGTATTCGCTTCGCTGGTTTTCGTCGAGGGCGTCTGTGGCTACTGGATTTTCCGCTGTGCGGCGGCGCTTCATGACCTGCGCGGGGTGACTTTCTTCCAGCAGGCCAGGGACCTGACGAACTACACGGTCATCCAAGGCAGACGCGACCGGTCTTTCCTCCAATCCTTGCGGCAATTACGGCCAGCGGCATTCGATCAGTCCGCCTCAGCCGGGATTCCACGGCACTTCTCGCTGTTCGCCGACAACCAGGGGGTGATGATTCTCGGCAAGGGATCCCGACCAAGGATAGTGGCGTCGTTCCACTGGTCTCATGTCATTGATACCGACCCCGACGCTGTGGGCCACCGGATCGTCCTCACTATCCAGCAAGACGAGCCTGTACAGGCGGATGAGCGAACGGTTCAACTCGCTTTCGAAGTGACGCGGGCGAAGGTGGCTTGGTCGGAACTGTCATATGTGCAAGAGAAGCCTCTTGAAGCCATGCTTGCCATGTACAACGGTATGAAAGTCCTCGGACGGTTCGAGACGCCTGCCGGCAGTCCGGGAGATGAGGCCCAGGCGGCTGAAGCCTACGAATCCCGAAACCCAGCCCCGCTTTTCTTTGCCGGCACGGCAGGGATTCTGGAACGTCGGCGCGTTCTGCTCCGGGGTCTGTTGCTCACACCCCTGATTTGCGCCTTGATGCCGGCCCTGCCCGGGATCTTGATCGCATGATGGAGGGCCTGAGTGTCCGGTCCGATGTCCCATGATTTGTGCAATCGACTTCGGCCAGTCGACTTCGGAAAATGACAACGTGCCCGGCTCCAGATGAGCCCGATGGAATGTCATCGAAAAGCTGTAGTTTTCCGACGCGCCTTTCTGACCCGGGCCCGGAGGATCATCACCGGGAACGCGCCCGGGAGATACAGCGGCTGGAGAAACTCCTTGAGGACGCGTTCATCAAGCTCTCCTCCGTGGCCTCGAATATTAACGGAGTCTCGGGACGGCTGATGCTCCAGGCCCTGATCGATGGCCAGGACGACCCGGCTGCACTGGCGCAGATGGCCAAGCGGAAACTGCGCCAGAAGATCCCGGAACTCACCGAAGCGCTCAACGGCCGCTTCAAGGACCACCACCGCTACCTGGCAGCCTTGTTTCTGCGCCGGATCGACGCGCACACCGCCGACATCAACGACCTCAGATCTCGCATCGAGGCGGCGATCGACCCTTTCGCCAGGCCCGGGAGCTCCAACACCTATTTCTCAGCGAAACACCGGCGCATCCTCGCCGACGGGGACCCATGAAGGCACTCGTCGCCGTCGAACACGCCATGCTCACCGCGGCCTGGCACATGCTCACCACCGCCGAGCTCTACCAAGACCCCGGCGCCGACTACTTCACCCGACATAGCCCCGGCAGAGCAAAGGCCCGAGCGCTCGGACAGCTCGGATCCCTCGGCTACCACGTCACGCTCGAACCCCTGCGCCAGACCGGATAGACCACCGCTGCCTCGCCGAACTTTCATGTCAAAACGACATCTACTGCCAGTCAGTTGGACTCGGATGCCTCCGGTTCGTCGCTGTTCTCCTCGTCGCGGCCGGCGGCCAGCTTGCGGCGGGCTGTCACGCCCAGGAACACGAGCAGTCCAAGGGCGACGACGGCGAAGCCGACAATGCTCCACGGGAACGGCTCGGACGCGGCGGGCGCCTTTTCGGGCGTCGTGGAAGAGCCGGGGGCGGCCGTGCCTGCCGATGGAACCGTGCCTGCCGCCTGGACAGTGAAACTGAAGGTGCGATCGAGTCGGTGCCCGTCTGAGCTGGCTACACTCCAAACGACCGTGTACTTGCCGGCCGGTGCGTCGGAACGCATTCCCCGCGAGACCACGGTGTCAACGATCTCCACCGGCCCGTCGCCCCAGTCCTTCCCCGAGGCATCGTTTACTGTGATCGACGGCTTGACCGCGAGCGGCCGGTTGTTGAAGGTGACCGAGACCGTGTCCGGGACTTTCGCCACCGTGGAGCCATTGGCCGGCGACCTGGACACATCGGTGTCGTGGGCGGAAGCCGGGGCGGCCCCGAAAAGCACCGTGGCGGTGAACAAAAGAGCGGCAACGGCTGTGGCCACGAGCTGGCGGACGGGACGCATGGTCAGATAACTCCCTTGTGTTGGATTCCTTACAGACTAAGTGAATTTCCTGGGGCTCTTTGCCGAGCGGGCTTAGGATTTGAGAGCACACCCCCACCACTTCCCGGAGATCTCCATGCTCAACCAGGGTTCACTGCTCAAACAGGGTTCGGCCATCGACCGCTATTTCAAGATTTCGGAGCGCGGTTCCAACTATTCGCGGGAAATCCGCGGCGGCTTCGCCACGTTCTTCGCCATGAGCTACATCGTGGTCCTGAACCCGCTGATCCTCTCCGGGGCCGACTCCAACGGCAACAGCCTCGGCTTCACCGCCGTGGCTGCCACCACCGCGTTCGTGGCAGGCATCCTGACCATCCTCATGGGCGCCTGGGCCAAGCACCCCTTCGCGGTGGCCACCGGCCTGGGCGTCAATGCCTTCGTGGCCGTGACCGTCGCCTCGCACCCGGGCCTGACGTGGCCGGACATGATGGGCCTGGTGGTGCTCTCCGGCCTCACCATGCTGATCCTGGTCCTCACCGGCTTCCGCACCGCGGTCTTCAAGGCGGTCCCGGCATCGCTGAAGACGGCGATCGTGGTGGGCATCGGCCTTTTCATCGCCCTCATCGGCCTGGTGAATGCCGGCTTCGTGCGCCGCATCCCGGACGCCGCCGGCACCACCGTGCCGCTGGGCCTGGGCGTGGACGGGAAGCTGCTGGGCTGGCCCACCCTGGTGTTCGTCGTCGGCCTCATCCTGACCATCGCCTTGGTGGTCCGCAAGGTCCGCGGCGCCATCCTGATCGGCATCGTGGCCTCCACCGCGCTGGCCGCCATCCTCGAATTCACCCTGCACATCGGCCCGAGCTTCGACGGCACGAACGTCAACCCGCGCGGTTGGTCCCTCGTGGCGCCGAAATTCACGGAATGGGGCGCCCCGGACCTGTCCCTGATCGGCAAGGCCAACCCGTTCGGCGCCTTCGAGCACCTGGGCGTCATCGCCGCGTCGCTGCTGGCGTTCGTGATCCTGCTGAGCATCTTCTTCGACGCGATGGGCACCATGGTTGGCCTGGCCAACGAGGCGGGCACCGTGGACAAGAACGGCGACATCCCCAACGTGGACCGCGTCCTCCAGGTCGACGCCCTCGGTGCGATCGTGGGCGGCGGAACCTCCGTCTCCTCCAACCAGATCTTCGTGGAATCCGGCGCCGGCATCGGCGAAGGCGCCCGCACCGGCCTGGCCTCGATCGTCACCGGCCTGCTGTTCCTGGTGGCCATGTTCTTCACACCGCTCATCAACCTGGTGCCGTTCGAGGCCGTGGCCCCGGCGCTGGTGGTGGTGGGCTTCATGATGGTGTCCCAGGTGGGCAAGATCGACTGGCAGGACTGGGGCGTGGGCATCCCCGCCTTCCTCACCATCGCCCTGATGCCGTTCACCTATTCGATCGCCAACGGCCTGGGCGCCGGCTTCATCTCCTACGTGCTGATCCGTACTTTCCAGGGCCGTGCCCGCGAGGTGCACCCGCTTATGTGGGCGGTTGCCGCGGCGTTCCTGCTCTTCTTCGGCATCGGCCAAGTGGAGGAAATCCTGGGCATCAAGTAGCCCGCAGAATTGCAGCCGTCCGGGATTCCGGACACGGCTCCGCAGGCCGCGCTGTTTTCGGGGCGTGGTCTGCGGTGTGCTTAAAACATGCAAACGAACACCCTCCCTGTTGATGTCCGCCCCGAGTCCTGGACGGGCCGCTTCGACGGCGACGGCGCCGAGCACCGCCGCTGGTGGCAGGCCATCGCGCCTTACGATGCAGCGGCCGACGGCGACGCAACCGCCCGCACCCGGCCCGCCGTCGTCGTGGGCTTCTGCAGCGACGAAGGTGTGCGCCGCAACAAGGGACGCACGGGTGCCGCGGCCGCTCCGGCCGCGATCCGCGCCGCGCTCGGACCGCTCGCCTATCACCTGGACCGCAGCGTCTTCGACGCCGGCGACGTCGTGGTGGAGGGCGAGGCCCTGGAGGAGGGCCAGCAGCGTGCGGGAACCGTTGTATCCGCACTGCTCGACGCCGGCAACCTCACCGTGGTGCTCGGCGGCGGCCACGAGACCGCGTTCGCCAGCTACCTGGGCGTGGCCGGCTCTTCTTCGGTGACTTCCGGCAAGCGGCTGGGCGTGCTGAACCTGGACGCCCACTTCGACCTGCGCGACGCAGCCGTGCCAAGCTCGGGCACTCCGTTCCTGCAGATGGCCCGCGCGGAAGCTGCCGCCGGCCGCGAACTGCAGTACGCCGTCGTCGGGATCTCGGAGGCGAACAACACCCGCACGCTCTTCGACACGGCCGACCGGCTGGGTGTGAAGTACCTGCTGGACGAGGACTGCTCGGCGGAGGCCGTCTCCGAATTCGTGGCGTCCTTCCTGGCCGGCATCGACGTGCTGTACCTGACGATCGACCTGGACGTGCTGCCCGCGGCGACGGCGCCCGGCGTCAGCGCCCCGGCCGCCTACGGCGTGTCCCTGCCGGTGATCAGCGCCGTGTGCCGCCAGGTGGCCGCGAGCGGCAAGCTCCTCCACCTGGACGTCGCCGAACTGAACCCGGAGTTCGACGTCGACTCCCGCACCGCGAAGGTGGCCGCGCGGCTGGTGAACACGCTGCTCGGCTAGGGGACCCCGCACTCCGGCCCCGCCTGGCGACTCTGCCAGGCGGGGCTTTTTGGCGTTATCCACAGGCACCGGAACATTATTCGTCACTTGACGATTATTTTGTTACCGTGGATCCCATGATCACGATGTTCTCGAAGTCCCGCCAAGGATGGGTCACCCACTCGCGGGCCACGGAGATGCGGTTCCCCGCCGGGGAGTGCCACATCAAGACTGACGCCACAGCGGAGGAAACCCCGCTCTACCTGTACCTCACCGGAACCGACGCCAACGACTACGTCACCGCGGGCATGTGGATCGACTACGCGCACGCGGCCGGCCACGAGGTCAAGGCCCTGATCCCCTACCTTCCCGGAGCCCGCCAGGACCGCGGAGTGCCGTTCGGCGCCAAGGTCTATGCACGGCTCATCAACGCCATGGACGCCGACGAGGTGGTCTGCTTCGACCCCCACTCCGAGGTCATGCCCGGCCTGGTGGAGAAGCTCCGGATCGTCGACTCGGACACCGTCATCGCCCAGGTCCTCCGCAAGCGCATCGGCGACTACGCAGGCGTCATCTGCCCCGACCAGGGAGCGCGCACCCGGACCGAAAAAACCGCGGCCACCCTCGGCCTGCCCGTCTACTACGCCAGCAAGCGCCGCGACTTCGCCACGGGCAAGCTGTCCGGATTCGAGTGCGAAGCCCTGCCGGACACCGGCAAGTTCCTGGTGGTCGACGACATCTGCGACGGCGGCGGGACCTTCCGCGGCCTCGCCGGCGCCACCGGGCTCGGCAAGGAACGGCTGGACCTCTGGGTCAGCCACGGCGTCTTCTCCGGCAACGCGGCGGCCTTGAACGAGCACTACGGCACCATCTTCACCACTGATTCCCACCCCGGCGCCGCCAACCCCGGGGTCGGCGCCCACGTCACACCTTTGATCCCGTACCTCCTGGAAGGCAGCACGCGATGACCACCACCACCTCAGCACGCATCACGGCCCCGGCAATCACCACACCGTCCATCACCGGCGCGCTGTTCGAAACCGACGCCTACAAGCTGGGCCACCGCGAGCTGTACCCCGAGGGCACCACCGGCATCCTGAGCAACTACACCAACCGCGGTTCCCGCATCGAGGGCGTCACCAAGGTGGTCCACTTCGGCCTGCAGGCCTTCCTCCAGTCGTACTGCACCGAGGCCTTCGCCCCGTTCTTTGCGGCGGACGAGGACGAGGCGGTCGCCGAGTACGAGGCAGTCCTCGAGTCGATCCTGGGCCCGAACCACATCGGCTCCGAACACATCCGGGCGCTGCACAGGGTGGGCTACCTGCCCCTGGTCTTCCGGGCCGTCCCGGAAGGCACCCGGGTTCCGCTGCGGGTACCGAGCTTCACCATCGAAAACACCCGGCCCGAGTTCTTCTGGCTGGTCAACTACATCGAAACCGTCCTCTCCGCCGCCGTCTGGCACCCGTCCACCACGGCGACCATCGCGGACCACTACCGCGGCATCCTGGACCAGGCAGCAGACACCACCGGCGTGGACCGGGCCGCGGTGAACTGGCAACTGCACGACTTCTCCTACCGCGGGATGTCCGGCACGGCCTCGGCTGCCGCCAGCGGCGCCGGGCACCTGCTGTCCTTCACCGGCAGCGATTCATTGGCCACGATCGACTGGGTCAACCGCTACTACCCCTCCAGCGCGGGCACGGAGAACGGCCTGGTCCTCGGCTCGGTCCCGGCCACCGAGCACTCCGTGATGTGCGCGGGCATCAGCGAATCCAGCGAACTGGAGACCTTCGAACGCATCCTGGACAAGCACCCGTCCGGCATCGTGTCGGTCGTCTCCGACACCTTCGACTTCTTCCAGGTGCTCAACGGCATCCTGCCGGTACTGAAGAACCGGATCATGGAACGGGACGGGAAGCTCGTGATCCGCCCCGATTCCGGTGACCCTGCGGACATCATCTGCGGGACCGCGTCACGGCCCGGTTTGGCAGACGCTGTTGCAGTCCCCGACGGCGGTGCCCGCACCATGGAAGGCGACCCCGAATACTTCGGTGCGGTGCAGTTGCTGTGGAACGTCTTCGGCGGAACCGTCAACGCCAAGGGATACAAGGTCCTGGACCGGCACATCGGGCTGATCTACGGCGACTCCATCACCATCGACCGGGCCAGGGACATCTGGACCCGGTTGGAAGCCTTGGGCTTTGCCTCCGAGAATGTGGTCTTCGGCGTCGGGTCCTACTCCTACCAATACGTCACCCGGGACACCTTCTCCTCGGCGGTCAAGGCCACCTGGGCAATGATCGACGGCGTCGGGCACAACCTGCTAAAGGACCCCGCGACGGACAACGGCACCAAGAAGTCCGCCACCGGCCGCCTCGCCGTGACCCGCGGCGACGACGGCGAACTGGTCCTCATCGAAAAGGCCACGCCTGAGCAGGAAGCCGCATCCCTGCTCCAGCCGGTCTGGGCGGACGGCGCGTTCACCACCCGCCAGTCCTTCGCCGATGTCCGCGCCGTCCTGGGCAACCTCGCCTGAGCGGTGGGCCAGGCTCGCGATCGTCCCGGGGCTCAGGGAAGAATTGGACCGTGAACTCCGGGACCGCGACCACTGAACTGCCCAAACAGCCGCTGGTCTCCATCGACACCGTGCCGCTGCTCGTCCGCGACGGGCGGCTGCACGTTGTCCTTGGCGAGCGCCTGTTCGAGCCGTTTATCGGGGAGGCCGCGTTGCCCGGCGTCCTCCTGCTGAGCGACGAGCGCATGCACGAGGCCGCACTGCGGGCCCTTGAGTCGAAAATCGGCGTGCGCCCGGCGGATGTCCTTGCGGTGAGCGGCGCCGGCGTTTTCGACAATCCGGACCGGGACCCGCGCGGGCCCACTATTTCGATCGTCCACACGGCCGTCCTCCGCCCGGGCCTGGCCCTTGCGGAGGACGGCGTGCACGCGGTTCCCCTGGAGCAGGCCACGCGGCTGCCGTTCGACCACGAGGCCATCATCCGCAGGACGGCCGGGACGGTCCTGGATACCCTGTGGCGGGACATTCCCCTGACCCGGGCCCTGCTAGGCGAAACCTTCAGCACGGCCGACGCGGCGCGCCGCGAACGTGAGCTGGCCGCCGCCGCCGGCCGGCCGGAACCGGATACGTCCAACCTTGGCAGGGCCTTCGCGAAAAGCCCCCTGCTGGCGAAGGCCGCCGCGGCTGCCACGCCGAGCGGGAAGGGCAAGCCGCCCGCCCTGTGGGCGTGGACGGAGGTTCCAGCCGTCCAAACAGAGCAGTGACAGCCCGACGTCGGGGGTCACCTGAGCCGGATCGGCGCCACCCGGCGCGGGCCGCTACAAGGCGGTCAGGCCGCCGTCGACGGTGAAGATCCCACCGGTGGCGTACGCGGCGTCGTCGCTCGCCAGGTAGACCATAATGCCTTCGACGTCGGCCGCCCGGCCGGGCCTGCGCAGCATGGTGGCGTCGACCAGGCCAGCCCGTTGTTCAGGGTTGTCGGCGATCGTCTGCACCAGCGGAGTTTCGGTGTATCCGGGCACCACGGTGTTGACCCGGATGCCCTCCGCGGCGTAGTCGGCGGCGACCACACGGGCCAGCCCGTGTACCCCGGCCTTTGAACTGGTGTAGGCCGTGAAGGTCTGGCCGCAGGCGACGACGGCGGTGGGGCTCCCGGTGCAGATGATCGATCCGCCGCGGCCGCTCAACGCGCGGACGGCGTGCTTGAGCGTCAGGAATGCGCCCCTCTGGTTGATGCGCACTGTCTTTTCCCAGACGTCGAGGTCGAGTTCGCCCACCCTGGCGTCCTGCCCGAACAGCTGGACTCCGGCGTTGGCCACGACCACGTCCAGGGGTGCTGTTTCGAGGGCCTTGGCGTAGGCGGCCTCAACGCTGGATTCGTCCGCGACGTCCATGAGCAGCGGGATGGCGGCATCGCTCCCGGTGTCCTTCGCCGCTGCTGCCGCCGCCTCGAAGTTGAGGTCCGCGAAAAAGACGGTGGCCCCTTCGGCGACAAACCGAGTGGCGACTGCCTTTCCGATGCCGGACGCAGCGCCCGTTACGAGGGCGGTCTTGGCTGGGAGACGGTGGGACATGGAAGGAATTCCTCTCGGGGGTTGAAGTTCGGTGAAAGTATCAGGGCAACTGCACGGCCACGGTCTGCCATGCGGACAGGTCGAGGTCCAGGGTTGTGCCATCCGGAGCAGCCACGCGGACCGGGACGGGCAGGGGGGTCAGGTTGGCCACGTGGGCCACGAGGCCGTGGCCCCGGCCCTGCCGCACCGGATACACCGCCAGCCCGCTGTCCGGGCCGGTTTCGGCGGCCAGGACCTCCGCGCCGCTGAGTTCCGCGAGCTGCTGGAGGAGCAGTCCGGCCGGGAAGCCGACCTCCGCGACAGTGGCGTAACTGACGGAAGCGATTCCGGGAACGCTCAGGGCGGCGACGCTTCCGAGGAGCCAGGCCGCAGCGAACTCACCCTCGCCGAGGGGATCCGGGGCAGTCGGCTCGCCGTCGGCCGCGGCCTCGATGGCCACGGCGTTGAACCTGGGCGCCAGCATCACGGGACCGACATGCACGGGACGGCCCTCCGCAATGCGCAGCGCCTCGGCCGCGGTAAGGGTCTGCATGGGCAGGGTCTCCACGATGGAAGCCGGCTCCACCGCGTGCATCTTAGGCGTGATCGAGTAGCTAATGCCTGCGGCAACCGCCAAGGCGCTTTCCCGGTTCCGGTTCAGCTCCGTGAAATGGCTGCGCGCTCCGGCCACGAACTCCCCGGCAAAACCCAGCTCCTTGGCTTCCCGGACCAGCGCATACCAGAGCGCCGGCAGCGTCACGTGGCTGCCGCCGTCGTACACGCCCAGGCGATCCACGCGCCCAAGCGGCAGCGAACGCAGCACCTCAACCACCTCCCCGGGCGAACCGGCCACGATCCTGGCATCCAGGCTGGTCCCCAGGGACCCGGCGAGCGCGACGGCTTCGGCCGCTGAGATGGTCGCTGCCGCTGCGCTTGGCCGGACGGCGACCTCAACGAGCAAGGGGCCGAACCCCCGGGGCAGGGACCCCGCGTTGACGGCGGAAGTCCCTGCCGAGGTGCCCAACTGCGGCACGGTTGCCGTGACCTCGTCGCGGATGCGGACGATGCGCCTGGCGCTCAGCCGGATGCTTTGGCGCACCTCGTCGCCGGGGGCGTGCGCCACCGGGAAGGGCCTGGACAGCGGCGTGCTGTACGTCTTGAACGAGGCGTCGGTCCAGTTGCGCTGGTCCTCGGTCTCGAAGACCTCGCCGTCAAAGTCGAGCCGGAACGCCGTGCCGTCCCGTTCCCAGTCCATCGCCGCGATGTCCATGAACGGCTGGTGCGGACTGATGCTGCGGGGAAAGGCGCCGGCGGTGGAACTGCCATCGGGTGAGGTAACGGTCAGCTGCCGCCCGGCGTCGTCGGGCCGGTGCAGCACCACCAGCCCGATGCGGTTGGACGAGAAGTCCTCCATGGCGGTCCCGTGGAAGGTGATGGTGACGGCGGCCGCGTCGAAGAGCAGCGTTGCGGTGCCCTTGTAGCGCGAGGGATCGTTGTGCCATACGGTCTCAAGGACGAGCCTCAGGCCCTCCGGGGTCTCCTCGCTCGCCGCGGACACCATTTCGGGTGCGAGGGTGAGCCAGTTGTGGTCCCGCACCACCGCCCGCAACCCGCGCAGCACCGGCCTGCCGAGGTAGCGGATGTCGGCCAGTTCCTCGCCCCGGAGTTCGGCTGACCACGGCCCGTGGTGGAGGTACCGGGTTGCGGACGGTGTGTGCATGTCTACTCCCCGGCCACCGCAACGGCGCGCAGCCGCAGCGCGATGTACTGGCGCCCCGGCAGCTCGACGCGGAAGCGGCCTGAGTAGGTGCCCGGCAGGGTTTCGACGGTCATGTTCCAGGTGTCGATGACGTCGATCTCGAAGGTCACGTCCTGGGGTTTCACGAAGCGCCGGTACGTGGGCTGGAAGAAGCCGAAGTAAATGAGCTCGTACTCGTTCTCCAAGCCGGCACTGACCACGTCCCAGTGGCCGGGAAGGGGTTCGAACCGGCCGCCGGGGGCTTCTTCCTGGATGCGGCGCAGGAAGCCGATCCGGTCCGGGCTGGTTCCCTTGAACGATCCGCCCTTGGCCCACCACAGCACGTCCTCCGGGTCCATGTAGGTTTCGCCGTGGCCCACGTAGCCGCCGCGGATGGCGCCTTCCCAGAAGCGGCGGGTCATTTCCTCGCCGGTGATGTTGCCCCAGCCCTGGTCGATGTTGCCCTCGTAGGCGCATTCGTCGATGACCACCGGCTTGCCGTACTGCCCGCGCCATTCGGTGGTCATCTCGGCGGTCTTGTAGATGTCCCGGCGCTGGATGCTGCAGTGGGTCACCCACGGGCGGCTGTGGTCGTAGAACTCACGGCAGTTGTGGATGGACAGCAGGTGCGCGTTGGGGTCGTTGGCGGTCACGATGTCCGCGAAGCGTTCCCAATCCTCGGTGGACTTCTCGAACATGAGGTCGTACTCGTTGGCCAGCGACCACCAGATGTTCCGCTTGGACGCGAGCCTGGCGACGGCGTACTTCACGAAGAGGTCGTCCTGGTCCTGGCTCATGGTGGAGAAGCCCCAACGGTCGTAGGCGTGGAAGAGGATCAGGTCCGCCTCGATGCCGAGTTCCTCGAGCTGGTCGATCCGCCGTTCCAGGTGGGCCCAGAATGCGGGGTTGGGGCGCAGGTAGTCGAAGCCCGCGTTCGGCGATCCTTCGTAGGGGTAGAGCTCCGGCTCGTTTTCGTTGAACAGGTAGGACTTGGGGAAGACGCACATGCGCATCTTGTTGAAGGGTCCCTTGGCGAGGGTGGCCAGCGTTTCTTCCTCCAGGGCGTCGCCCTGATGGGTCCACACGTACGAGGTGGTGCCGACCGGCAGGTACGGCGTGCCGTCGTCGTACGCGAAATGGAACTGCTCGGCCACCCGGACGACCCCGCGGGAGACTGCCTGGCCGGCGTCGAACGTCCCGGTGATCGCGTTCAGCGAGCGGGCGTTGCTGGCCGTGGTGAAGGTCCAGGTTCCCTCCTCCGGAACCAGCAGGCGGATGCGGTAGCTGCCGCCGCCGTCGTAAAAGCCCGGGACGGTGAGCTTGGCGCCGCTGCCGCTGCGGAATTCGGCGGAAAGCTCGACGTCGGTGAACGGGTTTCCGTGCTCCGGCCCCTGGAGCTCGATTTCGAAGGGTGCCCACTTGGCGGTCTCCGCCGGGAAACTCACCTTCGCGCTGCCCTCCCGGGTGCTTTCGGCTTCATAGTCCGGTTCGGGGCGGGAGACGTTCGACGGCGGCACGGCCGGCGCGTGCGACGGTTCGATCGCGGTGAGCCGGGCCAGAATTTCGGCCCGGCGGGCGTCGTCGCCCCGGAGCCGTTCTTCCGTGCTCAGGATCAGCCCGAGGGGGTAGTGGTACAGGGTGTGCAGGATGGGGTTGGCCGCAAGTTCCGGAATCTCTGCGGAGATGATTTCGTGCGCAGAAGGGTCGCGCATGACGTCGAACAAGGGCGTCGTCGGAGTGAAGGTAGGCATCTGTTCCTCTCTGGTACTGCAATGGATCGTGTAGGGGTGCTCAGCCCTTGACGGCGCCCGTGAACATGCCCTGGACGAAATAGCGCTGGAACAGCAGGTAGATGATCAGGACCGGGAGGATGGACATGATCGTGAAAGCGTTCAGGGGTCCGTACGAACTGGTGAACTGGGACTGGAAGGACTGGATGGCTAGCGGAACGGTCTGCGACGCCTTGTTCTGCAGGATCACCAGCGCGATGGCGTATTCGTTCCAGGTGGCCACGAAGTCCAGGATGAACAAGGCGGCCAAGGCCGGCTTGGACAGCGGCAGGATGAACTGCAGGAAGAGGCGGAGGTTGCCGCCGCCGTCCACGCGGACGCTCTCGTCAATTTCCTTGGGCACCTGGGTGAAGAAGCCGTGCAGGATGAAAACCTGCATGGGCAGGCCGAAGCCGATGTACGGGAGGATGACCCCGAGCGGGTTGTTCAGCAGGCCCATGTCGAGGATGGTCTTGAACAGCGGGCCGAGGGCCACCTGGATGGGAACCATGGAACCGAGGGCGAAGGCCCCGAGGATCAGGGTGTCGTACTTGAACCGGATCCGGGAGAGTGCGAAGGCCGCTGCTGCGGCGATGAAGAGACCCACCGGCACCTTGACCAGGGCGATGAGGAGGCTGTTGCCGCCGGCTGTCATCAGGTTGCCGGTTGCCAGGGCCTCAGCATAGTTCTGCCACTCCGGTGCTCCGGGAATGGCGAACGATGAGGTGGAGAAGATGTCGGCTTCGCTCTTGATGGACGTCAGGAACACGAAGACCATGGGCATGGCCCAGATGACCATGACGATTGCCAGGGCGATCCAGAGCCCGATGCGGACGTAGTCGCGGGGGTTCTTGGGTGCTTGGACCCTGCTGCGGGATCGGGTACGGGGCAGTGTTGCGGTGCTCATCGGTGGTCGTCAGCTCCTTTGGTGGACCAGATCAGGTAAGGAACCACGAGGATGAGGGTGACCACCAGCAGCACCGTTGCCACCGCGTTGCCGAGGCCGAAATCGTGGTTGAGGAAGGACTGGGTGTAGGACCAGAGGGCCAGGACCTGCGAGGACTGGGCCGGGCCTCCGCCCGTCATGCCGACGATCAGGTCGAACACCTTGATGGAGTGCACGATCGTGAGGACCATGACGATGACGACGGTGGGGCGCAGGGCCGGCAGGGTAACGTTCCGGAACACCTGCCAGTTGTTGGCACCATCGAGGCGGGCCGATTCGACAAGTTCCTTGGACACGCCCTGCAGACCTGCCAGGAAGAGCACCATGTTCAGGCCGGCGATCTGCCAGACGAACGCAGCGAACACCGCGTAGATGGCCACCTTGGGGTCGCTGAGGAAGGTCACTCCCGATCCGTCGCCGATGTGGAGAGTCTTGGAGATCTCGCTGAAGACGCCGTAGTTGGGGTTGTACATCCACCGCCACATGTTGGCCACGGCGATGGGTGCGAGGACGCCCGGAATGTAGAAGACCGAACGGAAGAGGTTCCGGCCTACCAACGGCTGATTCAGGGCCAATGCCATGACCAGGCCGAGGCTGGTGGGAATGATGATGGACAGGACCACCCAGATGACCGTGTTCTGGACGGAGGTCCAGAAGACCGGGTCCTGGGTGAAGAGCCGGACGTAGTTCTTGAAGCCGACGAACACCTGGGGATCGGTGTTGTAGCCGGACCACTGGTAGAGGCTGAGCCGGACGGCGCTGATCATCGGTGCGATGACAAAGACGACGTATGCTGCCAGGGCCGGTGCGAGGAACGGCAGGGAGGCGATGAAGCCGCCCTTGCCGATCCGCTGGACCAGATTCTTCTTCTGGTGTGGACGGCTTCGCGGCGCCGGCGGCTGGGCGGTGAAGCGCGTATCTGTGAGCTTTGTCAAGGGATTTCGCCTTTGATCTCTTGTCGATGAGTTGGCGGGTGCGGCCGCCGGAAGGAATGCGGGCGGCCGCACCCGGGAGGCCGTATTACTGGCTGGATTCCAGGAACTTCTGCATGTCGGCGCCTGCCTGCTGGGGGTCCAGGCCGCCGGTGGCGACGAGGTTCTGGATCCGCCAGTATTCGCGGGTCTGCGACTGGTTGAAGTTCTGGTCGTTGTTCATGTACAGGCCCTTGGCGTCCTTGAAGATGCCGTCCCAGTCCTTGGTCAGCTGCGTGGCCTTTGCCGCGTCCGCCTTGACGTCCTTGTTGACGGACTGGACGGCGAACAGGCCCAGGGTCTCCTGCTGGACTGCCTTGGAGGTGAAGTAGTCCAGGAACTTGGCTGCGGCGTCCTTGTTCTTGCTGTCCTTGGTGATGTACTGGGCCTGCTCGAAGCCGTAGAGGCGGCTGGTGCCGGTGGGCAGGCTGAAGACTCCGACGTCGGCCAGGTTCATCTTCTGGTCTTCGATGCTGGCGTTGAACCAGTCGCCCTCCAATGCCATGGCTGCCTTGCCGCCAAAGAACAGCGCGGAGGATTCGTCATTGTTGATTCCGATGAAGCCCGGGTTGAAGTAGTCCTTGGACCACGTCTGGAGCTCGGTGAAGGAGTCAGTGACGCACTGTTCCTGGCCCCAGTCGGCCTGCTTGGTGACCAGTTTGTCGAACGTCTCCGAGCCGCATTTTCCTTCGAGGAAGGTGTCCAGGAGGCGCATGACGTGCCAGTTGACGGTGCCGCCGAACTGGATGGGGGTGATGCCGGCGTCCTTGAGTTTCTTCGCGGCGGCGCCGAGTTCGTCCAAGGTCTTCGGCGTTTCGGTGATACCGGCCTGCGCGAAGAGCTTCTTGTTGTAGTAGAGGGCCTCGCCGTTCAGCTTCCACGGAACACCGTGGTAGCCGCCGTACTGCTTGACCGGGGCAAGTGCCGCGTCGGAGAAGCGCTCGTCCCACTTGTACTGCTTGTAGTACTCGGTGAGGTCCGCGCTGGCGTTGGCCTTGACCAGCTCGCCCCCGAGGCCCGGCCCGGCCCAGTAGTCGTAGATGTCGGGGGCCGCGGAGGTTCCGATTGCGGTGCGGAGCGAGTCCTTGTGGGCGTCCACGGCGCGCGGAGTCCGTTTGACCTTGATGCCTGGATTGTCCTTTTCGAAGTCGGCAATGATCTTGTCGACCGCTGCGTTGGCCGCCGGGGCCGTCAGGTTGATGGTCCACCACTCCAAGGTGGTGGTTCCGCTGCCGGCGGCGTTGGACCCGCCACCGCTGCATCCTGCGAGAAGTGCTACCGCGGCGACGGCGGCAGCCGCCTTTGCGAACAAACGCATCTTCGCGTCCTTTCGTCGTTTGTTGGGTGAGGGTGCCTTCATCACGGGAGCTGCGGCGTCGTCCGGAGGACGCCTCCAATGTGATCTGGCCCATAACGAGTATGTGGGTTTACGATAACTTACGTCAACCGGTTGACCAATTATTGGGAAAAGTTCTTCGGCGGGTGATCGTAAACTTGCAGTGGACACCGTCCGGGAAGGGGGCCGCTCCGTGGCAGCAAAGGCGAGGGTATCGCGCCCCAGCATGGCCGACGTCGGCAAGCGGGCGAACGTCTCCGCGCAGACTGTGTCGCGCTACTTCACGGGGGTCGGCTATGTTGGCGCCGAAACCCGCGAGCGGATAGCGGCAGCCATCGAAGAACTAGGCTACGTGCCGAACCAGTCCGCCCGCACGCTTCGCACCAGCAGGACCAATTCAGTAGGGGTCCTCGCCATCGGCGCCTTCAATTACGGGAGCGCCAGCGTCCTCACCGGCCTGGGGCTGGCGGCCCGCGAGGCCGATGTCACGCTGACCATCGCCCAGCTGGATCTCGACTTCGAAGCCAAGGGCTGGGAACCCGAAGCCCGGCGGGCTCTGAGCCACTTCAAATCGGTCCAGGTGGACGGGGTAGTGGTTTCCACGCCGCTGCCCGGCGTGGACAGGCTCCTCCAGGACTGGGATCAGTCGACGCCGTTGATCACGGTGTCCGAGCTCCCCTCCTCGGACGAAGGCACCGCGGGCACACACTCCTACGCCGCCGGCCACGAAGCGACCCTCCACCTCATCGGGCTGGGACACCGCGAGATCCTGCACGTGGCCGGCCCCGTCACCCGGAACGAAGCCCTCGAGCGCGAGCGCGGCTACCGGGCCGCCATGGAAGGCGCAGGCCTCAGCCCCCACGTCCTCCACGCCGCCACGGACTGGTCCTCAGTGTCGGGTTTCCAGGCCGGAGAACTCGCCGACCCCGCCACCTTCACGGCCGTTTTCGCCAGCAACGACGAGATCGCCCTCGGCTTCCTGAGTGCCATGGAGCGGCGCGGCGTCCGCGCGCCCGGGGACTTTTCGATCGTGGGGGTCGACGACATGCCCGCGGCCGCCTACTTCTCGCCGCCCCTGACCACCATGCGCCTCGATTTCCGGGCCCTCGGCATGGCAACGTTCAAAATGCTCCACCACCAGATCGTCACCGGCGAGCGCGGCCAGCATTACGTCGTGGAGCCCGAACTCGTGCTCCGCGAATCGACGGCACCGCCCGCGCGTACCTAAGCGCTACTGGGCTGTCCTTACTGCGCGGCGTCGAAGCCGGCGAGCAGCCGCTTTGAGGCGGTCTCCATGTGTGAACGCATGGTCTTGGAAACCGCGCCGGAATCCCGCGCCTTGAGCGCTTCGTAGATGGCGGTGTGTTCCTTCAGCGCTGCCTCGGCGTGGCCTTCGTCGGTCAGCGCCCGGTCCACCCAGATGCGCAGCAGCGAACGGATGCTCTGAAGGAGTTCCTCGAGGACCATATTCCCCGAGGCCGCGGCGATCTCCCGATGGAACGCGGCATCCGCCTCGACAAAGACCGCCAGGTTGTCCAGGTTCTTTTCCATCAGGGCCAGGTCCGCGCGCATGCGCTCCAACGCCTCGTCCGTGACGCGAAGCGCCGCCAGCTCGACAGCCTGGATCTCAAGGCCGCTGCGCAACTCGACCAGCTCGCGGGTCCTGGGCTCCCCCAGCATGAGTCCCCAGCTGAGCGTGCGCGGCAAAAGTTCGGAGACGCCGTCGCGCAGGTAGGTCCCTGATCCGGGTCGCACGATGACGATGCCCAGTATTTCCAGGGCTGCCAGTGCCTCGCGCACTGCCGAGCGCCCGACGCCGAGCGAGGCCGCCAACTGGCGTTCCGCCGGGAGGCGGGTTCCAGGGGCGATGTCTCCGCTCGTGAAGTAGGCCAGGAGCCGTTCCGCCACTTCGGACACGACGGAGCCCTGCTCCATGGGGGCAAGAGCTGCCGTCATGTGGGCCGCGGCTGCGGCGGAATTCGCTGACACCCTCACAGCGTAGCAACCGGATGACCAATTTTGCGGTCCCGCCGTGCGGTCCGGAATCAAACTCATCAACCGGTTGACCAATTTAGATTCCAAGCCTATGGTTTAAATCACAAGCTTCGCCATCGCCCCCTCCCAAGCGGCGATGCCACGAGTCAGCCCGGCGCATCCAGTGCAGGATCCGCAGGGACCCCAACATCTAGGAGTCAATGTGGACACCACACAATCGGTGGTTGAGAAATCCGCGATCAGGAAAGTGGCGATCCGGCTGGTGCCGTTCGTCGCCCTGATGTTCTTCATCAACTACTTGGACCGCACGGCCATCTCCTTCGCCGGCCCCAACGGCATGAACACCGACCTCGCGCTCTCCGCGGCGCAATTCGGCTTCGCGTCCGGCGTCTTCTTCATCGGTTACATCCTGTTGGAAGTTCCCAGCAACCTGGCCCTCCACAAGTTCGGGGCACGCCGCTGGCTGGCCCGCATCATGGTCAGCTGGGGCATCGTGTCCCTGCTGTTCACCTGGGTGGGCAACGTTGAGCAGCTCTACATCCTGCGCTTCATTCTGGGTGTGGCCGAAGCCGGCTTCTTCCCGGGCGCCATCCTCTTCCTGAGCCTCTGGGTGCCGTCCAAGCACCGCAGCAAGATCCTGGCCCTCTTCTACCTGGCACAGCCGCTGACCACCGTGATCGGCGCTCCCCTCGCCGGTGCACTCATCCAGCAGCACGGCGTCTTCTTCGGCCTCGAAGGCTGGCGCTTCATGTTCTTCGGCGTGGCAGTCCCCGCCATCGTGATCGGCGTCATCGCCTGGTTCTACCTGGCAGACAACCCGGCCAAGGCCAAGTGGCTCACTGCCGAGGAAAAGACCTGGCTCACCGGCGCCCTGGAGAAGGAAAAGAACGCCACCACCGCCAGCAACAAGCACGTCAGCGTCCGCACGGTGTTCGGCAATGGCCGCGTCTGGATGCTCTCCCTGATCTACTTCGGCTTCATCTACGGCCTGTATGCCCTAGGCTTCTTCCTGCCGACCATCATCGCCGGCTTCGAAGGCCTCTACGGCGCCAAGTTCGATGTCTTCCAGAAGGGCCTGATCACCGCCATCCCGTACCTGCCGGCGGCCTTCGCCCTGTACTTCTGGTCCAAGGACGCCACCAAGCGCGGCGTCAAGACCTGGCACATCGCGCTCCCGGCCCTCGTGGGCGGCCTCAGCATCCCGCTGGCGCTGTTCGCCGGCTCCCCCGCGGCGACCATCGCGGTCATCACCATCACGGCCATGTCGATCTTCGCGGCCCTGCCCAACTTCTGGACCGTTCCCACCCAGTTCCTCACCGGCGCAGCAGCCGCGGCAGGCATCGCCCTCATCAACACCGTGGGCAACCTGGCCGGTTTCAGCGCCGGCTACATCACGGGCTGGCTCAAGGACTGGACCGGCAACTACACGGTTCCCATGTTCGTAGTGGGCGGCTTCATGTTGCTCTCCTCGATCCTCATGGTGGTCCTCAGCCGCCGCGGCAAGGCAAGCGAAGGCACCCCGGCCGAGGCCCTTGACCCCGCTGGCGCCGGTCACCACGCCGAACCGTAACCCCGTTCCGCCCAACTAACTCGCAGTTGTTGTCGTTTTGAACGCCCATAACGACAACAACTGCCAGTCAGTTGGGTCCCCGCCCCCCCATTTCCAGACCAAGAGCTCCAGGAGCCTCCGCATGACCCGCTTGTTCAACGAACCCGCAGCCTTCGCCGACGAGATGATCGAAGGATTCGTCGCCTCGCACGGCCGCTGGGTACGGCGCGTCTCCGGCGGCGTCGCCCGCAGCACGAAGAGCATCCCGGACACGGTGGCGCTGGTGATCGGCGGCGGCTCCGGTCACTACCCCGCGTTCGCCGGCCTCGTGGGCCAGGGCCTGGCCCACGGCGCCGCGATGGGAAACCTCTTCGCTTCCCCCTCCGCGCAGCAGGTCTACAACGTGGCCAAAGCTGCTTCCAACGGCGGCGGCGTGCTGCTGGGCTACGGGAACTACGCCGGGGACGTCCTGCATTTCACCCAGGCCCAGGACAAGCTCCGCGCCGAGGGCATCGATTGCCGCAGCATCGCCGTGACGGACGACATCTCCTCCGCACCGCTGGCCGAGAAGCACAAGCGGCGCGGCATCGCCGGCGACCTGACCGTGTTCAAGGTGGCCGCAGCGGCCGCCGAAGCCGGCTACTCCCTGGACGCCGTCGTCGGGATCGCTGAACGCGCCAACGACCGGACCCGCTCCTTCGGCGTCGCGTTCACCGGCTGCACCCTGCCGGGCGCCCCGGAGCCGCTGTTCACCGTCCCGGCGGGTCGGATGGCCGTGGGCATGGGCATCCACGGCGAGCCGGGCATCGCCGAAACGGACATCCCGACGGCGGACGAGCTCGCCGAACTGCTGGTCAAGGACCTCCTGGCGGAGGTCCCCGAGGGCCTGTCCGTGGAGGGCGCCCGCGTTGTCCCGATCCTCAACGGGCTGGGTTCGGTGAAGTACGAGGAACTCTTCGTGGTCTACCGCCGGGTGGCGCAGCTGCTGGCCGAGGCCGGGATCGAGGCCGTGGACCCGCAGGTAGGCGAGCTCGTCACCAGCTTTGACATGGCCGGCACCTCCCTCACCCTGTTCTGGCTGGATGCCGAACTCGAGGAACTCTGGCTGGCTCCCGCCGACGCCCCGGCTTTCCGGCGCGGCGCCGTCACCGCCCAGGCGCTCGACGCCGACGAACTCGCCGCCGGCGCGGAACAGGAAGCGGTCATCCCGGACGCCTCGGACGAATCCCGGGCCGCGGCCCCCGCCGTGCTGGCCGCTCTGGACGCCGCGAAGGCCGTGATCGACGCGAACGTGGCCGAGCTGGGACGGATCGACGCGATCGCCGGCGACGGCGACCATGGCATCGGCATGGAACGCGGAGTCCACGCCGCAGCAGCAGCCGCTGCGGACGCCGTCGAACGTGGCGCAGGTGCCGGGACCACCCTGTTCCTGGCCGCGGACGCCTGGGCCGACAAGGCCGGCGGCACCTCCGGTGCGCTGTGGGGCATGGCCCTGCGCGCCGTCGGGCAGGCAGTGGGCGACACGGAGGCCCCGAACGCCGCCGCAGTGGCTGCGGGCGTGGCCGAGGCCAAGCGCTCCATCATGGACTTCGGCCGGGCCAAGGTGGGCGATAAGACCCTCGTTGACGTGCTGTCCCCGTTCAGCGACGCCCTCACCGCCGCCGTCCAGGGCGGGGCCTCCCTCCGCGAATCCTGGGGCGCCGCCGCGGCCGTCGCCGAACAGGCCGCCGAAGCCACCGCAAACCTGCTGCCCGTCATGGGCCGCGCCCGCCCGCACGCCGAAAAGAGCCTCGGAACGCCCGACGCCGGAGCCGTCTCGATGGCGCTGATCGTCCGGGCCATCCACAACACCCTCGTAGAGAACACTGTTAAGGAGAACGCATGAGCGCCAAACTGCGCCTGGTCATCGGATCGGACGACGCCGGATTCGAATACAAGGAAGCCCTCAAGGCCGACCTCGAAGCCAACCCCCTGGTGGAATCAGTGACCGACGTCGGAGTGGACGCCACCTCCCACACCCCCTACCCGTCCGTGGCGATCGCCGCCGCTGAGCTGATCGCCGCCGGCAAGGCCGACCGTGCCCTCCTGGTCTGCGGCACCGGCCTGGGCGTGGCGATCGCGGCGAACAAGGTCCCGGGCATCCGCGCCGTCACTGCCCATGACTCCTTCTCCGTGGAACGGTCCGTCCTGTCCAACAACGCCCAGGTGCTCACCATGGGCCAGCGCGTGGTCGGCCTGGAACTGGCCCGCCGCCTGGCCAAGGAATGGCTCACGTACACCTTCGACGAAACCTCTGCCTCGGCCGGGAAAGTCACGCTGATTAAGGACTACGAGGGTGTCACGTCCTGCTAAGCCCCAGGGCCCCGGCGCGGTGATCGGCGTCAGCCTGAAGATGTACTTCGGCTACCAGCGTTCGGTGGACTACTGCCGCGAGGTCGCAACCATCGCACTGAAGCATCCGGCGGTCGCCAGCGGCGACATCGAGGTGTTCGTCCTGCCGGTCCTGCCTGCCCTGCCCGAAGCGGCCCGGATCCTGGGCGCGGCCGGCGTGGGCACCGGGGCGCAGGACATCTTCTGGGAAGACGAAGGCGCCTACACCGGCGAAGTCGGCGGCACCACCGTCGCTGAGCTGGGTGGGCGGTATGTGGAAGTCGGCCACGCGGAGCGCCGCCGCATCTTCGGCGAGGACGACCGGATCATCGGGCTCAAGACTGCCGCGGCCTACCGCAACGGCCTCACCCCGGTCCTCTGCGTCGGCGAACTCACCGCCGGCTCCCCCGAGGAAGCCATTGCCCAGTGCACCGCGGAGATCGACGCCGCCCTCAACCGCGCGGCAACGCTCGGCCCCGTCGGCCGGACCATCGTGGCCTACGAGCCGCAGTGGGCCATCGGGGCACCCGAGCCGGCCACACCGGATTACATCAGCGCCGTGGTCCGCGGCCTCGACGAGCACCTGCGCTCCCTGCCGGGACAGGAAGACAGCCGGGTCATCTACGGCGGCAGCGCCGGACCGGGCCTCATCACGGAACTGGACACCGCCGTCGCCGGCTTGTTCCTGGGCCGCTTCGCGCACGACCCCGCCGCGCTGAAGGCCATCCTGGACGAAACCGCCGCACGGCTGGCCGCGAAGCAGGTGGCAGCATGAGCCGGGTCGGCCAAAGCAGGATCGGGCTCAGCAGCTACGCGTTCTTCTGGCAGCTCTCGGACCAGGTCAGCGAACCGCTGAGCATCCACGATGCCCTGCGGAAAGCGGCAGGGCTAGGCGTGGACCTGTTCCAGATCTGCGACTACGCACCGCTGGAAGGAATGGACGACGCCGGCCTCGCCGCCGTCCGCGCGACGGCCGACGAACTGGGGATCACCCTGGAAGTCGGGACGAAGGGCATCCGTCCGGAACACCTGCGCCGCTTCCTGCACATCGCACAGGTCCTGGGTTCGGACATCCTCCGAACCATGTTCAACGTCCCCGGCCACACCCCGGACAACGAGGAAGCCACCGCCATCTTCACCGAGGTTCTTCCCGCGTTCGAGGCAGCCGGGGTGCGGATCGCCGTCGAAACCTATGAACAGGTCCCCACGGAACGGATCCTCGCGGTGGTGAAGCAGGTCAACAGTCCGTACCTCGGAATCTGCAGCGACCCTGCCAACACGGTCGCTGCGCTGGAGATGCCGCGTGAGGTGATTGACGCCGTCGGGCCTTATGTCCTGAACATGCACATCAAAGACTTTGCGTTCAGCCGCAAGCAGGGATGGGTCGGGTTCACGTACTCGGGCGCACCCCTGGGCGAAGGCCTTCTCGACTACGACTACATGGTCGAAAAGATCCAGCCCAAAACCAGAAACATCAACCAAATCGTCGAGCACTGGCTGCCCTGGCAGGACTCCGAAGCGGAGACCATCCGCCTCGAAAACCAGTGGACCCAACAAAGCCTCGATTTCCTAAGGAGCAAGTGAAATGTCAGCAGAAACTTTGACCGTCGCCGTCATCGGAGCCGGAGGCAAGATGGGGATGCGCGTTTCCCGGAACCTCCAGAAGTCCAACCACACCGTCTTCTACAGCGAGAACTCCCCCGCCGGCCAGGAGCGCGTCCAGGCCGAAGGCCGCGACATCACCGCCACCGACGACGCCGTGAAGGGCGCCGACGTCGTGATCCTCGCCGTCCCGGACACCGTCCTGGGCGTCGTCTCCGAAGGCGTGGTCCCGCAGATGAAGTCCGGCGCGATCCTCCTGACCCTTGACCCTGCCGCCGCCTACGCCGGCCTGCTGGCCAAGCGCGACGACGTGGTGCAGGCCGTCGCCCACCCGTGCCACCCGTCCGTGTTCCTGGAGCGCACCACCAAGGAAGAATGGGCCGACACCTTCGGCGGCGAAGGCGCACCGCAGAACGTAGTAGCAGCCATCGATGACGACGCCCCCACCGCAACCCGCGACGCAGCCGAAGCCGTCATCCGCACCATCTACGCACCCGTCATCGACGTGCACTGGGTCACCGTCTACCAGCTCGCCGTCCTGGAACCCACCCTGGTGGAGACCGTGGCCTGCATGATCGGCACCCTGCTCAACGAAGCCCTCCACGAGACCGTCCACACCGTGGGCGTCCCCGAGGAAGCCGCCAAGGCCATGCTGTTCGGCCACGTGCAGATCGCCCTCACCAACGCCCTGCGCGGTTCCAACCCGTTCTCCGAGGCCTGCGAAATCGCCATCCAGTACGGCAAGGACACCATCATCAAGGACGACTGGAAGAAGATCTTCGACGACTCCGAACTGGACAACGTCATCGCCAAGATGCTGAAACTGGACGCCGTCAAGCGCTAGCTCCACCGCGTCACACGGCGCAAAGCAAGGCAACATCGGGACATTCCGGGCAACCCGGCGTCGCGCTTCGAAAGGCGGCGAAAACAATGTTGGCCGGGCCCCACGGGCCTGCCTAGTCTCGATGCACGTGGTGTACCCAAGAGGCCAGGGAGCTGCCTGCAAAGCAGCGCACGCGGGTTCGAATCCCGCCACCACGTCTCAGGCGTCGCAGCGGCAACGCCCCCATTCCGGAAGCCTTTACCGCCGCCCCGGCGCCAGCCATCATGAGATGAGGCGCAAGGACTTCGCCGACCGCAAGCACGGCCGCTCCTTTGCGCGTCGGAGGCGCAGCGACATGGCATCCAGGATCGAGCCGGCGGACGGATTCCTGACCGACTACTACGAGCATGTCGCCGACGACGACGTCCGCAACTACACCCCGGAAACCCTGCTGGAGCGGGCCCGCTACCACCGCTCCCTGGCCGAACACCGCGAGCCCGGGCAGACGGTCATCGGGGTCCTGAACGAGACCGACGCGAGCCTCGTCGCCATCGTCACGGACGACTTGCCGTACCTGCTCCCCTCCGCCACCGCCGAAATCGCGCGCGACGCCGCGGCCATCCGGCTGCTCGTGCACCCGGTGTTCAGCGTCGTCCGCGACCCGGCCACGCACCGCCTGGCCGAGGTCCGCCGGGGACCTCACCGCAAGGGGCTGCCGGCCGGCGTCGAACCTTCCGTTCCGCCCGCCGGGCCGGAGGCCGCGGAAGAAGACGACGACGGCGGCCACCTCACCGAAGCATGGGTGGCGATCGAGATCCCCCGGCTCGCGGACGAACAGCGGGCAGAGCAGCTCACGCAAAGGCTGCACGCCGTCATCGAGGACGTCCGCGCCGCCGCTGAAGACTCGGCCGCCATCCACGAAGAACTGGCCGGCGAGATCCGCCGGCTGGACGGCGTGCCGGACGGCCGGGAGGCGCAGGAGCTGCTGCATTGGCTGAACGACGGCAACTTCATCTTCCTCGGCTACAGCGGGAAGCGCGGCCTTGGGCTGCTCCGGAAGGTACCTGCCGGCGGGCCCGTGACCACGATTGGCAGTCCCACATCCGACGCCGGCCAGGGCCGTGCCGGCGTCCTCACCCTTACGAAGTCCGCCCTCCGCTCCACCGTGCTGCGCCGCGCCTACCTCGACGAAATCAGCCTGGCCGCGGCTGACGGCGACGGGACGGGCTGTACCTTCGTGGGCCTCTTCTCCCCCGGCTCGGCGGCGCGCTCCGCCCTCGACATCCCGGTCATCAGGGACACCGTGGCGGAGGTGCTGCGGGGCGTCGGCTTTCCGCCCGCATCGCACCACGGCAAGGAACTGCTGTCCGTCATCGAGGCGTACCCGCGCGACGAGCTTTTCCACATCGACGCCGCACAGCTGGCGGCGCACGCCCGGGACATCCTGCGCCTCCAGGACCTGCACAGCACCCGCCTGTTCCTTCGTCCGGATTCGTATGGCCGGTTCATGACCGCGCTGGTGTTCCTGCCCCGCGACCGCTACAGCACCGCGGTGCGGCTGAACATCGAGCGTGAACTGCGGGAGGCTTTCGGATCCGAGGCCATCGAGTTCGAACTCCGCCTGGGGGAATCGGCGATGGCCCGGGTCTTCTTCCGGATCCTGCTGCCGGACGCCGGCAGCCCCGGCGCGAGCGCCGGTACAACAGCCTCCGGCGCCGCTCCGGCCCTCATCGACTCCGCAGCCCTCGAGCAGCGGATCATCGCCGCCACCCGCTCCTGGGCGCAAGGCCTGGACGAGGCGCTGCAGGCGCGGTTCCCCGCGGGCGAGGCCTCGCGGCTTTCGCAGCTCTGGGCCGCAGCCTTCCCGGCCAGCTACAAGGCCGACTACGAGGTCGAGGACGCCGTGGGGGACATCGCGAAGTTCGAGAGCTTCCCGCCCGACGACGGGGAAACACCGGACCCTTTGCTGACCGTATACCGGCGCGCGGGAACGGCGGTGCTGTCCGAGGATGCGCGGATCCGGCTCTACACCACCAGGCCGCAGAGCCTCACCGAAATCCTGCCGTTCTTCCACAACCTCGGCCTCAAGGTGCTGGACCAGCGGCCGTTCGCCGTGCTGCGCGCCGACGGCCGGCAGTTCTTCCTGTACGACCTCGGGCTCAAGTATCCGCGCGGGGTGGACCCCCTGGCCACGGGCGACCTCCTGGCGGGCTCGTTCTCCGCGGCCATGCGCGGCGATTCGGAGTCGGACGCCTTCGACGCGCTGGTCCTCCGGGAAGGCCTCGGATGGCGCCGGACCGCCATCCTGCGCGCCTACGCGAAGTACCTCCGGCAGCTCGGCAGCACCAACTCCTACGGCTTCATCGCGGATACCCTCCGGGAGAACTCCAAGGCAACGCACGCGCTGCTTGACCTGTTCGAGGCAAAGTTCGATCCCGACACCTTCGCCCCGGACCTGTTCGAGCCCGAACTCATCCACCCCGGACCGGCAGGCGGAGACGTGTTCGAGGGGGACGTGTTCGAGGGGCATGACAGCGAGTTCAGCCACCGCACCCAGGCCGTGCACGCAGCCCGCACGAAACTGGCCAAAGCCATCGACGCCGTCCCGGGCCTGGACGCGGACCGCCTGCTGCGCTCCCTGGCCAGCCTGGTGGACGCCACGCTGCGCACCAACTTCTACCTGGGCAAGCCGTACATGAGCTTCAAGCTCAGCCCCGCCGGCATCCCCGCCGCCCCGGAACCCCGGCCGAAGTTCGAAATCTGGGTCTACTCGCCGCGCGTGGAAGGCGTGCACCTGCGGTTCGGCGCGATAGCCCGCGGCGGCCTGCGCTGGTCGGACCGGCGCGAGGACTTCCGCACCGAAGTGCTGGGGCTGGTGAAGGCCCAGACGGTCAAGAACGCCGTGATCGTCCCCACCGGGGCCAAGGGCGGATTCTTCCCCAAGCGCCTGCCGGACCCGGCCGAAGACCGCGCGGCCTGGCTGGCCGAGGGCCAGGAAAGCTACCGGACGTTCGTCCGCGGCCTGTTGGACCTCACGGACAACCTCCTGCCGGACGCCGACGGCGGCAACGGCAGTGTGGTGCCGCCGCCCCGGGTGGTGAGGCACGACGGCGACGACTACTACCTCGTGGTCGCCGCGGACAAGGGGACGGCCGCGTTCTCCGACATCGCCAACGCTCTCGCCGCAGAGTACGGATTCTGGCTCGGCGACGCCTTCGCTTCCGGCGGCTCGGTGGGCTACGACCACAAGCAGATGGGCATCACCGCCCGCGGCGCGTGGGAGTCCGTGCGGCACCATTTCAAGGAACTGATGATCGACTCCGGAAGCGAGGACTTCACGGTGGTGGGCATCGGCGACATGAGCGGCGACGTCTTCGGCAACGGCATGCTCCTCTCCCGCCACATCAAGCTCGTGGCGGCGTTCGACCACAGGCACATCTTCCTGGATCCGAGCCCGGACCCGGCCGTCTCCTACGCCGAACGGCAACGGCTCTTCAAGCTCCCCCGTTCCTCGTGGGCCGACTACAAGGCCAAGAAGCTCAGCCCCGGCGGGGGCGTGTTCTCCCGCGCGGAGAAGTCGATCCCCCTCACCGAGGAGGTCCGGCTCGCCTTGGGCCTGGAGGAAGGCACCGCGGCGATGAGCCCGCCCGATCTTCTCCGCGCCGTCCTCATGGCCCCGGTGGACCTCCTCTACAACGGCGGCATCGGCACCTACATCAAGGCGTCCGCGGAGTCCCACACCGACGTCGGGGACAAGTCCAACGACGCCATCCGGATCGACGCCGCACAGCTCCGCTGCCATATCGTCGCCGAAGGCGGCAACCTCGGCATCACGCAGCGGGGCCGGGTGGAGGCGGCCCTGGCCGGGATCCTGGTGAACTCCGACGCGATCGACAACTCCGCCGGCGTCGACTGCTCGGACCACGAGGTCAACATCAAGGTCTTCCTGGACCGGATGATTTCCGCCGGCAGGATGTCCGTGGCCGAACGGACCGGGTTCCTTCATTCGCTGGAGGACGAGGTGGGCCGCCTCGTGCTGAAAACCAACCACGACCAGAACACGCTCCTCCTCAACGACAAGCAGCTGGCCCTTGAATGGAGCCCCAGCTTCGAGCGGACCATGGACTGGCTGGAGGGCGCCACGGACCTGGACCGCGGCCTCGAATGCCTGCCCAGCAACGAGGAACTCAGGGAACGCGTCGTCCAAACCGGCAAAGGACTGACGACGCCGGAACTCGCCGTACTGGCGGCCTACGCCAAGATCGAACTCGCCCGCGAACTCACCGAGGGCGGCCTCTCCGACGATCCCTGGTTTTCACAGACCCTCCAGGACTACTTCCCGCGGCAGGTCACCGAACGGTTCGGCGAACACCTCTCGACCCACCCGTTGATGCGCCAGATCGTGGCCACCGTGGTGGCGAACGACATGATCAACATGGGCGGCACCGCGTTCGCCTTCCGCGCCATGGAGGAGACCACGGTGTCCGCGACGGCGGTTGCCCGCGGGTTCGTGGTCATGCGGCAGATCTGGGACTTCGACGCGATCACGGACGCCATCGCCCAGCTGCCGGCCGGCCTGGCGAGCGAGCACGGCGCCGCCGTCGCCCTCGACATGCGCCGGCTCCTGGACCGCTCCGTCCGCTGGTACGTGACCCACGACTTCCGGGACAAGCCGGTGGCCGATGCGCTGGCCCGCCTCGAAGGGCCGATGTCGCTGCTGCGGGCCAGTTTCACGGGTTTCCTGCACGGCATCAACCTCGCCCATTCGCTGAAACGGCTGGCACACACGGATTCGGTGGGCGTGCCGCACGAGCTGGGGATCCGGGCCTCGGAAATCCTGGTCAGCTACGGCCTGCTGGACATCACGGCCATCGCCGAGGAACTGCAGGAACCGGCCGAGGCCGTGGCAGAGGTCTACTTCGCCGTGTTCGAGCGCATCTCGGCCATCCCCCTGCTGGAGCACATCACCATGCTGCCGCGAGCAACGCACTGGGAGTCCTTGGCCCGGGCCGCACTGCGGGACGACATGTACCTGGTGCTGGCGGACATGACCAAGGCGGTGGTGCGGCACACCTCCCGGTCCACGACGTCGGCCGCCGATCCGGTGGAGCGGATCACCGATTGGGAGCGCGGGAACATCGAGCAGCTGTCCCGGATCCAGGAGACCATCCAGGAAGCCATCAAGCCCGGACCGGTGGACATCGCGGCCCTTTCCGTGGCCGTGAAACTGCTGCGGGCCATGGTCCGCCGCTGAGACCGGGATCACAGGCTGACAGTCATCTTACAAATTTTGGCCTCCGCCCTTTATGATTTATAAGCCGCCTTCGCATGCGGCAAGTATTAGGAGGCCCCCAAATGACCCCTGCGATGACTGCAGAACGCGAAATCCACCTGACCTTTTCCAATGGCCAGGACATCCACGACGGCCTGGACCAGGCAGTCAACACCCTGATCGAGGACGCCGCGGCACACGCCGACTGCGGCATCCTCGTTACCCGCCACAAGCCGGGTAGCTACACCGTTGCCTTCGACGAGTCCGTGCCCTTCGGCCAGACCCGCGAAGCAATCGCAGCCTGAGCCCAGCGCGGGGCACAGGAGCAACCGGCAGAAAAGCAGCCGGCACAGCAAGCAAACACAGGGACGGCCCCTGAGCTACCGTTCAGGCTCAGGGACCGTCCCTTTTGTGTTGCCCGGGACGCTTGCGTAGCCGGGAGCGCCGCCTACAGCGTGCAGCCGCAGCTTTCCCGAAGCATCACCTGGACAGGAAGGACCCGCTGCTCGCAAGCCGATGGGACCTCTGCCATCCGTTTGCTCAGGAGTTCGACGGCGACCCGGCCCAGCAGGTCCATGGGTTGGCGGACCGTAGTGAGAGCCGGCCGCATGAACCGACCTGCATCGATCCCGTCGAAGCCGGTGACCGCAACGTCTTCAGGAACCTTGACCCCGGCCTCGGTGAGGCCCTCGATGACGCCTAAGGCAGTCTGATCGTTCGCGCACACAATCGCTTCGGGCAGCTGCGACAGTCCTGCCACGTCGGCGAGCATGGCTGTGAGGGCTTCCCGCGCGTCTGACCTGCCCGTCGTGCCGCCCAGGACAACGCCGTCCGGGGCGGCAAGACCGGCTGCCTGGAGAGCGTGGAGGAACCCTTTGTGCCGCGCGAAACGGTCGTAGTCATCGACGGGCCCGGCGAACCAGAAACTCCTGCGCCCGTGGTCTTCGATCAAGTGCTGGACGAGCCGGCGCATCCCGGCGTTGTTGTTGACCGTCACGGAGGACATTACCGCGGGGTCTTCCGGGAATTGGGCAACCAGGACGATGGGCTTGGTCCGGGCCAGGTGGACGAGCGTTGACTCGGACATCACGTGGGGGAGCACCACGAGGCCGTCTACGCGACGGGCGATCTCATCCAGGGCAACGCCGCCGGAGTCCAGCTTCTGCCAGCCAACGGCGAGCGGGAGGCCACGCACAGTGCATTCGAGCTCGACGCCCCGGAGCACCTCGTCGGCGAAGAGCGGGTAGAGCCTTGGGCTCGTCGACGATTCGCGGACCAGGGGGACGTCGTCCTTGTCGAGCCGCTCCGGCATGGCCAGTTCGTCGGGCTCATGGCCGCTGAACGAGTACATGCCGACGACGCCGCTGTGGCGCTCGGCCAGGCCCCGTGCGAGCCCGCTAGGGGTGTAGCCGAGCGTTTCAACTGCCTTGCGTATCGCCTCCTGCGTAGAGGGCCGCACCTTGTCCGGGGTGCGGAAGAACCTGGAAACGGAGGCCGTGGAAACGCCCGCGGCCGCCGCGACGTCGTAAACCGTTGGCGTGCTGTTGGTAGGCACAGAATCCCCTTTCCCCGGGCGTTCGACCTCGAGGTCACAAGCCCGGCCAATCGCCGAGGCTATCACAAACTGTACGCGCATACATCGTTGAAATAAAAGGGGACGTGACCCTTGCCACAGCAAAATGTATGCGCGTACACTCGATAACGCGGGCCGGTCGTCGACGCCGAGCAGCACCAATGCTCTCTTCCCCACCCCTCCCCCTTCCTTTGAGAGGAACAATGATGTTTAAGAAACGGGCAGCCCTGCCGGCACCGAGAATGCTCCATCCCAAAGCTACGAAAGCAGCGGCAATCGGCCTTGCAGCGGCCCTGCTCCTGACTGCTTGCGGACGCGACAATGGATCCGCCTCCGGATCCGCTGAATCAGCTTCGCCAATTGCCTCGGGCCCCGCGACCGGTACAGTCACGGTGTGGGCGCAGGGCGCCGAGGGCGCCGCACTGCCTGCCTTGGCAAAGGAATTCGAGGCAGCCAATCCCGGCGTGAAGGTCAACGTCACGGCCATCCCCTGGGATGCCGCCCACAACAAATATCAGACGGCCATCGCCGGTGGCACCACCCCCGATATCGCCCAAATGGGCACCACCTGGATGAGCGACTTCAGCGATGCCTTTGACGCTACGCCAGGCACAATCGATACCGGCGACATTTTTCCCGGTTCCGTGAAGTCGACCGACGTGGGCGGGACCACGTATGGCGTCCCGTGGTACGTGGATGCCAATGTGGTCTTCTACCGCAGCGATCTTGCAGCAAAGGCCGGCCATAAGACCTTCCCCACCGACTGGAATGGCTTCAAATCCTTGGCCAAGGACCTCCAAAACAAGGCCGGGGCCAAGTATGGGGTGGCCCTCCCCGCGGGCGGAACGGACTCTTTCCAGCGCATTCTCCCGTTTGTCTGGTCGGCCGGGGCTCAGTTGGTGAACCAGGACAGCACCAAATGGACGCTGGACACATCGGAGCTAGCTGAAGCCCTCAACTACTACAACAGCTTCTTCACCGAAGGCATTGCCAACAAGAACCCCGCCACCGGTGCCGGAGCGGCCGAGTCCGCGTTCGTGGACGGATCCGTTCCCATGTGGATCGGCGGTCCGTCCGGGATCGGCGAGCTTGAAAAGGCCGGCGGCGCGGGATTCGCCGACAAGTACAAGGTGGCCATGGTCCCGAAGCAGAAGTCTGCGACCTCCTTCGCAGGTGGCTCCAACCTGGTCGTGTTCAAGAAATCCCAGAACCGGGACGCAGCATGGAAGTTCATCCAGTGGCTTTCCCGGCCCGACATCCAGGTCAAGTGGTACAAGGCGACAGGGGACCTGCCCGCATCCCAGTCTGCGTGGAAGGACCCGTCGCTCTCCGGTGACTCCAAGCTTGCCGTCTTCGGCGACCAGCTCAAGGACGTCAACTCCCCTCCGTCCCTGACCACCTGGACCCAGGTGTCTGCCGCCGCCGACACCCAGCTGGAACAAATCGTGAAGGCCGGAAAAGACCCGGCTTCGGCCCTGAAGGAACTGCAGTCCACGGCCGACTCAATCGGGACAGGCCGCTGAACATGAGCACTACGTCCAGCCGCACCCCGTTGCCTTCCGCATCCCGGTCACCCCGGGGTGCGGCCGGACCCTCCTTGCGCCGCCGCAGGCAGGCAGTCGTCGCGTGGATGTTCGCGGTCCCGTTCGTGGCGATCTTCGCCGTCTTCATGCTGGTTCCGCTGGTTTCCTCCTTCGCGATGTCCTTCACCGACTTCACCAGCCGTGACGTCCAGAACCCGGCCGCGGTCGGTTTCGTCGGCATCAAGCAGTACGCGGCGTTATTCGCCAACGCGCAGTTCGTCCATTCAATGCTCAACACCGCCTATTTCGTCGTCGTCGGCATGCCACTGACCATGGCTGTCGCGTTGGCCCTCGCTGTGGCACTGAACAGCGGAATCAAACGCTTCCGGACGGCCTTCCGCGTGGGGTTCTACACCCCCGTGGTCACCAGCATTGTTGCAGTGGCTGTGGTGTGGCGGTTCATCCTGCAGCCGGACGGCCTGCTGAACACCATCCTGGGCGCTGCGGGAATCCACGGCCCTGACTGGCTCAACAGCACCACATGGGCCATGCCGGCCATGATCCTGATGGCCGTGTGGCGGAACATGGGCACGCTGATGATCATCTTCCTGGCGGGGCTGCAGAACGTATCGGTGGAAATGCTCGAAGCCGCCGAAGTGGACGGTGCCAATGCCTGGCAGCGGTTCACCAGGATCACGCTGCCCACCCTCCGGCCCACCCTGCTGCTGGGCGCGGTGCTGCTCTCCGTCGGCTACCTGCAGTTCTTCGAAGAGCCGTTCGTGATGACCAAGGGCGGGCCGCTCGATTCGACCCTGTCCATCAGCTACTTCACTTACAACCAGTTCGGATTCGGCAAGTACGGCTTGGCATCTGCCGCCAGCTATGTGCTCTTCGTCGCCATTGCGCTGCTGAGCCTCATCCAATTCCGTGCCCTCCGGTCGAAGGACTAAGCACTGCCATGACATCTCCCACAGAAACCCTCACACCCGGACCCTCGCGGACCGAATCCGGTGAACCTGCGCGCCGTCCCCGCCGACGCGGTCAGCGCGGCCGGACTCTCGTATATATCCTGCTGCTGCTCGCCGTGGCCGCCACCCTCCTGCCGTTCGCCTGGATGCTGCTGGGATCCTTTAAGACCCAGGGTGAACTCCTTCGCCGGCCTGTCACGTGGTGGCCACAGGAGGGCACCCTTGCCAACTACATTTCCTGGTTCACTGAGCTGCACATCGAGAAGTTCTTCGCCAACAGCCTCATCGTTGCCGTCGTCACGGTCCTGGGCAACCTGCTCTTCTGCTCGATGATCGGCTACGCGCTGGCGAAGATGGACTTTCCAGGGAAGCGGTTCCTCTTCTTGCTGGTGATGGTGACCCTGATGGTGCCCGGGGTGGTCACATTCGTTCCCCTCTTTGTCATGGTCAGCAAACTGGGGCTGGTCAGCACTTACCCGGCGCTGTTCCTTCCGTTCCTGGCCTCGCCAGTAGGCGTCTTCCTGATGCGCCAGTTCATGCTGGGCATCCCGGATTCAATCATTGAAGCGGCACGGATCGACGGAGCCAGCGAGTTCCGGATCTTCGCCCGCGTGGTGATGCCCCTTTGCGGGCCGCCTTTGGCAACGCTGGGGATCCTGACTTTCCTGGGCTCGTGGAACAACTTCCTCTGGCCGCTCGTCGCGGCCCAGAGTGAAGACATGTACACCCTGCCTGTGGCGTTGTCCCTTTTCTCGACCGGGCAGAATGCCACCAACTACGGCCTGCTGCTGGCCGGATCGGTCCTGGTCATCACCCCGATCGTTGCCCTTTTCGTTGCACTGCAGCGCTTCTTCATCCAAAGCGTCGCCGCCACCGGCATCAAGTAACGCTTTCACCGAACAGCCGAGAGGTACCACGTGAACCACCTGCAAACTTCCCTTGCGCCCAACGGCACCCTTTACCGGGACTTGAACGGCAACGGAGTGATGGATCCCTTCGAGGATCCCTCCCTCAGCCCTGGAGAACGGACGGCTGACCTCCTGCCCCGGCTCAGTCTCGAAGAGAAGGTGGGCCTGCTGTTTCACACAGTCATTGAGACCGGACCGGACGGGACCCTGTTGGAGCATCCCGGAAATATCAGCAAGTCCGGAACGTCGGTTGTTGTCGGGCAGAAGTTCATGAACCACTTCAACGTGCACGCCCTGGGAACTCCACGGCAGGCGGCCCGCTGGAGCAACGCGATCCAGAAACTCGCCGAATCGAATCCACACGGCATCCCGGTCACCATCTCCACGGATCCAAGGCACGCCTTCATTGAAAACACCGGCGTCTCCTTTAACGCGGGCCATTTCTCCCAGTGGCCCGAACCCATCGGCCTCGCCGCCATCGGCAGCACAGAGCTGATCCGGCGATTCGCCGACATCGCGCGGCAGGAATACACCGCCGTCGGGATCCGTGCCGCGTTGCACCCGACAGTGGACCTAGCCACCGAACCGCGCTGGGGCCGGCAGGCCGGCACCTTCGGCCAGGACAAAGAGCAAACCTCGCAGTTCGCCGTCGAATACCTCAAGGGACTCCAAGGCGAGTCCCTTGGCCCGGGCTCCGTTGCCTGCACCACCAAGCACTTTCCCGGCGGCGGCCCGCAACGCGACGGCGAAGACCCGCACTTCCCGTACGGCCGTGAGCAGGTCTACCCCGGGGGGCGCTTCGAGGAGCACCTTGAACCCTTCCGGACCGCCATCGCCAACCACACCAGCGCCATCATGCCGTACTACGGAATGCCCGTCGGCCTCGAACTCGACGGTGAACCCGTCGAAGAAGTCGGTTTCGGCTACAACCGGCAGATCATTACCGGGCTCCTGCGGGAAAAGCTCGGCTACGCCGGGGTGGTCCTCAGCGACTGGGAACTCGTTAACGACAATGTCGTGGGGGACAAAGTACTACCCGCCCGCGCTTGGGGGGTCGAGAACCTGACTGCAGCGGAACGCATGCAGAAGATCCTGAACGCCGGCGTGGACCAGTTCGGCGGGGAAGAGTGCACGGAGCTGCTCCTTGGCCTGGTCCGTGATGGCATGGTCAGCGAAGGCCGGATCGACGAATCCGCGCGCCGGCTGCTGCTGGTGAAGTTCCAGCTGGGCCTCTTCGACAACCCCTACGTTTCGGAGGACGCGGCAGCCGTCCTCGTTGGCAACGATTCCTTCCGGGCCGAAGGGCACCGCGCCCAGGCACGTTCAGTGACAGTGCTGGCTGACGGAACCTCAGACGGAAGCCGCCTGCTGCCGCTGTCCGGCAAGCCCCGGATCTACGTCGAAGGCCTGGACCCGGCAGCCTTGGCGGGCACTGGATTTCCTGTTGACGTGCCCGAGGACGCCGACGTCGCCATCATCCGCCTCCACGCGCCGTGGGAGCACCGGCAGGATTTGTTCCTGGAGGAGGGCTTCCATGCCGGTTCCCTGGACTTCCCGCCCGGGCTCATTTCGCGACTGGCCGCGCTTTCCAAGAAGGTTCCATTGATCATTGACGTCCGCCTGGACCGCCCCGCGATCCTCACCCCGCTGGCCCGGTTCGCCGGCGCGCTGGTAGGCACGTTCGGCGTTTCCGACGCTGCCCTGTTGGACGCACTCACGGGGCGGATCCTCCCGTGCGGGCGGCTGCCCTTCGAGTTGCCATCCTCGATGGACGAGATCCGCGCCTCGCGGCCCGATGTGGCATCCGACACCCGGTCGCCGCTCTTCGCCAACGGGCACGGGCTGTCCCTGCTCCGGGGCACCGACACCGACTGATCTACTGTCGACGGCGGGCCGTCCTATTGCCGTCTTGCTAACGCGCCGCGGTCAAAAGTTCCTGGCTGCTCCGTATTCCTCATCGCCCACGTGCCCGGCCCACTCCGTTTCGGGGCCCTCCTGGTCCTCGGCGAGCCCTTCCCACATGGCCAGGTGGCACATGAAATCCCCGGACGTGGCGCCGTGCCAGTGCCACTCCCCCGGCGGCGTGTAGACGGTATCGCCGGGCTTCATCACGATGACGTCGCCGCCGCGGGACTGCACCAGGCCGACGCCGTCCGTGACGTGGAGGGTCTGTCCGTTGGCGTGCCGGTGCCAGGCGGTGCGGGCGCCCGGGGCGAAGCGGACCAGGTTCACGCGGAGCCGCGAGGGTGCTTCGCCCTTGGCGATGACGTCGAAATGGACGTCGCCGGTGAACATGTCAGCGGGTCCCTTGGTGCTGGGGGTCTTGGACTGGAGTTCCATGGCGTCCTTCCGTGGAGGGTTGGTGGTGGTGGTCTGGTTCCGGCGCCGCCGGCCGGATGGCGCGGGCCCTGAGGGTGAGGACGAGCAGGGCGACGGCGGTGAGCCCCGCCGAGCAGGCGAAGACGCCGTGGTAACCCAGCGCCGTCGTGGTTCCGACGCTGATGACGACGCCGGAGACCACCGCGCCGAGGCGCGCCGTGTTGCTCCACAGCCCGGAGGCGAGGCCCGGGCGCGGAATGATCTGCTGGAAGAGGGTCAGGCCCACGCCCGCCACGGTGCCGAAGAACCAGGCGTTGAGCGGCTGGAGGCAGATGAGGACCACAGGATCGGCCGCGAAAGTCATCGACGTGTAGTAGGCGATGCCCGCGAGGCAGCCGGCGGTGATGAGGACCCCGCTGGGGAAGCGGCGGCCGAGCCGCGCGATGATCAGGAGAGCCGGAACCTCGAGGGCGGCGCACGTTCCCAGGGCAAGGCCGGCCCAGAAGACCTCGCCGCCGAGGCCCTGGCTGACAAACAGTGCCATGAAAGACACCGCTGCGGTGTTGCTCGCCTGCAGGGCGACGAAGCCGAGCACGACGGCGGCGACGGCGGCCTTGCGGACCGGCGGGCCGGCGTCGGGCTTCTTCGACGCGGCACCGTGCCCGGCGTCCCGGCGCGCGATCATGGCCGCCGTGGTGCCGATGTTCAGGACGGCGATCGCAGCGATCGCCGCGAGCACTGCCCGTTCCCCGAAGGCCCCGATGATCAGGGTCGCCAGCGGCGGACCCGCCACCCATGCGATGGCGATGTAGGCCCGGGTGTTCACGACCTCGGCCACCTCCGCGCCCGAGTGCCGGAGGTGCGCGAACAGCAGGGACGTCCCCACTCCCGCAGGGGCGCCCAGGACGATCAGGGCGACGACGGCGGCCGGCAGCGTGGTTGCGGCCGCGAGCGCCGCGGCCAGGGCCAGGGTCAGCGCCCCGCACGCGAGCATGGGGCGCAGGTAGCTGCTCCTGCGGTCGGCGTAGGCCGGAAGCAGGAGGGAGGCGGCGAAGCCGCTGGCGTTGTAGGCGGCCAGGACCCAGCCGACGTCGGCCGCCGTCGCCCCGAACAGGCCCGTCAGCAGCAGCGCCAGCACAGGGTTGAGGAAGGCGAACTGCAGCCCCCAGAGGAGGGCGGAAGACGGAACCAGGAGGCGCGGCAGTGGCCGGGCCGTCACGGGCGCTTTCCCGAGGGGGAATCAGTGGCCGCGGTTTCGGAGGCGGAATCCAGGCCGTTCCCCGCGGCGTTCAGTTCCTGCGTCTTCGCCCAGCTGCCGAGCAGCTTCAGGGCATCCGCGGTGGGGGTTCCGGCGGCGGCGGTGTAGACAAGGAGGGTCAGGCCGGGCTCGGACGGGAACTCCATCGCCTCGAAGTTCATTTCGAGGTCGCCCACCACGGGGTGGTGGAACCTCTTGAAGCCCGTGCGGTGGAAGCGGACGTTGTGCTTGGCCCAGCGCTGCCGGAACACCTCGCTGCGGGTGGAAAGTTCGCCGATCAGCTCACTGAGGGCCTTGTCATAGGGGTTCCTGCCGGCTTCGGAACGCAGCATGGCCGCAACGTCGTCCGCAGCACGGTCCCAGTCCACGAAGAACTCCTTGGCAGCCGGATCGAGGTACAGGAAGCGGGCCGAGTTGGCGGGTTGTTCCGGACCGTTCATCATGGGCGCGTACAGGGCCCGGGCCATGCTGTTGCTGGCCAGGTGGTCGTATCGGGCGTTGCGGATCCAGGCGGGAGCCTCCGTGATCGCGTCGAGCAGCTGCTGCATGGAAGCGCTGACTTGTTTCGGCGCCGCGTGCCGCTGCCGGGACGGTGCCGGGGTGGCGCGTTTCGCCAGGTCGAACAGGTGCGTTTGTTCGGCTTCGTCGAGCTGCAGGGCACGGGCCACGGCGTTGAGCACGCTCTCGGAGACGCCCCCGAGGTTCCCGCGTTCCATGCGGACGTAGTAGTCGATGCTGACCCCGGCCAGCAGTGCCACCTCTTCCCGGCGGAGCCCCTGCACGCGGCGGTTGCCGCCGTAGGCGGGCAGCCCTGCCTTCTCGGGGGTGATCCGGGCCCGGCGGCTGCTGAGGAATTCGCGGATTTCGCTTCGGTGGTCCATGTTTCCGACAGTACGCCTGGACCACCGGCGCTGGGAGGCACTGCCGTTACCTGTAAAGACAGGTACTCCCGCGCACAAAAAACCGGGGCTTGTCCGCGATTCCCGCGCGGACAAGCCCCGGTTTCGGGAGCCTCAGTCTTTCAAGCCCAGTCTATGCCCGGCGCAGCTCCACGCCGTCGGACTTCATGAAAAGCTGCTTGGCGGCCGCGTCGGCACCGGGACCGGCAGGCTCAAGCCAGACGACGTTTCCGCTGACGGAAACTTCCTGGACTTCCCCTGCCGCGATCACGTGCGCGTGCTTGACGACCTCGATCCGCTCCCCTGCAGCCAGGCTTGCCCAGTCGGCAACGGTGGCGGCATGTGCGATTCGCCTGGACAGGACGGATCCGCGTGACTTCATTGAACTTCTACCCCTTTGTGGATGTTCGTATCTTCGGTTATGTATTTTTTCGTCCGACAGGCCCGCGACATCGTCGGCGCGGACATGCCGTACCCCATAAGTTCTACTACACGAAAGGCGCCCCGGAGGCGGCTGTTGCCTAACATTTCCGGGGCGCCTTCCAATGTTTACCTGCGCTGCATTTTCTTCGCGATCAGGCGAGGATTCCTACAGCGGATTCGGCGGCTTCGCGAACCGCACCGGAGCCCACCAGGCGGTCCGCTGCTTCCAGCTCCGGGGAGAGGAAACGGTCGGTGCCGGGACCGGCGACGACGGCGCGGAGCACCTCGAGCACGGCGGCACCGGCGGGGCCGGGGGTCAGTTCGCCGTCGGACAGTTTGGTGCGGATGTCGATGGCGCGGGCGCTGGTGACCAGCTCCACTGCCAGGACGCGGCGGAGGTTCTCCACGGCCTTGCGCAGCTTCCGGGCGGCGTGCCAGCCCATGGAGACGTGGTCTTCTTGCATGGCGGAGCTCGGGATGGAGTCCACCGACGCCGGAACTGCCAGCCGCTTGTTGTCCGAGACGAGCCCGGCCTGGGTGTACTGGGCGATCATGAGGCCGGAGTCCACGCCCGGATCGTCGGCCAGGAAGGCCGGCAGTCCGTGCGAGCGGGCCGGGTCCAGCATGCGGTCCGTGCGGCGCTCGGCGATGGAGGACAGGTCCGCCACGGCGATCGCCAGGAAATCCAACACGTAGGCCACGGGGGCGCCGTGGAAGTTGCCGTTGGAGGACACGCGGCCGTCCGGGAGGACCACCGGGTTGTCGATCGCGGCAGCCAGTTCGCGGGTGGCCACGAGCTCGGCGTGGGTCACGGTGTCGCGGACGGCTCCGGCAACCTGCGGTGCACAGCGCAGCGAGTAGGCGTCCTGGACCCGGGAGTCGCCTTCGCGGTGCGAGGCCACGATCGGCGAGTTGGACAGCACCTTCAGCATGTTGTCGGCGCTGGCGGCCTGGCCCGGGTGCGGGCGAAGGGCGGCGTGCAGCTCGGGCAGGAACACCTGGTCCGTGCCGAGCAGCGCCTCGACGCTGAGCGCGGCGGTGATGTCCGCCGTCGTCATCAGGTTGCGGAGGTCCGCGATGGCCATGAGCAGCATGCCGAGCATGCCCTCGGTGCCGTTGACCAGCGCCAGGCCTTCCTTCTCGGCCAGGGTCACCGGCTCGATGCCGTGCTGGGCGAGCAGTTCGGCGACGGCGGGGCGGCCGGGGACGCCGTAGAGCTCGCCGTCGGGGCCGGTGGCTTCGCCTTCACCCATGAGCACCAGGGCGCAGTGGGACAGCGGGGCGAGGTCGCCGGAGCAGCCCAGCGAACCGAATTCCTTGACCACCGGGGTGATGCCGGCGTTGAGCAGCTTGACGAAGGTCTCCAGGACCACCGGGCGGACGCCGGTGCGGCCCGAGGCCAGGGTCTTGGCACGCAGGAACATGATGCCGCGGATGACTTCGCGTTCCACGGCCGGGCCCATGCCGGCGGCGTGGCTGCGGATCAGCGACTTCTGCAGCTGGGTGCGCAGCTCGTTCGGGATGTGGCGGTTGGCGAGGGCGCCGAAACCGGTGGACACGCCGTAGGCCGGGGTCTCGCTGTGGGCGAGGCCGTCGATGTGGGCGCGGACCTTGGCCACCGTGTCCAGGGCTTCCTGGGAGATGGTGACCTTCGCGTCATGGCGTGCGACGGCGAGGACGTCCTCGGCGGTGATGCCGCTTGAGCCGAGGGTGACGGTCAGCGGTTCGTGGGTAATGGTGGTCATTCTTGTTTCCTACTTCTCTGGGGCCACGCCGGCGAGGGACCCGGCCTGAGCTTGCGAAGGCTGGGAGCCGGTGGGGATCATGGGGATGCGGACGCCGCGTTCGTTGGCGACCTCGACGGCGCGGTCGTAGCCGGCGTCGACGTGGCGGATGACACCCATGCCGGGGTCGTTCGTCAGCAGGCGCTCGAGCTTCTGGGCCGCGAGTTCGGTGCCGTCGGCCACGGAGACCTGGCCGGTGTGGATGGAACGGCCGATGCCCACGCCGCCGCCGTGGTGGATGGACACCCAGGTCGCACCCGAGGACGCGGCGGTCAGGGCGTTCAGCAACGGCCAGTCCGCGATCGCGTCCGAACCGTCCTTCATGGCCTCGGTCTCCCGGTACGGGGACGCCACGGAACCGGAGTCCAGGTGGTCACGGCCGATCACGATCGGAGCCTTGACCTTGCCCTCGGCAACGAGCTTGTTGAACAGCAGGCCGGCCTGGTGGCGTTCACCGTAGCCGAGCCAGCAGATCCGGGCCGGCAGGCCCTCGTACTCGACCCGTTCCTGGGCGGCGTCGATCCACTTGTGCAGGTGCTTGTTCTCCGGGAACAGCTCCTTGATCGCCTCATCGGTGACGCGGATGTCCTCCGGGTCCCCGGACAGTGCCACCCAGCGGAACGGGCCCAGGCCCTCGCAGAACAACGGACGGATGTACGCCGGAACGAAACCCGGGAATTCGAAGGCCCGGCCGTAGCCGCCCTTGCGCGCCTCATCCCGGATCGAGTTGCCGTAGTCGAAGACCTCGGCCCCGGCGTCCTGGAACTCCACCATGGCCTGTACGTGGCGGGCCATGGACGCCTGGGCCTTCTTCGTGAACCCTTCCGGATCGGCCTCCGCCTCGGCGTGCCACTCCTGAACGGTGATGCCCTCGGGCAGGTAGGACAGCGGGTCATGGGCACTGGTCTGGTCGGTGACGACGTCGATGGTCAGCTCGCCGTCCCGGTGGCGGCGCAGCAGCTCCGGGAACACCTCGGCGGCGTTGCCCACATAACCCACGGACCAGCCGCGGCGCTCGGCCTTGGCCTTGTTCACCTTGGCGATCGCGGCATCCAGGTCGGTCTCGACCTCGTCCAGGTAACGCTTGCCCACACGGCGGCGCAAACGGGTCTCGTCCACGTCCACGATCAGGCACGCCCCGTCGTTCAGGGTCACGGCCAAAGGCTGGGCCCCGCCCATGCCGCCGCAACCACCGGTCAGGGTCAGGGTCCCCGCCAAAGGCCCTTCGGTGGAGCCTTCGACGGCCGAACCCTCCAAAGACGCAGCCGGGTGGCGGCCCTCGGCGGCCAGCTTGTTCCCCACGGCGGCGAAGGTTTCGTAGGTGCCCTGCAGGATGCCCTGGGTGCCGATGTAGATCCAGGAACCGGCGGTCATCTGCCCGTACATCATCAGGCCCTCGGCCTCCAAGCGGCGGAACTCGGGCCACGTCGCCCAGTCGCCCACGAGGTTGGAGTTGGCAATCAGCACCCGCGGGGCCCACTTGTTCGTGCGGAAGACACCCACGGGCTTGCCGGACTGGACCAGCAGGGTCTCGTCCTCTTCCATGTCCTTCAAGGTCGCCGAGATCGCGTCGAACGCCTTCCAGGACCGGGCGGCACGGCCCGTGCCGCCGTAGACCACCAGGTCCTCCGGGTGCTCGGCGACCTCCGGGTCCAGGTTGTTCATCAACATGCGCAGCGGCGCTTCGGTCTGCCAGCTCTTCGCGGACAGCTCCGTACCGCGGGGCGCCTTGACCGGGCGGGTTCCGGTAGTGAAATCGGCGGGTGCCATGGTGGCTCCTTCGTCTCTGGAGGGGTGGTGGGGGAAAGATCTTCTGTATCCAGTAGAGCCTGTCCACGGCTGCCGCGGAATGGCTTTTCTGGGGGTGGTGTCCGGGATTCCAGACTGGCGCGGGAGGCCCTCGGCTGCTTGCCCCCGGCCGCCCAACTAGCTCGCATTTAATGTCGTTTTGAGGCTCCAAAACGACATCTATTGCGAGCTAGTTGGGCGAGCGTGTCTACTGGGCCGGACGGCCGTAGATGCGGTTCGAGAGTTCGTCCGCGGCCTTCTGGATGCGCCCGGCGAGCGCCGGCCACTCGTCCGCCGCCACCTTGTCTTCGAGGAAGGTCACGGCGACGGCCGCCGTCGGCCATCCCAAGTGGTCAGTGACCGCGGCGGCGACTGACCCAAACCCGGGCGTGACCTCGCCATGTTCGGTGGCATAGCCGCGCTGGCGCACCTGGTCCAGGTGCGAGGACAGGGCCGAGTACTTCATGATGGGCGATTCCATCTCGTGCCGGGCCGTGAAGGCGGCTGCGTTCGGGTAGAGGGCGCGCACCTGCGACTTGGGCAGCGCGGCAAGGATGGCGCGGCCGCTGGCGGTGAGGTGGCTGGGCAGGCGGACGCCGACGTCGGTCACCAGGGACGGGCGGTTCTTGGCCCGTTCTTCCACGATGTAGAGCACGTCGCGGCCGTGCAGCACGGCAAGGTGCGCGCTCTCGCCGATCGCGTCCACGAGGGAGGCGAGCATCGGGCGCCCCAGGCGGGAGAGCGGTTCCTGCCGGGAATAAGCCGAGCTCAACTCGAAGGCGCTGATGCCCAGGCCGTAGCGCTGTTCCTCATGCAGGTGCATCACGAAGCCGTTGGCCTCCATCACCCCCAGCAGGTGGTAGACGCTCGATCGCGGCAGGCCCAGGGACGTGGCAATGTTCGACGCCGCCATCGGGCCCCGGCGGGAGGCCAGCAGTTTGAGGATGCGTAGGGTGTTCTCGGCTGCGGGGACTTTGGAAGTGGCTTTGCCCGGCGCCAGCGGTTGTGCGGTCATGGTTCCTCATCAGAAGGGTAAGTGTCCGGTATCCCGTACTTAAGCTTGCGCCCGCTGCCCGGGATTCCGAAGACCGCTCCGGCGATGCGTGTCCGGTATTCCAGACAACGACGGCGGCATGCCCCCTCCCGCTCATCCCCCACCGGCCAGCTCTCCCCGCTCAGCCCTTCCCGGGGCGCGCGAAACCGGCGTGCAGTTCACGCACGACGACCGTCCCGCTCCCCAGCATTTCGGCCTTCCTCCTGGAACGGGCCAGCAGCTCTTCGCTGGGGTGACCGAAGATCTCGATGCTCTTCAGCCGGATGAACTGGCCGATCGGTGGGAACTTCGGGCCGGCGACATCCAGATGGAACATGAGCGACTCCAGATCCTCGTGGAAGTGCAGGACGCTCATCTCCGTTCCGTCCTCGGTGAAATGGACGGTGTAGCCAAGGATCCGGGGTTCGTTTTCCTCCACGAACCCGGCCAGTTCGGCCATGGCAGCCTTCAGTTCCTCCAGCTTTCCAGGGAGGACCTCCGAGGTGTCGAGATAGGCAATGAAACCACCCATGGCGCCGTTCCTTTCATGCCGATTGCCCGGGGAGACCTGCCCCTTAATTGTCCTGCCGTCTGAGATGAAAGACACCAATGGCCCGTGAAACCAATCACAGGCCGCCCGGAAATGGTCTGCTGGTTAACGATCCCCCTCCCAAAGACGAGAAGGTTATTCGCATGCAACAAGCACCAAGCGCCGCCCCAACGGCCACTCCCGGTGCGACGGCCGGCAGCGTGGCGACCGCGCTGAACCGCGGCCTCAGCGTCCGGCACATCCGCTTCATGGCCCTCGGCTCCGCGATCGGCACCGGCCTGTTCTACGGTTCGGCCTCCGCCATCCAGAAGGCTGGCCCCGCCGTGCTCTTCGCCTACATGATCGGCGGCGCCGCCGTCTTCATGGTGATGCGGGCCCTGGGCGAAATGGCCGTCCGCCACCCCGTGTCCGGCTCGTTCGGGCAGTATGCCAGCCGCTACCTTGGCCCGTTGGCCGGCTTCGTGACCGGCTGGACCTATGTTTTCGAGATGGCGATCGTGGCCATCGCGGACGTCACCGCGTTCAGTATCTACATGGGCTTCTGGTTCCCGCAGGTGGACCGCTGGATCTGGGTGCTGGCGATCATTCTGTTCCTCGGTGCGTTGAACCTGCTCAGCGTCAAGGTGTTCGGCGAACTTGAGTTCTGGTTCTCCCTCATCAAGGTGGTGGCCATCATCGCCATGATCGCCGGCGGTGCCGCGATCATCGCCTTCGGCTTCCAGGCCGGCGGCAGCAGCGTGGCTCCCGGCCTCGGGAACCTGGTTGAACACGGCGGAATGTTCCCGAACGGTTTCGGCGGGCTCCTGGCCGCGTTCGCCGTCGTGATGTTCGCCTTCGGCGGCATCGAGATGATCGGCATCACCGCCGGCGAGGCTGCCAACCCCAAGAAGGTCATTCCGCAGGCCGTCAACACCGTTCCCGTGCGCGTCCTGCTGTTCTACGTCCTGACCCTCGGCGTGCTCATGAGTCTCTTCCCCTGGAACGAAATCGGCACGAATGGCAGCCCGTTCGTGCAGATCTTCGACGGCTTGGGCATCCCGGCAGCACCGCACATCCTCAACGCCGTGGTGATCACCGCCGCCCTGTCCGCCATCAACTCGGACATCTTCGGCGCCGGCCGGATCCTCTACGGCCTCTCGCAGCAGGGCCACGCGCCGGCCAGCTTCGGCAAGGTTTCCCGGCACGGCGTCCCGTGGATGACCGTGGTGCTCATGGGCGGAATCCTGCTGGTGGGCGTGATCCTGAACGCCGTGATCCCGGAGGACGTGTTCGTCATCATCGCCTCGATCGCCACCTTCGCCACGGTGTGGGTGTGGGTGATGATCCTGGCCTCGCACGTGGCCATGAAGCGCGAGATCGCACGGAAGGGACTGCCGGCGTCGGAGTTCCCCTCGCCGCTGTGGCCCGCCGCGTCGATCCTCGCCATCGCCTTCATGGGCATGGTGATCGTCATCCTGGGTGTCTTCGAGGACACCCGCGTGGCGCTCTACGTCGGTGCGGCCTGGCTCGTCCTGCTGCTCGTGGCCTACCGACTCTGGGTGCGCGGCGGCGGACGCCAGCGTGCCGAACTGGTCGATGAGACCGCGGCGATCCCCGTGGTGAAGGAAACCGCGGCGAAGTAACCCCCGCCGGGCTCACGGATGACGGCAGTGTTACTCACAACACTGCCGTCATCCGTCGTTTCGGGGGAAAAGTTCGGTCTCCAGCACGCCGAGTGCCTCCGGGAAAGCCGCGAGCTCGACGTCGCCCCGGGTGGTGTGCAGGCGCACGGAACGGACGTCCCTGCCCAGATACGGTACCGGCTTTGGGCCGGGCTGTCCGGGGCCTGGGTCCGCCCTGCCGGACACCAGGAAGGTGAAAGGTGGATCGCCCGGCGGCCGGTAAAACGCGGTCCGCACAAAATCCACGCGCGGCGGCCGGCACGAGACGAAGCCGCGCTCCCAGTCAGTCCAGATGCTGCTCCGCGCCATGTCATTCGAGCGGATCCAGCATTCTGTGTGGCCGCGCCGAAGCATCCTCTTGAAGCGCCGTCTCGCGATGACGCCATCGGCCCAGGGATACGCGGCGAAGAAGGCAGCCAGTAGCAGCGCGTTGACGGCGGCATCCACAAGACGACCATTGAACAGAAGCCAGCCCAGAAAGACGACCAAGAACTGGACAAGGAACGGCAAGGCCCCAAGCACCCTGCGCCCCCACACCGAGTCAACCTTGGCCATGCCACACTTTAGGTCCGCATAGCGCCCTTTTGTAAGGCTTACCGCGCGGACCAGCCGCCGTCCATCGCGTAGCTGGCCCCGGTGACCATGCCGGCGTCGTCGGAGGCCAGCCAGGCGGCCAGCGACGCAACTTCCGCCGGCTCCACCAGCCGCTTCACGGCGGACTCGGTGAGCATCACCTTGGCGAGCACCTCGGATTCCGGGATGCCGTGCAGCTGCGCCTGGTCCGCGAGCTGCTTCTCCACCAGAGGGGTCCGGACGTAGCCGGGGTTGATGCAGTTGGACGTCACCCCGTGCGGCCCGCCCTCCAGCGCGGTCACCTTGCTGAGCCCCTCCAGCCCGTGCTTGGCCGAGACGTACGCGCTCTTGAACGCCGAGGCCCGCAGCCCGTGCACCGAGGAAAGGTTGATGATCCGGCCGAAGCCCTGGGCGTACATGTGCGGCAACGCGGCCCGGATCAGCAGGAACGGCGCCTCCACCATCAAGGTAAGGATCCGCCGGAACTCCGCGGGGTCGAACTCCTCGATGGGCGCCACCTTCTGGATCCCGGCGTTGTTGACCAGGATGTCGCAGTCGAGGCTGAGCCCGGCGAGGGCGTCCGTGTCGAGCAGGTCCACAGCCCAGGCGGTGCCGCCGAGTTCGTCGGCGAGCGCTTCCGCCCCGGCGGCGTCGACGTCGGCCACCACCACTTTGGCGCCGCGGGCCGCGAACTCGCGGGCGCACGCGGCCCCGATGCCGCCGGCCCCGCCGGTGACCAGTGCCTTCCGGCCCGCAAGCGTCCCGACCAGCGGCCCCGAACTCACGCTTCCGCCCCCTTCGCGGCGGGCAGCCCGTGACGGCGGGCGTCGGCGTCGTCGATGTCCTCCAGCGCGGCGCCGCGCGTCTCGCGCAGGGTAAGGACGACGGCGGCGGTCACCGCGCAGGCGAGCAGCAGGTAGACCGCGGTGGGCAGCCAGGAGCCGGTGTCCTTGAGCCATTGGGTCGCCAGCAGCGGGGCGAGGGAGCCGGCGAAAATCGAGGTGACCTGCGAGCCCAGCGAGACGCCCGAGTACCGCATGCGGGTAGGGAACAGCTCGGACATGATGGCCGGCTGGCCCGCGTACATGAAGGCGTGCAGGCACAGGCCGATGGTCACGGCCAGGACGATCACCACGGGGTTGAGGGTGTCGAACATGGGGAACGCGAAGAACGGCCACGCCGCCCCGGCAACCGCGCCCGCCAGGTACACGGGCTTCCGGCCCCACGCATCCGCCAGCCGGCCCACCTGCGGGATGACCACGAAGTGCACCACGTGGGCGATCAGCAGGGCGAGCAGCAGGGATGAGGTGTCGTACTTGTGCACGCTCTTGAGATAGACAATCGAGAAGCTCACCACGAGGTAGTACATGATGTTCTCCGCGAAGCGCAGGCCCATGGCCTGCAGGATGCCCTTGGGGTACTTCTTCAGGACTTCGCCGACGCCGTAGCTGACGGCCTGTTCCTTCTCCACCTGGGCCTTCGCTTCCAGGAAGATGGGCGCCTCCGTGACGTGAGTGCGGATGTAGTAGCCCACGAACACGATCACCGCGGACAGCCAGAACGCCACGCGCCAGCCCCAGCCGAGGAAGTCGGCGCTGCTGAGGACCGTGGACATCACGAACAACACGAGCGTGGCCAGCAGGTTGCCCACCGGCACGGCGGCCTGGGGCCAGCTGGACCAGAAGGCCCGCGACTCGTTGGGGCTGTGTTCGGCCACGAGCAGCACGGCTCCGCCCCATTCGCCGCCGAGCGCGAAGCCCTGGATGAAGCGCAGCGCCACCAGCAGCGCCGGGGCCAGGTAGCCGAGTTCCGCGAAGCCGGGCAGGCAGCCCATGAGGAAGGTGGAGACGCCCACGATCACGATGGTGAGCTGGAGCGTGGGTTTGCGGCCCAGTTTGTCGCCGATCTGGCCGAAGACGATGCCGCCCAGCGGCCGGGCCACGAAGCCGACCGCGTAGGTCAGGAAGGCCTGGATGACGCCGTCCAGTTCGTTGCCTGTGCTCGGGAAGAAGTACTTGCCGAAAACCAGGGTGGCGGCGGTGGCGTAGAGGAAGAATTCGTACCATTCCACCACGGTGCCCACCATGGAGGCGGCTACGATCTTCCGCAGGCCCTTGCCTTTCGTCGCTTGGCCCGCCTCTGCCAGGGAGCGCTGTTCTACGCCCATGTCCTGCTCCTTTTTGTGTCCTCGTTGACGCGTGCTGTGATCCACAACACGAATGACCTGATGAGTCTTGCTGCACATTCCCGGCAACTCAATGGCCAAATCAGCACCGCCCATGTGCAGAATTGCAGATATGAACCCGAATCCGGACGACCTCCTGATCCTCCTGGCCGTGTCGCGCACCGGCAAATTCACGACGGCGGCCCAGCACCTGGGGCTGAACCACACCACCGTTTCGCGCCGGATCGCCGCACTGGAGAAGGCCCTCGGCGGCAGGACCCTCGCCCGCGCCGCGGGCGGCTGGGAACTCACGGAGCTCGGCGCCGAGGCGGCCGCCGTGGGGGAGCGGATCGAAGCTGCGGTGGGGACGCTGGAAGCGGAGGACCGCGCGCCGGACCCGATTGCCGGCGTCGTGCGCATGACCGCGACCGACGGCTTCAGCGCGTACATCGCGGCGCCCGCCGTAGCCCGGCTGCGCACGCAGCATCCGGGTCTCAGCGTGGAGATCATCACCGTGACGCGCCGCGCGCTGCAGCAGCGATCGGGCCTGGACCTGGAGGTGGTGGTGGGCGAGCCTCAGGTGCACCGGGCCGAGTCCGTGCGGCTGGGGCAGTACATGCTGGGGATGTACGCCTCGCGGGACTACCTGGCCGCGCACGGAACTCCCCGCTCGGTGGAGGAGCTCATCACGCACCCGCTGGTGTACTTCGTGGATTCGATGCTGCAGGTGGACGACCTGGACGCCCCGCGGCGGCTGGTCCCTTCCATGCGGGACGGGGTGTCGTCCACGAATGTGTTCGTGCACGTGGAGGCAACCCGGGCCGGGGCCGGCATCGGCTTCCTGCCGTGCTTCATGGCCGGACGGCACGAAGACCTGGTGCGGCTGCTTCCCGCGGACTTCGCCGAACTGCTCCCCTACTGGATGGTCCTCCGCCCGGACTCGATGCGCCGCCCGGCGGTTGCCGCCGTCGTGCGGGCATTGCAGGAAGAGACGGCGGCCCGGCGGGACGTGCTGCTGGGCGGGGTTTAGGCGACCGCTTAGGCGGGCGGTGCTTCCGGCGGCGGCGGCGGGTCGTGGCGGATCTCGGCGCCGCGGGCGAAGGCCCGGACCTGGGCGTCGGCCCAGATGTGGGCCGGAACCGCCCCGCCCAGGAGCTTGCGGGCGAGCTTCGGGTCGTCGCCGAACGGGGTGTCGCTGCCTGCCATGATCATGTTGCCGTAGCGGCGACCCTTCAGCATGGCGGGGTCGGCGATGATCATCGTGTGCGCAAAGGTGTCGGCAATGGTCGCGGCGTCCTGCCGGGCGTTCTTGAGGTCCGGGCTGTCGCCGGAGTTGACCACGTAGAGGCCGCCCGGTGCCAGGACGTTCTTGGCGTGCGCGTTGAATTCGCGGGTGGTGAGGGGCCGCGGGGTGAAGGCCCCGGCGAACACGTCGCGGATGATCAGGTCACGGCTTTCCGGCGTAAGGGTTTCGGTGACGGCACGGGCCTCGCCCACCCGGATCCGCAGCAGCGGCGCCTTGGGCAGGTCGAACCAGGCGCGGACATAGTCGGCCAGCTTCCCGTCCAGTTCCACCACCACCTGGCGCGCTTCCGGGTAGGCGGCGTGGACGTACCGCGCCACCGAACAGGCCCCGCCGCCCAGGTGCAGGGCGCGCAGCTTAGGGCGTTCTTCCGGCGGCCACACGGATTCCACGAGGGCCGCGATCCAGCGCATGTATTCGAAGTCCAGGAACAGCGGATCCGCGAGGTCGATGTGCGAGCTCATCACGCCGTTGATCTTCAGGAGCCAGCCGTTGGAGTTGTCCGGGTCGGCAACCAGTTCGCAGTCTCCGGTGTCGATGTAGTAGACGCCCTCCACCGGGCCTTTCGGCCGGGCCCCCTCGGGCAATTCGACGACGCCGCTCCCCCGCCGCGGGCTGTTCGCCTGCCGGGCCGCCTTTCCGCGCCTGGCCATCAGCGGGGTCCTGCCTGAGTCATGCTTCAACCCTAGTCTGTGGACGCGCGGCTCCCTTAACCCCCGACGGCGGGACGCACCATCCGGATCTCCGGCAGTTCCTCCCACTCGGGAGGGAGGAGTTCGCGCCTGCCGTCCGGCACGAAGCCGTTGCGGCGGTAGAACGCCTGCGCCCGCGGATTGTCTTCGAGCACCCAAAGGTAGGCAGCCTCTCGGCCGATCACAGCATCCAGCAGCGCCTGCCCCACGCCCGTCCCGTGGACGCGCTGCAGGGCGTAGAGCATGAAGAGTGCCGTTTCGCCGGGCCGGTCCTCGTCGGGTCCCGGCCCTGCCGCGGCGAGGCCCACCAGTTCACCGCCGACGTCGGCCACCGCCCAGGTGTTCGGCCCGGCGATGAAAGTGCGGTACTGCTCGATCCTTTGGGGCAGGTGAGCTTTCCGCTCGGCGAAGAACTTCTCCGACAACAGGTGCCCGTAGCTTTCCTGCCAGGCCTGGAAATGCATGGCGGCCATGGCTCCGGCGTCGCCGGGTCGAGGCGGGCGCACCGTGAAATCCAGGCTCACACCACGCGCGCGATCGCGAAGCCGTCCCAGCCCTTCGTGCCCACGGTCTGGATGGCGGTGGCATCGAGCCGCGGATCCTGGCCCATCATTTCCAGGGCCGCGGTGATTCCGGGGGCGTTGATCTCGTCCATGGTGTTGTCCAGGATGGCGCCCTCCCAAATCACGTTGTCCATGACGATCACGGTGCCGGGCTTGCCGAGCCGGATGGCCCAGTCGAGGTAGTTCGAGTCGTTCTGCTTGTCGGCGTCGATGAAGACGAAGTCGAACGCCTCGCCGTCCGCGAGCAGGGGCAGCGTGTCCAGTGCCGGGCCCACACGGATGTCCACCTTGTGCCCGATCCCGGCGGCATCCACGTTCTTCCTGGCCACCTCGGCGTGCAGGGGCAGGTACTCGCACGTGACGAGCCGGCCGTCGTCGGGCAGGCCCTGGGCCATCCAGATGGTGCTGAAGCCCGCCAGCGTGCCGATCTCCAGCACCCGTTTCGCGCCGCTCAGCTGCACCAGCAGCTTGAGCAGCTTCCCGGCGTTGGGCGCCACCTCGATCGGCGGCATTCCGGCGTCGACGGCGGAACGCAGCGCCCTGGCCAGTTCGGGACCGGGGCGCACGACGGCGTTGGACAAGTAATCTTCGACCTCTGCCCAGCCGTGCTGGACCCTGTGTTCGAACATGGCCCCCAGTCTGGCACCCTGGCCGCGGGCTGGGAAGGCCGCCGCCATGGTGGGAAAGTAGATCCATGGGAAGTCCACTGCCGTACAAGACCCCGTCGTCTCTGCCCGTTTTCACGGTGGAGTCCGCATCCTTCAAGGACGGGCATGCTTTGCCGCCGGCCCAGACCAGCGCCCGCCTAGGCGTCGCGGGCGGCAAGGACGAATCACCCGGACTCGCCTGGAGCGGCGCACCCGAGGAAACCAAGAGCTATGCCGTCACTGTCTTCGATCCCGACGCGCGCTCGGGGTACTGGCACTGGGCCGTCGTCGGGATTCCCGCCGCGACCATGTCACTGGCGGCCGGCGCCGGCACCGCGAACAGCGGCCTGCTTCCCGCCAGTGCCTTCCACTTGAAGAACGACGCCGGCACCGCCGACTACCTGGGCGCCGCACCGCCCCGGGGGTCCGGACAGCACCGTTATGTGGTGGCAGTTCACGCTTTGGACGTGGCGGACCTCCGCCTCACCCGCGGCATGCCGGCGCCAAGGCTCGGGCCGCTGCTGGACCACCACACCCTGGCCCGCGCCACGATCACCGGAGTGTTCGAGCGGCACTGACGCCGCTTTAGGAAGTGCCGCTCAGGACTCCTGAGCCGAGATGGCGTCTTCCAGACGCTCCACCTTGCCGGTGAGTTCACCGGAGTAACCGGGACGGATGTCGGCCTTGATGACCAGGGACACCCGGCTGCCGTACTTGCCCACTGCCTCGGTGGCGCGCTTGACGACGTCGAACACCTCGTCCCATTCGCCCTCGATGGTGGTGAACATGGAATCGGTCCGGTTTGGTAGGCCAGAGTCCCGGACGATCCGCACGGCCTCGGCTACGGCGTCGTGCACGGAGGCGTCGGCGGCACCGGCTGCAGCAGTGCCTTCGGCGGGCTGGCCGGACGGGGCTACGGAAAATGCGAGCAACATGGGCCAAGTCTTCCATGGCATGCCATGTCACAAAAAGTGCCACAGCAGCAGTTCAGATGTTCAGGGCGTCCGCGTTGCTAATCTGGGCAGCATGAGTCTGCCCCCTGAACGCAAGCCGCTTCGGGCCGATGCCGCCCGGAACGTGGACAAAATCATCACCGCGGCGAGGCAATGCTTCCGCGATCTGGGTCCGGATGTGCCCCTGCAGACCATCGCTTCCACCGCCGGCGTGGGCCCGGCAACCCTGTTCCGGAACTTCGCCGACAAGCAGCAGCTCGTCCTCGCCGCGCTGTCCCGCCAGCTCAGGCTCCATGTGGACCCTGTGGCCGAAGAGGCCCTGGCCGGAATGGACGCTGCACAGGGCCTCATCAAGGTGATCGACGCCGTCGTCATGGTCGCCAGCGAAGACGCCAACCTGCTGGGCGCAGTCGCCGGAAGGCGCAACCTGCTGATGGGCATCACGGGCGGGCTTGTCGATTCCATGGCGGTCCTGCTGGCGCGCGGCCAGGGACAGGGCTCGCTGCGCAAGGACATCACCATCGAAGACATGATCCGCCTGGTTGCCATGCTGATCGGTTCCGTGGACACCATGGAGCCGGGATCGAAGGCCTGGGAACGGCCGGTGGCCCTGATGGAAGACGCAATCCGCACCGAGCGGCCCGGCCGCCCTCTGCCCGCACAAACGCCCATCCCGGGCGTCTTTCTCTAGCTATTTCCCTGGAAGGATCGGCGCCCGCCGCCAACCCGCTTCCTCTTTCCCGGCTGGGGTTCAGCTCGCCGCCCGCTCGTGCTCAAATGGGAGGGTTAGACCGGCTGCCCGAGTCCGACCTCGGCCTCGGCCATATGGAAGGAAGCACATGTCTGACCGCCAGGACAACCCGCCGGTTCCCTCCGACGGAAGCGCGCAGGGCGCGGACCGCAAGGCCCAGGACGGAAACCCGGCCGCCCCCGCCGGCGTGACATCGCACGGTAGCGAGAGCGAGAACCCCGCGATCCCTTCGCCGCAGCCAAAGCGGCACAGGCCCCGGACGAATGCCGATTGGTGGCCGAACCAGCTCGACCTCTCGGTGCTCCACACCCACCACCCGGCAGGGAACCCGCTCGGGCCGGGGTTCAGCTACCCGGATGAGTTCAGGAATCTCGACGTCGAGGCGCTCAAGCAGGACATCGTCGACGTGCTGACGACCTCGCAGGAATGGTGGCCCGCGGACTTCGGCCACTACGGCGGGCTGATGATCCGGATGAGCTGGCACGCGGCCGGCACCTACCGCGTCCACGACGGCCGCGGCGGCGCGGGCGACGGCAGCCAGCGGTTCGCGCCGCTCAACAGTTGGCCCGACAACGCCAACCTTGATAAGGCCCGGCGGCTGCTGTGGCCAGTGAAGCAAAGGTACGGCCAGAAGATTTCCTGGGCGGACCTGCTCGTCCTCGCGGGCAACGTGGCGCTTGAGTCCATGGGCTTCAAGACTTTCGGATTCGCCTTCGGCCGCGAGGACGTGTGGGAGCCCGAGGAGATCTTCTGGGGACCTGAAGACACGTGGCTGGGCGACGAGCGCTATATCGGTGAAGGGAAGATGGCGCCCGACGTCGGCGCCACTGAGATGGGCCTGATCTATGTCAACCCCGAGGGTCCCATGGGCAATCCCGACCCCGCCGCGGCCGCGGCGTTCATCCGGGAGACGTTCGGCCGCATGGCCATGAATGACGAGGAAACCGTCGCCTTGATCGCCGGCGGGCACACCTTCGGGAAGACCCATGGCGCGGGCGATGCCGACGAGCACGTCGGCCCGGAGCCGGAGGCGGCCGGCCTGGAGAACCAAGGCCTGGGGTGGCTCAGCAGCTACGGTTCCGGCAAGGGAGGCGACACGATCACCTCGGGGTTGGAGGTGACCTGGACGGACAGGCCAACCCAGTGGAGCAACCGCTTCTTCGAAATCCTCTTCGGGCACGAGTGGGAGCTCAGCAAGAGTCCGGCCGGCGCTAACCAGTGGGTCGCGAAGGACGCCGACGCGATCATTCCGGACGCACACGACCCGCAGCGGAAGCACCGGCCCACCATGCTCACCACGGACCTTTCGCTCCGCATCGACCCGAGCTACGAGCAAATCTCCCGGCGCTTCCTGGAAAACCCCGACGACTTTGCGCTGGCGTTCGCCAAGGCCTGGTACAAGCTCCTGCACCGCGATATGGGGCCGGTGGGACCGCACCTACTCGGACCCTGGGTCCCCGAACCGCAACTATGGCAGGACCCGATCCCGGCGGTCGAGCACGAGCTGATCGACGAGCAGGACGCCGCTACCCTCAAGGCCCGGCTTCTGGACTCGGGGATCTCCGTCCACGAGCTCATCAACACGGCATGGGCGGCCGCGTCCACGTTCCGCAAGACCGACAGGCGGGGCGGGGCCAACGGGGCCCGCATCCGGCTGGAGCCCCAGCGCAGCTGGGAGATCAACCGGGCCGGACAGCTCGATGCCACCCTGGCGGCGATCGAGTCGGTGCAACAGGAATTCAACGCCGCAATGAACGGGGGCAAGAAGGTTTCGCTGGCCGACCTGATCGTGCTCGGCGGCTGCGCGGCGGTGGAGAAAGCCGCAAAGGACGGCGGCGTCGACGTGACCGTGCCGTTCACCCCGGGCAGGGCCGACGCGTCCCAGGACCAGACCGACGTCGAATCCTTCCAGTACCTCACGCCGCGGGCCGACGGGTTCCGCAACTACGTGCGTCCCGGCGAGAAGTTGCAGCCGGAAACATTGCTGGTCGACAAGGCTTACCTGCTCAACCTCTCCGCGCCGGAAATGACGGTGCTCGTCGGCGGCATGCGGGCCCTGGGCGCCAACCTCGGCGGTTCGCCGCACGGTGTCCTGACCGGGCGGCCGGGGGTCCTGACGAACGATTTCTTCGTAAACCTGCTCTCGCCGGGCACCCAGTGGAAGGCCTCGGAGTCGGAGGAGGGCGTCTTCGAGATCCGGGATGTCTCCACCGGCGAGACGAGATGGACGGCCACCGCCGTCGACTTGATCTTCGGTTCCAACTCCCAGCTCCGGGCGCTTGCCGAGGTTTATGCCAGCAGCGATGCGCGGGAGAAGTTCGTCCGCGACTTCGTGGCGGCCTGGGCCAAAGTCATGGAACTGGACCGCTTCGACCTCCGCTGAGCGACCCTTCGGCCGGCCGCGGAAGCGGCCGGCCCGCTCAGCCCCAGCCGAGCAGGCGCAGGCCCGCGGCCGCCGCGGCGCCCACGATGACCACCACCAGGAACGGGGCCCGGAGCCACAGCGCGACGGCGGCCGCCACGAGGGCGCCGATCCGGGCATCGAAGGCAAGCGACTGCCCCGACGCGAAGGCGTTGACCACCGTCAGGGAGGCCAGCAGCCCGATGGTCATGGTGCCCGCGATGTGCATGGTGCGCGGGTTCTTCAGCAGGCTGCGCGGCACGAAATAGCCGGCCAGCTTGGTGGCGTACGCCAGGACGCAGGCGGCCAGGATCCAGGGCCAGAGGTTCATTCGGCACCCTCCCCGTGGTCACCGCGCGTATCGCTCCGGCGGTGCGCGTAAGGGTCGATGTCCGGCTCGAGGCCTTCGTCGGCGCGGGCGTGGCTGAGCCAGCCGAAGACCGCCGCCACCGCGGCGGCCACCAGGATGGGCACGCCGGGCGGCACGAACGGCACCGCCAGGAGCGTCGCGACCGCACAGACCACGGCGATCGCCCACGGCTCGCGGCCCTTCAGCCGGGGCCACAGCAGCGCAAGGAAGGCGGCGACAGCAGCGCCGTCGAGCCCCCATTGCTTGGGGTCGCCGAGCGCGTTCCCGGCGAGCGCGCCGACGGCGGTGAACAGGTTCCAGAGGACATAGATGCCGATGCCGGCGGTCCAGAACCCGCGGCGCTGTTCGTCCGGGTCGGACTGACCCGACGCCGTTGCCGTGGTTTCGTCGATGCTCAGCTGCGCTTGGAGGTACTTGAGCTTCCCTTGCGGCAGCAGCAGGGCGTTCATTTGCATGCCGTAGATGCCGTTCCGCAGGCCGAGCAGGGCGGCGGCGGTCATGGCCGCGACGCCGGAGCCGCCGCCGGCCACCACGCCGATGAAGGCGAACTGGGAACCGCCACTGAACATGATCAGGCTCAGCGCCATGGTCTGCCAGAAATCGAAGCCGGACGCCGCGGACAAGGCGCCGAAGGAAATCCCGTAAAGCCCCGTGGCGATGCTGATGGAGACGCCGACCTTCACGGCCGGGGAGTCGAGCAACTTCGGGGGCATGACTTCATGCAACCACAGCCCCGCCCGGCGGCCTAACTGCATCCTCTCACCATTCGTGAGGTTCAGCATGTTGAACCACGTTCAGCATAGTGTTAGCTTTGCGGAACGAATCCAAGGAGGAACCGCATGCGCATCGCCCGTCTCCAGACCCCTTCCGGGCCCACACACGCGGTGCTGCGCGGGGAACGCTGGGAGCACATCGAGGACGCGTTCGCGGACGGGCTTTCCTTTACCGGTGCCTCCACCCCGGCCGCCGACGCCGAACTCCTCGCCCCGGTGCGGCCCGCGGTGCTCCTGGGCATCGCGCAAAACCTGGGCAACAACAGCCATCCGCTGCCCATCCAGGCCTGGCACAAATCGGTGCACACGGTCGCGGCGCCAGGCGCGGACATCGTGGCGGTGCGCGGGGCGGGCACCGTGAACATCGAAGGGGAGCTGGCCGCCGTCGTGGGCAAGCGGGCGGAGAACCTCACGTTGGAGAACGCCCTGGAGCACGTGCTGGGCTACACGGTGGTCAACGATGTCACCAATGTGGAGCAGAACCAGGCGGACGAGAAGATGTTCCAGGGCAAGGCCGGCCCCAACTACACCCCGCTGGGCCCGTGGATCGAAACCGAACTCGAAGACCCGGACAACGTGGCGACCACTGTGACCATCAACGGCGAAACCAGAGCGAAGTCCGGCTCCTTCAACCTCTCCTCCTCCGTGGCAGCCTGCCTGGTGTACGTCACGCGCTGGCTCACCCTGGAGCCCGGGGACGTCATCATGACCGGCGCGCCCAACACCTTCGTGGCCGTGCAGCCGGGCGACCGCGTGGACATCACCCTGGACGGGATCGGCACCCTGAGCAACCGTGTGGTCTGACCCAACTGACTCGCAGTAGATGTCGTTTTGACATGAAAATTCGGTGAGGCGGCGTGCACTATCCAGTCTGGTGCAGGGGTTCCAGGGTGACATGGTAGCCGAGTGATTCGAGCTG
>NZ_QYLP01000097.1 GCF_003614925.1 Arthrobacter celericrescens
GTACATCGACCGCTACTTCATGTACTACATCCGCACCGCCGACCGCCTCCAGCGCACCGCACGCTGGCAGGAAGAACTCGACGGCGGCATCAAGCACGTCGAAGACGTGGTGGTCCACGACTCCCTGGGCATCGCCGAGGAACTCGAAGCCGCCATGGCCAAGCACGTGGACACCTACGTCGACGAGTGGGCGGACACGCTGAAGGACCCGGAGCGCCTGCGCCGCTTCCGCTCCTTCGTCAACGCCCCCGACCAGAAGGACGACTCCATTTCCTTCGTCCCGGACCAGCGCGGCCAGATCCGCCCGGCCACCAACGAAGAGAAGGGCAGCGTCCTCATCGCCTCCACCATCCCCGTCCGCAGCGGCTCCACCAACGGAAGCGAGAACTGACCATGCAGCTCAGCATCGACCTGACCGGCCGCGACGTCCTCGTCACCGGCTCCGACACCGCGGCCCGCCAGGCGGTCCGCCGTTACGAGGCCGCCGGTGCCAGGGTCTTCCGGCTCAGCGTTCCCGAAGGGGCACCCGGCGACGGCCCGCTTCCCGAGCGTCCCTTCCTGCTTGCAGCCGTCGACGACGGCCAGCCCGGCTGGGAGCCGCTGCTGGAGCGTTCGCGCGCGGCCGGCATCCCCGTGGCGGCTGAACCCGCGGCGGGCCCGGCGGGCCACGTGACCCTGGTCGGCGGCGGCCCCGGCACCCTGGACCTGCTCACGGTCGGGGCCGTCAACGCCCTGCGGGACGCCGACGTCGTCTTCTACGACCGCCTGGCCCCCTACCAGGAGCTGGAGCGGCTCACCAGCGGCCGGCTGGTTGACGTCGGCAAGCATCCGGGCCACCACAAGGTGACCCAGGGCGACATCGAGAAGCTTATGGTCGAGGCGGCGCTGGCCGGCGAGAACGTGGTGCGGCTCAAGGGCGGCGACCCCTTCGTGTTCGGCCGCGGCGGCGAGGAAGTGGCCTCCTGCGTGGCCGCCGGTGTTCCCGTGAACGTCATTTCGGGCGTCACCAGCGCCATTTCCGTTCCGGCGGCCGCGGGCATTCCCGTCACGCACCGCGAGGTCAGCCACATGTTCACCGTGGTGTCCGGCCACGCTCCGCTGACCGAGAAGGAACACACCCACCTGGCTGGGCTTGGCGGCACCATCGTGGTGCTCATGGGCATCGGAACCCTTCCGCAGCTGGCCGCTGGCCTGCGCCGCGCCGGCATGCGGGCGGACATGCCGATGGCCGTCGTCGAGCGGGGCTACCGTCCCGGCCAGCGGACCACCATCGCAGAACTCGGTACGATCGAAAATGCGGCCACAGGCTGCAGCAACCCGGCCGTGCTGGTCATTGGCGAGGTGGTCGGGGTGGCAATGGCCAGCCGTAATCATGCCGCTGCCTCCGCTGACCTGAACCGCCTCGCGGCTTCGCTCCTTGAAGCCTGAAGGGACCCACATGAGCACCACGTCCACCATCACCGCCGAGGCGAACACGCCGCAGGCCGCCGTCGAATCCGCCGCAGACACCCCGCTGGACGGCTTCCTGATCGGCGTGACGTCGCACCGCCGCTCGCGCGACCTGATCGACGCCCTTGAGCGGCGCGGAGCCGAGGTGCTGCACGCTCCTGCACTGAAGATCGCCCCGGTGCAGGAAGACACCGCCCTCATCGAGGACACGCGTGCCATCATCGAGGCGCGCCCGGACATCTGCATCGCCACCACTGCCTACGGCATGCGCCGCTGGTGCGAGGCCGCGGACTCCTTCGGCATCGGCGAGCAGCTCCTGGAGGTGCTCTCGGCGACCCGCATGTTCGTCCGTGGGCCCAAGGCCCGCGGTGCCGTCCGCGCGGCCGGCCTGGCCGACGTCGGGATCAGCAGTGACGAAACCACCGCCACGCTGGTGGACATGCTCCTCCAGGAGGGCGTGCGCGGCAAGACGGTGGCCGTGCAGCTGCACGGCTACACGGATTTCCGCCAGCTCGAACGGCTGCGCATGTCCGGCGCGAAGGTCCTGACCGTCACCCCGTACCGCTGGGTGAAGCCGGACGGCAGCGACAAGCTTCCGCGCCTCATCGAGGCCGCCTGCGGCGGCAAGCTGGACGTGCTCACCTTCACGAGCGCCCCCGCCGTCGACGCGCTGTGGAGCACGGCCCACGAGATGGGCATGTACCAGCAGCTGATCGACGCGCTCAGGACGCAGGTGACCGTGGCCGCCGTCGGGCCCGTCACCGCCCAGCCGCTGCTCGACGCCGGACTGTCACCCTTGATCCCGGACCGCTACCGCATGGGGGCGCTGATCCGCCTGGTCACCGAGCACCTGGCGCTGAACCATGTGCGGCGCCTGGCCACCAAGGCCGGGCAGGTGGAGCTGCGCGGGCGCTGCCTGAAGATCGACGGCGAAGTGGTGGACCTTGCCCCGGCTCCCCTGCTGCTCCTGCGGGCGCTGCTCGGGGCAGGTGGCGCGGTGCTCTCCCGGGAGTCGCTCTCGGAGCTGCTGGAACTGCGCGGCTCGGTGCACGCACTGGACATGACGGTCAGCCGCCTGCGCTCCGCGCTGCCCGACGGCAGCCTCGTGGAAACCGTAGTGAAACGGGGCTATCGCCTGCGCGTCTAAGTGCCGTTCCGGCAATTAGTCCAAGGTATGGACAGATTGCGTGGCCGGTGGGAGTATGTCGCTATATTCCGCTGCTGCTCCTAAGGAACGGCCATGACTTTGCCGGGGAAGTTACAACAGGATGACCCTTCCGGACCTGCTTCCGGTGGACCGCCCGAGACCGTGGACGCCGTGGTGGTGGGCTCCGGATTCGGCGGTTCCGTAGCAGCACTGCGCCTGGCAGAGGCCGGCAAATCCGTGGTGCTCATGGAACGCGGGAAGGCCTACGCACCAGGCAGCTTCGCCCGGAGCCCTGCGGAGATGGGCCGCAACTTCTGGGACCCCGACCGCGGGCTCTACGGCTTGTTCGACGCCTGGACCTTCCGGGGCATGGAGGGCCTGGTGTCCAGCGGCCTGGGTGGCGGCTCGCTGATCTACGCGAACGTGCTCCTGCGCAAGGACCCCAAGTGGTTCGTCAAGGAGTCCCCGGTGCCCGGCGGCGGCTACGAGAACTGGCCGTTCAGCTACGACGACCTCGAGCCGTTCTACAAGGACGCAGAGGACATGCTGCAGCCCGTCCCGTACCCGTACCGGGACACGGCAAAGACCCTGGCCATGGAGGCCAGCACCGCAGCCCTCGGCCTGTCCATCAGCCGGCCGCCGATCGCGGTCACCTTCGCCACTTCGCCCGATGCGGAACCGGGCACCAACCAGCCGTTGTCCGCGGCACCGTACGGCAGTGTCCACGGCGAGCGCGCCGTGCGGACCACGTGTACCCTCTGCGGCGAGTGCGACCTCGGCTGCAACTCCGGGGCCAAAAACACCCTGGACCACAACTACCTCTCTGCGGCGAAGAAAGCCGGCGCTGACCTCCGGACGTTCCACGACGTGCGGGGGATCCGGCCGGTGGGTTCTTCGGGGAACGGTTCCGGGTACGAGGTCCGCTACGTGGTCCACGATCCGGAACACCCCGATGCCCCGCTGCACGAACGGATCATCCGCTGCAGGAACCTGGTCATCGGCGCCGGCACCTTCGGCAGCAACTTCCTGCTCCTGCGCAACCGTGCCTCCCTGCCCGCACTCAGCGAAACCCTCGGCACCCGCTTCAGCGGCAACGGCGACCTGCTGACGTTCGTGATGGGCGCCAAGATGCACGACGGCGGCAAGGTCCCCGCTACCCGCACCCTCTCCGGCAGCCGCGGCCCCGTCATCACTACCGCCATCCGGGTTCCGGACACCGAGGACGGCGGCACCGGCCGCGGCTACTACGTGGAGGACGCCGGCTATCCGGCCTTCATGAACTGGCTGATCGAAACCGGGCAGCTCGGCCAGGTGGTGCGCCGCACGGCGCGTGTGGCCGGCCAGCTGCTCAAGGACCGGCTCTTCGAAGCCCGCCGCTCCAATATTTCCGCCGACCTCGCCGCGGCCCTGGGCGACGGCAGCCTGTCCTCCAGTTCGCTGCCGCTGCTGGGCATGGGGCGTGACATCCCGGACGGCGTGCTGAGCCTGCAGGACGGCAGGCTCGCCGTGGACTGGACGCTCGCCACGTCCACGGGGTACTTCGGCCGGGTGCGCAAGACCATGGCGGACCTCGCCGGTGAACTGGGCGGGGACTTCGTGGACAATCCGCTGTGGTGGGCCAAACGGGTCATCACGGTGCACCCCATCGGCGGCGCCCCCGCGGGACGCAACCCGTCGGAAGGCGTATGCGATTCCTACGGCGAAGTGTTCGGCTACCCCGGAATGTTCGTGGTGGACGGTGCTGCCATGCCGGGACCGGTGGGAGCCAACCCGTCCCTGACCATCGCCGCGTTCGCCGAGCGCGCCTGCCGCCGCCTGCTGGAAGGCACACGGCCCGCCGCACGCAGCCTGACGCCGGACACACCGCGGCACACACGCGAGGCGCCGGGCGCCGTCGGCGACTCCCCCGCTGAATCGCCGCGCGTCCTGGCGCCGGACGCCACCAAGGGAAAGGCCGCCAAACCCGAACGCCCGCTTGAACCGAAAGCGGCCGCGACACGCGGGCTCGGCGCACCGGCCATGGCGGACGCCGCCACTGCAGCCACCTCCGTGAGCTTCACCGAACAAATGCACGGCTGGTTCAGCCCCGGCCAGAGCGATCCGGCGAAGGGACTCAGCCTGGGCCGGGACCGCGACCGCCGGATCATGTTCGAACTGACCATCACGGCCCCGGACATCGACGCTTTCGTGGCCGACCCCCTGCATCAGGCCAACGCCGAGGGCTACGTCCTGGCGGACCAGTTCGGCGGCCGGCTGCCCGTGGAGAAGGGCTGGTTCAAGCAGTTCGTGGAGGACGCCTCCCCCGACGGACGGCCGGCCCGGCGCATGCTCTACCGGCTGTGGCTGCGCGACCCCGGCGGCACCCCGCTCACCTTCACCGGCTTCAAGCTCATCCACAACGAAGCCGGGACGGACTCCTGGGCGGACACCACCACCCTGTACGCCACGATCGTGCGCGGGCACGTGCCTCCCTCGGATCCCGGCCAGCCGCCGTCGGCCGAATGGAAGTCCCCGGACGCGTCCGCCGTCGCCGGGTCCGGCATCCTGCGCATCCGCCCGCTGGACTTCGCCAAGCAGCTCACCACCTTCCGGGCGGCGGGCCCTGAACCGCTGCCGGCCCTGGCCTCGTTCGGGAACTTCTTCCTCGGCGAGCTCTGGCGGGTCTACGGCAAAGCCGCCGTCAAAAAGCCGTCGCGATGAAGCGCAAGGAGCTCGCACTGCACAGCAAGGACCTGGGGTTCACGCCCCGGGAGGCGGTGCGCTGGCTTGCGCCGATCGCCCTGGGCCGCACTGCCCTGAAGGTCATGACCGCCACGGTCTTTGCGGACTTCGGCGACAAGCGCGAGCTGGAGGCAGGGCTTCCCGGCACGCCGCTCGAACTGGCCCGCCTTCCGCTCCCGGGCCAGGCGGCCCAGCCGCCCGTGGAGCGCGGCTTGGGCGCACCGGTTGCCCTGGGGCTTCCGCAGGACGGCCTGTGGCTGGACTTCACCGCTGACCTCGGCGACGGCTTCGACGCCACGTACACCGTGGCCCTCCTGCTCGCCCAGGAGCAGTTGACCGTGGACGGGATGGAACTCAAGCGCGGGAACGTCCTGGTGCTCGGCGGGGACGAGGTCTACCCGGTGGCGTCCCCGGGCCGCTACGAGGACCGCATGGTGGGACCGTACCGCACGGCGTTCCCGGCGCCTGCGGCAGGCGGCCCGCCGCCGGCGTCGTGCCCTCCGGCGAACATCCTGCTGGCCCTGCCCGGCAACCACGACTGGTACGACGGGCTCACGTCCTTCATCCGGGTCTTCACCCGGCAGCGCAGCATCGGCTCGTGGCGCACGGTGCAGAACCGCAGCTATTTTGCGGTGCGGCTCTCGGGCGGTGCGGACACGCCCGGCTGGTGGCTGCTGGGCCTGGACAGCCAGCTGGGCCAGTACATCGACGAGCCGCAGCTGGAGTACTTCCATCGCAACGTCAGCGCCCGGCTCGTCCCGGGCGATTCGATCATCCTGTGCCTGGCTTCGCCGTCGTGGGTCTACTCGGAGGAGCCTGGCGACCGGGCCTTCCAGCAGGCGGACTTCTTCGAACAGGACTACCTGCGCCGCCGCTTCAACCCGCAGACCGGGCTCTTCGAAGACACCGGCGCCACGGTGCGGCTCTGGCTGAGCGGGGACCTGCACCATTACTCCCGCTATGCGGAAGCGGAGCCCGACGGCGGCAGCCCGGTCCAGCTGGTCACCTGCGGCCTGGGCGGGGCGTACCTGTCGGACACCCACTGGCTGCCCGGGGAAGTCCGGCTTCCGGACCCCGTCCGCGAGCGCGGGCTGTCCGCCGCGGCGCCGTCCGCGGCCCGGCGGCAGACCGAGCCAGACGGCAGCCGGCGCTTCGTCCGCGCCCCCGGCAGCCACCCCACCACCAGCACCAGCCGGCAGCTCGGACTCCGCCTGGCGAATCCGTTCTCGCCCTACTGGCTGGCGGCCCGGAACCCGGGCTTCGGCCCCTTGCTGGGCCTCGTCCACGCCGTGTTCTTCCTGGCCGGCTGGGTGGTCTACAGCAGCGGCCGCGGCCTCCCGCTCATGGGCGCTATCGATACCGTGGGCCTGCCCCGGGCACTGGTCTTCGGCGTCGTGTGCCCGCTGCTCGCCCTGGGACTGCTGGTGGTGTTCTGGAAACTGTTCGGCCGGACACGCCTTCTCCGGGGCCGGGCCGGTCTGCTGACGATGCTCCGCGGCGTCCTCTACCAGCTCGCCGCCCTCGGCGCGGGCATCAGCCTGGCCGTGCTGGCCGCCTTGATCCCGCTTCCCTCCGGGCTTGGCGCCCTGCTGGTCCTCGGCGTCGTGTACGCGTCCGGCTGGGTCCTCGGCAGCGAGGCCTTCGCCCTGTACATCCTGCGCACGCCCGCCGGGGAGGTGGCCTCGTGGAAGATGTCCGGCCAGGCCGTGGAGGACCATAAGGGCTTCCTGCGGATGCGCCTCGATCCCGACGGCAGCCTCACCGTCCACCCGCTACTGGTGGAGACCGTGTGCCGGGACTGGGACCTTGAGGACACGCACGACGGCGTCCGTCCCGTTCCGTCTGAGGGTATCCCTGCCGTCCGGCTGCTTGAGCAGCCCATCACCATCCAACCGACGTTCATACAACCGACCGGCACCCAAGCACCCGCCATTCAGCGTGAAGGAAGCAAACCATGACCATGACCATCACCCGTGCAGAACACCGCAGCGAGGTCATCCCGTTCCGGGCCGGGGACGGCGTCCCGCTGAACCTGGTGCACGTGACCTCCCCCGTGGAGCCGGCCAAGGGTCCGGTGCTCCTGGTGCACGGATCCGGCGTCCGTGCCGAACTGTTCCGCCCGCCCACCCGGACCACGTTCGTGGACGTGCTGCTGGAGGACGGCTGGGACGTCTGGATGCTGAACTGGCGCGCCTCGATCGACCTGGACCCGCTGTCCTGGACGCTCGGCGACGCCGCCGTGTACGACCATCCTGCCGCCGTCGAGCATGTCCTGCAGGCCACCGGAGCGGACACGCTCAAGGCCATGGTGCATTGCCAGGGCTCCACTTCGTTCACGATGTCCGCCGCGGCGGGCCTGCTGCCCCGGGTGGACACGGTGATTTCCAACGCGGTGTCCCTGCATCCGGTGGTGCCGGCGTTCTCGCGCTTGAAGATCGACCACTTCACGCCGATCGTGAAGGCCTTCACCCCCTACCTCTCGCCGGCCTGGGGCAACCGCTCGAACGGCTACTTCAGCAGGTTCCTGCGGTCCCTGGTCAAGGCAACGCACCACGAATGCGACAACACGGTCTGCAAGCTGGTCAGCTTCACCTACGGCAGCGGCAGGCCTGCGCTGTGGTCCCACGAGAACCTGGACGAGGCCACCCACGAGTGGATCAAGGGTGAATTCGCGGAGGTTCCGGTCAGTTTCTTCGAGGAGATGGGCCGCAGCATCCGGGCCGGTCACATGGTGGCTGCCGGATCGCACCCTGAACTGCCGGAAAACTACGAGGCCCAGGCGCCCCGGACCGATGCCCGCTTCGTGTTCCTCGCCGGGCAGGACAACCGGTGTTTCCTGCCCGAGAGCCAGGAGCGCACCTTCCGTTTCTTCCAGCAGCACCGCCCCGGGAAGGACGCGCTCCACCTCATCCCCGGCTACGGCCACCTGGATGTCTTCTTCGGCACCCACGCGTGGCGGGACACGTTCCCGATCATCGTCAAGGAATTGAACTCATTGGACTCAGGCAACTCCGTAAACGCAGGCAAGGAGCTCGACTCATGAACACTCTCAACGGGCTGCTGGCCGGGCTCCTCCGGCTCATGCCTTCTCCCCTGCCGCGGCGGCAGAACGAACTGCGCGGCCGGTTCGCCCAAGCCGACGGCATCCCCTACACGATGCCGGTCAACTCGGACGATTCGCCGGTGCTCATGGCCGCCTTCCCCATCAACAAACGCGCGGCGGCGGCCATCCTGCCCGGCGAGGAAATGCGCCCCTTCAGCCTGGGCGGGAAGGGCCTGCTGGTGGTGACCGTGGTCAACTACAAATCCACGGACATCGGCAAGTACATCGAGTATTCCCTGGCCATCGCCATCACCCACGGCAGGCGGCCGGTGCCTCCGCTGCTGCCCCTGCTCTTTCAGAAGACGTTCGGCCTGGGCCAGTTCGTGGTGGACCTGCCGGTCAGCACCGAAATCTCGGTCAAGGGCGGCAAGGGCATCTGGGGCATGCCCAAGCACCAGGCCAACCTGGACTTCGTGGTGACCGATTCCACGGTGTCGGCCCAGTACGACAAGGACGGGGCGCTCGGCTGCTTCGTGGAGATCGAACGGCCCGAGCCGGCCGGATTGCCGCTGAAGCTCGCCGCCTCGAACTACTGCGCTTTCCGGGGCATGTTGTGGAAGTCTGACATCTACTTTGAAGCCACAGGTGACCTCGCCCTCGGGAAGGCGGCGAAGGCCCGGCTCATCCTGGGTGACGCTCCCGGCGTCGCGCTCCTGAAGACCCTGCAGGTGGCGGAGAAGCCGATCTTCACGGCCTGGCTGCCCGAAGCGCACGGAGTGCTGGACGACCACTACGAGGCGTGGTTCCTCACCGCCCCGAGTGCTGCAGAAGCAGCGGCCCAGCGCGGCGGCGAGATGATGGACAGCGTGGTGGGGCTGGGCCAGGGCCAGGAATGGCTGGAGCCGCCGGACCGCAGCAGGATCCCCGGGGCTGCCTCGATCGAAAAACACAAGGCGTCGTCGTGAACTGGCTGCTGGTGCTCAATGCCCTGTACTTCCTGTTCGGCGCCACCATGTACGTGGGCACCATGTGGGTGCTGAAGTGGTTCCTCTACCCCACGTGGGAGTCGTTGGAACGCGGCAATGTGGACATGCATTTCGGGATCCCCACCCGGCAGGCCACCAAGTTCTTCACCGTGGTGGTGCCGCCCATGTTCATCTCCGGCGCCATCCTGGTGTGGAGTGAGTGGGGCAGCATCCGGGTCATTCCGGCGGCGATCTGCCTGCTGGGCATCATCACCCTGACCCTGGTGGGGCAGGGCATCATCATCCCCATCAACGTGCGCATCCGGGGCGGCGACTTCAAGGACGACGCCGAACTGCGAACCCTGCTGCGGCGCTGGATGTTCCTCAATGACATCCGCTTCTACGTTTCCACGCTTGTGTGGCTTGCCATGCTCTGGCTGATCGTGGACCGCGGCCGGCTGCTGGATTCGTACCTGTGAAGACAGTGGCTGCGAGAACCAGCCCCGCCGCCTGGGCGGCGGCCGATCCGCTGCGCGCTGTCCTGGCGATCCTCGCGGTCATCACGGCGCTGACCGGCGTCGCGGAAATCCCCTTCGGCGGTTTCATCCTGCGCCTGTTGGGTACCGAGCCGACGCCGCTCGCGCTGCAACTTTTCGGCACGGTGGGCATGTTCATGATCGTGGTGGGCGGCCTGCTCCTGCACACCCTGCTCAAGCGCGACGCCGCTCCGGAAGTCGTCTTCTGGGCGGGCGTGCAGAAGGCAGGGGCGTTCGCGGCCGTCGGGATCGGCGTCCTGAACGGCGTGTTCGCGGCACCCGCGCTGGCGGTCGCCGTCTTCGACCTCGCGACGGCGGTGCTGTGCTTTATCTATTGGCGCGGGGTTTATGGTCGGGAGGTGGTGCGCCCATGAATCGTTCCCTGGTGCTTGCCGGCGGCGGGATGCGGGTGGCGTGGCAGGCAGGCGTGGTGCGGGCTTTGGCCGAGGAAGGCGTGGAATTCAACCATGTGGACGGCACCTCCGGCGGGATCCTGACGGCGGGCATGCTGCTCTCCGGGATCGGGCCGGAGGAGATGTGCGCCCGCTGGTCCACGGTGGACGTCAAGGACTTCGGTTCGGCCCTGCCGTTCGGCGACTACCTCAAGGGGCCGTGGTCCCTTCCCGCCCTCGGCGACGCGGATGGCTTGCTCAACAAAGTCTTCCCGTCGTTGGGGATCGACGCCGGATCCATCCGCAGCCGAGCAACGGAACCGGGCGCCGTCGGGGGTTCCTTCAACGTGGTGGAGTTCACCGGAAAGCGCTGCCACGCGATCGACGCCACCGAGATCGACGCCGAACTCATGGCCGCGGGCATGTCCCTGCCGATCTTCCTGACGCCCTTGCACCGCGACGGGAAAATCTGGACCGACGCCGTGTGGGTGCGCGACGCCAACGTGCAGGAAGCGCTGCGGCGCGGGGCTGACGAGGTGTGGCTCATCTGGTGCATCGGGAATTCTCCGTATTGGGGCGACGGGCCGCTGGAACAGTACGTGCACATGATCGAGATGAGTGCCATGGGTGCGTTGCTGGCCGATTTCGACGCCGCGCAGGCTGCGGGCCGCGACTTCGTGCTGCACGTCATCCGCCCTGAACATCCCCTGCCACTGGACCCGGAGTTCTACCTCGGCCGGATCAGCGCCGACGCCCTCGTGGCCATGGGCTACCGCGACGCCCGTGCTTACCTGGCCTCCCGCTCGCCGGAGGGGCTGCCGAAGGACGAGCACTGCACCGCCATGAGCGAGCCGTCCCCCGGTGTTCGGTTCACGGACCGGCTCCGCGGCAACCTGGACGGGCAGGACCTGGGGTTCACCGCCGTCGTCGAGATGCCCTCGTCCGGTACGGGTGCGCGGCTTTCGGGGTTCCTCGATGCGGAGCGCTTCGGCGCCCGGCGTTTCCTGGCCGGCGGGCTGGTGGAGGCGTCCGGTGACACGCTGCGGTACCGCGCGGAAGTACTGCTCGACGGCGGCTGGCACAAGCTGACGGTCACCCGCACCTTCCACGACGACCCCGGACCGGACGCCTGGACCGATTCCCGTACCGCCGTCCTGGAGCTGGAAGGCTTCCCGGCGGTGGAGGTGCACATGGCCTTGGGCGACGCCGCAGCCTTGATCGCGTCCGTGGAGCCGGTGGGTTCGCACGGTTTCCTGGACCGGGCGTCCGCGGCGGCGGGCTTCATCGGGAACGGGCTGCGGGAGCTGTTGGAGAAGTACTGAGGTCTGCTAGGTGACGGGGCTACGTGACGGGGCGCGGGTAGCGGAGACGCGCGGACGACGCGGGCGGCGCGAGTGATGGCGCACAACTAACTAGCCGCTCCGCGGGGCGGAAAGCCGGCTGCACATTAGGGAAGGCACACCGGCGGGGCACGGGCCGACCCGTGAGGTCAGAAGGGCGGCGGCTTTGCTTCCCCAGGCGGGTCGCCGGGCCTTGGGCGGATGTCCCCCGCTGTGCTTGTCGCCGGTATCGGCGGTTGGTCCTTGTAGGTGCGGCCGGTGGGGCTGGTCCATTGAAGGACCCCGGCCCCGGCCTGCCGGACGGTCCAGCGGGAGTGATGTTTAAGTATGTGGTGCCGCCGGCACAGGCCCGCGAGGTTGCCGGAATCCGTGGCGCCGCCGAGCGCGGCGTCCACAGTGTGATCGAGATCCAGCTCGCGGGCTTTGATGCCGCATCCGGGGAAACGGCAGCGGGAATCACGGGCCCGGAGCAGCCGGCGCAGGTCCTCGCCGGGCCGGTACCGGTCCACGGCCAGCACGGTGCCGTTGACCGGGTCGGTGAAGACCCTGTTCCAGCCCGGAGCCGCACCCGCCAAGATCCGTGCCGTGTCCGGATCGATCGGGTGCCGCCCGTCGAGCTCGGCCGGGACGAAGGAAGCGCCATCTGCATCTTGAGCCTCGCCGTCCATCATGGTCTGCGCCGGAACGGTGATATCGACCCTCGCCGTGATGGCCGTGAGGATGCCCTCCGGGGTGTCGTGCCCGGTCGGGGCGCCCCTCAACACGACATCCGCAAGCAGGTCGGCCCGGAGCTGGTCCATGGTGCGGGAGGCCCCGGCGCCTTGGCAGGCCTGGGCACCTGCGCCGTTTTCTTTGGCCGAGTCGTGTTCTTTGGAGGCGTCTGCATAAGCCTGGGCCATCTGGGTGAGGCGGTCGTGGATCCCGTACGCCACCACCGCGGGCAGCACGGCCCCGAGTTCGGCCATGCCGTCGGGCAAGGGGTTCACCCAGACCCGGCATTCTTCCCGGGCCCGGTCATGGCGTTCGGTCAGCGGCTCAGATTGGGCTTTCTCGGCCTCGCGTACCGCCACACGTCGCACCCGCCCGGGTGCCTGCCGCTCGGCGCAACCCAGTACCACGGCCTCGTACCGGCCCCGGGCCTCATCATCCATCAGACTTGCCCCGGCTTCCTGGATCACGCGGGCGTGGGCCAGGCTGATCCGCCCGTCCGACAATGCCTGAACCGTCAGAGGGAACCGATCGGCCAGCTCCACCGCCTGGCCCATCTGGCGTTGCACCGTCCGGTCACTCATCCGGGTCGCGGCAGCGATCTCCGCCGCCACTGACCGCTGAGCCAGCTCGCGCGCAGGCGGCCGCCACCCGGAACCCGACACGCCGCCGTCGTCCTCCATCGCCTCCGCCAGTTGCGAAGCCATGACTAGCAGCCCCTCGCGCACCGCATGCAAGCGCGACTGCACGCGTTCCAGCGACTCCAAAGAAGACACGACATCGGCCAACGCATCGACGGGAAGGACTTGCTTCCCCGGCGCCTGGGCAAATGCCGTGCTGTTCTCCATGAACCAATTCAAGCAAGGGGGTCTGACAAAAAAGGTTCCTCCGGACGGTCTGGCCGATTGCCCCCACAGGGGTCCGGGGCGACTTCCGATTCCACATCGAGTTCCGACGTACCGAACCGACGAGTGGACCGAATCCAATTGATCGCACGAGACAGCACACTCCGCTACAGCCTCTCCAGTGTGTCAATCAACCGATCGGTATGAACCCGGACCACCCGCAACATCGGATTGTCCGGATCGCCGGCCGCCAAATGCACGGACCACTGTCCTTCAATGAAGTCCTTGCGCAAGCCGCCGATATCTTTCGCCGCGAATTCCATCTCCACTGCGCTTTGGAAGTCATACAGCGCACCGGCGAAGTCGACATATGCCACGTCCAGGCGAGCTGATTGGACGGCCTCGTCATCGAGATACATCGGGTGCAGCGCGCAGTTTGCGATGGCGTCAATCCAAAATCCGGCTTCGTTGCGGAGCCTCCGCCGCCGCGAGCCCCCGAACCACTTCATGCAGCCAAGGCTGGTAGCCCCAAACACGCCCCTGTGATCCACCTCATTACCGCCCAGTAACAGCCAGGGAACGGGACCATGAAAAACTGCAACGCCCGGGAAACACTCCCGAAAAGGCGCAGTCCTAGGCTGAAGGCAACCGCGAAACGCCACCCGAAGCCCCTCCTGAAAACCGCCCACGAAGCGAAAGGACCCGCCATGCCGGAGACCTCAACCCACCTCGTCATCGCAGGGGCCGGGCCCGCCGCCCAGGCGCTCCTCCGCCACCTGACCGGAATGGAAAGCCCGGTCCAGCGAAGCAGCCTCGGCTATCCCGCCCCGACCTTCTCCGGCCGGATCACCGTGCTGAGCAACCGCGACGAATGCCCGGAAGCCCTGATGGAAGCAGCCGCGCATTCCATGGTTTCGGTGCGTTTCGGCCAGGCCGCCAGCTTCATCGATGCGGCGAACAAGAAGGTGACCACCACGGAGGGCCTCGAGTTCTCCTACGACGAACTCGTCATCGCCACCGGCTCCGCCCCGGTCCTGCCCCCGGTGCACGGGGCCGAACACGCACTGGCCTACTCCACCATCGACGACGCCGAACGCCTCGGCGCCGACGTCAAGGAGATCGCCGCCAGGCTCGGCCGCCGGCCCCTGGGCATCCTGGTGGGTACCGGCCCGTCCGCGGGGCAGGCCGAGGCCGTCCTGCGGGCCCGGGGCGTCCGTCCCGTCCGCACCACGCTGCGCCCGGCCGCCGTCGTCTCCTCCCCCGTCTCCGGCAGGCCGGCCGCCGGAATCGTCTTCGACGACGGCAGCATCATGAACGGCGACCTCGTGGTCCTCGCCGAGGAGCGGTCGCCCCGCAACAGCCTCGCCGAAAGCGCCGGGCTGGAGACTGCTCCCGACGGCGGCATCCTGGTGGACAGCGGATTCGAGACGTCCGTGCCGGGCATCCGGGCGATCGGCGACGCCGCGGCGCGTGACGGACTGCGCCTGGGCCTGGTCCTGTCGGCGAAGGAAGCCGCGGCCCGCTGCGCGGGACTTCTGAGTGAGGCCACGGGCCTCCGCGTGCGCCCCGAAATGCAGGTCACCGCGGCCGCCTGACACCGCCGCCGGCGGGCCCGGGTGCTGTGGCAAGATGGTCCTTTGACGAGCCACCAAGCGGCCACCCGGGCCCGCCACGGAAGGACTGCCATGAGCAACGACGCCGCTACCGCAGCAAACGCCAGCGCAGCAAGCATTGCCTCCTACATCGACCACACCCTCCTCAAACCCGAGGCAAGTGAGGCCGAGGTCCGCCAGGTCTGCGCCGAAGCCGTCGAATACGGCTTCAAATCGGTCTGCGTGAACCCCATCTGGGTCAAGACCGTGTCCAAGGCCCTCAAAGGCTCCGGCGTGCTGACCTGCGCCGTGGTGGGCTTCCCGCTGGGCGCCACGCCCAGCGACGTCAAGGCCTTCGAGGCCCGCGGCGCCGTGCTGGACGGCGCGGACGAAATCGACATGGTGATCGACATCGCCGCGGCCCGCGCTGACGACAAGGGCACCCTCGTGGACGACATCACCGCCGTCGCCGAGGCCGTACACGCCGGCGAGGCCATCCTGAAGGTCATCATCGAGACGGCGCTGCTTAGCGACACGCAGAAGGTGCTCGCCTGCGAGGCCGCCGTGGAAGCCGGGGCCGACTTCGTGAAGACCTCCACCGGTTTCAACGGCGGGGGCGCCACCGTGGAAGACGTGGCACTGATGCGTAGGACCGTGGGGCCGGAGCTCGGCGTGAAGGCGTCGGGCGGCGTGCGTTCCCTCGCCGACGCACAGGCTATGATTGCTGCTGGTGCAACACGTATTGGCGCCAGCTCCGGAATTGCCATCGTCAAGGGTGAACAGGGTTCATCCGCCTACTGACAGGCCCGGCAGCCGCCATGGAATTTGAGCCCTGAGGGGCCGAGGAGGAAAGAATGTCCCAGCACACCGGCAGCAAGGTCATCGAAAAAGAGAACAACCTGGCCCAGAGCCTGGTGCTGTTCGTGGTCTGCATTGCGCTGTTCCTCGGCGCCATCTACTCGCTGTCCTTCCTGACTCTGGACAACGCGTGGCCGATGGCCGTCTGCCTGGGCCTGTTCGCCCTGGCCTTCTGGATTCCGCAGACCGTCCTGGGCCGTTCCGACTCGGCCGGCGAAAACTAAGACTCAACGAAGCGAGGCCCGGGCGGTTGCCCGGGCCTCGCTGTTTAACAGCCCCGCGTCGAACGACGAGGGTTGCCGGCTAAGGGAGCAGCGCCACCACCGCGGGCCAGTGCGTCTTCGCCAGCCCCCAGGCCGCGGCACAGATCCCCACCATCGCATAGCCACTGACAGGAATGAGGAGCAGCCATTCGCGGCGCGACCCTGCCTTGCCCAGGAGCGGAACGGACAGCGCCCCGTTGGCCCGCCAGATATCGCTGACCAGGGGTAGCTTCCGCCAGAACTTCGGCGGCTTGATCACGATCGGCCACAGCAGCGGCACTCCCCCGACGGTGACGAGGTCGCCGACGATGTGCACCACAACGCCGGTCAGCATGGATATCGGCAGCCACGCCCACTGCTGCGGCGCGAACCAGGTGACAAGCCCGGCCGCGGCCAGTGCGAAGACCCAGTTGGCCAGCCAGCCGTGTTCCGGGAAAAGCTTCAGCGCCTTGGCCGCCAGGTTGATCATGAACATGCACAGCAGCCCGGCCCCCACGGAGAGGCGGCCCACCGGCGTGTCCAGCTGGAATTGAGCGGCCATGCCCGCCAGCAGAACGAACGCGGCGGCCCCGAGCACCGAGTGCGTCCCCTGCCGGTGCCCGCCGCTGGCCTTTTCGATCCCGACGGCGATCAGCCGCGAGAGCGGCGGCAGCGAGTGGGCGATGGTGCTTGAGCGGTGGTCCCAGTCGCACACCAAGGCGGTTCCCGCCGTCGTGAGCGCCCCGATGAGGATCCCGGTGGAATCGAGCGGGTACCAGCCCAGCGCGTACGGGCCGGTCGACGCAACGGCGATCCACGCCGCGGCTCCCGACGCGGCGTGATGTCCTCCCATCATTGAAGTTAGCCAGCCTTTACGGGTACGTCGGTGAAAATCGCTTCGATGACATTGTTGGCCCAGTTCAGGATCTCGGCGTCCTGCAGGTCCCGGCCGCCGATCTTCGCGGTCTTGGGCTTGGGGATCAGCACGGAGTCCAGGGCAGGCTTCACTTGCGAGCCCGGGTACATGCGGTTCAGGCGCATCACCTTGGACTCGGGCAGGTTCGCCGGGGAGAAGCGGATGAAGTTGCCTTGGAGCGCGACGTCGGACAGCCCGGTTTCGCGGGCCGTGACCCTGAAGCGGGCCACGGCGATGAGGTTCTGCACCGGCAGCGGTGGCTCGCCGTAGCGGTCCACGAGCTCGGCAAGGACCTCGTCGATGGCTTCGTTCGTGACGGCGGCAGCCAGCTTCCGGTAGGCCTCCAGGCGCAGGCGCTCCCCCGGCACGTAGTCGTGCGGGAGGTGGGCGTTCACCGGTAGCTCGATCTTCATTTCGGCGGCCTTCTCCTCGGCCTCGCCGCGGTACTCGGCCACGGCCTCGCCCACCAGACGGATGTAGAGGTCGAAGCCAACGCCCTGGATGTGGCCGGACTGTTCGCCGCCCAACAGGTTGCCCGCGCCGCGAATCTCCAGGTCCTTCATGGCCAGCTGCATGCCGGCGCCGAGCTCATTGTGGGTGGCCACGGCCTTGAGCCGCTCCAGCGCCACCTCGCCCAGGGGCTTCTCCGAGGGGTACAGGAAGTAGGCGTAGGCGCGTTCCCGGCCTCGGCCCACACGGCCGCGCAGCTGGTGCAGCTGGGAAAGGCCGTACTTGTCCGCGCCGTCCACGATCAAGGTGTTGGCGTTGGAGATGTCCAGGCCGGTTTCGATGATGGTGGTGCAGACCAGCACGTCGAAGCGCTTTTCCCAGAAGTCCACGATGATCTTCTCGAGCCGGCTTTCGGACATCTGCCCGTGTGCCACCTCCACCCGGGCCTCGGGCACGAGTTCACGGATCTGCGCGGCCACCCGTTCGATCGAGGACACCCGGTTGTGCACGAAGAACACCTGGCCTTCGCGCATCAGTTCGCGCCGGATCGCCGCGGAAGTCTGCTTGTCCGTGTACGGGCCCACATAGGTCAGCACCGGGTGGCGTTCCTCCGGCGGGGTGGCCAGGGTGGAGGTTTCGCGGATGCCGGTGAGCGACATTTCCAGGGTGCGCGGAATCGGTGTGGCGGACATGGCCAGCACGTCCACGTTGGTGCGCATTTTCTTGAGCGCTTCCTTGTGCTCCACACCGAAGCGCTGCTCCTCGTCCACGATCACCAGGCCGAGGTCCTTGAACGCGAAGTCCTTGGACAGCAGGCGGTGGGTGCCGATCACGACGTCGACGGAACCGGTCTTCACACCCTCCGCCGTTTCCTTCGCTTCCTTGGAGCTCTGGAAGCGGGACAGCGGGCGGACCCGCAGCGGGAAGCCGGAGAAGCGCTCTGTGAAGGTTTCATAGTGCTGCTGGGCGAGCAGGGTGGTAGGCACCAGCACGGCCACCTGCTTGCCGTCCTGCACTGCCTTGAAGGCGGCACGGACGGCGATCTCGGTCTTGCCATAGCCCACGTCGCCGGACACCAGTCGGTCCATGGGGATCTCCCGCTCCATGTCCGCCTTGACCTCGTTAATGGTGGTCAGCTGGTCCGGGGTCTCCACGTACGGGAAGGCCTCTTCGAGCTCGCGCTGCCAGGGGGTGTCCGGGCTGAAGGCGTGGCCGCGGGAGGCCATCCGGGCTGAGTAGAGCCGGATCAGTTCGCCGGCGATTTCCTTGACGGCCTTGCGGGCCTTGGACTTGGTGCTGGCCCAGTCCGCGCCGCCCATCTTGCTGAGCACCGGGGTGTCGCCGCCCACGTAGCGGGTCACCTGGTCCAGCTGGTCCGTGGGCACGAAGAGCCGGTCCCCGGGGGCGCCGCGCTTGGAGGAGGCGTATTCGAGAACGAGGTATTCGCGCAGCCCGGAATCTCCGGCCGAGGAACCGGCCACCTTGCGTTGGATGAGCTCCACGAACTTGCCGATGCCGTGCTGTTCGTGGACCACGAAGTCCCCGGCGTGCAGCTGCAGCGGGTCGACGGCGTTGCGCCGCTTGGAGGGCATGCGCCGCATGTCCTTCGTGGACGCGGCCGAGGTCCGCCCCAGCAGGTCCGCTTCGGTGAGCAGCCCCAGTTTGAGCCCGTCCAGGACGAACCCGCGTCCGACGGCGGCCGTGGTCACCTCGATGATGCCCGGCTGCGGTTCGTCGGTCAGGGCGTCCACCCGGGCGCAGGGAATGCCCGCGTCGTGGAAGAGCTCGGCCAGGCGCTGGGCCGGCCCGGGACCGTCCGTGGCCACCACGATCCGCCACTGGTCCCGCACGTGGGAGCCGATGAATTCGAGCATTTCCGCTACGTCGCCCTGGTAGCCGCGGGGTTCGCGGGCGTGCAGGTTCAGCACGTCGATGTCCAGGACCAGGTCCTCGTCGGTGGCGAGGGAGGTGATGGACCACCAGGACACCTCGTGGGCGAGGGCGGCGCTGCGGGTGTCCGTCAGTGAACGGAAGCTCGCGGCATGGAGGTCGGTTGCTGCCTGTCCGGCGAGGTCGAGGGGCGCCGCACCGCCGTCGGACGCCGTGGACCAGGCCGCCTCGAGGAATTCCTCGTTCGTGGCAGCGAGGTCGTGGGCGCGGGTGCGGACCTTCTCGGGTTCGATCACGACGGCGATCGAGCCGGCGGGGAGCTGTTCCACGAACGGCACCATGGCGTCCACCAGCACCGGGGCCAGGGACTCCATGCCCTCGACGGCGATGCCGCCGGCGATCTTCTCCAGCATGTCCGCCGCGGCCGGCATCTGCGGCTTCAGGGTGGCGGCGCGGGACATTACCGACGGGGTGATGAGGATTTCGCGGCAGGGCGGCGCATACAGTTCGGTGGGGTGCTTGATGGTGCCGGAGAGCGAGGTCAGGGAGCGCTGGTCTGCGACGGCGAACCAGCGCATCTGCTCCACCTCGTCGCCGAAGAATTCGATGCGCACCGGGTGGTCTTCGGTGGGCGGGAAGACGTCCAGGATGCCGCCGCGGACGGCAAATTCACCGCGGTGCGTGACCATGTCCACCCGCGAGTAGGCTGCGTCGGCGAGGCTGCGCACCAGGTCCGTGAACGGGACTTCCTGGCCCACCTTCAGGGAGACTGGCACCAAGTCCCCGAGCCCGGCCACCACGGGCTGGACCACCGCGCGGACCGGGGCCACCACCACGCGCAACGGGGCCGCGGTTTCGGGGTGGGCAGCGATTTCCGGGTGGGCGAGGCGGCGCAGGACGGACAGGCGCCGCCCGACAGTGTCCGAACGCGGCGAGAGCCGTTCATGCGGGAGGGTTTCCCAGCTCGGGAACGCGGCCACGGCGCCGGCGGGAAGGTAGGAGGCAAGCGCCTCCGTCAGGTCCTCGGCCTCGCGGCCGGTGGCGGTGACGGCCAGCACCACCGGGGCGCCGCCGTCGGGGGTGTCCGCGGACAGGCCGTCCGCCATCTCGGCGAGCAGGGAGGCACGCAGGCCGGCCGGGGCGCTGATCTGGTAATCCTCGCTGCGCCCGGCGAAACCCCGCGCGGCTTCCGGGCGGACCCTGGCGAAGCCGGCGTCTTCGCCGAGGACGCGGCGCAGGCCGTTGAGGCTCATGGCTGAAACTCCTAGGGTGGATCCGAGGGCAGGCAACACAAATGCCCGGAATTTCGAAGGAATACCCGGGACTTTCCAGCCTACCCCGCCTCCGGCCCGAGGAGCCCCCGAGGAGTCAGCCGTGCAAGCACCAGAAGCCAGCCAGTCCAACCCCAGCCAGTCAAGGACCGTGTTTGTCACGGGCTCCACCGGATACATCGGCGGCCGCCTGGTCCCGCGGCTCCTTGAGGCGGGCCACACGGTCAAGGTCCTGGTCCGTTCGCCGCAGAAGCTCGCCGACGTTCCGTGGCGCCGCGAGGTGGAGATCGTGCAGGACGGCCTCGACCGTGCGGAGAGCCTCACCGCAGCGCTGGAGGGCGTGGACGTCCTCTACTATCTGGTCCATTCCATGGCCTCCGGCGGCGGTTTCGAAGCCAAGGAGGAAGCCATGGCCCGGCTCGTCGCGGGCGCTGCGGCCAGTGCCGGCGTGGCCAGGATCGTGTACCTGGGCGGGCTCCATCCGGACAACGCCCCGCTCTCCACGCACATGCGCTCCCGCGAGACGGTGGGCCGGATCTTCCTGGACTCGCCCGTTGACTCGATCGTGTTCCAGGCCGGGGTGGTGATCGGCTCCGGCTCGGCGTCATTCGAGATGATCCGGCACCTGGCCGACACCCTTCCGGTGATGCCCGCGCCCAGCTGGGTCAACAACCGCATCGAGGCCATCGCGGTGCGTGACGTCCTGCACTACCTGGTGGCGGCCGCGGTGCTCCCGGGCAGGCTCAACCGCAGCTTCGACATCGGCTCCCGCGACGTCCTGAAGTACCGGGACATGATGAACGGGTACGCCGCTGAACGCGGGCTCCCCCGCCGCTTCGTGGTCGCCCTGCCCGTGCCCGCGCCGAAGCTCGCCGGCCTGTGGGTGGCCCTGGTGACGCCCATCCCGCTGTCCATGTCGTTCCCCTTGGTGCAGTCGCTACAGCACGACGCGGTGTCGCGGGAGCACGACGTCGACGGTTACATCCAGCAGCCCGACGGCGGCCTGACGCCGTACCGGAAAGCCGTCGCCCTGGCGCTGGGCAAGGAGCGGGACGGACAGGTGGAAACCACCTGGGCGAACGCTGGCATTGACGCCGCCCCGCTCCCCAGCGACCCGGACTGGGCCGGCTACAAGGTCTTCCTCGACGAGCGGACCTTCCACAGCCCCGCCACGGCCGGCGCCGTCTGGACCATCATCGAAGGCATCGGCGGCAGGAACGGGTGGTACTCGCTGCCGCTGGCCTGGCGGATCCGCGGCTTGGTGGACAAACTGCAGGGTGGTGCCGGGCTGAAACGCGGGCGGCGGCACCCAAAGACCCTGGGCACCGGCGAGGTGGTGGACTGGTGGCGGGTGGAAGCCATCGACCGCGGCCGGCTGCTGCGGCTGCGCGCCGAGATGCGCGCGCCTGGCCGCGCCTGGCTTGAGTTGTCGGTGGAGCCCGACGGCGGCGGGAGCCTATACAAGCAGCGCGCCATCTTCTTCCCCCGGGGTTTGGGCGGACGGCTCTATTGGCTGGGCGTGTACCCGTTCCACGGCATCATTTTTCCCTCGATGGCGCGGAACATCTCCGCGGCTGCAGCATCGCTGCCGGAAGCGCAAGTCAAAAAGGCCGGGTCCGATGTGGTCGGAGACACCCCGTAGGATGTTTGGGAGCCTCAAGAGCTCTCAACCGATAAAAACCATGGAGGACCCCCCATGCCCCTGGCCGCATCCACCACCCTGCCGCACAGCGTTGACCGCGTCGCCGCTGTCTTCGTGAACGAAGAGTTCATCAAGCACACCAGCGAACTCGTCGGCGGCACCCTCGAATCCTTCAACGTGGAAGGCGACCCCGCAGGCGCGTTCAGCACCGTCACGGTCCGCACCCTGCCCACCACCCGCCTCCCGGAAATCGCCCGCAAGTTCGTCGGCGAGAGCCTCACCGTCACCCAGACCGAAGAGTGGGCAGCCCCGGCCGCCGACGGCTCCCGCACCAGCACCATCGCCCTGAAGGTTGCCGGCGCTCCCCTGGACGTCACCGCCGCACAGCGCCTGGTGTCCGAAGGCGGCAGCACCCGGATCGAACTGGAAGGCAAGGTGACCTCCTCCGTTCCGTTCCTGGGCGGCAAGATCGCCGAAGCCGCCGAGCCCATGGTCGGCAAGGCCCTGAACATCCAGTCGCAGCAGGCCGAAGCCTGGCTCGAAAGCCACTAGCGTGCACCTCCCCGCAATCCTCGGCTGGGTGCTGGTTGTTGCCGGCGTCTGGTCCTTGGTGGTGTGGCCGCAGTTCCTCAAGCGCGTCATGAAGGACCCGCGTGCCCGGGACGCCGCCGGCAAGCCCACGAAGTTCCTCACCGTGCACGTGGTGCTGGTGAGCGTTTCCATGGTGCTGGGACTCGCGACGGCGGCAATCGGCGTCGCGGGGCTGCTCGCCTGACGCTGCCCCGCCCAACTGACTCGCAGTTGTTGTCGTTTCGAGCACTCATAACGACAACAACTGCGAGTCAGTTGCGTAAGATGGGACGCAAGGTGCGCCGGGAAGTCTGGTCGGCAACATTATTGCCGACCCCTCCCGCCAAGGAGCCGCCATGAGCCCGCAGCCCGTTTCCCCCCAATCCCCCGTACGCAGGGTCTTCGCGCGTGCCAGCTTCCCTGAATACCAACGGGTCCTGGCGATCCTGCGGACCGAAACGGTAGGCGGCGCCCTGCTGCTCTTCGCCACCGTGGCCGCCCTGCTGTGGGCCAACTCGCCGTGGGCCAGCGGCTACTTCGCGCTCCGGGACGTCAAGCTCGGCTACGCCCCCTGGCACCTCGAACTGAGCATCGGCCATTGGGCCTCCGACGGCCTGCTGGCCATCTTCTTCTTCATCGCCGGGCTCGAGCTCAAGCGTGAGTTCGTCTCCGGCGAGCTGCGCAACCCGGCGAAGGCCGTGGTCCCCGTGGCTGCGGCCGTGGGCGGCGTAGCCCTCCCGGCGCTCATCTACGTGCTCTTCAACTTTTCGGCCGGCGCGGAAACCCTGAAGGGCTGGGCCATCCCCACCGCGACGGACATCGCCTTCGCGCTTGCCGTGCTGGCGGTCATCAACACCCACCTTCCGGCGGCGCTGCGCACCTTCCTGCTGACGCTTGCCGTGGTCGATGACCTGATCGCGATCGGCATCATCGCCTTCTTCTACTCCACCGGGCTCCAGCCCCTCATGCTGCTCGCCGCCCTAGTACCGCTCGCCGGTTTCACGGTCCTGGTCCAGAAGCGCATCCGGTCCTGGTACCTGCTGCTCCCCCTGGCCGCGGCCACCTGGGCATTCGTCCACGCCTCCGGAATCCATGCCACCGTGGCCGGGGTGCTCCTCGGCTTCGCGGTCCCGGTGCTCTCTTCCGGCAGGAAAGGCGAACCCGGACACGGCCTGGCGGAAAGCTTCGAACACCGTCTGCGCCCCTTCTCCGCCGGCTTCGCCGTCCCCGTGTTTGCCTTCTTCTCCGCCGGGGTGGCCCTGGGTGGAGCCGCCGGCCTGGGGGCGGCCTTCACCGACCCGGTGGCCCTCGGCATCGTCGCCGCCCTCGTCGCCGGCAAGACCCTTGGGATTTTCGGCACCACCTTCATCCTGACCAAGTCCACCCGTGCCCGGCTGGACAGCAGCCTCGCATGGATCGACGTCGCCGGCCTGGCGCTGCTCGCCGGCGTCGGATTCACGGTCTCCCTGCTGATCGCCGAACTCAGCTTCGGCACCGCTTCCGCGCACAACGACCACGCCAAAGTGGCCATCCTGGCCGGTTCCCTGTGCGCGGCGCTGCTCGCCGCCGTCGTGCTCAAGGCCCGCAACCGGCACTACCGGAAGGTGGAGTTGGAGGAGCAGCGGGACGACGACGGCGACGGCGTCCCGGACGTTTTCGCCGCCCCTGAGCGCGGGGCCTGAAAGTTAATCCGGCGCACCCGGTGCGCTCCGCCGCCGATCGTCGTACTGTGTCCTCATCGGTGCGTCGACCATGGGGGTTGCATGCGGATTTCAGTCATTGGATGCGGCTACCTCGGTGCCGTCCATGCCGCATGCATGGCCAAGCTCGGGCACGAGGTGGTGGGGATCGAGACCGACCCCCACAAGGTTGCCGAACTGTCGGACGGCCACGCCCCCTTCTATGAGCCGGTCCTGGACGAACTGCTCAGGGAGCTCGAGGAATCAGGTCGGCTCCGGTTCACCACGGACATGGCCGAGGCGCGCGGCTGCCAGGTGCATTTTATCTGCGTGGGCACACCGCAGAAGCGCGGCGAGAACGCCGCCGACCTGCGTTTCGTCGACGCCGCCGTCGAAGCCGTGGCCGCGCAGCTGGGGCCGGGCGAACTGGTGGCCGGCAAATCCACAGTTCCGGTGGGGACGGCGGCCCGTTTGGCAGAGATCGTGCGCGAAGCGCAGCCAGAGGCCATGCTGGCCTGGAATCCCGAGTTCCTGCGCGAAGGCCATGCCGTCAGCGACACCCTGAGCCCCAACAGGCTGGTGTACGGCGTGGACTCCGGCTCCGAGGACCACCCCGCCGTTGCGCTCCTGGATGAGGTGTACGCCGAACCCATGGGCGCCGGGACGCCGCGCATGGTGATGGACTTCGCCACCGCCGAACTCGTCAAGACGGCCGCGAACTCCTTCCTGGCCACCAAGATCTCCTTCATCAACGCCATGGCCGAAGTCTGCGAAGCCACCGGCGCGGACGTGGTGCGCCTGGCCGAGGCGATCGGGGTTGATGACAGGATCGGATCGAAGTTCCTCAGCGCCGGCATCGGCTTCGGCGGCGGCTGCCTGCCCAAGGACATCCGGGCATTCATGGCCCGCGCGGGCGAACTCGGCGCCGACCAGGCCCTGACCTTCCTGCGGGAGGTGGACGCGATCAACATGCGCCGCCGCACGCGCGTGGTGGAACTGACCCGGCAGCTCTGTGGCGGCACCCTGATGGGCCAACGGATCGCAGTGCTGGGTGCGGCGTTCAAGCCCGAGAGCGACGACGTGCGGGACTCCCCGGCGCTGAGCGCTGCGGCCCAGCTGCAGCTGCAGGGAGCGGTGGTGACCGTGACCGATCCGCAGGCCCTCGAGAACGCGGCGAAGCGCTTCCCCGAACTGCAGTTGGAACCGGAAATGGAGACCGCCCTGGAACGGGCCGACGCCGTGCTGCTGCTCACCGAATGGAAGCAGTACCGGGACCTGGACCCGCACGAAACCGCGGCGCTGGTGTCCAAGCCCCGGATCCTCGACGGCCGGAACGTGCTGGACCCCGCCAAGTGGCGCGCGGCCGGCTGGACCTACAAGGGCCTGGGCAGGCCGTAAGGACAGGACCTACGCGGTGGTCGCCTGGGCCAGTGCGTCCTCCGCGGCCACCCAGGACAGCATGGCGCATTTGACCCGGGCCACGTAGCGGGCCACGCCTTCGAACGCGGCGGCGTCGCCCAGGACTTCGGGGTCGGCAGCGATCTTGCCGCGGGAGCGCAGCATCTCCCGGAACACCTCGATCAGCTGGCGCAGTTCCTCCGTGTCCGTGCCTTCGGCGAGTTCGGTGAGCACCGAGGCAGAGGCCATCGAAATGGAACAGCCGTCGCCGTCCCAGCGGAACTGGCTGATCCGGCCGTCGACGACGGCGAGCCGCACCGTGATCTCGTCCCCGCAGGTGGGGTTGAGCTGGTGGGACTCGCCGCAGCTGGCGCCGGCCGGCGGCTCGTCGGACGCCAGGCCTTCGCCGTGGCGCAGCTTCGAGTGGTCCAGGATGATCTGCTGGTAGAGGGCGTCAAGACTCATGTTTTTTCCTTGCGGTCCGGATCAGACCCGGAAGTAGGAGCGCACGCCGGACACGGCCTCGAGGAGGGCGTCGACGTCGTCGGTGGTGTTGTACAGGTAGGTGCTGGCGCGCGTCGTGGCCGTCAGCCCGAGCCGGCGGTGCAGCGGCTGGGCGCAGTGGTGGCCGACCCGGACGGCGATGCCGCGGTCGTCAAGGTACTGTCCGACGTCGTGGGCGTGGACGCCGTCGACGTCGAACGCGGCCAGGCCGATCCGTTCCTGGCCTGCGGCCGGGCCGAGCACCCGGATGCCGGGAAGCGCGCTGAGCCCGGAGACGAGGCGCTGGCCGAGGACCGTTTCCCATTCGTGGATCCGGGCGATGCCGGTTTCCTTCAGGTAGTTCGCGGCCGAGGCGAGGGCGATCGCCTGTGAGATGCGCTGCGTGCCGGCCTCGAAGCGCTGCGGTGCGGGCAGGAACGCGGCCTTTTCCATGGTGACGGTGGTGATCATGGAACCGCCTGTGAGGAACGGCGGCATGGCGTTGAGGTGTCCGGCCTTGCCGTACACGGCGCCGACGCCGGTGGGCGCCAGCATCTTGTGGCCGGAGAACACGGCGAAGTCCACGTCGAGGGCCTTGACGTCCACGGGCATGTGCGGCGCGGACTGGCAGGCGTCCAGCACCACCAGGGCGCCGTGTTCCCGGGCCAGGGCGACCAGTTCGGTGACGGGGTTGATGGTGCCCAGCACGTTGGAGGCGTGGGTGAACGCGAGTACCCGGGTGCGGGGGCCGAGGATCCTCGCGGCTTCCTCCATGACCAGGGCACCCGAATCGTCCACGGGAATGTAGCGCAGGGTGGCGCCGGTACGCATGGCGAGCTGCTGCCAGGGAATGAGGTTGGCGTGGTGCTCCATCTCGGTCACAACGATCTCGTCGCCTTCACCGAGGGCGAAGCGGGCGGATTCCGCCGGGGCGCCGGGAAGGGAGGCGTTGAGGAAGGAGTAGCTGAGCAGGTTCAGGCCCTCGGTGGCGTTGGAGGTCCAGACCAGTTCGTCGCTCCGGGCACCAATGAAGGCGGCCACCGTTTCGCGGGCGTCCTCGAAGGATTCGGTGGCTTCCACGGCGAGGTAGTGGGCGCCACGGTGCACGGCGGAATTGCGCTGTTCGTAGAATTCCTGCTCGGCCTCGATGACGCTCAGCGGGTTTTGCGAGGTGGCGCCGGAATCCAGGTAGACCAGGTCCCGGCCGTTGACCTGCTGGTGCAGGATGGGGAAGTCGTTGCGGATCCGCCGCACCTCGTCGTTGTCGAGGGTGCCTGCCGAATGGAGCAGATGTGTGGGGATGGCAACCATGGCGTACTCCTGGGTGGACCTGTGGGGCATGCGGCGCGGCCCGCTCCGGAGAGCTGCTCCGGTGGAGCGCGGGCCAATTACGTCACACTGACTGATCCTAATTATCCCACGGCCCCGGCGACCAGTTAGGTTAGGCACATCTCCTGTTGGCTGAGCGCCGTCACGGCGATCTTCCGGAACTCAACCGGGGCTCCGCCGTCGACCACTGACGACGCGTTCCCGGCCAGCAGCGCGAAGTAGCCGCCACGGAACGCCGTGTCGTTGCTTTGCGCGCTCCAGGTGCGTCCGCCGTCGGCCGAAGCGCTGGCCCGGACCCCCACCGGGGCCATTTCCACGCGGACCCGGAACCATCGGCCGTCCCCGATCCCCCCGCCGGCAGCAGAAGCAAGGGGCGCGGGCCGGCCCCGTCCTTTGTCGGCCCTGCCAAGGTCCAGGGACCCGTCCGCCGCGATGTCGAGCCGGTACCCGCCCTGCGTGGCCGCCTGCCCTGCACCGTCCGAGGGCGGGGCCACCGGGGAATCGTCGCCGAGGGCGAACGCGATGCCTGCCCGCCGGGCCCCGGAGGTGCCTTCCGGCCACCGGAGTTCGACGTCGAGGCGCCAGCCGGGCGCGGCGAGCGGCGCCATGGAGCCGACCGTGTAGGACCCGGCAGCTGCGGCGAAGCGCAGCGCATCGTCCACGAAAGCGGGCTGCTCGGTCCAGTCGCTGTCCGCGTTCCACGGCAGGTCCCCCGCGGGGCGGGTCCCCTCGCCCAGCGTGTCGGACGTTGCCGGGGCCACCCGCTGCAGCACGTAGGGCACGTTGGAACACATCATGCCGCGCACGCCAAGGCGCTGCAGCCGGTCCCGCTCCCACCTGCGGTGCACTTCCCATCCGATCACAGGTTTTCCCGTGGCCACGAGCTGCCGGATCTGTGCTTCCGTGCCCAGCGTCGGTACCCCCAACAGGTCCACCCGGTCCTGGAAGTCCGCGGCCCGGTCCAGCTCCTTGCTCGTGAAGTAGCCCCAGGTGGTGTACCCCCACTGCCGGGCGTAGAGGTGTCCCGGGGACATGGCAGGCTGCTTCCACACGATGTGCTGGCGGCTGTCCGGGTAGTCCTGGAGCATGGTGAAGATCGCATCGGCGTTGGTGCCGCCCTTGTCTTCCAGGAAGATCACGTGGCTGCGGGCGTAGGCGTTTAGGACGTCCCGCAGCCGGGGCATGGGCTCCAGTGGTGTGGCCGGCCCCAGCCAGGCGCGGGCGTCCACCCTGAGTTTGGCCAGCTCTGCGTAGGGGGTGGCGGGGATCTGGAGATCCTGGCCGCTGGTGCGCAGGGTGCCGGCATCGTGGTGGCACAGCAGCACGCCGTCGGAGCTGGCCCACACGGACACCTCGATCGCCTTCAGGCCCAGCGCCACGGACTCCGAATAGGCCCGCATGGTGTGTTCGGGCCAGTTGTCCCCGGAGCCCCGGTGCGCGATGTAGAAGGTCTTCGTGGAGAGCAGGTCCTTGATGGTGTACGGGCCGCCGGGCTGCAGCGGGACGTCGGAAACGGGCGCCAGGGTGGGGACGGAGGTGGCGGTGGCGCCTGGCTGTGGGCAGCCTCTGCAGCCGCTGAGCGCGGTTCCCGCAACGAGCGCGCTTCCTGCCGCAAAGGCCCCTTGCACCGCCAGGGCGAGGAAGCCGCGGCGTCCGAAGGCAGCGGCGCTGGCCTTCACCGCCGGCCCACCGTCTCGGCGTCGAGGTCGAGGCGCGCGGCCTTCGCCAGCTGCCCCTGCCGTACCACCTCGTCGCCTGCCATGACAAGCATCGCGAACACGGTCCAGATCAGGATGGCCGCGGCGGAGCGGGTGGCCAGCGAACTGTAGGTCTGGGGCACCGCCACGGCCAGGAGCCCGGCCAGCGTGAGGCCGCGGAAGTGGTGCCGGGTGGCGTGCTTGAGGACCAGGTACGCCATCATGCCGAAGTAGAGCAGGGCAAACACGATGCCGAAGTCGATGCTGTACATGACCAGGGGGCTTTCGAAACTGGTCTCCAGCCCTCCCTGCACGGCTACCCGGTAGCTGGCCCCGATCCCCTGGCCCGCGATGAAGTAATCGGACCAGTGGGCCACGAAGTATTCCAGGGCGCGGCCCCGGGCCTCGGCCGAACCGGTGTCGTCCTCCAGCCGTTGCGCCACGCCGGCCACCAACGGCGACTGCACAATGAACCACGTAGCCACCGAAAGCACGGCAAGAAAGCCGACCTTCACCCACGCCCTGCGCTTGGCGAAGAGCACCACGGCCACCACCGAGAAACCCACCACGAACAGGCCCACCCTGGACTGGGTCACCAGCACCCCCGTGATCATCAGGATCAACAGCAGCGCCTGGAGGGAGTTGTGCTTCAGGCCCGCGACCAGCGGGGCAGCCACGCAGATGGCCAGGGACAGGGCCAGCGGCTGGTCCAAGGTGCCCATCCAGCGGTCGGTGTCCGGGTTGAACCAGTACTGGGTGAGGAAGCCCTCTTCGTAGAAGAGCACGCTGTGGGTCAGCCACTGCACCAGGGCGATGACGCAGGTCAGGGCCACGAGGGTGAGCAGCATCGTCCGCAGCGCGGTCACCAGGCCCGGGTCCGTAAGCGCAGCGGAAAGGAGGATGAGGAAGAACAGCACGGGGGCCAGGATCTGGTCCACCAGCAGCACCATGCCCCCGCCTTCCTGGGATGTCCGGGAGGCCAGGAAGCCGGCCGCCACCACCAGGGCCAGGCCCATGAACAGGAAGAACTCGCGGGCCAGCACCCGCCGCAATGACACGGGGTCGTGGGCCAGACGGACTATGAAGGCCGCGAAGATCAGCCAGCTTGCGGCGTGCATCGACAGGGAGCCGCTGTCCACCCCGGTGATCAGGGGGCTGCCGACCGTTGGGACCAGCATCCACAGGCCCAGGACGGCTGCGATGACCCACCGGATCCGCCGGCGGAACAGCCACGCAAAGCCGAAGCAGCATAGGACCCAGAGGGCCAACCTGACCATGGTGTGCCGCTATCCGCGCTGGGGCGGCGGCAGCGCGGCACCGTCCGGGTCTTCGCTGGCGGACGTGCCGGTGCCGCCGTCGCCGTCCCGGCTATGGAGGGGACCGCCGTCGGTTCCGGAGCGGCCCTTCCCGCCGGTGTCCGGCCAGCCGCGCATGCGGCCCGGATCCACGGTGTCCGCGCGGTGGGCACGGCGGGTACGCGGCCCCCTGCGCCGGTGGGCTTCGGCGAGCCGGTCCGGCAGGGCGTTCAGGGCGATGCCGAGGATCCGGCTGTCCACGGCCCGGAGGTTTTCGAGGCCCGTGGCCAGTACCTGCCGGGTGACCTTTTCGTGCCGCACCACCAGCACCACGCCGTCCGTGAGGGACGCCATCATGGCTCCGTCGCTCAGGGGCTGCAGGGACGTGGCGTCCACGACAATCCGGCTGTACCGTTCCTTCAGCGCCGCCAGGACCTCCGGCGTGTGCTTGCTGCCCAGCAGTTCGGTCGGCTGCGGGGGAACCGTGCCCGCACCGATCGCGTGCAGGCCCTCAAAGGGGGTCCGCTGGATCACCTTGTCCAGGGCCAGTTGGCCGGACAGGACATTCGACAGCCCGGTGGTCTTCGCCAGGCCCAGTTCGAGCGCGATTTCCGGGCTCCGGAGATCGGCCTCCAGCAGCAGCACCGTGTGGCCGGCCTCCGCCCAGGCTTTCGCGAGCAGGAATGCCGCGGTCGTTTTACCTTCCCCGGCGGTGGCGGAAGTGACGGTCACCGAGTTCAGGTGTTGGGACTGGGTCAAGTGGTCCACGTTGGTCCGGAGTCGCCGGCCGGCCTCGTCCACCAGGGAATCGGGCCGGCGATCAAGCAGCTTGCCGAGGCTGCGGGCTGCGGCGCCGTTCGGGATGCGGACCAGCAGCGGCAGCCCGGTAGCGGCTTCCACCTGCTCCGGAGTGCGCAGGGAGTGGTCCGCCAAGCGGCGGCCGACGGAGATTCCGATGCCCAACGCGACCCCCAGCAGCAGGCCCAGGGCGAGGTTCAGGCCAACCCGCGGCGCCACCGGGGCGTCCTCAGGGGTGGGTCCGGACACCACGGTCAGGACGGTCTGGGCAGAGCCCTCGGGTTTGCGGCCTTCCTCGAGTTCGTTCACCGCGGGGCCGAAGTTCTTCGCCACTGCCGTGGCCATGGCCACGGCATCGCTGGCGTCCGGCATGGTCACCACGACGGTGAGCAGCCGGGTGTCGCGGTCGCCGGAAGCACTGATGGCTTCCTGTGCCTGCGCGCCATCAAGGGCGACGCCGCTGTCCCTCAGGAGCCTCCCGACGAAGAGGTCGTTCTTCACCAGGGCGGCGTACGTGGCGATGCGGCCTCGGGAGAGTTCGTCCGACTGCAGTGCCGACTGGCCGGTGACGGGAGGCGAGACCACCAGGAAGCGGACCGTGCTTTGGTACTGCGGTTGCATGTTCGCCGTGACCACCCAGGCAGCGCCCAAGCCCACCACGGCGCACACCAGCACCACCCACCAGCCGCGCGCTATTGCACGGAGATACTCTGACAGTTCCAAAGAGCCGCCCCCAAGGTGGCTTCCAGGGCTGTTCCGCTCGCCGGCCCGGTCCCTCGTTGCCTTGTCTGTTTCGCACCATTATTGAACGCCTGAACCCGCTTCGGAAGGCTTCCCAGCCGGGGGTTTGCCGGGCGGCCGGCGGCGGCCGGAAGTGCTGGCCAAAGGCTTCCGGCGGTCCTAAGCTGCTGCTACCACGGGCGGCCCGAGCGGACAGGAGAAAAGTGCGCGCTTCCCACCCCCGGCCCTCAGTGTTGGTGGCCCACCCGAGCGCCGATCTCTACGGCTCGGACCGCGTCCTGCTGGAAACGGTCGACGGCCTGCTGCGCCATGGCGCCAGGGTGCTGGTGACCGTTCCGGCGCCCGGTCCGCTGGTGGCCGGCCTGCGGGCGCGCGGCGTCAATGTGGTCTATTGCCCGACGCCGGTGCTCCGGAAGAGCTTCCTCTCCCCCGCCGGGGCGTTGAAGCTCGCCGCGGCTGCGGTGCGCGGCGGCCTCGCGGGAATCGCGCTGCTGCGCGGCAGCCGCCCGGACCTCGTCCTCGCCAACACCATCACCGTGCCGCTGTGGACCCTCCTGGCAAGGCTGTCCGGGATTCCCGTCCTCACACACGTCCACGAGGCAGAATCGAGCGCTCCCCGCCCCCTCCGGACGGCCCTGGCACTGCCCCTCCTGCTCTCCACCGACATCGTCACCAACAGCAGCTTCAGCGCCGATACGCTCACCGCCTCCCTCCCCCGGCTGCGGGGCCGGGCGACGGTTGTCTATAACGGGGTGCCCGGGCCGGACGCAGTGGTCCCGGCGCGCAGGGAGCTCGACGGCGGCCTGGAAGTCGTGTACCTCGGGCGCCTTTCGCACCGCAAAGGGGTGGACGTGGCGATCGACGCCGTACTGCGGCTGCGTTCGCAGGGCGTGCAGGCCCGGCTGTCCCTGGTGGGGGCCGTGTTCCCCGGCAATGAAGCCTACGAAGAACAGCTGCGGGAACAGGTGGCCCACGCGGGAGCAGCGGAGTTCATCACCTTCCACGGTTTCCAGGACGAGGTATGGCCCTTCCTGGCCGCGGCCGACGTCGCCGTGGTGCCCTCCCGGCTGGACGAACCGTTCGGGAACACCGCCGTCGAGGCCCTCCTCGCCGCGCGGCCGGTGATCGCCAGCAACACCTCGGGGCTCCGGGAAGCGGCAGGCGGGTATGGCACAGGGCAATCAAATGGCCCAGGGCAATCAAACGGCGCAGGGCAATCAAAAGGCGCAGGGCAATCAAACGGCGCAGGGCAATCAAAAGGCGCAGGGCAATCAGGTTCAGCGCAGTTGTATGGCTCTGTACAGTTCGTCGAGCCCGGCGACGCCGGAGCGCTTGCCGGGGCCCTGTCCACGCTGCGGGACCGCTGGCCGCACTACCGGGAGCAGGCGCTCAGCGACGCGCAGCTGGCCCGGGAGCGGCACAGCCCGGAAGGCTACGGAGACAACATGGCGCGGCAGGTGGCCGCCGCCGTCGGCGTCCGGAGCGGGAAGCGCTGAACCGCCATGCACCGCCATCCCGCCGCAGCCAAACCCTCCCCGCCCGGCCTCCCCCCGGGCGGGACGCCGGCATTCTCGGGACGGACCGCGGTGAGCGGGGTGCGCTGGAGCCTGTCGGCGGTGCTGGCACGGCAGGGTTTCCAGATGGTGTGCGCGGTGGTCCTGGCCCGGATCCTGGGCCCGGAAAGCTACGGCATCATCTCCGCCGCCACTGTCTACACCACGTTCGCCGCCCTCTTCCTTGACCAAGGCCTGTCCTCGGCACTGATCCAGCGCCCCGAAGTCAGCCGCCGCGCCGCCGGCGCTACGGCCACCGTGAACCTGTTGTTCTCCGTGCTGATCGGCGCCGTCACGGTGGTCCTGGCGCCGTGGGCGGGGGCTTTTTTCCATGCGCCGGGAGTGGCCGCGCTGCTCCTGCCGCTGGCTGTCGCGATTCCGCTCAAGGGCCTGGCAATCACTCCGCGCGCCATGCTGTCCCGGGAGCTCCTGCTCCGCCAGGTGGCAAGGGCGGACATCGTCGCCGCGGCCGCAGGCGCGACGGCGGGAATCACCGCAGCGCTTCTGGGTGCGGGCTACTTCGCGCTCGCCTACCAGGTGATCACCACGGACCTGCTCACGTCAGTGTTGCTGATCGTGGCCTCCCGGGGACCATGGCCCAATTTCCACCTGGGCGAAGTGCGGCCGTTGCTGGCCTTCAGCCTGAGCGTGTTCTTCACGGACTTCCTGGCGTACTTTTCGCGCAACGTGGACAACATCCTGGTGGGCCGCTTCCTGGGGGTGCTTCCCCTCTCGCTGTACAGCATGGCCTACCGGATCATGGTGGTGCCGGTGCAGCTCGTGGGGCAGACCGTCAACCGCATCATGTTCCCGGCGTTCTCCCGGGCCGCCGGGGATATGGCGGTGGTGGCAGGGCACCTGCTGTCCGCCTCGAGGGTGGTGGCGATGCTCGCCGCGCCTCCGATGGCCTACGTGGCGTGCGCAGCGCCTGAGCTGGTGCACGTGGTGCTGGGTGACGCCTGGGCACCTGCCGCTCCGATCGTCACGGTGCTGGCGATCGGCGGCATCCGGGAAACCCTCTTCTACATCACGCCGTCCCTGATGAAGGGCCTGGGCAAGGGCCGGCTGATCGTCCGCTACGAGATCCTGGCCGCGATCGTCCAGGTGGGCGGCATCGTGGTGGGCCTGCAGTTCGGCCTGCTTGGGGTCGCGGTGGGCCTCGTGGGCTTCGGGTTCCTCCTCGTCCCGGTCCTGCTGGCCATCCAGTCCCGGCTCAGTGGCCTCAGGATCCGCAAGCTGCTCGGGGCCTTGCTTCCCGCCGTGCACTCCTCCTTGTGGGGTGCCGCGGCGTACCTGGCGGTCCGTTTGCTTGGGTGGCCGGCGCCGGCCACCGCCGCGGCGGGCCTCCTGGCGTTTGTCCTCGCCGGCACCGCTGCCCTGATCCTGTTCCACCGCAGGCATCTGAAGCTGTTCCTCTCCCAGTCCAAGGCGCTCGTCGCCCGGCAGGACGCACAGCAACCGGGCGCCGCCAAGGAGGAACCACTCGTGAAGGAGCAACCATGAGCCAGGGAGCCGCTGGATCGATCGTCGTCGCCGTCCTGACCTACAAGCGCCCCGACGACCTGGCCCTGGCCATACCGCGGCTGCAGGAGCAGTTGGCGGGCGTCGGCGGCACAGCCTCGGTCCTGGTGGTGGACAACGATCCGGCGGGGAGCGCACGGGCCGCCGTCGAGTCCTTCGCTTCCCCGCAGGTCCGGTACGTCCACGAGCCCCGTCCCGGGATCGCGGCCGCGCGCAACCGTGCCCTGTCCGAGTCCGCCGCGGACTCCGTGCTGGTGTTCATCGACGACGACGAGGTCCCCACGGAAAACTGGCTCCGCACCCTGGTGGACCTCCACAGCTCCACCGGGGCGGCCGCCGTCGTCGGCCCGGTGGTGAGCGAATACGCCGCGACGCCCGAACCCTGGATCCAGGAAGGCAGGTTCTTTGACCGGCGCAGGCTCAAGACCGGGACGCGCCTCACCGTGGCTGCCACCAACAACCTGCTCCTGGACCTGCCCCAGATCCGTGCGTTCGGCCTCGGTTTCGACGAGCGCTTCGGCCTGAGCGGCGGCTCTGACACCCTCTTCACGCGCAAGCTGGTGAGGCTGGGCGGGGTAATGCTGTGGTGTGACGAGGCGGCCGTCATCGACCGGGTTCCGGTCTCGAGGCTGACCCGCGAGTGGGTGCTCCGCAGGGCCCTGCGCAGCGGAAACTCGGCGGCGAGGGTGAGCCTTGAACTGGCGGAGAACGCCGCCCAGAAAACCCTTGCGCGGGGCAGGCACCTGGCGTCCGGGGCGGTGCGCGTGGCCGGCGGCAGCGCCCGGCTGCTCGCCGGGACGGTTACAGGGTCCATGTCGCTGCGCGCACGGGGCCTGCGGACGATCGCCCGCGGAACCGGCATGGCCTCCGGAGCCTTCGGGTACGTGTACAGCGAATACAAACGCAAGTAGCAGCCCGCTCGTTCCCCCCGGGAAAGTGACCCGCACCACAGGCCAATGGTCCCGCCGCGGCCTCGCGGGCACCCTCCGGCGAAGAATTTTTCGTCACAATTTCGGCCGCCGGGACCCTTCTCATAAAATTCCCGGAATCCCGCGGATTATCCCGGCGTGTCGCAGCTTTGCCAAGAACCGTTACCAAGTCGAAATCATCGCTTGAGAACGGATTTTCGGCCGTTACCGATTTGCAACAAAAGTCCGGGCTCTACTAGCGTGGTTTTCCGTTAGCCGGGGTCGGGGATGCCTACGGGAAACGCCAGCGGTGGTTTGCTCCACACTGGCACCGCACATTTTCGCCGGCCCGGCGTTGCTCTGCAGCCCGGTCCCACGGTGCGTTTCCCCGTGCCCGGAATCCAAAAACGCAGGGGCAACAACCATGGCGATCCACCTACCGCCACGAGCGAACACCCGGCCGAAGCCTGCCGCGATGCCCGCCGTCCACCCGCTTGCGGGCCGGCTCCACGGAGCCTGCGCCGCCCTCACGGGTCCGATGGCATCGACACCGGCTCTCGCAGTCCTTTCCCGTCACCCGGGGTGCCATGGAGCACCGGCCGCGGTCTCACGGGAAATCTTCCGATGCGACACGCTCGCATTGCCCCGCCAGGACTATCGCAGCCATACCGCAGCGGCATACGCTGCAACGGCTAGCGCTCCATTTTTCCCGGGCACATCCGGATTTCCGCGGCCGCTGGGTGCCACGGTCCTCCAGGACGCCCACGACGAAGCAAGGAATGAACTTTGAAGCCAAGCATTGAACTATCCCGCCGCAAGGCTCTCGGTCTCGGCGCCGCTGGCGTCGTGGGAGCCGTCGCTGCGAGCTACACCGTTGCCGCTCCTGCCAGCGCGGCAACCCGTTCGGACCTCATCCCCGGGACCTACAAGCCGAACAACACCAACACCGGTGTCATCGCGGGCACCACGCTGACCCCGTACAACACCAGCTATGCCGACCTCGTCATCACCCGGGACGGCACCCTGCTGGAGAACCTGGACATCTACGGCGACATCAAGGTCCGGGCCCGCAATGTGGTCATCCGCAACTGCCGCCTGCGCGGCGGCAAGCACATCCCGTCGTCCAACACGGGAATCGTGGACGCCAACAGCGCCAACTGCTACAACCTGCTGGTCCAGGACTGCACCATCATCCCGGACCGCCCGTCCTACTACCGTGACGGCATCGTGGGCCATGAATTCACCGCCCGCCGCAACCGCATCAAGCGCAGCAACGACGGCATCGGCGCCTTCAACCGCCCCGGCGGCTCGGTGTACGCGAACGTTGTCATCGAAGGCAACTACATCAACGAGCTCACCTACTGGAGCAACGACCCCGCCCACAGCGACGGCACCCACAACGACGGCATCCAGGTCCAGGGCGGCCAGAACATCCGGATCGTCGGCAACACCGTGGTCGGCTCGATCGTCACCGGCGCAGGCAGCGCCCCGAGCCCGCGCGGAACCCACGGCGGCTGCACCATCATGCTGCAGCAGAACGTCGCGAAGCTGGCCAACGTGGTCGTGGAGCGCAACTGGGTGGATGACGGCCAGACCTCCATCAACATCGCCGTGGGCAGCAAGTACCCGGACATCGTTGTGACCGTGCAGCGGAACTTCCTGGGCCGCAACCAGTACGACTACGGCAACGGTTCCAAGTACCCGATCCGCATCATCAGCCGTTCGAGGAGCAAGGTCACCGGCCTGTTCATCAACCGCTGGGAAGACAACAACGTCTACCTCGCCGAGGGCCGCAACCTCGGCATCCGCTACGACAGCTAAGCTGCCGCTGTTCCGGAACCCGGAGCGCACCGGAACGCAGGAGTGCCCTGCCGCCCTTCGATGGGTGGCAGGGCACTCTGCTATTAAGAGACACCCGCCGCTAAGTACACCTGCCCTCAACCGGCCTGCCGCACCCCTATCCGGCCCGCACCGTGAAGTCGTCGAACAGGGCATTGACGGGAGCGTTCGTCGCCGAGCCGGACAGGTAGGCCAGCAGGCCCACGTTCCCCGCAGCCTGCAGGGCTGCCACGGTGTTGTCCGTGGTGCTCACCTGCCAGTTGGCCGGTTCGGACGTCCCCGTGCGCCAGGCCTTGGCGCGCAGGGTGGTCGGCGAGGTGCCGGTGACCTGGACCCGCAGCTGCAGCTGCTGGCCGGCGGTGACGCCCAGGCCGGTCGCGGCCTGGACCAGCGTCGTTTCGGTGGTTCCGGACAGCCTGGTCAGCTGGACTGTCACCGCCCCGGCAGCATCCACCTTGACCTTGCCGCGGTACTCCGCGGCGCCCACCTTCCGTCCGATGACGCCGAAGAACGTTCCGCCGCCGTTGCCGATCCTGTCCAGGCCCAGCGTGACCGTGGTGTCCGAATCGGTGCTGAAGACGCTGCCCAGGTAGGCGGATGTGCCGCGGCCGGCTGCCAGGTTCATGCGTCCGTCGCCGCCGGACACCGAATAGTAGGACGCCGTGCCGCCCACTGCCCAGGGCCCGCCGCTGTCGGCAGTTCCCCAGCCAGACGCCGCCGTCCGGCCGAACGCGTCGGAGGCGAGCGGTGCGCCCGGATCCGACGCCACGGTGACGGTCTGGCTGGCGGTGTCAGTGGCGCCGTCGTTGTCCGTGACGGTCAGGGTGATCGTGTAGTTCCCGTTCGCCGCGTACGTGTGCTGGCCGGTCACGCCGGTGTCGGTGCCGCCGTCGCCGAAGGTCCAGCTGTAACCGGCGATTGTGCCGTCCGGGTCGGAGGACGCGGAGGCGTTCGTCGTGACGCTGAGCTGGGTCGCCGAAACCGTGAACGCGGCCGACGGCGGCTGGTTGGCGGTGTCGGCGACCGTCACTTGCCGCGAGGTGCTGCTGCTTGCGCCGTCGTTGTCACGCACCGTGAGGCTGACCGTGTACGTGCCCGGCGCAGCGTACGTGTGCTGGGACGTGACTCCGGTGCCGGTGCCGCCGTCGCCCCATCCCCAGGTGTAGCTGCTGATGGTCCCGTCCGGGTCGGAAGAGGCGGAGGCGTTCACGGTGGCGGTGAGCAGGTTGGTGCTGGACGTGAAGCTGGCCACCGGCGGCTCATTCGTGGTCCCGGTGATGGTGATGCTCCTGGTGTCCCCCGTGACCGTGTTCCCGAGGGGGTCCTGGACCCGGATGCGGTAGTTCTGCTGGCCGCCCGGCAGGCCCGAATCGTTGAAGACCAGCGTGGGGCGCTGCCAGAACGTGGACAGCTGGGAGACGCTGTACGCCGGGTTGCCGTTGCGCAGCACCGTGTAGGTCAGGTTGGAGTTGTCCCGGTCCCAGTTGGCCTGCCATTGCACCCGGACCTGCCCCGCGCCGGGGCTGCTGAGCGTCGGCACGAAGGCACTGCCGGAGACCCGCGGGCCTTGGTCGTTCGGGGCGATTTCCTTCACGGCGAAGCGCGACAGCCCCTGTTGCGGGCTCTGGTTGACGTTGCGGAATTCACCGACCATCACCACGTAGCTGTTGTTGCCCGTCACCGACCAAGGACCCTGGCTTTGGCCGCTGGCCGTGCCGGTGTCCATGTCCGGGAACCAGTTGAGCATTGACGGCGCGGGTTGCCCGGTGAAGGAGGGATAGCCCTGGGTGTCCTTGGTGAGGGTTCCCGTGACCGCGCGGCTGAAGGACACGGCCCGGTGCCAGGTGCGCGGGGAGGTTTCCGGGAACCCGCCGAGGTTCTGGCAATAGTGCGGGTGCCCTGCCACATAGACCGCGGTGTTGTTCGCGAAGGCGCTGTAGGAATCGCCGTGGCAGTCTTCGATCCACTTGATCCGGGCGTCCGACCAGTTGGCCGCGAAAGCGCCCTCCAGGTTGCCGCCGGTGCCGAAAATGTAGCCGGTGCCGTAGAACTGGCTGCCGTCCGTGGAGAGGGAGAGAATGGCCGACTGGGTTCCGGCGTTGCGGACTACGTCGTTGGCCTGGATGGCCAGGCTGGCTCCGGTGCTGGAATTGACCATGCCCAGCCCGTAGCCGGGCCGGTTCAGGCCGTTCAGGGTGGTGAAGGCGCCGCCGACCACCACACGGTCAGCGGTCGGCGACAAAGCCAGGGCGTTGACCCGCCCGTTCTCGGCACTGGTGTCCCACGCCAGCAGGGCGCCGTTGGAGGCGCTCGCGGCGGCCAGCCGGTTCCGGGTGACCGAACCCACCGCGTTGAACGTGCCGCCGAACCAGACCGTGGAATTGCTGGCCACGATGGCCCGCACGCTGGCGGCCACCTTCGGCGCGAAGGAGGAGATCAGGCTTCCGTCATCAGGATCGAACGCTGCGATCCGGAGCCGCTGTACCCCGTTGACGGTGGTGAAATCGCCGCCCACGTAGATCCGCGAGCCGTCCGGCGCGGCGGCGATGGAGAGGGCCTGTGCGTTGAGGTTTGGCGCGAAGTTGGACTTCAGGACCCCTGTGGTGAGGTCGAACGCCAGGACGTTCCGGCGCGCCACCAACTGGGTTCCAGGGGCCGCACCGTAGGGCCGCGCATTGCTGAAGCTGCCTGCCACGTACACGGTGTTGCCCACGGTCACGGACTGCCAGGCGACGCCGTCGTGCTGGGCCGTCGGCAGGCTGTCCGCCGTCACGGTGACCGGAGTCTTGGGATCGTTGGGGTTGACCGGTGCCGAATCCGCCAGGGCGGGCACTGTGAGAATCCCGCCGAACAGGGCTGCCAGGCCAAGGCTTGCAATGATTCCGCGGATCGTCCGCGTCACCGGGGTCATCAGCGCGTTCCTCCCCAAATCCACTCCCCCATACCGACTGCGGAGTGGGCGCTGAGCCGCTCACGGTTCCCTCCGGCAGGATGCCCTGCCGGAGGGTTCTTTTTACTGCCTGCAATGCCTGTCCCCCCTCAGGCTACTCTCACGGGACGCGCACTCGATAGTCGTCGAAGCGCACAGCCACGGGGATGTTCGTGGCCGATCCGGAGAGGTAGGCGATCAGGGCGGTGGTACCCACTGCCTGCAGCGTGGCGGTGTTGTCGGTGGTTGTCAGGTTCCAGGTTGCCGGCTCCGCGGCACCGTCCCGCCAGACCCTCGCACGGATGGTGGTGCCGGCGGGGGCGGGCTCGGTGACCTGGAGCCTGACCTGCACGGCGTCACCGGCGGCCAGGGTGAGGCCCGGAATGTTCGGTAGCAGGAGGTTGGTTTCGGTGTTTCCCGCGGTCCTGGTCAGGTAGAGCGTCGTGGCGCCGTTGGCCGCGATCTTCAGCTTGGCCCGGTAGTCCTCGGTTCCCACCCGTCGGCCGGTTACGCTCACGAAGGTGCCTCCGCCGTCGCCGACCTTGTCCAGGGAGACCTTGACCTGCACATCCGTCGCTGCCGCGCTGACCCCGTTCAGGCTGGCGGAGCGGGAGGCACCGGCGGTGCCCAGGAGCATGGTTCCAACGCCGCCGGCCACGTTGTAGTTCGCGGCACTGCCGGTGAGAGTCCAGGCACCACCGCTGTCCGCGCTGCCCCAGCCACCGGACACGGTCCGCCCGAAGGCGTCGGCAGCGAGCGGAGCCGCGGGCGGCGGATCCGTCACGGTCACCGCATGCGTCACCGCATCGGTGGCGCCGTCGTCGTCCGTGACGGTCAGGGTCACCTGGTAGGTGCCGGCCGTCGTGTAGGTGTGCGACGGCGCCTGGCCGGTGCCCGTGGTCGAGTCGCCGAACGTCCACGCGTAGCTGGCGATGGTGCCGTCGTTGTCCGTGGAACCGCCGGCGTTGAAGGACGCCGAAAGGTTGTTGACCGAGGACGTGAAGGCAGCCACCGGCGCCACGTTGGGCGTCGGGTTGCCGCCGGCCGTGGCGTTCAGCCGGTCGTAGCGCAGCACCGCGGGTACGTTGGTCGTGGAGCCGGAAACGTAGCTGACCAGTCCCACGCTGCCCGGGACTTCCAGGGCGTCCGTGTTGTCGCTCGCGGTGAGCTGCCACCCAGCGGGTTCGGCAGCGCTTGCCCGCCACACCTTGCCGCTGACGGCGGTGTTGTTGATGCCTTCCAGCTTCAGCCGGAGGACCAGCGGGTCGTTGGCCCCCGCCGTCAGCCCGGCGATGTTGACGGGCATGACGAGGTTGGTTTCCGCGCCGCCCACCACCTTGGTGAGGTACAGCGAGACGGCGCCGGTGCTGGCCACCTTGACCTTGGCCCGGTAATCGTTGCTGCCCACGTGCCGGCCGAGCAGGGAGGCGAAGTAGCCCCCGCCGTTGGCGACCTTGTCCGCGGACACTTCCACCCGCGCGTCGACATCTGCCGTGGACACCGAGTTCAGCAGGGCGCTGCGGCTTTGGCCGGCCGTGCCGACGGTCATGGCTCCGCTGCCGTTGTTCACCGCGAAGTTGCTGTTGCCGCCTGCGATGGTCCAGGCCCCGCCGGTATCGGCGGCGCCCCAGGCCCCGGTGGCGGTCCGGCCGAAGGCGTCAGCGGCAAGGACGGTGTCCGCCGGCGGCGCCGTCGTGGTGACGGTCTGCGTCACCGAATCGGTGGCGCCGTCGTCGTCCGTGACGGTCAGGGTCACCTGGTAGTCGCCGGCAGCCGCGTAAGTGTGCGACGGCGTCGAGATGGCGGCGGTGCTGCCGTCTCCGAAGGTCCACGCGTAGGACGCGATGGTACCGTCCGGGTCATCGGACCCGGTGCCGTTGAAGGCTACCGCAAGGTTGGTGGCCGTCGAGGTGAACGCCGCCACCGGCGGCTGGTTGGGCGGCGGCGCGGTCACAGTCACCGCATGGGTCACGGAGTTGGTGATGCCGGTGTTGTCAGTGACGGTCAGCTGCACGTTGTACGTGCCGCCGGCGGCGTACGTGTGCTGGGCCGTCACGCCGGTGCCGGTTCCGCCGTCGCCGAAATTCCAGGCGTAGGCGCTGATCGGTCCGTTGGCGTCCGACGAGGTGGTGCCGTCGACATCCACGGTCAGCCCGTTGGTGCTCGAGGTGAACCGTGCCACCGGAGGGGCCGGAGGGGCGATCACGGTACGCCCGGAGGCCACGTAGTGCGCCTGCACCCGGGACAGCGGCAGGACGGTCGGATAGATGGCCACCTCGTCGACCTGGCCGTTCAGGTACCGGCTGGTGGGACGCTGGGTCCAGTTCCCCAGGTTGTCGCCGCCGATCCGCCAGTAGGCGTCGATCGGCCGCGCCGTGGTCACATCGGTCCGGCTGGCCTGCAGCACGCCGTCGACGAACAACTGCATCCCGTTCGGTCCCAGGGTGGACACCACATGGTGCCACTGGTTGTTGTTGTAGCTCGCCGCGGTGTTGATGGTCTGGCGGATGCCGTCCTGCTGGACACCGAAGTAGAGGCGGCCGAGGTTGGACATGTAGACCACCCGGTCGTAGTCCGAAGACACGCCGCTCTGGCTGTTGCCGTAGCCGATGATCCCGCCGCCGCTGAGGGTGTTGGTGCGGAACCAGGCTTCGGTGCTGAAGACGTTAGGCCGCTTCGCCAGCGTGGGGTTGAAAGCCACGCCGGAGGTGGTGCCGTTGAAGGCGGCAGCCGTGTTGGACTCGCCGGTCACGGCTCCGGCGGCGCCGAAGGTCACGCCGGGCATGATTCCGAGGTCGTCCTTGCCGGCCAGGTCCACGCCGGTGCTGCCGGAGGCCTCACCGAGCCGCCAGAAGTTGGCCGGACTGTCGGCCAGCACGGAGGCGGCATACCCGCTCGACGGCGGCGACTCACCGGTGGCGGTGATGGTCACCGTGTCGCTGCGGGCCTCGTTGCCGAAGGGGTCGCGGGTGTAAACCCGGTACTTGTACTCCTGGCCCGGTACCAGCCCGGTGTCCAGGAAGGTCATCCCGGGCCGGTCCCAGAACGTCGAGGCCTGCTGGACGGTGCTGATGACATTGCTGTCCCGCAGCACCTGGTAGGTGAGGTTCGTGTTGTCCTGGTCCCAGTTGGCCTGCCAGCGCACCCGTACCTGCCCGGCTGCCGGGGTGGACAGGGTGGGGTTCAGGTTGGTGCCGTCCACGCGCGGACCGCGCAGGTTCGGTGCGATGCTGCTCTTGGCGTACCGGGTGAGGCCCTGTTGGGGCTGGTTGTTGACGATGGTGAACTCGCCGGCCATGGCCACGTAGTCGGCGTTGCTGGCCATGGTCCACGGACCTTGGTCCTGCCCGGTGAAGGAGCCGGCGTCCAGGATCGGGAACCAGTTGAGCAGGGACGGCCGGGGCGTGCCCGCGAAGTTCGTGTAGCCGTAGGTTTCCTGGGTGAGGACCCCGGTGGCTGCCTTGCTGAAGGCCAGGCCGCGGTTGAACTGCCAGGGCTGGGTCTGCGGGAAGCCGCCGGCGTTGCCGCAGTAGTGGGCGTGCCCGGCCAGGTACAGGGCGTCGCCCATCGGCGTGATCGAGTAGGTGTCGCCGTGGCAGTCCTCGATCCACTTGGTGGCGTTGTCCGACCAGTTCACCGAGAACATGCCTTCCAGCGTGCTGGTGCGGCCGAAGGTGTAGCCGGCGCCATACACGTTGGTGCCGTCCGTGGCCAGGGTGGTGATGGACCCGGTGGTGCCGCCGTTACGGACAATGTTGTTGATCGGGAAGGCCTGGTTCAGGCCCGTGTTGGTATCCACCCGGCCGAGGCCGAAGCCCGGGTTGGAGGATCCGTTCAGCGTGGTGAAGGCACCGCCCACCACCATGCTGAGCCTGTCGGGCGCCAGGGCCAGGGCGTTGACCCGCCCGCCCGCGGCCACCGGGTTCCACGGCAGCAGCGCGGCGTTGGCGGCGGTGACGGCAGCGAGCCGGCCGCGGCTGACCGAGCCGACCGCGTCGAAGAGGCCGCCGAAGTACACGGTGTCCGCCGTCGCAACGATGGTGCGGACCGACGCGGACGGTTTGGGCAGGAAGCTGGTAATGATGGCGCCGTTGCTTGGGTTCAGGGCCACGAGCCGCCACACGGTGGAACCGTTAACGTTTGTGAAGGAGCCGCCGGCATAGAGCCGGGAGCCGTCGGGCGAAGCGGCGAGCGCCGTGACTTCGCCGTTGGTGGTGGGCGCGAAGGAGCCGATCAGCTCGCCGGTGGTGAGGTTGTAGGCGAGCAGGTTGCTGCGGGCCACGCCGGTGCCGGGTGCGGCGCCAGAGGGCCTGGCCTCGGTGAAGTTGCCGCCCACGTACACGGTGTTGCCGATGATCACCTGCGCCCAGGCCACACCGTTGATCTGCGCGGTGGGCAGGCCGTCAGCGGCAACCGTGACCGGTGTGGCGGGGTCGTTGGGATTGCTGGGAGCAGTGTCAGCCCTGGCGGGAACCGTTCCCAGGACGGTCAGCGATACCGCCGTCGCCAGGCCCAGCAGGGCCGCGACGACGCGCTTCGGGACGACCATCTGTCCCGGGCGGTGCCTGCCTGGCGACCCGGGTTCTCGCATAATACGCATCGTTCTCTCCGTCCAAGAGATACTTTGTTGGGCCTGTTGCTGCCTGGCCTGCCGCCAGAACGTCGATGTCCGCATACGAGTACAGCCCGCGGATCCAGTGGTCGTTCCGGTGCTGGTCGACATTGATCTCGTTCAAGGGCGTGTGCTGGCTGCCGGGGATCATGGGGAAGTGCCGCGGGATCCTGTCCACTTGCCGCACGGGGATGCCCGCGCGCAGGGCCACCCAATGCAGCCAGATGTCGTCCGCGCCGGGGCACACGTCCATGAAGAGGATTCCCCGGTGCCGCAGTTCCCGCAGCATGGCCGGCGGATAGATGACTCCGGAGACACCCAGGGCAAAGTTGTTGAAGGCCGGCTTCGTGTCGTTCCGGCGTCCCCAGGCCTGGTACTGGGTGATGCTGCCGTTGTTGACCCCTATGGTGCTCACCCAGTGGCCATGGATCATGTCCGGGTGGGCCACGTTCGCTTCCAGCAGGACCCGCAGCCAGCCGGCAGGGTAGATGATGTCGTCATCCGCTGTCACCAGGGGGTAGCCTTCCAGTTCCGGAGCCGAAACGTACGGGTAGTACTTGGTGTGCGGGCCATAGCTGTTGCTGAGCCGGACCTCCACGCCGCGGCGGCGGAGCCTGCGCAGCGCTGCGGGCTCGGTGTCCATCAGGCGCGGGTCATCCAGCCAGAGGATCAGCCGCCGCGGCCGGATCTCGCCGCGGGCGATCGACTCCAGGGCGACGGCGACCGTGCGGATCCGTGCACCGTAGGTGGTCATGGACACCACGACGTCGGCGGTGCCGGTGGCGCTGCTGCGCACCAGGAGGTTGCGCAGCAGCAGCAGGGCCTTGCCCGCGTGCGCGCCGAGGCGCTTGGACACCTTGCGGACCCGGCGTGCTGCCTTCCTCGCCGGTTCGGGAAGGTGGGCCGGCCGGTGGTGTGCCGGCCGGGTAATGGTGCCGGTCATTGCGGGGCCTGCCCTTCAAACACTGCGATGGGGGTGAGCGCATCGAGGCTGAAGTAGATCCGGACGTCGGCACGCTGGTCCTTGGGCACCCCGAACACCACGGTGCTTGAGGCGCTGGCCCGGGCGGCGACCGTCAGCGGGAACTCCGTGGCTCCCGGGCCGCTCAGGGAGCTTGCCGGTGCGTTGTCCTTGCCGTACGTGACGGTGACCAGGGAAGTGCCGAGCTTCAGGGCGGCCGCGGTGCCGTTGGTGACCGTCACCTTGAAGCGCAGTGCGGGCCCGGCGATCTCACCGATGCCGGTGGCCTCCCCGTCCACCGCCTGCAATTCGGTGATGGCCGCGGTGATGCCGCTCTTGACTGTCTTCTTCTCCGTCAGGGGCACGGCGGGCGCCACGGGCTGTGCGATGGTGGCCAGTTCCTGCTCGGTCTTGTTCTTGCGGTCCACCGGGGCCGGGTCCTTCCCCGGCGCGGTGCTCTGGGCGGTGGGTGCCGCGGACGGGCTGGGCGTTCCCGACGGCGGTGCTGCCGCCGTCGCGGTTCCATCCGGCGTCGGGGTCCCGCCAAGCGTTGGGCTCCCGGTGCCGTCGGGGACGGTTGCCGCTGAGGGCGCGCCGCCGGTTGGTCCCGGCTGGTTGGCAGCCCAGACGACAACGACGGCACCGGGAAGTGCGAGGGCGGCCACCAACAGGGCCGCTCGAAGCCGTGGCCCGGCACGCCGGGCGGCTCCGTTTCCGGGCGCGGGCCCGGAAGGTGAGGTGTTCTTCATCATTGACCCCCAGGATCCGATGGAGTGTCCGGGACGGCCTCCCGGAGGTGTCTTCCACGCGGCGCATCGGGGAGCACGGAAAGCTCCCGGAACCATTTGACGGACGCCAAGACCAGGAACGCCGCCGTCGCCGCAACTATCACGGTGTACACAGTCATGAACACCGGCACTGCCCCGTAGAGCACAAAGACCCAGCACAACAGTCCGTAGTCCATGGGCACCACCATGACGGAGCGCACCCAGGAGGGCCGGAGGGAATCGTCGGCCGATGATTCGACACCGCGCTGCCGGCGCAGCTGTTCGGTGAGGATCATGCTGAAGAACAGCACCGCGCAGACCACCGCCGCGGAAAGCGGCACCAGCAGCACAGGGAGCGGAACGGCGTCGAAGCGGTACAGTCCCACCACCAGGGCGAGCGGGAGCAGGGACGTCTTGACCGAGTCCACGATGTGGTCAAGCCACTCCCCTGCCGGGGATCCGGTCCGCGTGAGGCGGGCAAGCTGCCCGTCCGCTGAATCCAGGGCATAGCCGGTGGCGAGGAGGAGCGCCACCGCCACGCCTAGCCACAGGGACGGGGGGAACAGGATAAGCAGCGCGATCCCGGTGAAGGTGAACACGGCGCTGATCCCTGTGACGGCGTTCGGCGTGAGCCCGGCCGCGTACGCCATGGCCGCGAAGTAGCGGCCCAGCCGGCGGTTGATGTAGCGGGAGTAGGCCGGCGCGCTGCGCGCGGCCTTCTTCTGTGCCCCGCCCAGGCGGACGAGCGCACTGCGGAACGCCGGGAAATTCACGACGCCGGAGGCCGCCTTCACGCTCACCGCACCACCCTCGCTGTTCGTTGGTCCGCTGTTTCGTTCTTGGAGCCAGCCCGGCGGGCGGGTCGCTTGTTGCGCTTCGCGGCCAGGTCCAGGCACAGCTGCTCATAACCGTCCGCCACCGTGTCCCAGTCGTAGCGGCGGGCAAACGCACGGGCGAGCTCGCCCCGTTCAGCGAGCCCTTCGCCGCTTTCGGCCTCCTCGGCGAGCGCCGCCACGTCGTCCGGGCTGTTGAAGTAGCGCCCGGCGGTGGAGAGCACCTCGCGGTTGAACCCGACGTCGTAGGCGTTGGTGGCCGTGCCGGACCCGATGGCGCGCAGCAGGGAGGGGTTCGTTCCGCCCACCGAGTGCCCGTGCCAGTAGATCCGTGCGTTGGCGTAGAGCTGGTCCAGGAGTTCCTGGTCCCACACGCCGCCGACGAAGCGGACGCGTTCGTCGCCGAGTGCGTGGACCGTCCGGGTGTACTCGTCCGAGTACGGGGCCGAACCCACCACCACCAGCGGCGTCCGCGCGGCGCTGCGGACGTAGCCGTCCACGATCACGTGCACATGGTTTTCCGGTTCGAAACGCGCCACCACCAGGTGGTAGCCCTGCGGATCCAGGCCCAACCCGGCCAGCTTCGCGGACTCCCCCGTTGGCTGGATCGGGGCGCCGTACGCGAGGTAGACGGTGTCGGCGTCGAACTTTTCCCGGTAGTAGTCCTGGATGCCGATCGCATCGGCGATCAGCAGGTCCGAGCACCGGACGGCGAGCGCCTCCATCCGGAGGTAGTACTTCCGGCCCGCCGGGCCCCACTTGGCGCGCTTCCACTCCAGCCCGTCCACGTGGGTAGCCACCGGGATGCCGGCGGCACGGATCAGGGGCAGGAAGGGCGCGTTGGCGGCATTGAAGACGATCGCGGCGTCACTGCGGCGCCGCAGCTGCCCGGCCACCAGGTGCGCGACCGAGAGCCCGGTGTGGCTGAGGGTTTCCAGCGTCCGCTTGCGCAGCGCCGGCAGGAAGACCAGCTTCATGCCCAGGTACTCGCGGGGATCCTCGTCCGGGTTGCCGTTGCTGTGCCGGCAATACACGGTGACCTCGTGGCCGCGGGCGGCGAGGCGCTTGCCGATCTCCTCGATGGCCGTCTCGAAGCCGCCGTACCGGGCCGGAACCCCGCGGGTTCCGAGCATCGCGATCCGCAGTCCGGTCATGGCCGGCTCCCGGCGATCCGCCGTTCGGGCTGCTCACCGATCATTTCCAGGGCCGCCCGCAGGGTGGAACTGGAGGTGTGCACGGTGTACGGGAAGTACACCACTTCGACGCCGACCTTCGCGAACGCTTCTTCGAGCCGGAGCCCCTCGGGGGTGCCTTTCCAGTCATCGCCCTTGAAGAAAAGGTTGAAGTGCAGCTCTTCCCAGACCTGGAGCTTGTCCGGCACGGTCTCGGCGAAGGCCATGTCCACATAGCCGATGTTCCGGACGATTTCGATCCGCTCGGCGAGCGGAATCACGGCGGCCCGGCCGCGGACGAGTTCGAGCATCTCGTCGGACACGACGCCGGCAATCAGGTAGTCGCAGCGGCTCCTGGCGTGCTTGAGGATGTTCAGGTGGCCCACGTGGAACAAGTCGAAGGCGCCTGGCGCGTATCCGATTCTGAGACCCATGATGCAAACACCCCTTCCGGTGCGCGGTGTTCCGCTAATAGGCGCCGACAGGCTTCAGGACCACCTTGGCGGTGCGCCAAAGGATCATGATGTCGCCGGTCAGCGACCAGTTTTCGACGTAGTAGAGATCGAGGCGTACGGATTCGTCCCAGTCCAGGTTCGAGCGTCCGTTGACCTGCCAGAGCCCGGTGATGCCCGGCTTGATCAGCAGCCGGCGGCGGGCGTGGGTTTCGTAGTCGTCCACTTCCCATGGCAGGGGCGGCCGCGGCCCCACCAGGCTCATGTCGCCCCGCAGTACGTTCCAGAGCTGCGGGAGTTCGTCCAGCGAGTACTTCCGCAGCCAGCGCCCGGCACGGGTCACCCGGGGATCGTCCTTGATCTTGAACAGCGGTCCGGCGCCTTCGTTCAGCTCCGCCAGGTCGGCCAGGTCCTGTTCGGCGGAGGCCACCATGGAGCGGAACTTGTACATCATGAAGCGTTCGCTGTTCCGGCCCACCCTTTCCTGCTTGAAGAACACGGGGCCGGCGCTATCGCATGCGATGACCAGTGCGAGCACGGCGAACAGCGGAAGCAGGAGCAGCAGCGCCGTTCCGGCGACCACGATATCCACGGCCCGCTTGAGCACGTGCTTGCCGCCGGTGAACTGGGGAAGTTCCACGTGCATGAGCGGGAGGCCTTCGACCGGCCGCCAGTGGATCCGCGGCCCGGCGACGTTGGTGAGGCTCGAGGCCAGGGCCAGGCCGGCGTCGGTGCATTCAAGGGTCCAGGCAAGCTCCCGGATGGCTTTCGGTCCGCCCGGCAGCGTTCCAGCCACCACCACGGAGTTCACGCCGGTGCGCTGCGCAGTCTCGGCGATGTCCTCGGCGTCGAGCCCGCACATCACGGGGATGTTCCTGCCGGGCAAGTGCAGTGGCTTGCCGGTCTCCGTGCCCGGGAGGGCCGCGGCCACCACCTCATAGGCGGCCCCGGAGACCTTGCCGACCTGCCGGATGACGTATTCGACGTCGCTGCGCTCACCGACCACCAGGACCTTGGACAGGTAGTGCCCGAAGTGCCGCTGCCGGCTCAGCCACGCGCGCCATTGCCAGCGGCTGAGCAGGAGGAGGAACGCGCCGGCCGGCATGGCGACTGCGAAGTAGCTGCGCACCACGTCCACGCCCAGCACGATCATCAGGATCGCCATGCCGCCGAAGACCCGGACAGTGGCGTCGAGCACCCGCTTGTATTCGTCCGAGCCGATGCCCAGGACTGTGTCGTCGCGGGTGTGGTAGACCTCCAGGGCGAGCACCCAAACCACGAAGATCACGCAGCTGACGATCAGGTAGGAAGCGCTCGGGGTCGGGCCCAGGGCGTGGGCCGGTTCGAACCGCAAGGTGTAGGCGGCCACGACCGTGAGCAGCACGATCGCGATATCCGTGATGCGTAGGAACCGGCGGTACCGCTTGGCCCAGGGCGTCCCCGAGTCCACGGACGACGCCGGCGCGATGAGCGCAGGATCCCATGCCGGGCGGTGGGTAAGGTGCCCTTTCAGGGAAGCAGTGCCGCTCTGCCGCCAGTAGGCGGCGTGGTTGACGGTGCGGGCGTGGAAGTCATCGATGGCACTCATACCGAGACCAGGTTCAGGGAGCCGGCGGCGGCTGGGGGTAGAGCCTTGGTCTCAGAAGACTCTAACGCCGCCGGCTCCGTCTTGGGGGCGCCGTCAAACCCAGGTGAGCGGCGCCGGCGAAAACCGGAAGTAGGCGATGGACCGGACATCCGGCCGGACACTCCGGCCGGCTGCCCCCCATCGTCAGCGCACCGCAGACTCCGGTGCGTAACCCCTGGAAGCGACCGTGCTTCCAGCGCGGCTGTCAACGACACATGGTCGTCGAATCGAGCTGGTAGTTGGCGCATCGTGAGACCCTTTGTGGCTGTTTTCCAGTGGCTGGAATCAGTCAACCGTCTGGCGCTGCGCAGCACATCCGTAGCCACTACTCGACTTCGAAGTGGCTGCTGCCCGCAGACCGGGGCTCAGGTACTCATTTCACGGGGTGATGGAAGGAGCATTACTTGCCTGTACTCGCTTCAATTAGTAAATTCGCTTGAATAAATACCCGGACACGCGGTCGGTACTCGATTGGGCGTTTCCGGGATCTGAGTAGCCGGGTCCGGAGGGTGCCTGCGGGGCTGGGCCCGGGGAAATCAGAGTGCCAGCGGGGCGAGTTCCTCACGGCTCCGGATGCCGAGCTTGGCGTAGCTGCGGTAGAGGTGGCCTTCGACGGTGCGCACGGAAACCATCAGCTTGTCGGCGATCTGCCGGTCGCTCAAACCCGAGGCGGCCAGGGCGATGATGTCGCGCTCGCGCCGGGTCAGCTGCACCGTCCGTGCGGTGGGGGCCTCCGCGGCCGGGGTGCTCCGCTTCTCCCCCAGGGCGTGGTCGCACGCTTCCTTGCCGGCTGCTGCCTGCCGTGCCGCGGCCCGGTCCCCGTTGCCTTCGGCCAGGGACAGCGCCAGCGAATAGCAGTCCCGGGCCAGCCGTATCTGCCCGAGCGCCCGGAGGTAATCGGCGGAGGACAGGACGGTGCGGGTGTCCCTGCTGCCGCGCGCCGTCGCGAAGCGCGTCCAAGCTGAGGCCCAGGCTCCGCTCATGGTGCCGCCGTGTTCCACGGTCCGCTGCGCCGCCGCGGCGCTGCCGAGTTCCAGCCACAGCGACAGTGCCTGGAGTTCGACGCCGGCCGGGAGCCTGCCGCATTCGCCCACCACCAGGTTCTGGAGGCTCTGGATGCCCGATCCGTCCCGGTCCAGGGCTTCCTTCGCGGCGGCGGCGAAGACCGGCGCGAGCAGGGCGTCCGGCCCGCTGCCGCTGCGGGCTTGCTCGTCGAAGCCTTCGAGCAGCGCCCGCGCGCTGCCCGTCTCGCCCGCGCGGACTCCGGCATACGCCGCCATCGCGGTGGCGGGGATCAGCAGCTGTTGCGGATCGTTCAGGCGCAGCATCTCGACGGCGGGGCGGAGCACCTTGAATGCCTCGCCGTGGTGCCCCTGGCGCAGCCGGGCGAGCCCTCGGAAGTACTGGATGGTGCCGCCGAACGTCATGAGCCCGGCACCGGAATCGGCCTCGTACGCCGCCAGGTGTTCCTCCGCGCCCACCCAGTCGCCGGCGTCGAGGGCCGCCGCCACGTTCCGGTACAGCACGAACTCGGTGTAGAAGAACAGTTCCTCGGGGTCGATGTCCACGTAGGCGGCCGCCTGCTGGGCAAGGCTGTGTGCCTGCACGGGATCCCCGTTGGCGCGCAGGAGGTCCGCGCGGAGGGCGAGGAGGAAGGCCCGGGCCGGGCCGCCGTCGTCGGTGATTGCCGCGGCGGTTTCCGGGGCGTCAAGCAGGCGCGCGAGCTCCTCGAAGTCGCCCGAAAGGTCAAGGCAGAGAAGGCGCGCCATCAGTTCCCCGGCTTCGCGCTCCCGGGAGGCAAGTCCCGAGGGCCGGCCGCTCCCGCTCCCGTTGGCCGATTCCAGGAACTGCTCCAACAGGGAGTGCAGCAGGGCGGCGCCGCCCGTCCACCGCCGCTTCACGGCCTTGCCGGAGTCCGCGGCGCGCGGGGTTTCCGAGAGGGCCCGGGCCGCCTCGGCATAGGCTTTGCTGGCTTCGGCGTAGCGTCCGGCGTTGAAATGGGCGCGTGAGGCGGCCAGCTGGGCGTGGGCCTTGGCCGGGCCCTCGGCGAGCATCATGGCCAGCGATATGGCGGCGTCGTTCTGGAAGGTCCGTGCCGCATGCACCGAGGCCCGGAGCAGTTGCCGCTCGGGCACCTTCACTCCGGATTCCAGGGACCAGATGACCCTCCGCAGCAGCGCCGCCTCCGAGGTCTGGTGTTGTTCGAGGCGCCAGGCCAGCTGCTGGTGGAGCTGCAGGCTCCGGGACGCCGAGACCATGCTGCGGATCGCCTCGGCATAGATGGGGTGCCGGAGCCGGAGCATGTCTCCCCCGCCGGAGGCCACCAGGAGCTGGTTCTCCACGAGGTTCTGCAGCAGGTCCACGCCGAAGTCCTCTTCGAGCGCCTCCATGCTGACGGGCTCCGCAAGGGCGATCATGGTGAGGGCGTCCCGCTCCTGGGGGGTCCTGCGCAGAAGCTGGTTCCGCACGAACCCGGTGAGGGAGGCGCCGTCGGTTGCCAGCGCCCCGTTCAGGATCCAGACGCCGTTGCGCTTGGCCAGGGTCCCGGCGGCACGTGCGTCCTCCACCAGGCAGGTGAGCAGCAGGGGGTTGCCTTCGGACGCGGCCCAGAGGAACTGGACCGTGCTGGCCAGGACGGGGGCGCCGAGCAGGTTTTCGCAGATTTCGCCGACGTCGTCCCGGCCCAGGTGCCCGAGGTCGATGCGTTCGGCCAGGCTGTCGTACCAGAGCTGCATCATCGGCGCGGGCAGGCCCGGGCGGGGCCGCGCCGAGGCCACCACCTTGGCCCAGTTGGCGGTGATGAGGTCCACGATCACGTTCGAGGTTGCCTCGTCCAGCTCGTGGGCGTCGTCCACCAGCAGGAGCAGCGGCTGCTTGCGGCCTTCGCGGAGGCGCTCGAACTGGGCCCAGAAGGCACGCAGGATGGCGATGTGGGAACTGGTGGGGTCCTCCGGAAGGTCCACCAGGTACGGCGCCAGGACGCCGTAGGGTACGTTCGCGAGGGACGGGCTTCCGTGCACCCGCATGACGATGAATTCTTCGGACAGCACAGCGGCGATGGCTTCGGCGAGGGTGGACTTCCCGGCCCCGGCTTCCGCCACAATGAGCACCGCGGCGGTGGATCCGCCGCGCAGGGCCTGCGTTGCCAGGTCAAGCTCGTGGTCCCTGCCCACCAGGGGCCGGGTCCGTACCGGGTTGACGTCGGCGAGTCCTCCGGGGACTTCGCTGCTCCTGCTAAATGAGGCCAAGCAGATCACGTCGCGAGGACACACTCAGCTTGGCGAAAACCTGGTACAGATGGCCTTCTACGGTACGCACGGAGACCCCGATGTCCTTGGCGATGTCCCTGTTGGAGACACCGTGCCCGGCCATCCGGGCAATCTGCCGTTCGCGTTCAGTGAGCAGCGGCGTGTTGCCGTGCGGTACGACCGGCAGTTCGACGAGCAACTGGGAAAGCCTGTCCAGCCGGGCCTGTGCCTGACGCAATGTGGTGTGATCCGAAATGGACCTGGAGTAGTCGAGTGCGAGGGCCACGCAGCGGGCTTCCATCGCATCCAGTTCCAGGCTCGCCGCGAGGTCCGCGGCCTCCATCATGATCCGCGGGCTTTCGGCCAGGGAGCCCTTGGCCATCAGGGCCGAAAGCCTGGCAAGGGGTCCTTGCCTGTGCCCGGCAATCTCGTCCATCAGCCGGAAATCCTCTTCCCGCCCGTTCACCGTGGCGCCCACGACGTTCAGCCCCGCAGTGGTGTAGCGGCCGTGGGCGAGGTCCTCCCGGGCTGCGGTGATGAGGCGCTCCCTGGCTTCGGGTTCGCCCAGCCAGCGGCGGGCCATGTCGGAGCAGAACTCCCGGGCCCGGTTCGACAGGAACGCACCTGAGCCGGCGGCGTCGTTCTCCATGGCCAGGTAGCTGTAGGCGTTCGACGAGTCGCCCATTTGGGCGTAGGCGAAAGCCGTGGCGGCGTAGGCCAACTGGAGCAAACCCATCACGGAGCGGTGCTCCAGCTGTGCGACCGCGGGAAGCAGGAAGTCCAGGGCCTTGGATCCGCGTCCGGAGAAGAGGTTGGCCAGGCCCACCGCGAGTTCCAGGACCGCCCCGCGGTACTGAAGTTCCGACGGCGACGCCGAGGACCCGGAGTCCAGCATGCGCAGGCAACTACGCCACTGGCCGGCCTGCAGGTACGCGCAGAAAGCCGCAAGGCGGAAGTAGTCCCGCAGTCCGTGCGTGGCCGGCAGGGACTCCATTCTCTGACTGACGAATTCGGCCAACCGCAGGGCGTCCAGTTCCCGCCCGGTCACCGAGTACGCCTCGATCAGGATCACGCCGCAGGCCAGGCTGTGCTCCAGGTGGGCCGGATCCTGGTCTGCGGACGCGGTCTCCAATGGCCCGATGATCTCCGTGTAATTGCCGAGGTACGCGGCATGCGCGAAGCCCTCCAGGTCCAGCCGCCGCTCGGCGGCGGCGAGCTCCTCCTGGACTGACGGGCCATTCGATGCGGCTTCACGCAGCGCGGCAAGCCGTTCCCGGCCTTCGTGGATGATGCCGATGGCCTCCTCCGCACGGCCGGCGGCCCACCGCATCGCATTTCCGCGGGCGGCGAAGTACATGGCCACCTGGCGTGCCGGCAGGGTGTCGAGCTGTTCCGGGGTCACGTCTTCCACCTCGGCAAGGGCCTTGGCATAGTCGGCCATCAGGATCAGGGCCTCGGCCTTCCGGCATTGCCCGGTCACCCATTCGGGATCGCTGCGCTGGATTCCGCCGGCACATTCCAACGCGAAGAGGGGATCGAAATGGCGGACAGCGGCACCGGCCGCCGCCAGGGCGTGGGCCGGGCTGAGCGGCACCTGCGCGTCTTTGGACAGCGCTGCGTAGCTGAGGATTTCCTGTTCGGACATGCCCGCGGCATCGGGTTCCTGACCGTCCAGCAGGGTGGCCCGGAGTTGCCTGCGGCGGGGCACGGTCAGCCAGGACCGCACGATATCGGCCACATACTGCTGCCGGAGCGAGGTCCAGCGTTCCGGGGAGTCGTCCACGGCGAGCAGGCCGGAGTCCTCCATGTCCGCCAGGGTCTTCGCGTCGTAGACGGCCGCGAGCCGGCCGAGGGGAACGCGCCGCGCGCAGGCGAGCATTTCGATGATTTCGCGTGCTTCCGGGCTTTCCTTGCTCCACCGCGCCCGGACCACCTCTTCGAGTCCGTGGGCGCTTTCCATCACGAGGTCGCCGCGCAGGGTCCAGACCGCGTTCAGCAGCACCAGGTTCCCGGCGGCGCGCTGCTCGGCGACCAGTGATTCGAGCAGGAGCGGGTTGCCGCCGGAGGCAGTATGGAGCCGGCTGACCAGGGCGGCCGTCATACGGTGGCCTAGCATCTTGCCGAGGACCTCGGCGGTCTGTTCGTGGCCAAGCGTTTCAAGCTGTACTTCGGCGAGCCTGCCCTCCTGCAGGAACCAGTGGAAGTCCACGGGCAGGTCGCTGGCCTGCTGTGCGATCGCGATGATCCGGGCGGCACCGGTCAGCAGGATGTTCATGAGTACACCAGTACTCATTTCATCGGTGCCGCCCGGGTTGTCCAGGACCAGGATGACCTCCCGGCCGGCCGCGTCCTCGCGGATCAGGGACGTGATTCCCTGCAGGATCCCGGTGGGCGACGACAGGTACTTCTGCGGAAGCCGGGCGAGCATAAAGCTGAAGCAGCTATACGGCGCGCCTTCCCCCGTGGAGGCGCTCCGCAAGTGGATGACGTAGGGATCGCTGTCGAGTGACGACACCACCAGCCGGCCCATGGAGCTTTTCCCCACGCCTTGGGCGCCGGTGATCACCACACCGAGTACTTCGGGGCGGTCCAGTGCCTCCCGGACGCGCTCCATTTCGCGCCCCCGTGCGGCGACGGACCACTGCATGTGGCTGCCCGCCCCGGCGTCTCTGTTGCCAGGTTCGAATGCGATCGAAGCATCACCCCAGCGCTGCATCTCCCTCGACATTTATCTGTCCTCAATGTCCGGCGGCGAGGGCCGAACGGTGCCCGGACGCCACTTAACGAGTAGCGTACTACCTCCTTTTGCAAGTAAGTAGAGTCTGCGGTAAGGCACTGACAGAACAAGTAGAGCGAGTAGTTCCGGTCCCGGAAGTCAGCCCTTGGCGGGGTGGAATTTCTGCTGGGCCGCCAGCAGGCCAGCGGACACGAGCATCTCGACGGCGTCCGCCGCCTCGTCGAGGAGGAACGGCAGGTCCTTCTTCTCCGCCGTCGCGAAATCGCGCAGCACGAAATCCGCGGTGTCCATCCTGCCCGGCGGGCGGCCGACCCCCACGCGGACGCGGAAGTAGTCCTTCGTGGCGAGGGCCTTGGACATGTCCCGCAGCCCGTTGTGGCCGCCCTCTCCGCCGCCGATCTTGAGCTTGACCGTGTTGAAGGGGATGTCGATTTCGTCGTGGACCGCAATGACGTGGTCGGGCTCGATGCCGAAGAACTTCGAGAGGGCCGATACCGGTCCGCCGGAGACGTTCATGTAGCACATCGGCTTGGCCAGCACGAGCCTGGGGCCGCCGATCCCGAGCCGGCCTTCCAGCACCTGGGCCCGGGCCTTGTGCGCCTTGAAGCCTCCACCGATCCGGGAGGCAAGCTCGTCGAGGACCATCTGGCCGACATTGTGCCGGTTGTTGCTGTACTGGGCGCCGGGGTTGCCAAGGCCGATGACCAACCAGGTTTCTGTCATGGACTCATCCTAGGAATCGAGGGGTGAAAGGAAACAAGAAGTGGCCGGGACCCGTGCGGGTTCCGGCCACTTCCAAGGCATTCCTGCCCCGGCTCCGCGTGGGAGCCGGCAAGGACTATTCGGCGGCGGGAGCGGCTTCCTCAGCAGCAGCTTCGCCGGCCTCTTCCTCAGCCGGAGCAGCGGCTTCGGAGAGGTTGACGACCAGGGTCTCCGGGTCGCTCAGCAGGGCGGCACCCTTGGGCAGGACCAGGTCGGAAGCGTGCACGTGCGCACCGGCTTCGCGGCCTTCGATGCTGACCTCGATTGCGGTGGGCAGGTGGGTGGCCTCGGCTTCGAGGGAAACCGTGGTGGCTTCCTGGTTGGCGACAACGCCGGAAGCGGCTTCGCCGACAACGTGGACCGGAACGTCAACTGTGACCTTCTCGCCCTTCTGGACGGTCAGGAGATCGATGTGCTCGATGATCTGCTTGATCGGGTCACGCTGGATGTCCTTGACGATGGCCAGGTGCTCTTCACCGTTGATGTCCAGGGACAGCAGGGCGTTGGAGACGCGGACGGCCAGGGTGGTGGCGCGGCCCGGGAGGTTGACGTGCAGCGGCTCTGCGCCGTGGCCGTAGATGACGGCGGGGATCTGGCCGGCTGCGCGTGCGCGGCGGGCGTAGCCCTTGCCGAATTCGGTGCGCAGTTCTGCTGCGAGCTTCTGCTCAGACATAAGAGGCTCCTCTTGTGTGGTGGCCGACGGCGCGTGGCCGGGCCAGGTGGGCGGCGGGACTCGTCCGGCCGCCCGGCGGCCGTGAGGCCGGCTTGGGAGCCCAGGACCCAGTCGATAACGGGACCGCAGCACGCAGTCCCCTCGCCAAGGTGACGTTCCATCCTAGCAGAACGGCCGCCGTCGGGATTACACGGCCGCCGGGCTTAAACGGAAGGACCCGCGGACAGAAGTCCGCGGGTCCACCGGCTCACATTCAGGCCTTGCCGTCGAACAGGCTGGTGACCGAGCCGTCGTCGAACACTTCGCGGATGGCGCGGGCGATCAGCGGCGCGATCGAAAGCACTGTCAGCTGGGGGAAGCGCTTCTCGGCCGGGATCGGCAGGGTGTTGGTGACCACCACTTCGCGGGCGCCGGACTCGGCCAGGCGCTTCGCGGCGGGGTCGGAGAAGATCGCGTGGGTGCAGGCAATGATGACATCCTTGGCACCGGCGTTCTTGAGCACCTGAACCGCGCCGGAGATGGTTCCGCCGGTGTCGATCATGTCGTCGATCAGCACGCACGTGCGGCCTTCGATCTGCCCGACGACGGTCTTGGAGACCGCCTGGTTGGGCACCGTGAGGTCGCGCATCTTGTGCACGAAGGCCAGCGGGGCGCCGCCCAGGCGTTCGGCCCACTGTTCGGCGACACGGACGCGGCCGGTGTCCGGGGAAACCACCGTGATGTTGTCGGCCTCGACCTTGGTGCGGATGTAGTCGGCCAGCAGCGGGATGGCCATCAGGTGGTCCACGGGGCCGTCGAAGAAGCCCTGGATCTGGGAGGTGTGCAGGTCGACCGACATGATGCGGTCGGCGCCGGCGGTCTTGTAAAGGTCGGCCACCAGGCGGGCGGAGATCGGCTCGCGGCCGCGGCCCTTCTTGTCCTGGCGGGAGTACGGGTAGAACGGGGAGACCACGGTGATGCGCTTGGCCGAGGCACGCTTGAGCGAGTCGATCATGATCAACTGTTCCATCAGCCAGTTGTTCAGCGGCGCCGGGTGCGCCTGGATCACGAAGGCGTCGGTGCCGCGCACGCTCTCGGCGGAGCGGACGTAGATCTCACCGTTGGCGAAGTCGTAGGCATCCACCGGCAGGAGTTCGGTTTCGAGCTCCTTGGCGATTTCCTGCGCGAGCTCCGGGTGCGCCCGCCCGGCGGCAAGGACCAGTTTCTTCTCGCCGTGTGCCGTAATTTCGCTCATGCCTGTTTGCCCTCTTCTGTGGTTGCCGGAGTACTTGAGGAGTCTGTGGTGCCGGCGTCCTGCGCCAGGCGGGCGGCGGCGAGGCGGGCGGAGTTGCTGCCGGGGCGGTTGGCGATGACCCAGCCTTCGGCGTTCCGCTGCCCTGCCGCGTTGACGGCGAGGGCCCCTGCCGGGACGTCCTTGCGGATCACGGTGCCGGCGCCGCTGTAGGCGCCGTCGCCGACGCTCACCGGGGCCACGAAGACCGTGTTGGAGCCGGTGCGGACACCGGAGCCGATCACGGTGCGGTGCTTCTTCTCGCCGTCGTAGTTGGCGGTGATGTTGCCGCAGCCGATGTTGGTGTCTTCGCCGATTTCGGCGTCGCCGGCGTAGCCGAGGTGGGAGAGCTTGGAGCCGCGGCCGATGGTCACATTCTTGGTTTCGTAGAAGGCGCCGATCTTGCCGGTCTCCCCCAGGACCGTGCCCGGGCGCAGGTAGGTGAACGGGCCCACGCTTGCCTTGGCGCCGATCGTGGAGCCCGAGCCGTGGGTGCGGGTCACCTTGGCGCCTTCGCCCACGTGCACGTCGGTGAGGGTCGTGTCCGGGCCGACGACGGCGTCACGCGCCACGGTGGTGCCGCCGTGCAGCTGCGTGTTCGGCAAGAGGCGGACGTCTTCGTCGAGGGTGACGGTGGAGTCGATCCAGGTGGTGGCGGGGTCCACCACGGTCACGCCGGCCCGCATCCAGCCTTCGACGATGCGGCGGTTGTGTTCGGCGCCGAGGGCTGCGAGCTGCACGCGGTCGTTTGCGCCTTCCACCTGCCAGCGGTCGCCGGTGGTGACGGCTGCCACGTGGCCGCCGTCCTTGCGGGCGATGGCGAGGACGTCGGTGAGGTACTTCTCGCCCTGGGCGTTGTCGGTGGTGACGTGCTCCAGTGCGTCGCGCAGCACGGCGGCGTCGAAGGCGTAGATTCCGGAGTTGATCTCGCGGATGGCGCGCTCGTCCTCGCTGGCGTCCTTGTGTTCGCGGATGCCCAGCACGGAACCGTCCTCGGCGCGGAGGATGCGGCCGTAGCCGGTGGCGTCGTCCAGGACGGTGGTCAGCACGGTGACGGCGTTGCCGCCGGCTTCATGCTCGGCGACGAGTTCGGCCAGGAGGCCTGAGGTGAGCAGCGGGACGTCGCCGTAGGTCACCACGATGGTGCCCTCCACGGTGCCCTGCTTGTCGAGTGCTTCGAGGCCCTGTTCGACGGCGCGGCCGGTGCCGGGGACCTCGTCCTGATCCACCACGAGGGCGTCAGCGGCGATCTCTGCCAGGTGCGCGGCCACGAGGTCGCGCTGGTGGCGGACCAGTACGGCCAGTCGTTCGGGGTTGATCCCCCGGGCGGCGTCGAGGGCATGTCCCACCATGGATTTCCCACCGATGGGATGGAGGATCTTGGGTGTACGCGATTTCATGCGCGTGCCCGCACCAGCGGCCAGGACGATTACAGCGGCAGGGCCTGTTGCGGCGGGGCTCACTAAGTCGCTCTCCTTGTTCGGTTTCCACCGGGGTGGACCCGGCTCCGGCGTCTGCTCAATCCTACTCTGGCTCCGGAAGCCGCCCTCCGCCGAGACGGCGGTGCAACCCACGGAAAAACAGTGCCGGCAGATCACCGACGAGTTCCGCCCATAGGATTCGAACCTATACTCCACGGCTCCAAAGGCCGGGGTGCTGCCATTACACCAGAGCGGACCGTGCGCGCTGTCCGGCAGGCCGTGGCCTGCGGTTCCCGGGCTGGCCGGGTGGCGCGCACAGGTACCAAGTCTGCCATGACCGTTTGCTTCCGCGCGACTTCGGACGGCTGTTGACCGGTCCCTCTGCGGCAAACCGCCCGGGCCGGACACCATGGAGTCCGGCCTCCGTGCCATGAGGCATGATGGTTGGGTGAGCAAGAGCACAGGATTTTCCCGGGAAGGCGGCGGAACAGCGGGCACCGTGCAGGCCCCCGCCGGCCGCCCCGTCCGTTCCCGGATGACAGGTCCGCAGCGCCGCTCACAACTGATCGACGTCGGCCGGGGCCTTTTCGCCGCCCGCGGCCTGGACGGCACCACCATCGAGGAAGTCGCGGCGGCGGCCGGCGTCTCCAAGCCGGTCATCTACGAACACTTCGGCTCCAAGGAAGGCCTCTACACCAAGGTCGTCGAGAGCGAATTCCGGATCCTGCTCGACTCGATCAACGACTCCCTCGCGGTCGAAGCCAAGCCCCGCGTCCTCGTGGAACGGGCGGCCCTGGCCCTCCTTGGCTACATCGAAGAACGCACCGACGGCTTCCGGATCCTCATGCGCGACGCCCCGCCGTCCCAGCCCGAAGGCGCCTTCTCCACCCTGCTCTCCCACGTGACGGCCCGCGTGGAGCACATCCTCTCCGACGAGTTCTCCCGCCGCGGCTTCAGTTCCGCCGACGGCGCCATGTACGCCCAGATGCTGGTTGGCATGGTGGCGATGACCGGCCAGTGGTGGCTCGACAGCCGCACCCCGGACAAGCGCGCCGTGGCCGCCCACCTCGTCAACCTCGCCTGGAACGGCCTCACCGGCCTGCAAAAGGACCCCGAACTCCGCGACGAGGCTTAGCGTCGGCCTCGCAGCCGCGGCTTTCCGTCCTGCTCACCTTCGTTCCGGTCACCTTCGTTCTGGTCACCTTGAGCGGCGGAGACGGCCCTTCCGCGTCGCTTAGACACGTCACATAGGGAGCGCGCCGGTCGCTGGGCGACCTCTGCGCTCCGATGTGCCGCGATGCGCTCCTTTCGGAAGGACCGCCGTCCGCCATGTCGCTCACCCAAGTGCCTGCTGACCTCAGCGGAACGCAAGATCCGGCAAGCAGGCGGCGGGTCTCCGCAGAGGAGCGCATCGCGGTCGATCGCGTCGTGTAGGTCGCTCAGCGACCGCAGCGGCGCTTATCGGCCGTGTCTAAGCGACGGCGGAGAGCCGTTGTCTGCGTCTCAGGCGACCACACCGGCCGTCACGGAAGGTGAGTGAAGGGAGACCTACTCCCCCAGGACTTCGGCCGCCTCCAGCCATTCGAGTTCCAGGCCTTCTTTTTCGGCGAGGAGTTCCTGGAGTTTGGCGTTGAGGTCGCCCAGGGCGTCGAAGTCGCCGGATTCGGACTTGGCCGCCATCTGGGTGTGCAGTTTGTCTTCCTGCTGGGCTACTTTGCCGAGCTGGCGGTCGATCCGGTTCAGTTCCTTGCGGGCTTCGCGCTTCTCGGCTTCGGTGGGGCCAGCCGAAGGTGCGGCGCCCGCATTGCCGGTGGCCGCCGTCGGGCCGGTGCCGGCAGCGCCGCCGACTGCGCCGGAGGCGAGGGCTGCTTCGCGCAGTTCGAGGTACTGGTCGACGCCGCCGGGCAGGTCGCGCAGTTTGCCGTCGCCGAGGAGGGCCATCTGGGAGTCCGTGACGCGTTCCAGGAGGTAGCGGTCGTGGCTGACCACCACGAGGGTGCCGGGCCAGCCGTCCAGGACGTCTTCGACGGCGGCGAGGGTGTCGGTGTCGAGGTCGTTGGTGGGTTCGTCGAGCATCAGGACGTTGGGTTCGCCCACGAGCAGGCGCAGCAACTGCAGGCGGCGCCGTTCACCGCCGGAGAGGTCGGCCACGGGGGTCCACTGCTTTTCCTTGGTGAAGCCCAGTTGCTCCACGAGCTGGCCCGCGGTGAGGTCCTTGCCGGCCACGTTGAAGGAGCGCTTTTCGCGTTCGATGACCTCGACGACGCGCAGGTCCTTGACCTCGTCGAGCTCCAAGACGTCCTGGCTGAGGACGGCGGTGACCACGGTCTTGCCGCGCTTGACCTTTCCGGCGTCGGGGGTGATGTTGCCGTTGAGCAGGCGCAGGAGGGTGGATTTGCCGGCGCCGTTGACGCCCACGAGGCCGAGGCGCTGGCCGGGGGCCAGGCGCAGGGTGACATTGTTGAAGAGCTTCTGCCCGGCGTCGCCGCCTTGGAAGTCGAGTGAGACGTTTTCGAGGTCCAGCACGTCCTTGCCCAGGCGGGCGGTGGCCATCTTGTTCAGGGCGACGGAGTCACGGGGCTCGGGGACGTCGGCGATGATTTCGTTGGCCGCTTCGATGCGGAACTTGGGCTTGGAGGTGCGGGCGGGCGCGCCGCGGCGCAGCCAGGCCAGTTCCTTCTTGACCAGTTGCTGGCGCTTGTTCTCGACGACGGCTGCCATGCGGTCGCGTTCGGCGCGTGCCAGCACGTAGGCGGCGTACCCGCCGTCGAACGGGTCCACCATGGCGTCGTGCACTTCCCAGGTGCGGTTGCAGACTTCGTCGAGGAACCAGCGGTCGTGGGTGACCACCAGGAAGGCGCCCTGCTTGGCGCGCCAGCGCGACTTCAGGTGCCGGGCCAGCCAGGCGACGCCTTCGACGTCGAGGTGGTTGGTGGGTTCGTCCAGCATGATGACGTCGTGGTCCTCGATGAGGAGCTTGGCCAACGCCACGCGGCGCTTCTGGCCACCGGATAGGGCGTGGACGTTGGCGTGCCAATCGACGTCGCCCACCAGGCCGCCCATGATTTCGCGGATCTTCGGGTTGGCCGCCCATTCGTGGTCGGCGCGGTCGCCGACGATGGCCGTGCCGACCGTAAGGTCGCCATCGAGCACGTCGGACTGGTCCAGGTAGCCGATGTTGACGTCGCCGCGTTTGGTGACCCGGCCGGAGTCCGGGGTGGAGCGCATGGCGAGCAGCCGCATCAGCGTGGACTTGCCGTCGCCGTTCCGGCCCACCATGCCGATCCGGTCGCCGTCCTCGAGGCCGAGGGTGACGCCGTCGAGGACGGTGCGCGTAGCAAAGGAAACGGTGAGGTTCTCACCGCCGAGCAGGTGGGCCACTGGGTACTACTTTCTTGGGAAACGAATTAGTGCAGGGTATCGGAGATGATCCGCGCCCCGGGAACAGGCCCGTGGACGGACAGGGCCGAGTGCCCCAGGTGTCCGAGTTCTTCCGCGAGGTCGCGGGCGGCGGCCGGGCTGTGCGCGAGGAGCGCCACAGTGGGCCCGGAGCCGGAGACGAAGCCGGCCAGGGCGCCCTTGGATTCGCCGAGCCCGATCGTGTCCCGCAACTGCGGGGCCAGTTCGATCGACGCGCGCTGGAGGTCGTTGACCAGCACACGGCTCAAGGCGTCGGGGTCGCCGCCGCGCAGCGCCTGGAGGATCTTGGCGTCCACTTCGCTCGGCTCGTCCGCGTCCAGGCCCTCGGCATCGCGCAGGCGGTCCAGGGTGTGGAAGACCTCCGGGGTGGACAGGCCGTAGTCGGCGCAGACCAGGACCCAGTCCATCTGGGCCTTCGCCAGTGCCGGCGAGAGCTTGTCCCCCACGCCCAGCCCGACGGCGGTGCCGCCGAGCAGCGAGAACGGCACGTCCGCGCCGAGCTCGGCCGCCAGATGGGCCAGTTCTTCGCGGGACAGGCCGCTGTCCCAGAGCGCGTCGCACGCCAGCAGGGTCGCCGCGGCGTCGGCGGAGCCGCCGCCCATCCCGCCGGCCACGGGCACGCGCTTGGTGATTTCCAGGTGCACGCCGCTGGCCTTTTCGGAGACCTCGGCCATGATCGCTGCCGCCTTGTACGCAAGGTTCCGTTCGTCCAGCGGGATGTCGACGCCGTCGAGGTCCAGGGTGCTGTCCGGGCTGATACTGACGGTGATCCCGGGTGTCTGGGTGCTGGTGGCGGCCACTTCCTCGTAGAGGGAAACGGCAAGGTAGACGCTCGCCACGGAGTGGTAGCCGTCCGGGCGCAGCGGGCCCACTTTGAGGGAGACGTTGACCTTGCCCGGGGCACGGACCTTCACGGTGCGCGGCACGAAGCGGGCCTGGCTTCCGGCGACGGCGCGGCTCATGCGACCTGCGGGTGGCGTGCCTCGGCGATCCGGATGTAGGCCCCGATGTCCAGCACCTCGCCACGGGCGGTCGGGTCCACACCCGCGGCCACGAGGCAACGCTCCGCTTCCGCGGCGCCGCCCGCCCAGCCGGCCAGGGCTGCACGGAGGGTCTTGCGGCGCTGGGCGAACGCGGCGTCGATCACGGCGAACACCTGCTCACGGGTGGCGTGCGTCTCGTGCGCTTCCTGGCGGGAGAAGGCCACGAGCCCCGAGTGGATCTTGGGCGCCGGCCAGAAGACGTTCATGCCGATCACCCCGGCCTTGCGCATGTGCCCGTACCAGGCGGCCTTGACCGACGGGACGCCGTAGATCTTCGACCCCGGGGTTGCCGCGAGCCGGTCCGCCACCTCGTCCTGCACCATGACCAGGCCGTGGCGCAGGCTCGGGAAGTGCTCCAGCAGGTGCAGCACCACGGGAACGGCGACGTTGTAGGGCAGGTTGGCCACCAGCGCGGTGGGCTGGACGGGAAGCTCGGTGACCTTCATGGCGTCCGAGAGCACCAGGTGGAAGGCGTCCGCGGCGTGGGGACGCCAGGCGCGCACGGTTTCGGGCAGCTTTGCTGCCAGCACCGGGTCGATCTCGACCGCTACGACTTCCTTGGCGGCGTCGAGCAGGCCCAGGGTCAGCGAGCCCAGTCCGGGGCCGACCTCAAGGACGGTTTCTTCCGGGTCAACGCCGGCTGCGGAGACGATGCGGCGGATCGTGTTTCCGTCGATGACGAAGTTCTGGCCCAGCGTCTTGGTGGGGCGGACACCGATTTCCTCGGCGAGCCGTCGGATGTCGGCGGCTCCCAGGAGGGGCGCGACGGCGGCAGGTTCGGAATTCGCGTCAGTCACCTAGGTATCGTATCGCCTGCCCGGTGCCCGACGTTCCGCCTGGACGCTCCAGTGGCAGGCATGACGGGAGCCGGGCAAGACGAAGGCCGGGCCCGGAGAATCCGGACCCGGCCCTCGCAGCAGGAACTGTCGGCGTCAGGCCGCCCAGCCGCAGCCCCAGGGCTGCAGGCCGCGCTCGGCGTAGACACGGTTGGCGATGTCGATCTGCTGTGCCTTGCTGGCCAGGCTGGCGTTCGGGGCGTAGGCGCCGCCGCCGGAACCGAGCCAGGTCTGGATGTCGAACTGCAGGCCGCCGTAGTAGCCGTTGCCGGTGTTGATTGACCAGTTGCCGCCGGACTCGCACTGGGCGATCCGGTCCCACATGGCTTCGTTGGGGGCGCCGGTGGGGCCGCTGGAGGTTTCGGGCGCGGGGCGCTCCTTGGTGCCGACGGTGATCTTCTCTGCCACGGGCTTGACGGTCACCGTGGAGGTCAGCAGGCTGCGGGAGGCTTCGCGGCCGTCAACCAGCACGAGCTTGAACTTCTTGCTGACCTGGCCCAGGACGCCTTCCTGGGTGACCTTTTCCTCGTCGCTGTACATCGTGGAGCTCTTGGTCCTGATGGTCTCGAAGGCGACGTTCTCCGTGACGGTGGCCGTCTTGGAGAGGTCCACGCGGGACACCTTGATCACCATGTTCTTGATGACCGGGGCCTGCTTGGGCTGGGAGACGCGGTCGTTCGCGCCCAGCACGACGTCGGCGTCCTTCAGGACGGTGGCGACGTCGGCCGCCGTCGTGGTCTTGACGGAACTCTTGCCGTCCGCGATCAGCGTGACCTTCTTGGGGGTCGAGATCGAGAGGACAGAGCCGGAGACGGCCAGCTGCATGTCTTTGTCGGCGGAGACGGCCGAGCTGCTGGCGACGCCGAGCTCGGTGATGAGGCCTTCGACATCCGGGGAGTTCGTGTTGACGGTCCGCTGGGTGCCGTCGAGGGTGACCGAGACCGACTTGGCCAGGTTCACGTTGATGATGGAGCCGTTCTGCACCGAGGCATCCAGCGCCGGGCTGACCCGGTCCGCCGGCTTGAGCTCGACCTTTGCGGCCTTGACCACCTGGTCAACCGTGCCGCCGAAGGTCTGGATGGAGCTCACCTTTCCGTCGACGTTGAGGGTGACTGTCTTGTTGTTGCCCGTGAAGGCGACAACCCCGAGCACCAGTGCCGAAAGCACCAGCAGCTGCGCACCGACTTTGACGAAGCTGAACTTGCCGTCCGTGGTGAAGAACTTGACCATTTTTGCCCGTAACTGTTGGACCATCCGGGCACGGGGAAAAGCGCACCTGCCCGCCTGCCGCGACGACCTCCCGAGCGCGCGGGCGCAAGGGATTACCGCGGCGGGGCATGTGCGCCGCCACTACCGATCTACGTGAAACTTTCCAGTGCGAACGGAGTTTTCGTATCCGCTGGCCTTCCCCGACCCCGGCTACTGGTTACCCACTGTAACCGAAGCGTTATAAATCGACCAAGAAATCGTGCATACCCGGTATGCACCGGTTCGCCCGCGGGAAGGGCGTCAGTCCCACGATCCGTAGGCAGCAAGCGTGTTCCCGGCCAGCTGCTCGCACAGCCCGGCGAGGTCTTTTTCCGCAACCTCGGCCATGGACCGCACCGTGTACGGGACCATGTAGCTGGCGTTGGGCCGGCCGCGGTACGGGTGCGGGGTGAGGAACGGCGAATCGGTTTCCACCAGCATCAGTTCCGGCTCGGCGATCAGCAGGGCTTTGCGGAGGTTGTCGGCATTCTTGAAGGTGAACGTGCCCGCGAACGACATATACCAGCCGTTCTCGTTGCAGATGCGGGCCAGTTCCGCCCCGCCGGAGAAGCAGTGGAACACCACCTTCTCCGGGGCGCCTTCCTCGCGCAACACCTGGACGACGTCGTCGTGGGCGTCCCGGTCGTGGATCTGGAGCGTCAGCCCGAGCCGCTTGGCGATGTCGATGTGTCGCCGGAAGGAGTGGCGCTGGTGCGCCAGCCCGTCCCCGTGGGTACGGAAGAAGTCCAGCCCCGTTTCGCCGATGGCGCGCACCCGCGGGTGCCTGGCCAGTTCCTCGATCTCGGCGAGCGCGTCCTCCAGTTCGCCGCGGCCCGCGTAGGCGGGGGCGTCGTTGGGGTGGATGGCCACCGCGCCCAGCAGTCGCCGGTCCGCTTCGACCGCCTGCACCGTGAAACGGGAGGACTCCAGGTCGCACCCCACCTGCACCGCTCCCTGGACGCCGACGGCGGCCGCCGCGTCGAGCGCGTCCGTCACCGAGACCTCCAGCAGTCCGTGCCGGAAGTCGAGGTGGGTGTGATTGTCCATCACCGGAACGGGCAGCGGCTCCGGAGCCGGCGGGTACTCCTTGTGGGTCTTCTTGCCTGCGCTTTTCTCGGGGGCTTCTTCGGCGCTGCCGGCGTCCTCTTCCGGGGCGCGGTAGGAAAGCGGGGGAAGGGAATTGCACATGCGTCAACCCTAGCGGCCCGAGGGTCCTGATATTGCCGCCGGGCCTGGCCCTGTCTGCGGCGGGCTACGTCTGGGTAGTCTTGGTAGCAGGGGGTGGAGCATCCCGTCCGGCCACAGGCCTGCGGGGTTCCGTCATGGTTGAAGGGTTGTCCATGGATTCACAGCATCAGAGCACGGTCCGGCACCAGGAACTCGCCCATGTGGAGGATGCTCCGGCCCACGCGGGATCGTCCAACGGCCACCGGCACTCCGCCATGCCCGCTGCGGAATTCCACGCCGCCAGCGAGAAGATCCTGGCTGCCGTCAACCAGGTGATCGACGGCAAGGCCGAGGCGGCAAAGCTCGCCCTGACGGTCCTCCTCGCGCAGGGGCACCTGCTGGTGGAGGACGTTCCCGGCGTCGGGAAAACCATGCTCGCCAAAACCCTCGCCCGGAGCATCGACTGCGGCGTCAGCAGGATCCAGTTCACCCCCGACCTGCTGCCCTCGGACGTGACCGGCGTGTCCATCTATAACCAGTCCTCCCGGCAGTTCGAGTTCCGCAAGGGCGCGGTGTTCGCAAACATCGTCATCGGCGACGAGATCAACCGCGCCTCGGCCAAGACGCAGTCGGCGCTCCTCGAGTGCATGGAAGAGCACCAGGTCACGGTGGACGGCCAGTCCTACAAGCTCTCCGAACCGTTCATGGTGGTCGCCACCCAGAACCCGATCGAGATGGAAGGGACCTACCCCCTCCCCGAGGCGCAGCGTGACCGCTTTATGGCCAGGATCTCCATGGGCTACCCGGACCAGGCCTCGGAGATCGAGATGCTCGAAACCCACCAGGCCGTCTCCCCCCTCGCGAAGGTCACCCCGGTGGTGACCGCCGCCGACGTCGCGGCCATGATCACCGCGGTGCAGCAGGTATACGTTTCACAGGCCGTCAAGGAGTACACGGTGGCGATCGGGCACGCCACCCGCGACAGCGCCCGGCTCCGGCTCGGCGCCAGCCCGCGTTCCCTGCTCCAGCTGCTGCGTGCCGCCAAGGCCACCGCGGCCCTGGACGGCCGGGACTTCGTACTCCCGGACGACGTCGTCGCCGTGGCCGAACCGGTGCTCGCGCACCGCATCATCCTGGAGCGGAAGGCCGCCGGAGCGGGCGACACTCCGCAGAGCGTCATCCGCGCCATCCTGGCGTCGCTGCCGGTCAGCCGGGACTCCACGGCAGATCCCCGCCGATAGGCAACGGTCATGGCCCTGCTGGAGCTGCTTCCGAAGCACTTGTTCACCACCCGGGGCTGGGGCCTGCTGGCCGCCGGCACGGCATCCCTGCTGCTTGCCCAGATCATGGGCCGCCGCGACCTGCTGGCGCTGGGCATCCTGCTCATCGTGCTCCCGCTTGTTTCGCTGGCCGGAGTGCGTGTCCTCAAGCCGCGCTTCCAGGTGTTCCGGGATTTCACGCCGCCCACCGTGGAGACGTCCTCGACGGCGACCGTCCGCCTCGCGGTGGCGCGCACCGGCAGCTCCACCACTCCGGTGATCATGCAGGAGCAGTTGCCGCCGCGCTTCGGCGAACCGCCGGCGTTCCGCTTCCCCGCCCGCTCCGCGAGCGGCGGCACCAGCCGGTACGAGTACCACCTGCGCTCGGGCCGGCGCGGCCAGTTCAAGATCGGTCCTGTGACCGCCGAGTTCTGCGATCCCTTCGGCCTGTCCCTGCACCGGCACACCATCGACGACGCCGAGCTGCTCACGGTGACGCCGGCCGCCGTCGAACTCCCCGCCACCGGGCTGGCCGGCGCGCGCGGCAACGACGGCGTCACGGCCACGCGCATCCAGGCCAATCCGAGCGACGACGACGTGATGACCCGCGAATACCGGCACGGCGACCCGATGCGCCGGGTCCATTGGGCGGCCACGGCCCACCACGGCGAGCTGATGGTGCGGCAAGAGGAGTCGGTCACCACCCCCGAGGCGACCATCATCATGGACCACCGCTACTCCTTGTTCGCCTCCGGACCGGGGTCCCGTTTCCCGGCTGCACACGATGATTCCTTCGAGCTGCTCAGCAGCGACAGCTTCGAATGGGCCGTGACTGCGGCGATGTCGATCAGCGCGCACCTCGCCGAACGCAACTACTCCCTGCGGTTCCTGGACGCCGCCGGCTACCCGGCATTCCGCAACTCACGCTCGGCCCCGTTCCCCGACGCGGAGGAATACAACGGCTCCGGCGGCCTGCAGTCCATCAGTGAGAGCCTGGCCGCCATCCAGCTGGACGGCCCGCGGCACGTGCACGGCGAGGGCAAGCGCGGCGACATCCGGGGCAGTGACAACGGACTTCCCGACGGCGGCGAGGCGGCTTTCGATGACCGCCTGATGGACAAGCTCGCGGCGCACCGCCTCCGCGGCCCGGTGCTGGCCCTGCTCGGTTCGCTGGGCGAGGCCGAGGCAAGGTCGCTTGCCCCGGCGGCCGCGTACGGTGCCAACGCCTTCGCGCTGCTGGTCACCGAGCACCCGCGCAGCGTCCAGCCTGCCGTGGATGCGCTCCAACTGGGCGGCTGGCGCGCCATCGCAGTGAATCCGCGGACGCAGCTGGCCGCAGCCTGGTCCGCCTTCGACCAGGGCGGAATCATGGCGGCGGCCACCGCCGCGATGGACGTGCGGCGCGGAGCGGCGGTGCCGCGGTGAGTGCACAGAGCGGCGGTGCCGCGATGACTGCACAGAGCGGCGGTGCCGCGCGCAACCGTTCCGCCGGCGCGTACCCCTGGGCCATGGCCGGTGCCATCGCGGTCGCAGTCACCGGCACCTCCCTGTCACTCAACGGCGTGCTCCGCGGCTGGGCCTGGCTGTTCCCGGTCGTCGTCACCGTCGTCGTCGTGGTCCTCGCGATGGCGCTGCTGCGGGCGTTGCGGGCGCCGGCGGCGCTGGTGACCCTGGGCGGCCTCGCGGCCCTGGTGTTCATCCTGTGCAGCACCTTCCTGCGGAAGGAAAGCATCGCCGGATTCATTCCCGGCCCGGGAAGCCTGAAGCAGGCCTTTGCCCTGTTCAACCGTGCCGGCCAGACTGTCTACGCAGAGACCGCGCCGGTGGCGCCGAACGCCGGAATCGTGCTGTTGAGCTGCCTGTGCCTTGGCCTCGTGGTGATCCTGATGGACACGCTCGCCGTCCCCCTGGCGTTGCCTGCCACCTCCGGGCTGGGCCTGCTCGCGGTGCTCGTGGTCCCGGCCACGATCAAGCCCCAGGGCGCGGGGCTTGCCGGCTTCATGGTGGCCGCGGCCGGTTTCATCCTCATCCTGGGCTGTGCCCAGCGGTTCGCCCCGGACTACCGGCTCCAGTCCGGCGCCGGCCTGGGCCGGGGGCAGTTCCGGCGTTCCGTGGTGCTCGGCAGTGCAGCACTCGCCGTGGGCCTGGTCCTTCCCCTGGCCGTCCCGGGCTTCGACCAGGGCACCTTCCCTGTCGGGTCCCGGCTGAACCCGTGGGGTCCCTCGAACGGGCTGAACCCCATGATCACCCTCGGCAACAGCCTGCGCACTCCCACCGGTGACGGCAGGATCACCTACGCCACGAGCTCAAGCACGCCGGTCTACCTGCGTTCGGTCACCATCGACCGTTTCGACGGGGAGAGCTGGGCGCCCGACGACAGGCCGTCCAGCCGCCGGCTCGGCACCGGGCAGATCGTCCCCACTTACCGGCTCCCCGAAAACCTCGTCCGTGAAGAAACCGTCATCGACACCGGCCAGTTCACCAGCCCCTACCTGCCCGTCCCGTACACGCCGTCCGCCGTCAACGGGCTCAACGGCCGCTGGTCCTGGGATCCGCTGACCCTGACCATCCGGGGCGAAGACGCCACGTCGCGGAACCAGCATTACACCGTGGTCTCGGTCTTCCCGCAGATCACCGCGGCAGCCCTGAGCCAGGCGGGAACCACTTCCCCGGGTTCCGTGGAGGTCCCTGGGGAATTCACCGAGGTCCCGGGCAACCTTCCGGAGATCGTTGGGACCACGGCCGGCACGCTCACCGCGGGAATCCAGAACAACTTCGCCAAGGCCCTGGCCATCCAGCAGTACCTGCGCTCGGCCGTGTTCACGTACTCGCTACAGGCACCGGTCCAGGGCGGCTACGACGGAAACGGCTTGTCCGTCCTGGCCGATTTCCTGCAGCAGAAGAGCGGGTACTGCGTGCATTTCGCCTCGGCGATGGCCGTTATGGCCCGGGTGTCGGGCATTCCCAGCAGGATCGCGGTCGGATACGCGCCCGGGCATCCCACCGGGAACACCATCGCGGTGGGTGGCCGTGAGCCGCTGACCGAGTTCGCCGTGGACGCCCGGGACGCCCACGCGTGGCCGGAACTCTACTTCGAGGGCCTCGGCTGGGTGCCGTTCGAACCGACTCCTTCGCGGGGTTCCGTTCCGGACTACGCCGCCGACGCCGCGACCCCGGGCGGCAGCGGAAGCAACCTGGGCGAGGACGCCATCCCGATCCCGAACCAGACACCGCTGCCCGACAGCAGCGCCCTTCCGGTCGCTCCGCTGCCGGGCGCCGGGACGGGCTCCGCCACCGGGATTCCGCAATCGCTCCTCATCCTGGCCGGTGCCCTGTTCGCTGCGGCCCTGCTGGCCTCACCGCGGCTGCTGCGCGCAGGCATCCGGGCCCGCCGCCTGAGGGGATTCCGGGGCGCGGGCCAGGCAACCCCCGCCGTTTCCCCGGCACTCGCCTGGGAAGAGCTGCAGGACCTTGCGCGCGACTACGGCCACATCCCGCGGGCCAGCCAGACGCCCCGGCACTTCGCCGCCGGGCTGCAGGAGTCCCTGCCGTCCGCACACGCCGACGACGCCGGCATGCGGGCGGTCCTCGCGCTCACCGTCGACTTCGAACGGCATCGTTACGGCCGCCCCGCGGAGGGCGCCTCCGGCGCCGGGACCCGGCTCACGGCGGAGCGGCTGGCCGAGGTGCGGGCGATGCTGCGCCGTGGAGGGTCATGGTTGGTGCGGCTGCGCGCTGACTGGTTCCCGCCGTCGTTGTTGTCCCGCTGGTTCCGGACGGTGACCGCGCCGTTCCGCTGGCTGGGCCGCGGAGCCGTGCGCGCGGGCGGCTGGTCTTGGAGCGCCGTCCGGAAGGCCGTCCGCAGGCTGCGGCGCGGCACCTGAGCCCAATAGCCGACACTCGGAGTCCGCTTACGGCGAGGGCCCGGTTCCGGAATGTCCGGAACCGGGCC
>NZ_QYLP01000096.1 GCF_003614925.1 Arthrobacter celericrescens
GCGCCGCGGCAAACATCCCGCGGCGCCGCCACCCCCACAGGAGAACCCCATGGCCCCAAAGACACGCTCCACGTCCGGCACCGGCGGCCGCACCGCCGCCCTGTTCCTCATCCCGTTCTTCGGAGTCTTCGCCGTGGCGATGATCGCCCCCGTGGTGTACTCGCTGGTGCTGAGCTTCTATGCCCAGCAAAAGTCGGGCCTGGGATTCGGCGGAACCAAGACGTCCTTCGTCGGCCTGGAAAACTACGTCCAGGTCTTCCAGTCCGAAACCTTCACGGGCGGCCTGGGCCGCCTTGCCCTCTACTGCCTCATCTACATTCCTTGCATGGTGGGCGGCGCCGTCGTCTTCGCCCTGCTCCTGGACGCCACCGTTGCGCGGGCCCGCAAACTCTTCCAGCTCCTGGTCTTCCTGCCCCACGCCGTCCCCGGAGTGATCGCCGCCCTCATCTGGGCGTACCTCTACACTCCGGGCGTCAGCCCGCTCGTCCAGGCGCTCCAGGGCGGCGGCATCCAGCTCAACTTCCTCGACGCCCACCTTGTCCTGCCCTCGATCGTGAACATCGCCGTCTGGGAATGGACCGGCTACAACGTCATCATCCTCTTCACCGCCCTGCAGGCCGTCCCCCGCGAAATCCTCGAAGCCGCCCGCGTGGACGGCGCCGGGGAAATCCGGGCAGCCCTGAGCATCAAGTTCCCGCTCATCCTGCCCGCGCTCAGCGTCATCATCCTGTTCACGGTGATCGGCACGCTGCAGCTCTTCACCGAGCCCTCCATCATTTCCAAGGCCACCGCCTCGGTCACCAGCACCTGGGTTCCCAACCTGTGGGCGTACGACGCCGCCTTCAACCGGCACAACCTCAACCAGGCCGCTGCCGCGTCCATCATCATCGCCCTCCTGGCCGCCGGGCTCTCCCTGGCCGTCACCCGATTCAGTTCCAGGATGAACAAAGCATGAGCACCGAGACCCTCAGCGTCCCGCCCCGCCCGCGCGCCGGCGGCACCGGAGCGAACAGTTCCCGGCAGAGCAGGAACCCAGACGGCGGCAAGCGGCCCTTGCGTCCCGGCCGCAACCGACTCTCCCGCGAGGGCGGCTTCGCCAGCGCCTTCACCGTCAATGCCCTGCTGGTCCTGGGCTGCGCCTACATGGTGCTCCCGGTGCTGTGGCTCTTCTTCGCCGCCACCAAGGACACCGCCGATCTCTACGGCACCCCCGCGTATTCGCTGGGCCGTTTCGCGTTCCTCGAGAACATTTCGGCGGTGATCGGCCAGGACGGCGGGATCTTCTTCCGCTGGATGGCCAACTCCGTGCTGTATGCGGCGTTCGGGGCCGTGCTTGGCGGGCTGATTTCGGTGATGGCCGGCTACGCGTTCGACAAGTTCCAGTTCCGTGGCAAGAAGACCTGGTTCGGCTTCGTGCTCCTGGGCGTGCTGATCCCGAATACCGCCACCGTGCTGCCGATGTACCTGCTGGCCTCGGTCTTCGGGATCAGCAACACCGTCTGGGCCATCCTCATCCCGGTACTCTGCAACCCCTTCGGTGTGTACCTGGCACGGGTCTACAGTTCGTCCTATGTTCCGGATGAAACGCTGGAAGCGGCCCGCGTGGACGGGGCGGGACCGATCCGGTCCTTCTTCTCGCTGGGCCTGCCGATGATGATGCCTGGTTTCATCACGATCGCCCTCTTCCAGTTCGTCGGAGTGTGGAACAACTTCATGCTCCCGCTGGTGATGCTGCAGGACCAGCAACTGCTTCCGGTCAGCGTCGGCATCTCCATCTGGCAGGGCTACTCCATCCCGCAGCCGGAGTTCACGCCCATGGTCATCACGGCGTCCCTGCTTTCGGTGATCCCGCTGCTGCTCGCGTTCATCCTGCTGCAGCGCTTCTGGAAGTCCGGGCTGACCGCAGGGAGCGTCAAGTGAGCACAGCTAAGCCGGCCGCCCGCCCGCTGAACGTCGCACTCGCGATGGCCGCCGACGTCGGGCGTAAAGTGTTCCCGCCGCAGCGCCTCGCCACGGTGACCGGGCCGCTGCACCTGCTCAGCCCGGAGCCGATCACCGACTTTTCCGCCCCCGAGGCGAAGCGGCTCCTAGCCGAGACCGACGTGCTGTTGACCGGCTGGGGCTGCCCGATGATCGACGGTGCCGTGCTGGATGCCGCGCCGCGGCTGCGGTACGTGCTGCACGCCGGGGGTTCCGTGAAGCACCACGTGGGTCCCGAATGCTGGGACCGCGGGATCCAGGTCAGCACGGCAGCGGACGCCAACGCGATCCCCGTGGCCGAATACACCATGGCCATGATCCTGCTGGCGAACAAGCGCGTGCTGCAGATCGCGCGGGAACTGCGCGGGGCGCGGGCCGCCGTCGACCCCGAAGGGCTGTTCCCGGACATGGGCAATTACGGCAAGCGGGTGGGGATCATCGGCGCGTCGAAGATCGGCCGGCACGTGATCCGGCTGCTGGCGGCGTACGAACTCGAGGTGGTCCTGGCCGATCCGTTCGTGACCCCGGAGCAGGCCGCCGCGCTCGGCGTCGAACTCGTGGCGCTGGAGGAGCTCGTTTCGACGTCCGACGTCGTGTCCCTGCACGCGCCGTCGCTGCCCGCCACCCGGCACATGTTCGACGCCGGGCTGATCGCCCGGCTGCGGTCCGGCACCACCTTCATCAACACCTCCCGCGGCGAACTCGTGGACCAGGAGGCGCTGCTGCGCCGCCTCGAGCAAGGCGACATCTACGCGGTGCTCGATGTGACCACCCCTTGGGTGCTCCCCGCCGACTCCGGCTTCTACACGAACCCGAACGTGCTCCTCACCCCGCACCTGGCCGGCTCCCTCGGCACCGAGCTCGAACGCCTCGCGGCAAGCGCCATCGACGAGGCTTACCGGGCTGCCCGTGGCGAGGCACTGCGCTTCGAGGTGAAGGCGGAAGAGTTGGCGTTCACGGCCTAAAAGCAGAGCGCGAACGTACAGTTGAGGCCCCAAAATCCGCGGATTCGGGGCCTCAACTGTACGTTCGCGCTGGGGTATTTACTCGACGGTGTCGGCGATGTACACGTCGCAGGGGGCCTTGTGGGCCACGGTGTTGGCGACGCTGCCCAGGACGCGGGCCAGGCCCTTCATCCGGCGGTTGCCCACCACGATCACGGTGGCGTTGTGGTTTTCCGCGTGGGCGATCAGGGCCTGCGCAGGGTTCCCGACGGCGGAAAACGCCTCGATCTCCACGCCTTCCTGGTCCAGGAGTGCCGCCACCTTGCTCGCCGTTGCCTTGGCTTCGCGGCCCGGGTCACCGAACACGATGGCCCGCTCGCTGCCTGCGCCATGCAGCGACACCCGGTCGCCTTCGAACGCCGTGACCACGTGCAGCTTGGCGCCGAGGGCCGCGGCAAGGTTCCTGGCCGTCTGCGCCGCCTTGACTGCGGTTTCGCTTCCATCAACTCCGACGACAACGATTTCCGGCATGTGCTTTCTCCTTCATGGTGTTGGGTTCCCGCTTCAAAGCTACCGCGTGGAACCCACCGCGTACGCGGTATCCCCCGGAGCTGTGAACAGCGTCATGGTTCCTGTCTCCCGCCGAGGCGGTCCGATGCCCGCGAGCCGGAAGCTACAGGCTGACGCTGCCCTTGATGACGCTGCGGCTGCGTCCGCCCACCCAGATGGCTCCCGACTTGTTCCTGACTTCGATGATGCCGCCGCGGCCGAGGACCGTTCCCTGCCGTGCCGTGTAGTTCCCGTCGGTGACGCCCTCGGCGAGGAGCCACTGAGCGAGGCCGGCGTTGGCGCTGCCGGTCACAGGGTCCTCGTTTACGTCCAGGCCCGGCACAAAGGCCCGGACCTCGAAGTCGGCCGGCGCGCCGCCGGCAGCAGCACCGCCCGGAACCGGGCCGCCGTCGGCCGATCCGCCCGGAATACCGCCGCCGTCGGCCCCGTCAACGTCATGCGCCCCGATGACGGCCACGGCGAGCTCGCCCATCCCGGCGTAGTCCGGCCGCACGTCCAGCACTTCCTGGGCGGACCGCAGGCGGATGCCAAGCCACCCGGGCCCGTTGTCGATCCAGTTGCTGCCGAGGACCTGGTCCGGATCGATGCGCAGGGCCGCCACCGCCTCGGCCAAGACCTCCGGCTCGAGCTCCCCGGACCGCACCAGCGGCGGCGCCTCGAAGGAGAGGTCCTCCCCCGAGCGGCGCAGCGGCACCAGGCCGGCTCCGCATTCCTGGACCACCATGTCGCTGCCGCGGGCTGTGCCGCCGTTTTCCAGCCAGGCGTGCGCCGAACCGAGGGTGGGATGCCCGGCGAAGGGGAGCTCCCTGCGCGGGGTGAAGATCCGTAGCCGGTAGTCGGCTTCGGGGTGCTCGGGCGCGAGCAGGAACGTTGTTTCGGACAGGTTCGTCCAGTTGGCGAAGGCCTGCATCTGTTCGCTGCTGAGGCCATCGGCGCCGTGGACCACCGCCACCGGATTGCCAGCCTTGGGGCCGGGCGCGAAAACGTCGACCTGGGTGAATTCGTAGTTGGCCATGGTGCTGTTCCTCCTGTGCGTGACCGGGTTCAGCATCCACGGTAGGCCGAAAGTGGCCTTGAAAAACATAGCCAGTTTGATTAACTGGTTTGGGTGGAGATCCTCGCCCAACCCGACCAGCCCGCGGCATCCACCACGCAGAAGCGGTTGCCTTCGGGGTCCTCCATGATCACGTAGTCCGCGTCCGCGGGCCTGCGGCTCCACTCGACTTCGCGCGCCCCGAGGTCCGCCAGGCGCCGCACTTCGGCGGCCTGGTCCTCGGCATACAGGTCCAGGTGGATGCGCGGCGGCAGCACGCGGAGGGAGGGAACGGCGTCGAGCGAGACGTTCGGCCCCTGCCCGGTGCGCGGCTGCAGCAGCGCGAAGTCGTCCTCCGGCGGCTCCCGCAGGACGTAGTCCAGGGCACGGGTCCAGAAACCGATCTGGGCCGCGAGGTCCTCCACGCGGATGACGATGGAACCGACAATCAGCATGCCCCGACCCTAGGATCGTGCCCGGACCGAATCAAGGCGTGTGCTGCGCCACGGCGCACCCGCAGCCCCGGCAGCTACAGTGACCGGGTGAAGATTGCCGCGGCCCCGGATGGCGCCGGACTGCTGTGGGACGAAGCGGGCGACGGCGACCCCCTCCTCCTGCTCGCCGGCCAGGCAACGGGCATGGCCGGCTGGGGGCCGACGGCGGACGCGCTTGCCCGCCATTTCCGCGTCATCCGCTACGACCACCGCGGCGTGGGCGGCAGTGCCAAGGGCGATCCGGCGCGGTACACCACCCGGCTGCTGGCCGAGGACGCGGCCGCCGTGCTTGACGCCGCCGGAGTCGGCTCGGCCCATGTGTACGGGCATTCGATGGGCGGCAGGATCGCGCAGTGGCTTGCGATCGACCACCCGGGCAGGGTCCGTGCCCTGGTGTTGGCGGCGACCAGCGGCGGACGGCGGACGGATGCCGAGGTGGACGCGCTTGCTTTCGAAGCGGCCCTGAAGACCCTGCTGAGCGGCGACCCGGAATTGATGGCGCCCTTGTTCTTCGATCCGGCGTGGGCGCAGGAACATCCCGCGGCCGTGCGCGGCTTCTTCGGGACCAGGGCGTCGGCCTGGTCCAAGGCGCGGCATTTCCAGGCGAGCCGCGAGCACGACGCCTGGGATTCACTCGGCGCGATCCGGGCACCCACCCTGATCCTGCACGGCACCGAGGACGCGCTCGCTCCCCTTGGTGACGCCGTGCTCCTGCACCGGGGCATCCGCCGCTCCACGCTCGTGAAGGTTCCGGGAGCCCGGCACGGACTGCACCTGGACCACCCGGAAACCGTGGCCTGGATCCGGCAATTCATCGGAGCCAGGTCGGCCTGAGGCCCGGCGGAGAGCTGGCGACAGCCCGGCGGAAGCCCCGCCGACACCCCACCGGAAATGATATTTTGGTATCTGTTGCGCGGGGCGTCCTGGAGGCCGCCGTCCGCGCCCCGGCACGCCGAAGTGCCCTCGTCCAGCCGAACGCAGTGCCGGCGCGGAATCACCCCCAACAACACCGGAGGACTCTTCATGCTCAAGGGATTCAAGGACTTCATTCTTCGCGGCAACGTGATCGAACTGGCCATCGCCGTGGTGGTCGGCACCGCGTTCACCGCGCTCGTCTCGGCGTTCACCAAGAACATCGTCAACCCGGTCATCGCCGCGGCCGGCGGCGTGGACGCGGGCGGCCTGGGCTTCCGGATCTGGCCGGAAAACCCCGCCACGTTCGTTGACTTCGGGGCAGTCATCACGGCCTTCGTGACGTTCCTGATCACCGCCGGCGTGGTGTACTTCATCTTCGTGGCGCCCATGAACAAGTTCAACGCGATGGTCAAGAACCGCCGCGGCAGCGAAGAGGAAGCCATCCCCGAGCCCACCGACACCGAACTGCTGGTCGAAATCCGCGACTTCCTCGGCGAGCTGGCCGCGGCCAACCGCGCATCCCGCGATTCGGACCTCACCCGCTAAGCGGATCACGCGCCGCCGACGCAGGCGCCAGGACAAAGGCCGGCAGCCCCCGCAAGGGGCGCTGCCGGCCCCTTCGTTTAAGCTCCACATTCGTAGCCGGGCGGCAACGGGCGCGAAACACCGCCCGTGCACCATGGGGGCATGAGAGCCAAGCAGCAGACGTCCGCCTCCGCAGAACTCAGCTGTGAGGTCTGCGGCCGAATGCCCGAACCTCCCAAGGCCAGGGTTACAGTTGCCCAGATCGCCGCGATGCTCCCCATCGAACTGCTGGTCCACGCGCTCGTCGTGGAAACGCATCTGCCCTACGTGGCCAAGGTGCTGCTCCTGACAGTCACGGCCACGGCCCTGGTGATCTGGGTGGCCGAGCCGTCCGCCGCCCGGATGCTGCGCGGCTGGCTTCACGCCCCCGCGCTCCGGCACCGCCGCAGGCTGCACTCCGCCCCGGCGCTCTGGCGGGCCCGCACCCTGGTGCACGACCAGCCCGGCGCCCTCCAGAAACTCACCCAGGAACTAGCCCGCCTGGACACCAACATCCTGAGCATCCACGTCCATCCGATGGACGGCCAGGTGCTGGACGAGTTCGTGCTCTCCGCGCCCGGCCACCTCGGCGAACAGGAACTGCTGAAAGCACTGTCCGACGGCGGCGGCCTGGACTCCCACGTCTGGCCCACCACCGCGCTGGCCATGGCCGACGGCCAGACCAAGGCGCTGAGCATCGCCGCCCGCGTGGCCGGCAACCCGGGCGAACTGGCCCTCGCGGTCGCGGAACTGCTGTCCGCGCAGGTGGTTCCCGCCGGAAGCGAAGCGCAGGCACCCGAGGCAGATGCCGCCGTCGGGCAGTCCGGCACAGCCCCGGATCCCGGCACGCTGCTGAAGGTCCCCACCGCATGGCACGGGCCGCTCGTGTTTTCCCGCCCGGGCGAGCCATTCACCCCGGCCGAGTCCGCCCGGGCCCATCGGCTGGCCGAGCTCGCCGAGATCCTGGCCCACGGACACAGCGGCACGGCGTGAAGGCGGAACGGCCACTTCGGTCACATTTGGTTGGGTGAGCCGGCGCACAGAAAACCCTTGACAGTGGGACAGCTCACACCTAGTTTTGTTTTGGGATCCCAAGACGGGATCCCAAAAGACCCAACTGTTTATCGATCCCTGTCCGGCAGAACCGCCGCCTTGCCGCCGAACCTCCGGCAACGGGCGCCTGCCGGTTCGTGAACGCGAATCCCCCAACTCCTCCGCATTCCAGTCCCCCCAAAACTAAGGAGAAGCGTGTCTCTCCAGAATTCCCCGTCCACCACCACGGAAGCCGAACGTCCGCAAGCAGGCAGTGTTGCCGGCAAGCGCCGCAGCAACGTCCGATGGAAGCTGTTCCTCCTCCTGCTGGTGCTGGTGGCGGTCAACTACATCGACCGCGGCTCCATCTCGGTGGCCCTGCCCATCATCCAGAAGGAATTCAACCTCGGCCCCGAGATGGTCGGCCTGTTGCTTTCCGCATTCTTCTGGACCTATGCCCTGATGCAGGTTCCCGTTGGCTGGCTGATCGACAAGTTCGGCCCGCGCAAGATGGTCACCGCGTCCTGCGTCGGCTGGGGCGCTGCCACGGCGGCGTCCGGCATGGCAGGCGGCTTCCTGAGCATGTTCATCGCCCGCATGGCCATCGGCGTCACGGAGGCCGGTGTCATGCCGGCCGGCGGCAAGCTCAACGCACTCTGGATGCACTCCAAGGAACGCGGCCGCGGCGCCACCATCCTCGACGCCGGCGCTCCGCTCGGCGCGGGCGTGGGCGGCATCCTCATCGCCTGGCTGATCGCGGCCGCCGGCGGCTGGCGGATGGCCTTCATCATCGCCGGCATCGCAACCGTTGTGCTGGGTGCTGTCATCTGGTGGTACGTCCGGGACAACCCCCGCGAGCACAAGGCCGTCAACGAGGCCGAAGCCGACTACATCGAAGCCTCGCACCGCGCCGAGGACGAGGCAGCCGCCGCCCAGGGTGCAACCACCCGCCGCGGTCTGGTCCCGTACATGAAGTTCCGCTCCTTCTGGGCCATGTGCTTCGGCTGGCTCGGCTTCAACGGCGTGTTCTACGGCCTCCTGACCTGGGGCCCGCTCTACCTGTCCCAGGCCAAGGGCTTCGACCTGAAGACCATCGGCTGGTCCACCTTCGTGATCTTCGGCGCCGGCTTCGTCGGTGAAATCCTCGGCGGCACCATCGCGGACAAGTGGCGCGAATCCGGCGCTTCCGCCAACAAGGTCATGCGGACGCTGCTGGGCATCTCCGCCGCGGTCGTCGTCGGCGGCCTGGTGGGCGTCACCATCGTTCCGGACCCGATCACCGCCGTCGTCCTGCTGTCCGTGGTGCTGTTCTTCCTCCGCTGGGTGGGCCTGTTCTGGGCCGTTCCGGCAACGCTGGGCGGCCGCACCAATGCGGGCGTCCTGGGCGGCGCCATGAACCTCAGCGGCAACATCGCCGGCATGGTCACGCCTATCGCCGTCGGCTTCATCGTGGGCGCCACCGGCGGTTACACCTGGGCCCTGCTCTACTTCGTGGCATCCGCCGTGATCATGGGCATCTCGGTCCTGACGCTCGACTACAGCAAGCGCCTCCCGGTCTAACCCCGGCTGTTTCACCGCAACAACACCAAAGCAGTACCCGTTTGGGATCCCAAACCATTGACAGCAAGGTCGCAAGAACTTACCGTCATATTTGGGATCCCAAACAGACACCTCGAGGACGAACTCCTCACCGCGAACGCCTCCGGCCCGTTCATCCGGAAGCACATGTAAGGGCATCGAGAGCCACCGCCTCGCCCACCGCCTTTTGCAAGTAAAACGCTCATCCGATGAGCCAGTCGCAACGCCCAGGAGGGCCCGTGTCGATCAACTCCCAAACCCAAGGCAAGCAGACCCCCGGTTCCGCATCAGCCGGTTCCGCATCAGCCGGTTCCGCGCCAGCCACGAAGAAGGGCGGCGGAAACTCAATGAAGAGGGTCGTCGCAGCAAGCTTCGTAGGCACCACGCTCGAGTACTACGATTTCTTCGCCTACAGCACCGCAGCATCCATCGTCTTCCCCGTCCTGTTCTTCCCCGGCTCGGACCCCGCCATCGGCCTGATCCTGGCCCTGTCCACCTATGCCGTGGGCTATGTGGTCCGCCCGCTCGGTGCCGCCGTCTTCGGCCACTTCGGCGACAAGATCGGCCGCAAGAACGTCCTGGTCACCACCCTGCTGCTCATGGGCCTGGCCAGTGCCGCCGTCGGCCTCCTGCCCACGTATGAAAACATCGGGATCTGGGCTCCCATCCTGCTGGTGGCCCTCCGCTTCCTGCAGGGCATCGGCATCGGCGGCGAATGGGGCGGCGCCGCCCTCATGGTCACCGAATCGGACAAGAGCGGCCGCCGCGGCTTCTTCGGCAGCCTCGTCCAGAGCGCGGCCCCCACCGGCCTGCTCCTTGCCACCGGCATCTTCACGCTCCTCACGGCCACCCTCGCCAAGGACGCCTTCATGGCCTGGGGCTGGCGCATCCCGTTCCTCATCAGCTTCCTGCTGGTGGCCATCGGCCTCTACATCCGCATGAAGCTCGCCGAATCCCCCGTCTTCGAGGAAGCCGAAAAGAAGGCCGAAGCGAAGAAGCAGGAAGAGGTCAAGGCTCCCCTCCTCTACGTCTTCGCGCACTACAAGAAGGCCCTGGCCCTGGCCGTCGGCGCCCGCATCGGAAGCGACATCGCGTTCTACATCTTCGCCCTGTTCATCCTGGTCTACGGCACCGAACACCTGGGCATGCCCAAGAGCCTGGCACTGGCAGCCTCCACCATTTCCGCCGTCGCGCAAATGATCGCCATCCCGCTCTTCGGTGCGCTGTGTGACAAGGTGGGCCGCCGCCCGGTGATGATCGGCGGCGCGGTTGCCGGCATCATCTACAGCTTCATTTTCATCGCCATGCTCAACTCCAAGGAACCGTTCCTGGTGCTGATCGCCCCGGCCATCGGCCTGGTGATCGTGGCCGCGATGTACGCCCCGGTGGCGTCCTTCATCCCGGAACTGTTCCCCACCAAGGTCCGTTACACCGGTGCGGCCGTGGGCTTCCAGCTGGCAGGCGTGTTCGGCGGCGGCTTCGCCCCGATGATCGCGCTCGGGCTGATCACCCTCACCACGTCCGGGTTCTCCGTGGCCGGCTACCTCTCCGCGACCCTGCTGCTCATGGTCTACTGCGTCTTCATCGCCAAGGAGACGTCCAAGATCGCCATGACCGACGCCGGTGCCAAGGCCCCCGCGGCCATCCGATAGAAAGTCCTGACAATGAACAACACCGTCCTGCCTTCCGTGGACAGCAGCCGGCTGACCGGACTCTCCATGGTGGAGTGGGCCGCCGCCCTCCGCGAGCGCCGGCTGACCGCCGTCGAGTGCCTGGAACTGCACCAGGCGCGGATCGCCGAGGCGAATCCCGGACTGAACGCCATCGTCACCCCGAACCCGCGGGCACGCGAAGAGGCAGAGGCCGCCGACGCCGCCGCAGCGGAGGGCCGCTTCCTCGGCCCCCTGCACGGGGTCCCCTTCACCGTGAAGGACACCCTGGCGGTCAAGGGATTGCGCTCGACGGCGGGGAGTCCCCTCCTGGGGGACTACATCCCGGCGGAATCGGCGACGGCGGTCCGGCGCCTGCAGGAGGCAGGTGCGGTGTTGCTCGGCAAGACCAACTGCTCGGAGTTCGCGGTGGAGACCCACAGCCGCAACCCGCTTTTCGGCGAAACCTGGAACCCTTGGGACACCACGCTCACCTCGGGCGGTTCCACCGGAGGCGACAGCGCCGCCGTCGCCTCCGGGATGAGCGCCTTCGGACTGGGCACGGACTTCGGCGGGTCCATCCGCTGGCCCGCGCACTGCACCGGCATCACCAGCCTGCGCCCCACCGTGGGCCTCATCCCCGAAACGGGCCTGCTCCCGTACGTCCCGCCGGCGGACGGCAGCCTGCCCGCCCCGAACTCGATGTCCGCCCTGCACCGCCTGGGCAGCGTGGCGTGGCTGGCCCGCAGCGCCGAGGACCTGGGCGTGCTGCTCGGGATCCTGGCCGGGCCCGACGGCGTGGACCCCTCCACGGTGCCGGTGCCGCTCGGTGCCCCGCTCGAGAGCCTGGACGGCTTCAGCGCCGCCTGGTTCGAAGACGAAGGCACCCACCCGGTGCGGGCGGACCTGGTGTCCGTGCTGCGTTCGGCCGCCGAGACCCTCGCGGGCCTGGGCGTTCCGGTGACGCACGGCCGCCCGCCGGGACTGGAACGGGCCGCGGCTGCCTTCGTGGCGCTGCGCACCGCCGAGGGAATGCCCGAGGTGGCCGAGCTCGCCGCCGGCCGCGAGGACGGACTCGGCGCCCACCTGCATGGCTTGCTCGGTGAGCCGGCCTCCGTCGTCGAATACCGCAAGGCCGCGGCGGAACGGGACGCCATCCGGGCCGAGGTGCTGGCCGCCATGGAGGAGCACAACATCCTGCTGCTCCCCGTGGCCTCCGTTCCGGCGTCGGATCCGCGGGAGCCGAGTTTCACCGTGGAAGGCAAGGACATCCCGTGGACCGAGCTGGGCTCCTGCTGCCGGGCCATCAGCATCCTGGGCTTCCCCGTGGCCGTGGTTCCGTGCGGCTTGTCCGACGACGGCCTGCCCGTGGGCATCCAGGTGGTGGGCCGGCCCTACCGCGACCGCGAAGTGCTGGCCGTGGCCGTCGCCCTGGAAAAGGCGTTCGGCCGGCTCACGCCTCCGGCATACAGCTCCTCCGCTTCCGCAGTGTCATCCAGCAGCACGGGGCGGGACTGACGCGTGATGAATGCCGCCGAGGACGTAAAGTCGCTAAAAACCCCACGAATGGAGCAATGATGCTGGCAGCAGAAGAAACCCCCGCCTCCGACCGCCCCCTGCGCGAGGCCGTGCGGGACACCCTCCGTTCACGGATCTTCGAAGGCCACTACGCCCCCGGCACCCGCCTGGTGGAGCGTGACCTGGCGGCCGAATTCAACGTATCGCGCCTGCCCATCCGGGAAGCCCTGCGCATGCTGCGCCAGGAGGGCCTCATCCGGGACCGTGCCTCCCGCGGCTCCGAGGTGGCAGGCCTGAGCGCCAAGGACGTTGAAGACCTGTTCGACGTCCGCGAATCACTCGAGGTGCTCGCCTGCCGGCTGGCCGCGAGCCGCGCCACCGAGGAGGACCTCAAGCGCCTCTCCGGACTGCTGGACGACGCCGAACGCTTCCTCGCCAAGGGCTCCATCCTCGAAGCGCACCGGGCCAACAGCGAATTCCACGACGCCATCACGGCCATCGCCAACAACAACTTCCTCCGTTCGGCATTGGAACCCCTCCAGGGCCGCATGCACTGGCTCTTCCGCCACGTCAGCGACCTGCCCGAACTGATCCAGGAACACCGTGAGCTCTACGCGGCAATCGCCAGCGGCGACCCGGAGCGCGCAGCCGCCCAGTCGGCGTCGCACATCGGCAAGTACCGCGAGCAGTTCCCCGAAGACTCCCCCGCTACCGAACTCACCCTGCAACGGAAACGAACATGAAATTACTGGTCATCAACCCCAACATCAGCGAAGACGTCACCGCACTGATCCAGGCCGAGGCCCTGCGTTCTGCCGGACCGGACACCGAGCTGATCGTGCGAACCGCCCCGCACGGGGTCGAGTACATCGAAACCCGCTTTGAATCGCTCATCGCGGCCGGCGCCGTCGCCGAACTCATTGCCGAGTACGTGGGTCCCGACGGCAGCCGCGTGGACGGCGTCGTAGTGGCGGCCTTCGGCGATCCGGGCATGCCGGCGCTGAAGGAACTCGTGGACGTCCCGGTCATCGGGATCACCGAAGCCGCGCTCTGCGCCGCGGCGCTGCAGGGCCAGCGCTTCTCGATCATCGCCATTTCGGACCGCATCACCGCCTGGTACCGGGACTGCGTGGAGCACTTCGGCCTCGGCGGCCGCCTCGCCTCCATCCGCTCCATCAAGCAGGGCCTGCACGGCATCGGGTCCGTGCAGCACGACTTCAAGGACACCCTCCTGGCACTGAGCCGGCAGGCCGTCGAAGAGGACGGGGCCGACGTCGTGATCCTGGCAGGTGCGCCGCTCGCGGGGCTTGCCCGCGACCTTGAGGGACAGATCCCCGTGCCCGTGGTGGACGGCATTTCGGCCGGCATCCGGATGACCGAGGCCGTGGTGGATCTGCAGTCCGGCTTCCACCGGCAGGGCGCGTTCGCGCCGCCGCCGGTCAAGAAGCGCAGCGGTTTGTCGGAAAACCTCGACGCCGCCCTCACCACCGCGCAGGCTGCCGCCCAGGCCGCGTCCGTTTCCAAGAAGTAGGAGGACACCGATGTCCCTCATCCCAGACCTCGTCATCGCCAACGGCACCGTGGTGAACTCCCCCCTGTCCGGCGGGCCGGCCCGGCAGGCCGCGCACATCGTGGTGCAGGACGGCCGCATCGTGGAGCTGATCGACGGCGCCCAGCCTGTTCCGGCCGCCGCCCGCACCATCGACGCCCAAGGCAAGCTCGTGATCCCCGGCGGCATCGACGGGCACTGCCACGTGGCCCAGGTGACCGGCCGCTTCCGCACCTTGGACGACTTCGCCATCACCTCCACCGCCGCGCTGTGGGGCGGCACCACCACCATCATCGACTTCGGCATCCCGCGGGACGCCCAGGAAACCCCGCTGGATGCCGTGCTCAACAAGAAGCGCCTGGCCGCCGAATCCCGCTGCGATGTGGCCCTCCACGGCTCCGTGATCAGCTGGGACGAGACCGTGCCGTGGCAGCTGGAGCAGCTCGCCGCCGAGGGCGTGCGCTCCGTGAAGATGTACACCACCAACCGCGGCTCCACCATGGCCGACGGGGACACCATCCTGAAGGTCATGCGGGAAATGGTCCGCCTGGACGGCCTCACCTACATCCACGCCGAGCACGACGCCATCATCGCCGACTGCACCGAACAGCACGCCGCGGACGGCCTGATCGGCATCGAACACCTGCACCGCACCCGCCCGGAACTGGCCGAGGAACTCTCCGTCAAGGAAACCCTGGCCCTGGCCAAGTACACCGGGGCGCCCGTGTACTTCGTGCACCAGTCCACCCCCGGTGCCGTGGACTTGGTCACCGCGGCCCGCGCCGAGGGCCAGGAAGCCTACTCGGAGACCTGCCCGCACTACCTGACCCTGGACGACACCGTTTACGGCACCGAGTTTCCCGAGTGGTACGCCTGCTGCCCGCCCATGCGCTCCCCGGAAACCGTGGCGGCCCTCAAGGAACGCCTCGCGGCCGGAGCCATCCACACCGTGTCCTCGGACCACTCCTGCTACGACCTCTCGCAGAAGCGCGAGCGCACCGACGACATCCGCTTCATGCCGCACGGCCTGCCCGGCGTCGAAACCCGCATGCCCGTGACGTTCACCGCCCTGGTCACCGAGTCCGGCGGCACCGTGGAGGACTTCGTGGAGGTCTTCTCCGCCGGACCCGCCCGGATCAACGCCGTGCCCGGCAAGGGCTCCATCGCCGAAGGCTTCGACGCCGACCTCGTCATCTTCGATCCCGCCGAGGAACGCAAGGTCGACGGCGGCGCGCTGCACATGGGAACCGACTTCTCGCCGTTCGAGGGGAAGGCACTGAACGGCTGGCCCGCCGTCGTCGTCTCCGCCGGACGCGTGGTGCTGGACGAAGACGGCTTCCACGATCCCGGCCCCGTGGGCCGCTTCGTGGCCCGCGACGGCTTCACCGCACACCGCGACGCCCTGGCCGCTTCCCCCGCCGTTTCTGTCTAGGAGTTACCCCTTGCCTTCCGAAAACCGCCCTGTCCGCATCGGCATGATCGTGCCGTCCTCCAACACCTGCCTGGAGCCGCAAAGCTACCGGATCCTTGGTGAGCGCACGGACGTCACCCTGCACTTCACCCGCATCAACGTCACCCGGATCGCCCTGGACGACTCTTCGGACAAGCAGTTCGACGCCGCCGGCATGCGCGCCGCCGCGGAACTGCTCGCCACGGCCGACGTGGATGTCATCGCCTGGAACGGCACCTCCGGGTCCTGGCTGGGTGCCGCCCACGACCTCGAGCTGGTGCAGGAGATCACGGACGCCACCGGCATCCCCGCCACCACCTCCACGCTCGCGTACCTGGCTGCGTTCTCCGAGTTCGGGACCGAGCGGATCGGCATGCTCACCCCGTACACGGCGGACGTGAACGAGGCCGTGGTGGCGTCCTATGAGCGCGAGGGCATCAAGACCGTGGACCACCGGCACCTGGACCTGAGCGACAACGAATCCTTCGCCCGGGTCACCGACGCCGAGATGCTGCCCGGGTCCCTGGAGCTCGCCGCGTTGAAGCCCGACGCCCTGATCTACCTCTGCACCAACCTCTACGGTGCCAACATCACGGCGGAGGTGGAGTCACGCACGGACGTCCCCGTGCTCGACTCCGTGGCCGTGACCCTGTGGCACACCCTGAAGCTTGCCGGCGCCCCCTTGCTCGCCCCAAGGTGGGGCCGGTTGCTGGCTGGCTGATCCCCCATCGGTCCAGCCGGCGCCCGGACTGAACCTGCCCCGCCCCCGCACTATGCAGAGTGCGGGGCGCGGCATCCGGGAAGACCAACGGCGGCCCGCCCCTGTGCCCTTCGGAGTGCGGGGCGGGCCGTTTTTGTCTGGCTTGTTCGGCGGGAACTGGCAGCAGATGACCCCTGAACGCCTTTCAAGGGGCAGGTGCTGCCAGTTCGCGCGTCCCTCGCACAAGATTGCTGGCACTCCGAATCCGGCCCGCAGCCTCCACTCCCCCGGCCCCAGCAGGCCACCCAGGGTGAAGACGTGGGCCGCGGAACCATCTTCGCCCTCGGCACGGGAGGAACACTCAGCCGCAAAGGCGTCTGGGTCATCGTGTCCGTCACCGCCGTCACCGCAGTCCTGGCCTTCGTGGGCGGAGTGTGGCTGGACGCCGTGTCCTACCTCGGCGGCTCACCGTTGGCGAAGATCCTGGACCCGGAGCCGTGGGACCTCATGGCGTACAACCTCGCCACCAACCCGGACTTCGTCAAGGGCTATGCCGGCGACTTCCTGATGGCCCTGTTGTTCGGCGCGCTCGGCTGTTTCTTCACGCTCCGCAGCCTGTTCGCGGCAACCAAGAAGGACTGAGCAGGCCCTACACCCGGACCAGCAACGCCCCTGGATCCACGCGGGCGGTGAACGTCGAGGCCTTGCCTTCGTGGTCGCCGTCGAGCTGGAAATCGTCGGCGCGTTCCAGGATGACGTCCACGGACGTGCCCCGGAAGTACTCCACCGAGGGATCTTTGCTGCGGCCCCTGCCGATCACTCCCGCGAGAACGCCGAGCCAGCCCAGCTTCCCCGGCGCCACCACCATCAGGTCCAGGATGCCGTCGTCCACGGCGGCACCCGGGAAGATCTCCACGCCGCCCTGGATCCTGCCGCAGTTGCCCACCATCACGCTGCGCACGCGCCGGCTCGCCACCGGTTTGCCGTCCACGCTGACCTTCGCCTTGACCGGCTTGCCCTGCAGGTTCCGCATCGCGGCGTCCACGTAGGCCAGCCAGCCCACCTTGTCCTTGAGGTCCGAGTCGGTGTCGGCCATGATGCTCGCGTCGAAGCCGAGCCCGGCCATCACCAGGAAGACCTGTTCGCTGCCGCCGTCGCGCACGGAACGGACCACGTCGATCCGCCGCGCCTCGCCCAGCAGCGCCGCCTTCGCCGCCCCTTCGATGTCCGTGACGTCCACGCCGAGGTTCCGTGCGAGCAGGTTGCCGGTGCCCAGCGGGACGAGTCCCAGCGGCGTTTCGGTCCCGGCCAGCACTTCGCCCACGCAGCGCACGGTGCCGTCGCCGCCGGCGGCAATCACGACGTCGACCCCCGCCTCAAGCGCGTCCCGCGCCTGCCCGACGCCCGGATCCTCCGCCGTCGTTTCCTGCCACAGCGGCTCGTCCCAGCCGAATTCGCTCGCGAGCCGGGCGATGACCCCGCGGATGTCCTGCGCGGCGGGTTTGGACGGGTTGATGACGACGGCGGCCCGCATGCTAGGGAGCCAGCTCGCCGGCCCGGGTCCAGCCCAGGGCCTCGTAGCGCGCCGCTGCTGCGGCGTCCACGGGCGCGTAGACAACGGCGGCGCCCTCGACGAAGGCTTCCTCCGCCAGCCGGGCCAGCACCACGGCCTCGTGGTCGGCGGCCACCTCGTCGCCCTCCACTGCGCGGACCGGGCCGAAGACCGCGAAACCTTCGCCGAACGCCACCCGGCCACGCGCCACGGGGCGGTCGAAGCGGACCAGCTCCACGACGTCGTACTCGTCCAACGGCGCCTCGAACACGCCGAACTCGGACTCCAGCGGCGGTGCGCCATTGACCTCGCCTGGCGGGGCGGTCATGAGGACACCCGCGGGCGGGGCCGCGTCGCCGTCGTTGAGGAGGAGCCACAGGGGTTGCCAGTCGTGTGCGGTTTCCGGTGCCATGCCTCTGACCCTACCCTTCGGGGGAATCCAAATCTGCCTGCTAGACGTGCTCGGCTTCGTAGCGGACCTTGAGCGCGCCGCGCTTGATCTTCAGTTCCAACACCGTGACGCCGGCCAGGTCTTCGAGCCGAGCCACGTGCGTGCCGCCGCAGGGTTCGCTGTTGACGCCTTCGATGGTGACCACGCGGTGCCCGGCCCCGTCCATCGCGGTGCTGACCGAGCCGCCGCGGGCCAGGACGGCGTCGAGGGCTTCCTGCAGTTCCGCGCGGACCTGCTCGCGCTGCTCGGGGGTGGCGAGCCCAGCCTCGAGTCCTTCGGGCAAGAAGTCCAAGCGTGCCTGGCCGGGGTAATGGCTGTGCCCGGTGCTGATCCAGCCGCGTGACTCGCCCAGGTGGCCGAGCACATGGCCGGCGGTGTGCAGCGCCGCGTGCCGCTTGCGGAGTTCCGCGTTGATGGCGCAGTCGACGGCGGTTCCGGGCTCCAGTTCCGGGCCGCCGGTCAGGACGACCAGGCCGTTGTCGCTGCGCGAGGGAACCACCGGCGCGCCGTTCAGCGTGCCCTCGTCGGAAGGCTGGCCGCCGCCCTTCGGGTGGAAGATGTTGGGGCTCACTGCGGCCCAGGCACCGTCGCCATCGGTGCCGGCGGCCACCACGGTGGCGGCGGCTTCGAAGAGGTAGGTGTCGCCGTAGTAGGCCTGTTCCTGCTGGATTCCGGGGGCTGCGGTGCTGGTGCTCATTGGTCCAGCATAGGCGGGGGTGTCCCCGGCTCAGTCCTCGTCAAGGCGGTCAAGCAACTGGCCCAGCGCTTCGCGGATGTCATTGTGGTCGTACTGTGCGGCCCGGCTTTCTGCGGAGATCACGGCGCAGCGGTGGATCTTCTTGAAGTCACCGAACGGGAACTTGTAGTGCCCTTTCTGGTCATCCGGATGGTCGTCGTCCACCCCCAGATACCAGGCGGAATAGTCGCCGTAGCCGTGCTTTTCCAGGAACGCGTTCTCTTCGTCCGCGGTAGGGGCGTGCTCGCTCCAGTCGTCGCGGACGTCCTTGACTGTTTTCCCGTCGCGGATCAGGCGCTTCGCGTGGTCAAAGGCTTTCTTGTTGAGTTTCACTGTCATGGCAGAACCCCTTCGTACTTCTCCCTACAACCCCTTGACCGCCCCCAGCACCTTGGTCAGCGACTCCTTGGCATCGCCGAACAGCAGGGTGGTCTGCGGTTCATACATAAGGTCGTTCTCGATCCCCGCGAAGCCGGGCCGCATGGACCGCTTGAGGAACACCACCTGCCGGGCCTGGGAGACTTCCAGGATGGGCATGCCGTAGATCGGCGAGCCGGCGGTGGTTTTCGCCGCCGGGTTCACCACATCGTTCGCGCCCACCACGAGGGCCACGTCCGCGGTCTTGAATTCGGAGTTGATCTCGCCCATTTCCTTGAGCGATTCATAGGGGACATTGGCCTCGGCCAGGAGGACGTTCATGTGCCCGGGCATGCGGCCTGCCACCGGGTGGATGGCGAAATCGACGTCCACGCCGCGTTCTTCGAGGGCCTCCGCGAGTTCGGCGGCGGTGTGCTGGCCCTGCGCCACGGCCAGCCCGTAGCCCGGAACGATGATCACCCGCTGCGCATAGCCCAGCAGCACCGCCACGTCCTCGGCGCTGGACGAGCGCACGGGGCGTTCGCTCACGGCGGTGGATCCCGCCGTCGAGCCTCCCTTGAAGGCGCCGAACAGGATGCCGGCCACGCTTCGGCCCATCGCCGCCGCCATGGCGCGGGTGAGGATGGTGCCCGAGGCCCCCACCAGCGTGCCCGCCACCACCAGCAGCACATTGCCCAGCACCAGCCCGGACGCGGCCACGGCCAGGCCGGTGAAGGCGTTCAGCAGCGAGATGACAATCGGCACGTCCGCGCCGCCCACCGGCAGCACCAGCAACACGCCGGCCACCAGGCCCAGCAGCATCAGGCCGACGGCGAGCGCCTGGGAACCGCTGAACACGACGCCGGCGCCGGCCCCCACCGCCGCGAGAAGCACCAATGCCATGACCACGGGCAGCCCCGGGAACACCACCGGCCGGGTGGTCATGAGCTCCTGCAGCTTCGCGAAGGTGATGGCCGAACCCGCGAAGGACACGGCGCCCACCAGCAGCGTGAACACCACGGCCACCCGCATCCAGCCGTCGCTGCTGTGCGCCAGTTCCAGCAGCGCCACCAGCGCCGCCGCCCCGCCACCCACGCCGTTGAACAGCGCCACCAGCTGCGGCATCTGGGTCATCTTTACCCGCCGGGCCACGGGCGCCGCCACCACCGAACCCACGGCGATCGCGCCGACGATCCAGGGAATATTGTCCAGCCTCACCGAGAGGAAGACCACGACGACGGCGATCACCGCGCCGAAGGCGCCCACCAGGTTGCCCTGCCGGGCGGTGCGCGGGGAGTTCAGGCCCTTGAGCGCCAGGATGAAGCAGACGGCGGCGGCCAGGTAGAGCAGGGCGGTCCACACCGGGCTGAGGAGGGTCATCGTGCGTCCTCCTTCTGTTTGTCCGCTGACTCCGTCCGTTTCCGCCCGCGGAACATCTCGAGCATGCGGTCGGTCACCACGAAGCCGCCCACCAGGTTGGCGGTGGCCAGCACGACGGCCAGCAGCGCCACCGCGAGCACCAGCGGCTCATGCGCCTGCCCGGCCACGATGATGGCGCCCACCAGGATGATGCCGTGGATCGCGTTGGCCCCGGACATCAGCGGGGTGTGCAGGGTGCTGGAGACCTTCGAAACCACCTCGAAGCCCACAAACACCGCCAGTACGGTGATCGTCAGCAGGCTGATGCCGTCCATCAGTTCGCCCCTTCCGTCGCTGATTCGGCGGTGGTGAGCGCCGCCAAAGCCTCGGCCGTGGGCCCGTGCCGCACCGCGCCGTCGTGCGTCAAACAGCTCCCGGCCACCACCTCGTCCTCCCAGTCCGGGGCGAAGGCGCCGTCCCTGACCAGCAGCTCGAGCAGGCTGGCGACGTTCTTGGCGTACAGGCGGGAGGCGTCGGCGGGCAAGGCGGAGGCGGCGTCCTTCATGCCCACCAGCGTCACCGTGCCCCGGCCGTCCGCCGTCGGGATCACCGTGTCCTCGCCGGCCACCACGCCTTCCACGTTGCCCCCGGATTCGGCGGCGAGGTCCACCACCACGGAACCCGGCCGCATGGCCTGGACCATCGCGAGCGTCACCAGCAGCGGGGCACGGCGCCCGGGGACGGCCGCCGTCGTGATGAGGACGTCGGCGGCGGCCACGTGCGGGGCGAGCAGTTCGCGCTGGAGGGCGCCGCGGTCCGCGCTGAGTTCGCGGGCGTAACCGCCGGACGCCTCAGCCGTTTCGACGTCGAGCCTGATGAACGTGCCGCCCATCGAGGCGACCTCGTCCGCGGAAGCCGGCCGGATGTCGTTGGCGGACACGCGGGCACCCAGCCGCTTGGCGGTGCCGATGGCCTGCAGGCCCGCGACGCCAGCGCCCAGCACAAGCACCCGGGCCGGCGGGATGGTGCCGGCGGCGGTCATGTAGAGCGGGAAGAAGCGGGGCAGCCGCGTCGCCGCTTCGAGCACGCAGCGGTACCCGGCCACGAGCGCCTGCGAGGTGAGCGCGTCCATAGACTGGGCCCGGGAGATGCGCGGCACCAGTTCCAGCGCGAAGGACGTGACGCCCGCGTCGGCGAGCGCCTGCACCGTGGGAAGTTCCGACGACGGCGAGGCCAGCCCCACTGTCACCGCACCCTGTTTGAGGGAGCGGACCGAGTCCGGGTCGAGCGGGCGGACGTGGAGGAGGAGGTCGAGGTTGCCGGGATCCAGGGTGTCCACGATCCAGGCGCCGGCGTCCTGGTAGGCCTCGTCCGGGTGGCCGGACTCGAGCCCCGCCCCGCTCTCGACGAGGACCTCGAGGCCGAGGGCCGCCAACTGCTTGACGGTGTCCGGCGTGGCGGCCACCCGCCGTTCGCCCTTCCGGCGTTCGCGTGCAATGCCCAGTTTCATCGCGCTCCCTTCCCGGAACCTCCCTTGGTCCGCGGTAACACAAGCCCGTGCAGTCGTTGGCATGAGCCTAGCCCCCGGCGGGCGCGGACGGGAGGGGGCGTTCCCTTCCGGGGCCTGGGGCGGCTGAAGCGCGAACGTACACTTGAGGTCCCGTTTCCGCGGATTTTGGGGCCGCAACTGTTCGTTCGCGCAACCGCGGCGGCCGTTCCCTTCCGGGGCCTCCGCCGTTAGGGTCGTTGTGGGCTGGGCCTCCAGCCCCACCACGACCGTCGACGAGCCGGTTCCGGCCGCGCCGTCGGAAAGGAATGCAGCCATGGCAACGTTCAAGATCGGCTACCTCGTGGGCAGCCTCGCCAGCAATTCCATCAACCGGATCCTCTCCAAGGCCCTCATCAAGCTGGCGCCGGAGGAACTCGAGTTCACCGAAATCCCCATCAAGGACCTCCCGCTCTACAGCCCGGACTACGACGCCGACTTCCCGCCCGCCGGCCGCGCCTTCAAGGACGCCGTGGCCACCTCGGACGGCATCCTGTTCGTGTCCCCCGAATACAACCGCTCCATCCCCGGCGCGCTCAAGAACGCCATCGACTGGGGTTCCCGGCCGTGGGGCACCAACTCCTTCGCCCGCAAACCCACGGGCATCATCGGAACCTCGCCCGGAAGCATCGGTACCGCCGTCATGCAGTCCTCCATGCGCAGCGTCCTCAGCTTCCTGGACGCCCCGCAGCTGAACGCCCCCGAGGCCTACATCAAGTTCAACAAGGACGTGTTCGCCGAGGACGGCACGGTCTCCGAACCCCACACCGCGGAGTTGCTGAGCCACTACATGGAGGAGTACAGCGCCTTCGTCCAGCGCGTCCTGGCAGCCAACGCCCCCGGCCACATCGGCGACGAGCACCCGGACGAGGCCAAGCTGACCCGCTGACCCTCAGCTGCGTTTGGGAGCGCGAACGTACAGTTGGGGCCCTGGAATCGCCGATTTCGGGGCCCCAACTGTACGTTCGCGCATCGACGCGGGGAGCCCGCACGGCGCATCATCTCTCTATGGGAACCGTCACCGACTATCTCGCAGGTATCACAACACCGAACAGGGAGGTCCTGGAGCGAGTCGTCGCAATCGCGCGTGAAATGGCACCCGGCGTCGAAGAGGGCACCAGGTACGGCATGCCCGCACTGCTCCTGGACGGCAAGGGATTCGTCAGCGTCCTCGAGACCAAGAAGCACCTGGCCTTGTACCCGTTCAGCGGCCAGATCCTGCCCCGTATCGAGGATGACCTGGTCGGCTTTTCCTGGTCACCCGGGACGCTGAGGTTCAGCCCGGACAACCCCGTGCCCGACGAACTGGTCCGCCGCATCCTTGAGCTGCGGGTGGCGGAAATCGGCGCGTAGCCGGGAGCGCGAACGTACAGTTGGGGCCCTGAAAACGCGGAAAATGTGGCCCCAAGTGTGCGTTCGCGCTAAAAAACAGTCAGTGCTTCGCCGAGATGTCCGCCGAAATCAGCTCCGCGGTGCGCAGGATTTCCTTGCGGACCGAGTCGAGGTACGCCTCCGGATCCGCCTGCGCCGCGACGTTCTGGGCCTGCAGTGAGACGTTGACGGCGGCCACCACCTTTCCGGCGGCGTTGCGGACGGGGGCGGCGATGGACATGAGCCCGAGTTCCAGTTCCTGGTCCAGCAGGCACCAGCCCTGCTCCCGGACCTTTTCCAGCTCAGCCAGCAAAGCATCCCGGGTGCCGATGGTGCGCGGGGTGAGGGCCTTGAGCTCGACGGCGTCCAGGTACTCGCGCAGTTTCGCGTCCGGCAGGCCGGCCAGCAGGACCCGGCCCATCGACGTCGCGTACGCCGGGAAGCGGGTGCCCACGGTGATCCCGACGGTCATGATCCGGCGGGTCGCCACCCGGGCGACGTAGAAGATGTCGGCACCGTCCAGCACTGCGGCCGACGTCGACTCCCCCAGTTTGTGGGACAGTTCCTCCAGGTGGGGCTGGGCGAGCTGCGGCAGGGACAGTGCCGAGAGGTACGAGTACCCCAGCTGCAGCACAAGGGCTGTGAGCGCGAAGGTCTTCCCGTCGGTGCGCACGTAACCCAGCTCCACCAGGGTGTGCAGGAATCGGCGGGCCGTGGCGCGGGTGAGGCCGGTGCGGGCAGCCACTTCGCTGAGGGTCATGAGCGGGTTGGCGGCGTCGAAGGCCCGGATCACGGCCAGGCCGCGCGCCAGGGACTGCACGTACTGGTCGCTGGCCTGCGGGGCCGCGGATGCTGCGTTGCTCATGGTTACCTATCCTATTGGCGTCCCGCTGCCGCGAACGTACAGTTGAGGCCCCTAAACCGCGGAAAACGGGGCCCCAAATGTACGTTTCGCGCTTAAGAAACGGCGGGCTTCAGCGGCAGCGGGACGAGGGCCTGGAGCTCCTCGAAGGTGCAGCCGAAGGTCTCGCGCACGGTGACGCCGTCGGGCCCGGTGAGGAACACGGCCTTGTCGGTGTACACGCGGGTCACGCAGCCCACGCCGGTAAGCGGGTACGTGCACTGCTCCACGAGCTTGGACACGCCGTCGCGGGTCAGCAGGGTCATCATCACGAATACGTCCTTCGCGCCCGTGGCCAGGTCCATGGCGCCCCCGACGGCGGGGATCGCGTCGGGTGCGCCGGTGTGCCAGTTCGCGAGGTCGCCGCCGGCGGAGACCTGGAAGGCGCCCAGCACGCAGATGTCCAGGTGCCCGCCGCGCATGATCGCGAAGGAATCGGCGTGGTGGAAGTAGGACGCCCCCGGGAGTTCGGTGACGGGGATCTTGCCGGCGTTGATGAGGTCGCCGTCGATCTGCTCCCCCACGGCCTCGGGGCCCATGCCGAGCATGCCGTTTTCCGTGTGGAGCGTGATGTTCTGCTCCTCGGTGAGGTAGTTGGACACCAGCGTGGGCTGGCCGATGCCCAGGTTCACGAAGGAGCCCGGCGCGATGTCCCGGGCCACCAGCTGAGCGAGCTCGTTGCGGCCCAGCGGCTCGGCGGATGTTTGGAGCGACGTTTCGAGGGTGCTCATCTCAGGCCACCTTTTCTGCGATGCCGGCAGAAGCAACGCGCACAATACTGTTGACGTAAATCCCGGGGGTCACGATGTTCTCCGGGTCCAGTGCACCGACCGGCACGATCTCGGAGACCTGGACGATGCTGTGCTTCGCCGCGGCGGCCATGATCGGGCCGAAGTTCCGGGCGGTCTTGCGGTAGACGAGGTTGCCCTTGCCGTCGGCCTTGAGGGCCTTGATGAGCGCGACGTCGGCGTGGATGGGGGTCTCGAAGACCTGCCACTTGCCGTCCAGGAAGCGGGTTTCCTTGCCTTCGGCGAGCATGGTGCCGTAGCCGGTGGGCGTGAAGAAGCCGCCGATCCCGGCCCCGGCGGCGCGGATGCGTTCGGCGAGGTTGCCCTGCGGGACGAGTTCGAGTTCGATCTCCCCGGCCTTGAACTTGGCGTCGAAGTGCCAGGAATCGGACTGCCGCGGGAAGGAGCAGATCATCTTGCGCACCCGGCCTTCCTTGATGAGCAGCGCCAGGCCCTGGTCGCCCTGGCCGGCGTTGTTGTTCACCACGGTCAGGTCCGTGGCGCCCGAATCCAGCAGCGCGTCGATCAGTTCGAAGGGCTGCCCGGCGTTGCCGAAGCCGCCGATCATGACGGTAGAGCCGTCCTTGATCCCGGCCACAGCCTCGCCCACAGTGTCAATGAATTGCAGCATCGCGATCAGCCCTTCACGCCGGCAGTGACGTTTTCGAGCACGACGGCGAGGCCCTGGCCCACGCCAATGCAAATCGCCGCGACGCCCCAGCGCTGCCCGGAGGCCTGGAGCGAGCGGGCCAGGGTGCCGAGGATGCGGGTGCCGGAGGCGCCCAGCGGGTGGCCCATGGCGATCGCGCCGCCGTGCCGGTTCACGATCGCGGGATCGATGCCCCAGGCGTCGATGCAGGCCAGCGACTGCGCGGCGAACGCCTCGTTGAGTTCGACGGCGCCCACCTCCTCCCAGCTGATGCCCGCCTTCGCGATGGCCTTGTTCGCCGCCTCCACGGGGGCGAAACCGAAGAACTGGGGATCGTTGCCGTGCGCTCCGCGCCCGGCGATGCGGGCCAGCGGCTCGAGGCCGAGCAGCCCGGAGGCGGCCTCGGAGCCGATCCACGCGGCGGAGGCGCCGTCGGACAGCGGCGAGGCGTTCCCGGCGGTGACAGTGCCGCCGGACGCAGTGCCGCCGTCGGGCCCTGAAGACTCCGGCCGGAACACGGTCTTCAACCCGGCGAGCTTCTCCGCCGTCGAGCCGGCCCGGATGCCCTCGTCCCGCACGAGCTCGGTGCCCGGCACCGGCGTCACGAGGTTGTCGTAGAAGCCCTCGTCCCAGGCAGCGGCGGCGAGGTTGTGCGAGGCTGCGGCGAACTCGTCCTGGCGTTCGCGGGTGATGCCGTACTTTTCGCGGAGGCGCTCGGTGGCCTCGCCGAGGGAGACGGTCCACTCGGCGGGCATGGCCGGGTTGACCAGGCGCCAGCCCAGGGTGGTGGAGGCCAGGGTCATGTCGCCGGCGGGGTACGGCTTGGCCGTCTTGGGCAGCACCCAGGGGGCGCGGCTCATGGACTCGGCGCCGCCCACCAGCATGAGCTCGGCGTCGCCGGCGTTGATCTGGCGGGAAGCGATGATCGCGGCGTCCAGCGACGAACCGCAGAGCCGGTTGACCGTGGTACCCGGGATGGAGACCGGCAGCCCGGCCAGCAGGGTGGCCATGCGGGCCACATTGCGGTTTTCCTCGCCGGCGCCGTTGGCGTTGCCGAACACCACTTCGTCGATGCGCTCGACGTCGAGCCCCGGCGCGCGCTTGACGGACTCGCGGACCACGTGGGCCGCGAGGTCGTCCGGGCGGACACCGGCGAGCCCGGAGCCGAACTTGCCGAAAGGCGTGCGCACGGCGTCGTACACGTAAGCCTGGTTCATGGGGTTTCCTTTCTCTCCAACTGACTGGCAGTTGATGTCGTTTTGAGGGCTCAAAACGACAACTAATGCGAGCTAGTTGGGTGGGGGAGCTAGTTGGGTGGGGTGGCGGCGGAATCGATCTCCGCGAAAACGTGCTGGGCGGTCTTGAAGGCGGTGTTGGCGGAGGGGACCCCGCAGTAGATGGCGGTCTGGAGCAGGATTTCCTTGATTTCGTCCCGGTCCAGGCCGTTCCGGAGGGCCGCCCGGATGTGCATGGCCAGTTCTTCCCAATGCCCGTGCGCCACCATCGCGGTGATGGTGACGGCGGAGCGCATCTGTCGGGTCAGTCCGGGCCGGGTCCAGATCCCGCCCCAGGCGATCCGGGTGATCATGTCCTGGAAGTCCTCGGTGAAGGCGTCCTTGCCGGCGTTGGCCCGGTCCACGTGCGCGTCGCCGAGCACTTCGCGCCGGACTACCATGCCGGCGTCGTAGATTTCCTGCGAGGTGGCGTCGCCGCGGACGGCGCCCTGACGATCCAAAGAACTCATGCCGAAGCCTCCTTCATGAAGCCGCGCATCAGGTGCGCGACGGGGGCGGGTGCCTCCGCGGGGGCGAGGTGGCCGACGCCGTCGAGGGCCACCACGGTGGCGCTGCCGCCACCGGCGGTGATCCCGTCCGCCACTTCCTCGGCGGTCGACGGCGGAGCGACGGTGTCCTCGACGCCCGCCAGAAGCTGGGTGGGGACGGAGATCGTGCCGAGTTCGGCGCGGACGTCGAAGCCCGCGAGGGCCTCGCAGCAGTAGGCGTAGCTGAAACGGTCGGTGTCGCGCAGCACGTGCAGGAGCCGACTGCTCACCGCGGGTTCGCGGTCCATGAAGCCGGCACCGAACCAGCGCTGCGCCGAGCCCTGGATCATCACGGGCGTGCCCTGGTTCCGGACGGTGTCGGCGCGTTCCAGCCAGCCCTCCGGGGTGCCGAGCTTCGCGCCGGAGCACTGCACGGAGAGGCTGAGGAGCCGTTCGCCGTGCTTGATGCCCAGCTGCAGGCCGGTGGCGCCACCCAGGGAAACCCCGGCGTAATGGAAGCGTGCGCCGGGAAGAACCGAGTCCACCAGGTCCACCACGGCGTCGGCCAGTCCGGCCACGCTGAAGGTTTCCGTGGCGGCGGGCGAGACACCGTGGCCGGGCAGGTCCCAGCCGATCACGTCGTACTCGTCGCCCAGCAGTTCCGCGGTCCCGTTCCACAGGATGGTGGAGGTGCCGAGCGAGGAGCCCACCACCAGGAGGGGCTTGTCTCCGAGGGGGCGCTGCGGGGAGAGCAGCACGGCCTTGATGCTTGGCTTCGCGGTGCTGGTCGTCTCAGGCACGGGTGGCTCCCTTCATGGTTGTTGCGGCGTAGTCCGGGTAGGCGGCGAGGATGCGGCGGCTGATGTCCGCCGCCTCGCCCAGGTAGTTGGCGGGGTCCAGCAACTCGGCCAGCCGGGCGTCCGGGAGCACCGCGGCGGGGACGGCCTCGCGCAGCAGCTTCGCGTAGGTGGCGGCCTGGTCCGGCCGGTTCGTTTTAAGCACGGCGTCGACGACGGCCTGCAGCTCACGCTTGCCGTCCGCCCCGGTCGTCCCTGAAGCCAGCAAGGGGACGACGACGGCCGCCACGCCTTCGCTGAGCAGCAGGGGTCCGCTGAGTTCGAGGTTGCGGCGCATCGCCTCGGGGAAGACCCGCAGGCCTTCGATGAGTTCGCGCAGCTGCACGGCGGCGCCGAGCGCGAGTGCGAGCAGGGAGCGCAGGGCCGGCCACTCGCTGTGCCAGGCGCCGTCCGGGCGTTCGTCGTTGAAGGTGGCGGCGGCCAGGTGGAGCTGCCCGGCGAGCGCCGGGGCCTGCAGCGCCGCGCTGCGGACCAGCACGGACAACACCGGATTCTGCTTCTGCGGCATGGCCGAGGAGACTCCCCGGCCGGCAGCCAGCGGTTCGCCGAGTTCGGCCACCTCGGGGCGGCTGAGGAACACGACGTCGGCGGCGACCTTCCCGAAGGAATCCGTGAGCGCCGCCAGCGCGTCGCCGAGGCCGGTCACCGGAAGGCGGTTCGTGTGCCAGGGCGCGGGGGCGGCGGCGAGGCCGAGCTTCGCGGCGAGGGCATCGGCCAGGCCGAAGGGGCCTGAAGCGGTTCCCGCGGTCAGCACTGTGGCCGAGGCCAGGGTCCCGCCGGCACCGCCGAACTGCAGCGGCAGCTCCAGTTCGGCCAGGCGGCGGGCCGCGGCGGCCACGCCCTGAAACCACTGCGCGGCCTTCAGCCCGAAGGTGTAGGGCAGCGCGTGCTGCGTCAGGCTCCTGCCCACGCACAGCGTGTCCGCATGCTGTTCGGCCAGGGCGGCGAGCGCCGTCGTCGTCCCCTTCACCTCGGCGAGCACCGCGGCCCGGACACGGTCGGCGAGCAGCATGAGCGCCGAATCCAGTACGTCCTGGCTGGTCAGCGAGGTGTGTACGGCGGGCAGGGCCCCGGGATCCGCCGAGCGGACCCGCGCGCGGAGGTCACCGAGCAGCGGGATCACCGGGTTGCCGCCGCCCTGGGAGCGTTCGGCGATGGCCTCGGCGTCGTACAGTTCCGGGTCTGCGGCCTGCGCGACGACGGCGGCCGCACCCTCCGGTGCCAGGCCCGCCTCTTCGAGGACGGCTGCCCAGGCGGCTTCGACGTCGAGGATGGCCGCGAGCACCGCCCGATCGCCGGTCAGCGCGGCCACCGCGGGCGACGCCGTGACGGGGCTCAGCAGGCCGAAATCGCTCATCGGTATGCGCCCGTTTCGGTGGAGCTGCCCTGGAAGTCGAGGAAGACGGTCTCGTCAGGACCCTGGAGGCGCAGGTCCCAGGTGAGGCCGCCGTCGGGGTCGCGGCGCGCGATGACGGTCTTGCGGCGTTCTTCCGGAAGCGAGCTCAGCAGGGGGTCGTTGGCCAGTGCTTCTTCGTTCTCCGGCAGGTAGATGCGGGTGAAGAGCCGGTTCATGAGGCCGCGCGCGAAGACCGCCACGGAAATGAACGGAGCTGACCCCTTTCCAGTAGGGCCCTCCGAAGTGGGCCCGGGGTTGACCGTGGTGAAGGTGAAGATGCCGGTGTTCCCGACCGCACTGCGGCCCCAGCCGGTGAAGGTGTAGCCGTCGCGGACCAGGGAGCCGGTGTGCTGGACGACGTTGCCTTCGGCGTCGGGCTGCCAGATTTCCAGGATGGCGTCCGGGATGGTGTGGCCGGCGCCGTCATACACGGTGCCCTGGAGGCGGATGCTGCCGGGCGAGCCGGGGGCCAGGAGCTCGTTGTCCTTGGTGAAGGGCAGGGCGTAGCCGTAGAAGGGGCCGACCGTCTGGCCGGGCGTGGGGGTCAGTTTGCTCATTGCTGCCTACTCCTCGTCGTCGCCAGCGTCGCCGAATGCTTCGTTCTCGGTCCAGGTCCGCTTGGACCCGGTGAGGATGATGTCCCAGGTGTAGCCCAGGGCCCACTCTGGCTGGGTGAGTTCGTGGTCGTAGTTGGCCACGAGCCGGTCGCGGGCGTCCTGGTCCACGATCGACTGGTAGATCGGGTCCAGCGGGAACAACTGGTCGCCCGGGAAGTACATCTGGGTGACGATCCGCTGCGTGAACTCCTGCCCGAACAGGGAGAAGTGGATGTGGGCCGGGCGCCAGGCGTTGAGGTGGTTCTTCCACGGGTAGGCGCCGGGCTTGATGGTGGTGAAGCGGTAGGAACCGTCCGGGCCGGTGATGCAGCGGCCCACGCCGGTGAAATTGGGGTCCAGCGGGGCGGGGTGCTGGTCGCGCTTGTGGACGTAGCGGCCGGCGGCGTTGGCCTGCCAGATCTCCACCAACTGGCCGGCAACCGGGCGTCCGTCGCCGTCGAGCACCTTACCCGCCACGATGATCCGCTCGCCGAGCGGTTCGCCGTTGTGCTGGATGGTGAGGTCGGACTCCAGGGCGTGCACGTCCTGGTGGCCGAAGGCCGGGGAGTACAGCTCGATGGTCTCCGGGTCCGCGTGGTGCAGGCTCTTGGTGGGGTGGCGCAGGAGGGAGCTGCGGTACGGGGCGAAGTCCAGCCGGGGTTGGGTCTCGGGGGCGGCGCCGTCTTTGAGCTCGCGGTGGTAGGCCTCGCCGAGCGCGGCGATTTCGGCGCTGATGTCCGCCTGCGACTCGGCGGCGGCGTCCAGGACGTGGGCTGCGTGCGCTTCGGCGTGCGCAACGAGCTCGTCGTTTTCGTCCTGCCAGGCGGCGTCCTGCCAGGCGTCGTCCTGCACAGCGCTGTCCTGCACGGCGGCATTCTGCTCGGCTGCGCTGTGGGCGCGGTGCGTGCCATGTGCGTCGATGGTCATGGCCGGCTCCTTTCGGTTGCGTACTCGGTGGTTGCGTTTGTGGGGTCGGTTTTCCCAACTAGCTGGCAGTTGTTGTCGTTATGAGGGCTCAAAACGACAACAAATGCGAGCTAGTTGGGTATGCGGCGGGCGTGGTCGTACTGGACGGCGTGCCGCACCGGGGCGTTGGGGGCTCCGTAGCCGTCGTAGCCGCCGCGGCGTTCGACCATTTCGAAGAACACGCTGCCCACGGTGGCGGTGTAGAAGTGCAGGAATTCGCCGCTGGCGTCGCGGTCGTAGAGCAGGTTGAGTTCCTTGAGCGTGGCGAGGAAGCCCGGCTCCAGGCTGAAGCGGGCGGCCAGGTCCTCGTAGTAGTTCGCCGGGATCTGCAGGAACTCCAGGCCACGGTCCCTCGCGGCGCGGGCCAGGCCCACCAAGTCGTCCACCGCGAAGGCGATGTGTTCCTGGTAGCTCTTGTGGCCGCCGTCGTGCTGAAGAAGCGGCGCCAGGTTCAGGACCAGGCGCACGGCCCGGTCGCTGGTCTGCATGACCTGCGAGCGCACCAGGCCGGTGGGGCTGGGCACCTCGGCGAACGGTGCCGGTTCCAGGGCGAGCGCGCTCGTGTAGAAGAGGACGGCCTCGTCGAAATGCTGCCACGGCTGGGCCAGGTTGACGTGGTCGATCACGGCGCCTGCGCCCACGGGCGCCGAGATGCCGTCGCCGAACTCGCCTGCCTGTCCGAATTCAGCAGTCCACGCTGCCGTGCCGTCCGGGCTGCCCTGGCAGAGGAAGATCTCGGTGGAGTCCGGGGCCGCGATGCCCTGGAAGACCTCTTCGTCCGCCTGCACCTTGCGCGGAACCACCGGCGCCTTGAGCTGCTGGGCGCGGGCGGAGGCGATCACCGGGGAGTCGACGTCGAAGCCCAGCGCCGCGATGGCGGGCTCGGTGTGCGAGGGCGCCTGTTCGTTGATGATCACCCGGGCGTGGCCCATGGTCCACAGCTGGACGTCCTTGGTGCGGTGGCGGCCCTCGAACTCAAAGCCCAGCTGGCCCAGGAGCTTCTCGAGGCCGGCGGTGTCGTCGGCCTTGACCTCGGCGAAGTTGAAGCCTGCGGGTTCGGCCACCTTGGGCAGCGTGGCCAGTTCCATGGGATAACGACGGCGACCGGTCACCTTCGCGGAGCCGGCGGCGCCGCGGGCGGCGGCCGGGGAAGCGGCGGCAGCACCGGCGTCGTGCGCGTCAAGCCAGTTCGCGTCGAGCCACTTGGCGCTCTGCTCCTCCAGCCAGATCAGCGAACGCATCGCATCCACGGCGGTGCGTTCCACGTCCGACTGGCGGAAGACGTCGTTGAAGACCTCCAGAGACACCGGTCCGGTGTAGCCGGCGCGCACCACGTGGCCCATGAACTTGGCGAGCTCGAACTGTCCCTCCCCGGGGAAGACCCGGTAGTGGCGGCTCCAGGAGAGCACGTCCATGGAGAGCTTCGGGGCGTCGGCCACCTGCACGAAGAAGATCTTCTCTGCGTTGAATTTCTCGATCGGCGCCGTGTTCCAGTCGCGGGAGAGGATGTGGAAGGAGTCCAGGCAGGTGCCGAGGTTGGGGTGGTCTACCATCTCCACCAGGCGGTGGGCGTGCTCGTAGTCGTTGACGTACTTGCCCCAGGCCAGCGCCTCGTACGCCACCTTCACGCCGTGTTCCCCGGCCAGCTGCGCAAGGCGGCCGAGCTGCTCGGCCCGCAGGCCGTCGTCGTCGATTTCCGCGGTGGCCACGTTGCTGCACACCAGGATGGTGTCCATGCCCAGGCGGGACATGAGCTCGAACTTGGCCCCGGCGCGGCGCAGGTTTTCGTGGAGCAGTTCCTCGGGGACGCTGTCGAAGTCGCGGAAGGGCTGGTAGAGGTCCAGTCCAAGGCCGAGGTCGGAGGCCATGGTGCGGACAGCTTCGGGGCTGAGCGCGGAGGTGACCAGGTCCTGTTCGAAGATCTCGATGCCGTCGAATCCCGCGATGGCGCAGGCCTGCATCTTCTCCTTCAGGGTGCCGGAGAGGCACACCGTGGCGATCCCGGTGCGCATCAGGCGGCCACAGTCTCTTCGGCGGCGATCAGCTCGAGGAAGTGTTCGCGCATGCGGGCTGCGTCGGCGTCGCGGCCGGTGAAGATGCGGAAGGCGTCGGCGGCCTGGCCCACGGCCATGCGTCCGCCGTCGAGCACCCGGCAGCCCTTGGCGCGGGCTTCGCGCACCAGCTGCGTTTCGATGGGCCGGTAGACGATGTCGGCCACCCAGTGCCGCGGCTCCACGAGGGACATGTCCAGCGGGGTGCCCGGATGCGCGGCCATGCCCACCGGGGTGCAGTGCACCAGCCCGTCGGCCAGCGGCATGAGCCGCGGCAGCTCCGCCGTCGAGCGGGCCGTCACGGTGGCCTCCGGGAAGAAGCCGGACAGTTCGGCGGCGCGTTCGGCGCAGCGGGCGGGATCCATATCCACCAGGTCCAGGGTGCGGACGCCCGCGGAGAGCAGGGCGTAGGCGACGGCGGACCCGGCGCCGCCGGCGCCCAGCTGGACCACCCGGCCCAGCGAGGCGCCCGGGAGGCCGTCCGCGAGTGCGGCGGCGAAGCCGGAAAAGTCGGTGTTGTGGCCGACGAAGCGGCCGTTCTGGATCAGGACCGTGTTCACTGCGCCGAGGCGGCGGGCGTCGTCGGACACCTCGTCCAGGTGCTCGAGCACCAGCTGCTTGCAGGGGTGCGTGATGTTCAGGCCGTTGAAGCCCAGGCGGTACGCGGCGGTGAGGAGATCGCCGACGGCGGCACCGGGCAGGGCGAGTTCGAGCAGGTCGATGGGGCGGTAGAGGCAGCGCAGGCCCTGGCGGTCCGCCTCGCGCTCGTGCATGGCCGGCGAGAGGGAAGGCGTGACGCCTTCACCAATCAGGCCCACCAGATAGGACTCGGCTCGAGTGCTCATGCTTTATTGCTCCTTTGACAACTCCGGACGGCGGCGGCTGTAGGAAGCCCGGCGCCCTGCGGTATGAACCAGCTTACACAAGGTGTTCACATATTGCACTAGTGTTCTTATCGCGAACACCCAATGATTCCCAGGCCAGCCCTTCCGGATCCGAGCGCGAACGTACACTTGGGGCCCCGAAATCCGCGGATTCGGGGCCGCAACTGTACGTTCGCGCATCGCTCACCGCTGCGGGAGGCGCGCGGCGAGCTCGGCGGCGGCGTCCCGCAGCAGCGGAACCACGGCCCGGAGCTGCTCCACGGACATCCGGAACACCGGCGCGGCCGTCGCCAGGGAAGCGAAGGCCACGCCCTGGCTGTTGAGGACCGGTACCGCGATCGCCCGCATGCCCACCTCGTTTTCCTCGTCCATGAGCGCGAAGCCCTGGCGGCGGACCTTCTCGATTTCGGCCCGGAAGGCCTCCCGGTCGGTGATGGAGTGCTCGGTGAGCGGCTCCAGGTCCAGCTCCTCGAGCAGCGCGGCGCGTTCGTCGTCGGGGGCGAACGCCACCAAAGCCTTGCCCACCGCCGTCGTGTGCAGCTTGCCCAGGTACCCGGGATCGCTCGTGACGCGGAACATCTGGGGTCCGTCCACCTTGTTCACCGTGAGGTGGTGGTGGCCGTCGCGCACGGCGAGGATGGTGGCCTCGCCGGTCCCCTCGGTCACCTTCAGCAGGATGGGGCGGGAGGTGCCGGCGAAGCCGTGGTGGTTGGAGACGCGCTGGCCAAGCTGGAAGACCCGCAGGCCCAGGTGGTAGCGGCGGCCATCGGGCTCGTAATCCACGAAACCGTCCCGCGTCAGGGAGCCGAGGAGGCGGTACGTCGTGCTGAACGGCAGCTCGGCCTGCCGGGAAAGCTCGGACGCACTGGCCCCCTTGGGCTCGTTGCCCAGCAACACCAGGAGGCCCAGGGCCTTGCCGATCATGTCCGTTTTGCTGTCCTCTTTGACGCTCATGAGGAAAGATTGCCACATCGTGAGAGCTATATCTAGATCGTGAGTATTTTTCTTGACAGGTGACCGCACTCACAGCCATCATTTCTATATTGCACAAACAGCTCCCACATTGTGAGAGCTACTGCTGGAGCCTGAAGGTCAGGCCTTTCAGCCGAGACGTCTACTGGACGGCCTCCCACCGGCCTCACGAAGAGCAGCCGCGAAAGCGCCACAGACCACCCGCTTCACCAGATGCGACAACGTCGTCACACCGAAGGAACACCATGAGCCAAACGATCCCGTCTACGACGCCGGGGGCCGGCGCCGCAGGAACAACCCAGGGGACCCCGAAGAAGGCTGCCCTCGCCAGCTTCCTGGGCAGCGCCGTCGAGTACTACGACTTCTTCATCTTCGGCTCCGCCGCGGCCCTGATCTTCCCGCACGTCTTCTTTCCCAGCGCGGACGCCAACGCGGCCATCATGTCCTTCGCCACCTTCGGTTTCGCCTATGTGGCCCGGCCGGTGGGCGCCGTGATCCTGGGACACTTCGGCGACCGGATCGGCCGGCAGCGGGTCCTCATGTTCACGCTCATCCTCATGGGCGCGGCCACCTTCATCATCGGCTGCCTCCCTGACTTCAAGACCATCGGCTGGTGGGCACCTGCCCTGCTGGTATTCGCCCGCCTCTGCCAGGGCCTCTCCGCCGCCGGCGAGCAGGCCGGCGCCTCCTCCATGACCCTGGAGCACGCCCCGGACAACCGCCGCTCCTTCTTCACCTCCTGGACCCTCACCGGCACCCAGGGCGGCCAGATCCTCGCAGCCCTCGTTTTCATTCCCGTCGTCGCCCTGCCGGATGAGATCAAGTACGGCATTGGCTGGCGCATCCCGTTCTGGCTCAGTGCCGTGGTGGTCCTGGTGGCGTTCTTCATCCGCCGTACCCTGCACGAGCCGCCGGCGTTCGCCGAGGCAAAGAAGCACCACCAGATCGCCAAGCTGCCGGTGGCCGACCTCCTCAAGCTGCACTGGCGCGACGTGCTCCGCGTAGTCTGCTGCGCCTTCATCGCCGCAGTCAGCACCGTCTTCGGCACCCTGGCCATCAAGTACGCCAAGGACGTGGCCCAGGTGGACGGCACCGTCACCCTCTGGCTCGTGGTGGTGGCGAACATCGTGGCCCTGGGCACCCAGCCCCTGTTCGGCACCCTCGCCGACCGGATCGGCCGCAAGCCCGTGTTCATATACGGCGCCCTGGCCAGCGCCGTCATGACCCCCTTGTTCCTGCTGACTCTGGAATCGGGCATGGTTCCGCTGATGTTCGTGGTGTCCGTGGCCTACTTCGCCTGCGGCTACGCCGCCGCGAACGCCGTGTGGCCCTCCTTCTACGGTGAAATGTTCAGCACCCGGGTGCGCTTCTCCGGCCTGGCCATCGGCACGCAGCTCGGCTTCCTGATGGCCGGCTTCGCCCCGGCAATCGTCACCGCCATGGGCGGCACCAAAGCCGGCGGCTGGGTGCAGATCAGCCTCTTCACCGGCGCCATCTGCCTGATCGCCGCGGGTTCCGCACTCACCGCCCGCGAATCATTCAAGACCCCGACGGCGGAGCTCGGCTCGAGGTAGCCCGTCACCACCCGCTTTCCAACAGCGCGAACGTACAGTTGAGGCCCCGAAATCCGCGGATTCGGGGCCTCAACTGTACGTTCGCGCGGGTTAAACGGCGCCGAAACCACCCTGCAACATTCGCCCGCCACACTGGAAGTGCCGGCAAACGCTGGCAGCTCCAGCCAAGGAGGCCACCATGTTGAAGGAAGCACCAGCCCGAACCACCCGCATCCGCACCCTCGACCAGCTGCACCGCGGCGACCACATCGAGGCCCGCCTCTCCGTCGGCCCCGCCTACGATGACGTCGTCATCCGCAGGGGAAGCGTCCAGGAGACCGCGCCGGGCATCGGCGTCGTATGGATCATGGACCAGCTGAGCGGCCTCCGCAAGGCCATCAACACGGACGAATGCACCCTCTGGCGAGTGGCCTGAGCCAGCCCGCCCTCGCGTCTCAACCGCCGGCCACGGACTGGATGATCAACACCTCCTGGCCGGCAGATACTTCAGTTTCCAAGCCTTTCAGGCGCCGGACTTCCTCGCCGTTGACGTAAATATTCACGTAGCGGCGCAGGGTTCCGGTCTCGTCCCGGATCCTCCGGGCAAGCACCGGGTAACCCCCGGTCACCGCGTCAAGCAGCGCGGCCACGGTCACAGCCCCGTCGGCGGGCGCAGTCAGCAAGGACTGCCCGCCGGCGAGCGGCTGCAGGACACTCGGCAGCACCACCGTGATGTCAGGCACCGGGACTCCTACGCGGAAAACGCGGGCATGGCCGCACCCGACACCACTGCGGCCCGGACACAGAGCACATCCGGCAGGTGCGACACCACCTCGGTGAAGCTCTCGCCCTCATCCGCGCTGGCGTAGACCTCCCCGCCCCGCGTTCCGAAGTACACGCCCACCGGCTCGGCAGTATCCACCGAGGCGGCGTCGCGCAGCACCGAGTTGTACTCATGGTCGGGCAGGCCGGTCTCGAGCCGCTTCCAGGTTCCGCCGGCGTCGTCCGTCCGGTGCACGGCCAGCCGGCCGTCCGGCGGGATCCGCTCTCCGTCGGCCTTCAGCGGCACCACCCAGGCGGTCCCGGAACGGCGCGGATGCGTGAGCATCACGAAGCCGAAATCGGCGGGCAGGCCCTCCGCGATCGATTCCCAGTTCTCGCCGTCGTCATCCGTGCGGTAGACGCCGTGGTGGTTCTGCGCATAGAGGCGGCCGTCGACGGCGGCATCCGCCGCGATCTTGTGCACGCACTGGCCGAACTCCGGGTTGGGGTCCGGCATGAAGTACGCCGAAATCCCCTTGTTCCGGGCCTCCCAGGAGGCTCCGCCGTCGAGCGATCTGTACACGCCGCCGGTGCTCATGGCGATGTGCACTTTCTCCCCGGACGGGTCCACGACGATTGAGTGGGCGGCCGCGCCGCCGTAGCCGGCGCCCCATTCGCTGCGGTGCGGGTGGTCCCAGAGCCCGCGGTTCAGTTCGAAGTGCTCGCCGCCGTCGGTGGATTTCCAGACGGAAATCGGCTCGCAGCCGGCCCAGACGACGCCAGGCCGGGACTCGGCGTCGGGGTAGATCTGCCAGATGCGTTCCAGCGCGGCTTCGGTGCCTTCGGGAAAGGAAATGGCGCCCTGTTCCGGTTCGGTCCAGGTGGCGCCAAGGTCATCGGAGTGGGCCACGGTGGGCCCCCAATGTTCGGACCGCACGCCGACCATGATGCGCGGGGAATCCCCACGGGTATCGATCCCGATGCTGGGGATCTCGCTCATGAGGAAGTGCGGGCCGGTGAGGGACCATTCCTTGCGGTCTGTGCTGTGAGCCAGCCACAAGCCCTTTTTGGTCCCGATCGCCAAGATGTAGCTCTCTGCGTTAGCCATGGTCCCCATGCAACCACCCGCTCCTGCGGGTGGCAACGGTTATTCTTTGGCAGGTGGCTTGGCCCGTGGCGGTCGGCGGAGGCCGGGGGGCCTGGAGCCTGGAGGGCCGACGAACAGGCCCCACGAAGAAACCGCTGGTGGTTCAAAGGGCCGAAGCAGCCGCATTCTCGCCGGCGATTACGCCAAGGCACAGGCTCCAGGGAACCGAGGGGAGAGCGATCCTCCGTTCAGCCTGATGGTAGGAGGAGAGAATTCCACCAACAAGGCTGGCGGTGTTGGTGGCGATAACTACCCCGTTTTGCTCGACGATGCACGTGTTTGGTGGCAGAGGCCGAAGGAGTGGGTCGAACTCGGTCTGGAGGCGGCTGACGAGGACGTCTACGGCCGCGACGCCTGCCATCTTGCCCGCCCTCGTGACACGTTTGGTGAAGGTGATGACGTGCTGGTTGGTTCCGAGGGCGTCGATGTAGGCGTAGCTGGCGTGGACGGTGTCATCAGCGTCGGACGCCGGCCACCACGGCGCAGTCGAGTAGTCGTAGAACTCCGGATCCATTTCGAACCGCTGCGGTGACTCCGGGCCCGACGGAAGGTAGCACCAGATGGAGCCCGGTTCGCCGAAGTAGGACTGATCGGCTATGAATCCAGTCCCGTACAGCGCCGGCATGGTTTTCAGATTCTCGCGGGCTACGTCGTAGACGTTCTCCAGCTCATCCAGCCTGCCCTTCTTTGCGTGGTCGAGGCCCTCCTGGGCAGCGCCTTCGACGCTCGTGATCGATGCAGCAGCTGCCTCTTCGAGCCGCAACGCGTACGATTCCACGGCGGAAATGGCGTTGTCGATGCCTTCATTGGCAGCCAGCGAGCCTGGCGGCGGAGAGTCCAGGGACAACCGCAGGTCGATGAGGCGGTTCATGTCCCGGCGAACATGCTCCTCGGCGAGGAGCCGGGCGCGCGCGGCGTCCGCGGCTCGTATGGCGTCCACGATCATCGCATGCTCTTTGGCCGCAGCGCGTCGGCGGTCAGAAGCCCCGGACCATACCAGCGCCCCGACCTCGGCCTGCATCGTCATCTCCTGACGGGTGAACAGGACCGATCCTGATGTGGCCGCAAGCTCTACGTGGAACTGGCTGTCCGCCCGCATCATTTCAGCGGGCGTCTGCGCCGTTTCGATCATCGCCGCCATTGAAGCTAGCCGCCCGATAGGAACCTGCTGGGATCGACCGGCCGCCACCGCCGCGGCAGAGCCTGCAAGGACGGCCCGGTATTCGCGGATGTCGCGTAGATCCTCGAGGGAGTATGCAGCGAGAGTGTCCCGCTGGGCTTTGGCGATGTCTCCGGTGTTCGCCCGCACGAAGCTTCCGCCGCCCTTGCCGCGCCGCGTTTCCACAAGTCCCAAGTGGCGGAGTTCGGCAAGGGCGGTTCGCAGGGTCATAGTGGAGACCCGCATCCTTGCGGCGAGTTCGCTTTCGCTGGGAAGCTGGGCGCCGTCTTCGAGTACGCCCAGTTCGATCGAATGACGGAGCCGAAGCGCAATCTCCTCACCACGCTCGGCGGTCTCCAACGGCGCGAACGCGAGTCGCTCTCTCCAACTGGACATGGCCACCCCTCTTGAATCAATGCAGTCGGCGCTTTAAACCTTTGACATCTAACCTTGGATGTCTATTGACATCTAACATTAGAGGTCTAAGGTTAAGTGTATCAGAAGGCGGGGGCGGGGGCCCGTATCACCTCGATCATCAGCAAGGAGTCACGGTCATGCTGGACAGCACGGATGTCGTCCACATATGGCGTCAAGCAGGAAACACCACACCCGTCGACCGCCTCAGCCTCTATGCGCAGGCACTCACAGCGACCTGTCCGGTCGGCGCCTACCGCGCACTGAACGACGCGCAAGAGGACAGGGCACTCCTCGCCCTGTTCCGGGTTGACCACCCCTATGCGACCATCCCTTCCCTCCATCAGGTACCTCCCCTGGCCCTGTCGAGCTACCACCAGTTGCTCTACGACCTGGCCCGCGAAGGACTCGGCCCAAGCGATGGGTTCCACGCCCGGGAGCCGAGGGTTGGGCATGCATCCAGCACGACCCCGCGCCAACGTGTGGACGCCCTGGCTTTCAATGGTGGCGAACTACGATGAAACGCCGCAGCCCCGAGCCTTTCACTGCCCCATTGCCGCTCGGGGGTATACGCCTCCAGGCAGCACTCCCCCAGTGGCCGGCGCTGGCGCAGGTCCGGGCGAACACCCCGGAAGCATGGGATGCGCTCATGCGGGACCTCGACGCCGGCCTCGCCGCAGCGCGACTCTATGGAAGGTAAGTCGAGGACTACGGGCCCGACTGCAACGGGGTCCCGAAATTGAGCGCAGTGCAACCGACAACGGTTCCTCCTGCAAGCCGTCCGTGAGGTTTCAGAAGCCCCGCATCCAGTCGACCCGCCCTGCGCTCAGGCCACCACCAGGGCGTCCCCCGGCCCTGGCTTCAGCCCGCGCGGTCCAGCAGACCCGCCGGAGCGGCGCCCGCAAACAACGACGGCGGCCCGCCCGGACACTCTGGTTGAACTGGTCCCCATTAGTTGGCCTGAGAAAATTCGGTTCCGACCTCCGGAGCATGGTCGGCTTCAACGCGGGCGTCATCTCCAATGCCGCGGCACCGTTCGGGGGCGTGAAGCAGTCAGGCCTGGGGCGGGAGGGTGGCGCCGAGGGCATCGCGGAGTACACGACGACGCAGTACATCGGCATCGCCGACCCGTACGCCGAAAGCGGGAACGCCTGAGTCGGGAACGCCTAGTCCACGAACTCCGACTGGGTTTCGATGAAGTCCCAGTCGGCCGCGCTCAGGCCGCCGGCGGGATCGTCCGGATGCGGTCCGCCCGCTTCGGCGATCCCCTGGAGCACCGTCAACGGCAACTCCGCGGCACGCAGGTTTTCCCGCAGCCATTCCTTGTGTTCCAGGTCCAGATCCAGCCACCACATGAAGATCTCCACGCGGACCACCCCTTTCTGTGCCTTAACGCTAAGCGTGCCGGCAGTGCTCTTCAATAGGCCCTTGTGCGGCGAACCCTGTTGCGACAACCTTTTGCTATAGATCATGGCGGGACATGGTCCGCGGCTAAGGGGACCCGGGTTGGACTGTGACATCGAGCTGGAAATCGGCCCCGGCTCAGCGCAGGGCGAATACACAGTGCACGTGGTGCGGGCTCCCGCCGGCGGCCACGGGTCGGGCTCGTTCATGCTCGACGTCGGCGCCATCCTCGCCCGGCGGGCCGAACTGGAGGCGACCATACTGGCCTCCAGCGTTGCGGCGAGGCGTACCACGCCGATCATGGAACTGCCGGTGCGGGCCGCGGGGCAGGAACTCTTCCAGTCCCTCTTCACCCGCGAGGTGTACGGCACTTACCGGGCGAGCCTAGGAGCAGCCCAGCACGCAGGTCAGCAGGTGCGCCTGGTCCTCCGGCTCGCGGCCCCGGAACTCGCGGCGCTGCCTTGGGAAATGCTGTTCGACCCCGAGACTGAAAGCTACCTGTGCCAGACGGAGCCCCTGCTTCGCCACATACCTGCCGCCGACTATCACCCCAACCCTTTGGACATCACCCCTCCCCTGCGGATCCTCGGCATCGCGGCGGCCCCTCGAGACCTCCCTGCCCTGGATGCGGAGGCCGAGAAGAGGAACCTTGCGAACGCCCTGGCCGGTCCTGTCGCCGAAGGCCGGGTGGAGCTGGTGTGGGCCCCCTCCGGAACATGGGACGCCGTGCAGTCCTCGCTGCTGGCGGGACCGTGGCATGCCGTGCATTTCATCGGCCATGGCGACTACGACTACCGCAGCGACGAGGGCCGGATCGCAATGGAGGATCCGGACGGACGTTCGGCGATGGTCCGGGCCGTCCGATTCATGGCCCTGCTGAGCGTCGCGGCACCGCGCCCGCGCCTGGTGGTCCTCAATTCCTGCGCTTCCGGCGAAATGAGCCGGGCGGATCTCTTTTCGGGTACGGCAGCGTCGTTGGTCCGGAGCGGCATCAACGCCGTGGCGGCCATGCAGTTCGCTATCAGTGATTCGGCCGCGATTGCCTTCGCGCACGGCTTCTACGCGGCAGTTGCCAACGGGCGGGCCGTCGACGAAGCCGCCCGCGTAGGCCGGATCTCGGTCATGGCCAGCCCGGACGGCACCCTGGAGTGGGTGACTCCGGCCCTCTACGTTCGGGGCGGCTCCACCCAGCTGTTCACGCTGGCGCCCCTCGCGAAACACGCCCCGCCCGGCCCCGCACCAGCTCCGACGCCGGCCCCGCCACCGCCGCCCGAAGCCGCGCTGCAGAACGAACGGACGCGCCAGGCACAGCTGCGTGCCCTCTACGTCCAGGCAGGGGCCGAACTCCGGGTCAAGAACTTCGGTGTGGCCGCGGAACTGTTCGAGGATCTCCTGACCCTGGAACCGGGATACCGGGACGCCGAATCCCTGCGGGACTCCGCGGTGCACCGCCAACAGCTCGCCGAACAGTACAGGCTGGCCCGTGAGGCGGAGGACGCCCAGGAGTGGGGAGCCGCCGCCGAAGCCTTCGCGCTGCTGGACGGCGAAGAGGATTATCCCGACGCCGGTGCCCGGCGGCGCGAGTGCGAGCACCGGCAGCGCGTCGCGGACCTGCAGAGCGAACTCCGGTACCACTTCCACGGCGGGAGCTGGCAGGCGGTGGTGGATGTCGCCGTCGAGCTTGAAGCGCTGGATCATCAGGCCGCGGACCCTCAGGGACTCACGACGGCGGCCCGCTCCGAGCTGCGAAAACTCGCCGAACTGCAAAAGGAACGCGCCGCCCGGGACGAGCGCGCCGCCAAGGAGCGCGCAGAGGCGCGGGAAAGGCCGGTGCCCGAAGCGCCGCCCACGATTCAGAAGCCTGCAGTCCAGAAGCCTGCAGTCCAGAGGCCTCCTGTTCAGGAGCCCCCGGCGCCGGAACCCGCTCCGACAGTGCCGCGAGTTCCGGCGGCAGGGCCGTCGGCTCGGCCGTGGGAGGCCTGGCTCGGCTTCGCAGGCGGGCTCCTGCTCGCGATGGCGGGGATCACGGGTGCGTCGGCGGTGACCGAGTACTACTGGTACGTCTACAAGATGGATTCCGGCGCGATCCCCCTTGCCCTGGCGCTGGGACTGCTGATTCCCGCGGCGCTGGTGGCAATGGCAGCAGCCGGGGTTCCCACCCGGGCTGTTCCCGGCCGGATCCTGATGTCCGCGGCTGCTGTGTTCTCGGCGCTCCTGGGCTGGGGCGGCCTGGCGAGACTCCCGGAGGCCACGGCCGTTTTCCTGACCGGGGCACAGTGCGTTTGCGCCGTTTTGCTGGTACTCGTGTGCCTGCGCGAGCCGATGGCGCGCAGGCTTGCCGGATGGATCCTGGGCCTCTCGTTGGCCGCGGTGGTCCTCGTGTGGAACCGGAGCAATCCCCTGGCCTTCCAGCTCAGCTACTTCATTCCCGTGACAATTGCCGGGGTGACGGCGGCCTGGGCATCGCAGCCGTGGCAGGCCCGGCCTGCACAGAACCCGCCGGGACACGAACGTCCGGCGCCAGTGAGGCCAGCACAAGCCCAGCCGGAAACCCCGTCCGCGCCGCTGAATCCCGCCATGCTCCGGTGGGCCGGCATCCTGCTGCTCGCTGCCGGCCCGCTTGGCCTCGCTTTCCTGGTCTATTTCCTGGTGACCGACGACGCGAATTGGTGGTACTGGTCCGGCTCTTCGATCAACCAGGTGAGGCTGGCCATGGGCCTGGTGGGCCCGGCAGGACTCCTCCTGCTCCTTGCCGCCGGCCTGCCCGACACAACCCGCAGGGGACGCCAGGCCATGGCGTTGATCGCCGTGGGGAACGCCGCGTTCGCATGGTTCGGTTTCGATGACAAGGTGGCCGCCGCCACAGTCGCGGCCAGCCTCGTGCAGGCAGGCGCAGGCGTGTGGGCTGGGAGCCGGGCATTGCGGAACCCTTCCGTCCCGTCCCTGGGGGCCTGGGCACTCATGCTCGCTGCCTGCACGGTGGTTCTCGTCTGGATTCCCAGCCCCCCGTTCCTCCTGGCGCACAGCCTGGCGGTCCTGGTGGCGGGAATATTGTTCCTCGTCCTTGCCGGACGGGTTGCCGCCCGCCGGGGCACCCCGAAGTAAGGAGAACGCCATGACCCAGCTGATCCAGTACACCACCGACGGCGACGGAACCGTCCTGATCGAAGTGTCCGGCTCCGGCGTGCTGACCCGGGGCGGCAACCATTCGGCCAACGACCCCGGCGTCTTTGCGCGGGCACAGCAGACCTTCGAGCGCGCCCTGAGCAACGTCCGCCCAGCTGTCCAAGGCGTGATCGACGAGTTGCTGCGCATTGATCACCGGCCGGACGAGGTGAGCGTGGAATTCGGAATCGACCTCCACGCCGAGGCCGGCGCGTTCATCGCGGCCGCGAGCGCCAAATCCAACTTCAACGTCACCATGAAGTGGACGAAGGGCCTGGAGAGCTGACTCCGAAGGCCCACCTCCGCTGGCTGGAAGCCTGTTCATTGCCCTGGCATCGCGCGACAATTTGAGTATGTCTGACGGCTTCAGTGGACGGTCCCCATTGCTTCTCGGCATCCTGCCGGAGCAGCATCCCGAGGTGTTCCAGACGGCGGCCGCCTTCGCCCAGCGCCTCGACGCGCCGTTGGTGTGCGCGTACGTGGACGAGGCCAGCTACCTCGTCGAATGGGACCCCGCCAGGGACACCCACCGCTTGTCCCTGCACCCGGAAAAGGACGACGCCGATATCGCCGCCGTGCGCCAGGGACTGAAGGGGCGCATCACCGAGCTCGCGCAGGGCAGCGGAGTCGAGTGGACGCTGCGGCTCCTGGCCGGGGATCCGGCGCGGGCGATCGGCCGGCTCGCCGCGGAAATCGACGCCTCCATGATCGTGGTTGGCAGCCCTGAGCCCGGGATCGGGCACCGGATTTCCGAGGCGTTGAACGGTTCGGTGGCCTCCTGGCTGAGCCACCACCAGAGCCGCCCGGTGCTGATCGTGCCGCTGGCCAAGGCGGTCCAGGCCCGCCATGCGCACCGGGCCGGGGACGAGATGGACGAGGACGGCGCGGACGGTTCCGCCGCGTCGTGACGCGTCCGGAGCGGGCCGGGAGTGCCGCCTGGAAGCCAAAACAGGTCGGTTGAAACTAAAGCAAAAGTACTTATTCGAGGTGGTGGCGGCGCGGTAAATCGGCACGTAAGCTGATTGTCAGCAGGAACCGTAAGGAACCTGTCCAAAGGCCGCTCCGGAGTGCGTATCCCCCAATAACGCACTCCGGAGCTCTTTGCTTTAAGCCCCGTTTTGGCGGCAACAACGCCGGAACATCTGCGGGCAATCGACGATCTTGCGGCCAGCCTTCGCCGCCGTTAACGCACGACGGCGGGCGGCAGCCCGGGCGGCAATCGCGCCGGGGCAGCCACCCGCCGTCGGGGGCTGGAAAGCTAGACGAACTGGTACAGCAGCACCGCCATGCCGAAACCGACCACGGAGAGCACGGTCTCCAGCACCGTCCAGGTCTTCAGGGTGTCCTTGACGGACATGTTGAAGTACTTGGAGATGATCCAGAAGCCGCCGTCGTTGACGTGGCTGGCGATGATCGAGCCGGAGGAAATGGCGATGGCGATCAGCGCGAGCTCGGGCTGGGAGTAGTCGCCGGAGGTCAGCTCGGGGGCCAGGATGCCGCCGGTGGTCACGATGGCCACGGTGGCGGAGCCCTGCGCAATGCGCATGCCGCAAGCGATCACGTAGGCGGCGAGGATGATCGGCAGGCCCGCCGCGGAGAGCGTATCGGCAACGGCCTTGCCCACGCCCGTGGCCGACAGCACGGCACCGAAGAAGGCGCCGGCGCCGACCACCAGCAGGATCATGCCCACCGGCTTCAGGGAGGCGGAGCTGAGTTCGGAAAGGTCCTGGGCGGTCATGCCGCGGCGGATGCCGAGCAGCCACATGGACAGCGCCACGGCCACCGTCAGGGCGATGGCAGGGTTGCCGAAGAAGACCAGGACGTCGCGCAGGGTGCCCTCGGGCAGGAACACGTTGCCGAAGGTGGCGCCCAGGATCAGCACCATGGGCAGGCCGATGGCGAGGGCCACCAGGCCGATGGACGGCTCGTGCCCCTTGGCTTCCTCGGCCTCAGGGATCACGCGGTCTTCGGGGACGGCGATGTTGACGCGCTTGCCGATCCACGTGCCCCAGAGGATACCGGAGGCGAACCAGGCCGGGATGCCGCAGGCCAGGCCCATGAGGATGATCCAGCCGAGTTCCACGTGGAACAGGCCGGCCGCGGCCACGGGGCCGGGGTGCGGGGGCAGGAAGGCGTGGGTGACGGAGAGGCCTGCCAGCAGCGGCAGGGCGTAGAGGGCCAGCGACCGGCCGCCGCGCACGGCCGCGACGTAGACCAGCGGGGCCAGCACGAAGATGCCGATGTCGAAGAAGACCGGGATGCCGAGCACAAAGCCGGTGACGCCCATGGCGAGCGGGGTGCCCTTTTCGCCGAAGACCTTCACTAGTTTGCCCAGCAGCACTTCCGCGCCGCCGGACCGTTCGAGGATGGCGCCCAGCACGGTGCCGAGGCCGATGATCAGGGTGATGTGGCCGAGGATGCCGGCGAAGCCTTTTTCAATGAGGGCGTCGCCGCTCTTGACCGGGGTGCCCACGAGGGCTTCAATGGTCACGCCGCCCACCAGGGCGACGAGGACGCTGGTGGCCACGAGGGCGATGAACGGTTCGACCTTGACCTTGATGATCAGGAAGAGCAGGAGCGCGATGCCCGCGCCTGCGAGGAGGAGCAGGCCTGCGGTGTCGTGCCGCAGCCAGTCGAGGAATTCAGTCATTGAATGTTCCTTTCCGGGGTTCCTACTTGAGGGCGCCGGTGAAGGCGGCGGCCCGGGCTGAAATGTCGGTCCAGTCGCCAGCGGCGACGGCGGCGGGGGGCACCACGCTGGTTCCGCAGCAGACCGCGGCGGCTCCGGCGTCGAGGTAGCCCTTGGCGTTGGAGGCGTCGATGCCGCCGGAGGGCAGGAGCTTGATGCCCGGGTAGGGGCCCTGCAGATCCTTCAGGTACACAGGTCCGAGCTGGCGGGCGGGGAAGATCTTCACCGCGGCGGAGCCGAGGTCCACGGCCTGGGCCACCTCGGTGGGGGTCATGGCGCCGAGGCTGAACGGGATCCCTGCCTTGACGGCCACTTCGGCCACCTCGGGACGCAGGCCCGGGGTGACGAGGAACTTCGCGCCGGCGTCGATCGCGGCCTTGGCCTGGTCCGCGGTGAGGACGGTGCCGATGCCGACCGCGGCGCCGTGCTCAGCGGCGGTGTCCGCGGCGCGGCGCACATGGGCGAGGGCGTCCGGCGTCGTGAAGGTCAGCTCCACCGAGCGGATGCCGCCGGCGGCCAGGGCGTGGCAGAGCTCGGCGGCGTCGGGGATGCCGGGAGCGCGGACGACTGCGAGGGTGCGGTCCGCCTCGAGCTGCAGAATGAATTCTTCGGGGGTCATGCGTGGGTACCTTCTTCTCGGGTTGCTCGGGTGCGGCCGTCGGGGCTGCGGCGCAGGGCACGGCCGGCACGCGCGCCGGTGGGCCGGCCGCCGTCGATCGCAGCCGTGCCGTTGACGAACACGTAGTGGATGCCGGCTGCTGCCTGGCGGGGGTTTTCAAAGGTGGCGTTGTCGCGGACGGTCTCCGGGTCGAAGAGGACCAGGTCCGCGGCGTAGCCTTCGCGGACCAGGCCGCGGCGGTCCAGCTTGAGCCGCGCGGCGGGCCGGCCGCTGAGGTGGTGGACGGTTTCCTCCAGGCTCATCAGGCCCAGCTCCCGGCTGTAGTGGCCGAGGTAGCGCGGGAAGGTGCCCCAGGCCCGGGGATGCGGCTTGCCACCCACCAGCAGTCCGTCGCTGCCGCCGGTGTGGGTGCGGTGCACCATGATGGCGCGGACGTTTTCCTCGTGGCCCACGTGCTGCAGGATGCCGGTGCCGAGGCGGTCATCGAGCAGGATGCCCGTGAAGACCTCGAATGGTTCGCGGCCCTCGTCCTGCGCGATCTGCTCAATGGTGCGGCCCACATAGCCGGCGAGCGACTGGTTCTGGACGCCGCTGATTTCCAGGGTGTCCCATTCGGCAACGACCCCGTGGCAGCCGTCCGAACCGTAGATTTCCACGGCTTCGCGGATCCGGGCCTTCGTGTCCGGGTCCCGGAGGCGGTCCAGGGTGGCGTCCGTGCCGCCGGCGGAGGCCCAGCTGGGCAGGATCGCCGAGAGGGTGGTGGCGCCGGGCAGGTACGGGTAGGTGTCCAGGGTGATGTCCACGCCGGCGTCGAGGGCTTCGTCGATCAGGCCCAGCAGTTCGCCGGCGCGGCCCTTGTTCTCGGCGAAGTTCATGGTGGCGTGGGACAAGTGCAGGGCGCAGCCGGTGTCCCGGCTCAGGCCGATCATCTCGGCGTAGGCGCCCAGGGCGCCCTTGCCGTAGGAGCGGTGGTGCGGGGCGTAGAAGCCGTCCAGTTCGCCCACCGTGCTGCACAGCGCCCCGAGTTCCTCGGTGGTGGCGTACATGCCGGGCGTGTAGGTCAGCCCGGAGGACATCCCGACGGCGCCCTCCGCCATCGCGGTCCGGACCACCTCGCGCATCTGCTCCAGTTGCTCCGGGCTGGCTTCGCCTTCGTCGAAGCCCATGACGAGCGCCCGCACGGTGCCCTGCGGCACGAGGTAGGCCGCGTTCGTGGCGATCCGGCCGCCGTCGTTCCCGGTATCCAGGCGGTCGAGGTACTCCCCCACGGTCCGCCAGTCCCAGTCGAAGTCCTCCGGGTTGTCGTTCCAGCCGGCGATCTTCTGGCGGATCCCGGCCAGGGTGGCGTCATCCACCGGTGCGTAGGACAGGCCGTCCTGGCCGAGGAGCTCGGTGGTGACGCCCTGGCTGAGCTTGGCGTAGTGCTCCGGGGTGACCAGCAGCTGCAGGTCCGAGTGGGCATGCATGTCGATGAACCCGGGGCTGAGGACCAGTCCCGTGGCGTCGATGGTGCGCCCGGCGCCGGTTCCGGCGGCGGTGAGGCTGCCGGCGTCGGCGATCCGTGCGATGTCGGTGCCGTCCAGCAGGACGTCCGCGCTCCGCCGGGCGTCGCCCGTGCCGTCGATGAGGACGGCGTTGCTGATGAGGGTCTTCATCCGGTGCTCCTAGAAGAAAGTGTGGATGAGGTCGACGACGGTCTGGTCACCGTCCGTGTCAGCCAGCACCGGGATCAGCGTCCACTTGTCGAAGGCCGTGCACGGGTGGGAGAGGCCCAGCCGCACCACGTCGCCGGGACTGACAGTGGTGGTGGCGGGGTCGAAGCTCAGGAAGGAGTGCTGGTCGTTAACGGCGGTGATCTCGGCCCCTTCCAGCGGGCTCATGGGGCCGCCGAGCGCGGGGCCGATCAGCTGCGGGACCGGCAGGCCCTCGTCCACCGGAAGGTCCCGCTTGCCGGCGTCGAGCAGGGCGAGGCCGGGCTCCGGCTGGGATACCACGCGGGCCCAGCCGTGCATCGCGGAGCTGAAGGGCTGCCCGCCGTGCCGGGAGAACGGCGAGATCACGCGGTAGAAGCCGTCGTCGTGGATGATGTAGGCGCCGCTGCGGATCAGCAGCTCGACCGTCTTGCCGCCGTCGCCGGTGCTGATGGCCGGCGAGAGGACGTCGACGACGTCGTCAAAGTAGGCGCTGCCGCCCGCGGTGACGATCAGCTCGTCGGAGCCGTACAGGCCGTCCGCCAGCAGCTGTCGGTGCAGTTCAAGCAGCTGGCCGAGGTAGCCGCGGACGGCGCCGAGGGCGTCGGCGTCCGCGGTGTGGGCCAGTGAGCCTTCGTAACCGCTGACGCCCACCAGGCGCACGTGCGGGGAGGCCGCGGCGGCGCGGGCCACCTCGAGCGCGGCGTCGATGCCGCGGGCGCCGGTGCGCCCTCCGTGGGCGCCGAGTTCCACCAGGACGTCCAGCACGGCGCTGCTGCCGGCCGCGTCCAGGGTGCGGCCGATCAGTTCCACGGTGGCCACGGAGTCCACCCAGGACAGGATGGTCTGTTCGGGTCCCACCACCGAGGCCACCCACTCAATGGCGTGCGGATCGGTGAGGCTGTTGGCCAGTTGCAGGCGGCGGACGCCGAACTCACGGGCCACCCGAAGCTGGGCGAAATTGGCCAGGGTGATGCCCCAGGCGCCGCGCTCGAGCTGTTCGGCCCAGAGCTGCGGGGCCATGGTGGTCTTGCCATGCGGCGCGAGGCGGACGCCCTTTTCGGCACACCAGGCGGCCATCCGGTCGGCGTTGGCCTCCAGCGCGCGGCCGTCAAGCGTCAGCAGCGGCGTCTGCAGGTCCGCCAGCGTGTGGCGCTCCTGGATGAAGTCGCCGGCCGTGGTTCCGTTCGCGGCGGCGGGCACGGCCTTGTGCCGCCAGCTCAGCGGAACCGAAGAAAGCCGCGCGACGGCGTCGGCGGCGATGGCGGGGGCTGTTGATCCGGCTTCGGAGGTGGACATGTTTTCCCTTCACGGGGCCGGACGATCGTTGTCCGGCACACCAAGGATCTGCGTTGCGTATTTTGCAACGCTGGTTGCAAAGCTGTTGCAGATATGTCTAACATGGTCCCGGATTGGGCGTCAAGGCCCCGGTATACCTAAAGAAGGGGAGCTTTATGCCAACAGCTGTCTGCATCGGCGAGACCATGGCCATGCTCACCCCCGTGAACGGGCTCCCCCTGCACCGGGCCGAGGAACTGCACTGCAGCATCGGCGGAGCCGAGTCGAACGTCGCCATGGGCCTGGCAGCGATGGGCCTCGAAGCGCACTGGGTGGGCCGCGTGGGCCACGACGGCTTCGGCACCCGGATCATCGAAGACCTCAAGGACCACGGCGTGGGCGTCACCGGCGTCGAAGTGGATGCCAGCCTGCCCACCGGCCTGTACGTGAAGGTTCCCGCCCAGTATTCAGATCCCGACGCCGGCAGCTCGGTTCTGTACTACCGGCAGGGTTCCGCCGCTTCCGCCATGGCCCCGGCCACCCTGGCGAATCCGGCGGTGGCGGAGCTGCTCGGCAAGGCCGGACTCATCCACCTCAGCGGCATCACCGCCGCCCTGTCCGCCGACTGCCGGGCCCTCCTCGAGCTCCTCCTCAAGGCCCCGCGCGACGGCCGGCTCATCACCTTCGACGTCAACTGGCGCCCCGCCCTCTGGGCCGGGCAGGACAAGTCGGTGCTGCGACAGCTGGCCAACCTCGCGGACATCGTGCTGGTGGGCAAGGACGAAGCCGAACACGCCTTCGGCACCACAGACGAAAGCGAGCTCCGCGCGCTCATGCCGGATCCCGCCGTCGTCGTCATCAAGAACGAAGCGATCAGCGCCATTGCCCTGCACCGCGACGGCACCCGCGACGAAGTGCCGGCGCTTTCCGTGGAGATCGTGGAACCGGTGGGCGCGGGCGATTCCTTCGCCGCCGGGTACCTCAGCGGCGTGCTGTTCGGGCTGAGCCAGAAAGCCAGCCTGCGCCGCGGGCACGCCGCCGCGGCCTGCACGCTGACCGTGCACGGGGACCGCGGACCGCTCCCCGAAGCCGCCGCACTGGCCGCGATCCTGGAATGCAGCGACGAGCAGTGGGCCGGAATCCGGGTCAGCCCCGGGCATTTCGAGGTGCCGGAAGCAACCCCGGCCGAAGGGAGCGTGGCCCCGTGAGCCAGAGCCTGATGCGCGCGATCGACCTGCTGAACGAGCTGGCCGCGAAGCCGGCCACCCTGGACGAGCTCGCCCGCAGTTCCTCCGTGCACAAGACCACCGTGATGCGCCTGCTGCACGCCATGGAGGAGAAGCGGATGGTGGTGCGCGACGACGAGCAGCGCTTCCGCCTCGGCTCGAAACTGTTCGAGCTGTCCTCCCTTGCCCTGGAGCAGCGCGACATCCGCGAGGTGGCGCGCCCGCACCTGGCCGAACTGAATGCCCGCACCGGGCACACCGTGCACCTGGCGGCCTTCGAGGGCAAGGACGTGGTGTACATCGACAAGTTCGAATCCCACCACCCCGTGCGGATGTACTCGCGGATCGGCCTCACGGCGTCGCTGCACTCGGCCGCCGTCGCGAAGGTCCTGCTGGCGGACATGCCGCGTGCCCGGCAGGAGAAAATCGCCGCCGGACTGGACTACGTCAAGGTCACCGAGAACACCCTGACCTCCCCCGAGGCCCTGCTGGCCGAGCTGGACGTGGTCAGGAAGCAGGGCTGGGCCCACGACAACGCCGAGCATGAGGCGTTCGTGCACTGCATCGCGGCCCCCATCCGTGACGCGAGCGGCGCCGTCGTGGCCGCGGCGTCCTGCTCCGTGCCGATCGTCATGCTCGACTACGAAGGCCTCATGGGCTTGCTCCCCGAACTGACAGAAACCACCGCAGCCATTTCACAAGATCTGGGCTGGACCCCCACCGAAAGGAACGCAGTATGAGCGCCAAGACCATCGTCCGCACCGACAACGCCCCCGCCCCGGCCCACACCTTCTCCCAGGGCGTGAAGAAGGGCGGCATCTTCCAGGTGTCCGGCCAGGGCCCCATGGACCCGGCCACCAACCAGTACATCGACGACGGCGACGTCCGCGTCCAGACCCGCCGCACCCTGGAGAACGTCAAGGCCATCCTCGAGGCCGGCGGCTCCTCGGTGGAGGACGTCATCATGTTCCGCGTCTACCTCACCACCCGCGACGACTTCGCCGCCATGAACGAGGTCTACGGCGAGTTCATCAACGAGAACGTCCCCAGCGGCCAGCTCCCCAGCCGCACCACTGTGTTCGTCGACCTGCCGCACGAGGTCATGCTCGTCGAGATCGACGCCCTCGCGGTGACGGCGTAGGTTTTTCGCTTACTGTTCTAACGCCCGACGCCGGTCCCCGCCTTTCGGTGGAGGCCGGCGTCGGGCTTTTTGATCCATTGCCCCGGGCGCGGGCGCCTCTGGCATGCTGGGAGCATGCCGCAGGGGATCACGGAGAAGCAGCGCGCACTGCTGCGCGAATGGCTCGGGCCCTACTCCGTCCTCAAGGACCACTCGTGGCCGCTGCAGGACACCACTGTGCTCCGGGTTGCCTCGGCCGGCGGGCAGTTCATCGTCAAGGCCGGCACCACCAGCCACCACATCCGGCGCGAGATCGCGGCCTACAGCCACGGGATGCCCGGGCCGGCGGGCAGCTTTCCCGTGCTCCGGCACGCATCGGCCGATGCCGGAATCCTGGTCACGGAGTTCCTACCCGGGGTGCCGGTCGAGGGAACGTCCGCCGAGCATGCCCCGGAGACGTACCGCCAGGCCGGGGCGCTGCTTGCCGCCTTGCACCTGCCCGTCGGGAGCTCCACGGAATACGCGAAGAAGCTCAGCTACACCACTGAATTGCTGCTGAAGAAGGGCCGTGGACTGCTCGAGGCCGGAACCCTTGCCCGGGCGGCCAAGGAACTGGCGGCCCTCCCCGCCGTTCCTGTCCAGCTGGTAACCACCCACGGCGACTACCAGCCAAGGAACTGGCTGCAGGAGGAGGGCCGCATCAAGGTCATCGACTTCGGTCGCGCGGATGCCCGCGCCTGGGTACACGATCTTGTCCGCTTGTCCCATAAGCAGTTTGTTGGCAGCCCAGACCTGGCGGATGCCTTTCATGAGGGCCTCGGGCGGCGCGTCGGCCCCGCCGAAAACAGTATCTGGCGGCTCGAGAACCTGAACCAGGCCATCGGGACCGTGGTGTGGGCGCACGGGATCGGCGATTACGCCTTCCGGGATTTCGGCGTCGCCATGCTGGAGCGGGTGCTCGCGGCACCGTAAGTTCCCCGTCGCACCCTCCCGGTAGGATCGGCACACACAGCCGGAACCAAGCAAACCCAGCAAGGAGATGCCCATGCAGGCCAGGATCCACGTGACCAGCGTGTTTGTCGACGACCAGGCCAAGGCCCTGGAGTTCTATACCGGAAAACTGGGATTCGTTCCTAAGGAAGACGTGCCCGTCGGGGACTACCGCTGGCTCACTGTAGTCGGCGCGGGCGAACCCGACGGCGTCCAGCTCCTGCTCGAGCCGGACCAGCACCCCGCAGCCAGGGCCTACAAGCAGGCGCTCGTGGCGGACGGCATCCCGGCGGCGTCCTTCGCGGTGGACGACGTCGAGGCCGCCCACCAGGAGCTCGAAGCCGCCGGCGTCGCCTTCACCCAGCCGCCCACCCCCATGGGTCCCGTCGTCACGGCCGTCCTCGACGACACCTGCGGAAACCTCATCCAGCTCGTCAGCCGGCCCGCGGCTTAGCGGCCCGGGCTAACGACGCGGAAAACAGCCCGGGAAAAGCAGCCGACGGCGGCACCGCACTTTCACGGGAAGGCAGGGTGCCGCCGTCGGGCCCCAAGCGTCAACCGGCGCTGCGCGCGATGGTGACTTTCAGGTTCTTCATGATCGGCTGGTCGCTTTGCGTGCTGTAGTCGCCGATGGCGCACAGGACGTTCATCTCCGGCATGTACCCGGCGGCGCAGCTGCGGGGAATGTCGTACGGGATCGCGAGGTATCCGTGCAGCGAGCGCGTTGACCCATCCCGGGCCGTGCTGACGATGTCCACCGGGTCGAGCTCCTTGATGCCCCGGTCCGCCATGTCCTGATTGTTCATGAACACCAGGGTGCGCAGGTTCTTGATGCCGCGGTAGCGGTCGTTGTCCGAATAGATGGTGGTGTTCCACTGGTCGTGCGAGCGCATGGTTCCCAGCGAGATGGTTCCGGGGGCCGGGATGACGTCGGGCAGCGGGGCCGCGGAGAAGCCGGCCTTCCCGGTCGGCGTGTTGAACACGAGTTCCCGAGCGGGCTGCTTGAGCCGGAACCCCAGCGGAAGCCGGACGCGGCGGTTGAAGTCCTCGAAGCCGTCCAGCACCTTGGACATGGTGTCCCGGATGCGGTCGTAGTCCCCCACGTACCAGGCCCACGGCGTTGTGCTTTCCGGCAGCGCGGCCTGGGCGATACCGGCGATGATGGCCGGTTCGGAGAGTAGTTGCGGGGACGCGGGGCGCTTCATGCCGACGGACAGGTGGACCATGCTCATCGAGTCCTCAACCGAGGTGCTCTGGAGCCCGTTGGCCTGTTCGTCCTTCTCGGTGCGGCCCAGGCAGGGCAGGATCAGGGCCTGGCGCCCGTGCACGAGGTGGCTGCGGTTGAGCTTGGTGCTCACATGCACCGTCAGTTCGCAGTTGCGCAGCCCCGCGTAGGTGTACGGGGTGTCCGGGGCAGCGAGGGCGAAGTTGCCGCCCATGCCCACGAAAACCTTCACGTCGCCCCGGTGCATTGCCTCGATGGTGCGGACCGTGTCCAGGCCGTGGGCGCGCGGGGATTCGATGCCGCACACCTCGTCCAGCCGGGCCAGGAAGTGCTCGGTGGGCCGGTGGTCGATGCCGCAGGTCCGGTTGCCCTGGACGTTGCTGTGTCCGCGTACCGGCGAGGGCCCGGCGCCTTCGCGGCCCAGGTTGCCGCGCAGCAGCAGCACGTTGACGATCTCCCGGATGGTGTCCACGCCGTGGTCGTGCTGGGTGATGCCCAGGCACCAGCTGATGATGCTGCGGTCGGCGTTGCGATAGACCCGGGCGGCCTTGAGGACGTCGGCCCGGGACAGCCCGGACTGCCGCTCGATGTCGCCCCACGGGGTGGCCTCGCAGACAGCCCGGTACTCCTCGAAGCCGGCGGTGTGCCGCTCGATGAATTCCTGGTCCAGCGCCTTGGGGTCGGTGGCGGACATTTCCAGGATGGCCTTGGCCATGCCGCGCAGCAGGGCCATGTCGCCGCCGATGCGCGGCTGCAGGTTCAGGGTGCTGCTCTTCGTGGAGCGGAAGATGGCCATGTCCAGCACGTCGTGCGGAACGATCGTGCGGCTCGCGGCGGCTTCCACCAGGGGGTTGATGTGCACGATCTGCGCCCCGCGGCGGTGCGCTTCGGCGAGCGCGGTCAGCATCCTGGGCGCGTTGGACGCCGCGTTCACGCCGATGATGAACAGGGCATCCGTGGCTTCCCAGTCCGCCAGGTCCACCGTCCCCTTTCCCGTGCCGAGGGCTGCCCTGAGTGCGCGTCCGCTGGCTTCGTGGCACATGTTGGAACAGTCCGGCAGGTTGTTTGTGCCCAGTTCGCGGGCGAGGAGTTGGTAGAGGAACGTCGCCTCGTTGCCCAGCCGGCCGGAGGTGTAGAACGAAGCCTGGTTGGGGTCGTCCAGTTCCCGCAGCGAGCGGCCGAGCAGCTCGAAGGCATCACCCCAGCTGATCGGCACGTAATGGTCCGTGGCGGCGTCGTAGGCCATCGGTTCGGTCAGGCGGCCCTTGTTCTCCAGCTCGAACTCGCTCCATCCGGACAGTTCCTGCACCGAATGCTCCGCGAAGAACTCCCGGCCCACCCGCTTGTGGGTCATTTCCCAGGTGACGTGCTTGATGCCGTTTTCGCAGATGTCCAGGTGCAGGCCCTTGGTGTCGTCCGGCCAGGCGCATCCTGGGCAGTCGAAGCCCTTGCCTTCATGGTTCATCCGGAAAATGGCCCGGGGCCCGTCCAGCAGGGTGCGTTCCCGGAGCAGGATCCGCCCCACGCTCATCGCCGCGCCCCAGCCTGCTGCGGGGTGGTGGTACGGGCCGCTGAACTCCGGCTTCCCCTTCGGCGCCTCCCCCTCACCGGCACCCCGATTGGCGTCTACACCGTCCAGTTGCTGCTTGTTGTCGAAGGCGTCCAAGAAGTTTCACCCACCCGCAGTCAGGGGCGTGCCGGACACACGCCGTCGCTTTGGAGCCTAGACCCGCCAGCGGTGATGGGACCAGACCCGCGAGCCATCCGCAGGGTGTTCGGCACACAGTACGACGGCGGCACCCGGGTAGGTGCCGCCGTCGGACTTTCCGAGGGGGCCGACGACGGCTGGGGAGAGAGCCAGGGCCCCGGGCCCCTTAGGGCTCTCACGTCGCCGACCCCGCCTTGTTAACCGCATTGCGGGGCTTTTGGGAAGGAATCTTCAGCTACATATATTCAACGCCTTGGCGGCGCGTTTGACTCCTGTGCGGGGCAATCCCCTTTCGCCCCAGCGGACCCTCGCGTCCCGGTAATGCAACTTGACAACATATGTCACTCGTAATGCCTTAGGCTTGGCCTCGCAAGGGGGTAGTAGGTCATGGAACTCGATACTTTGAGCCTGAGGGTGGCTTTCGGAGTCGTCTCGGTCATCCTGTGCTTGTTGTTTTTCGCGTCGTTCCGCCAGACGCGCTCACCATACAGCGGCTGGTGGTGCATTTCGCTCGTGGCCTTCCTGGCAGGGAACATGGGCTTCCTCCTCACCGGAACGCCGCACCAGGTCTGGGCGGATCCGCTTGGCAACGCCCTTCTGGTCGGCGGGGCGTTCAGCGTCTGGGCCGGCGCGCGTTCGTTGCGGCTGCGGCCGACCCCGCTCTGGCTCATCATCACTCCCCCGGCGATCACCGCGGTGGCTTCGGTGCTGGAAAACCCGCAGTCCAACGAATGGTCGGGCGGCCTGGTGTACCTGGGCCTGATGGCCGTGGGCCTTGGCCTGGCGACCCGCGAGCTGGCGCTGCTTAGGCCCCGCAGATCCTACGTCAACCGTTCCCTTACAGTGGGCGCGGGAGTCCTTGCGGCCTTCTATCTCTGCCGCTGGCCCGTGTACCTGCTCGAAGGACCCGACGGCCCCGGCTTCCGGACCTGGTTCAGCTCCGGAGTAACCAGCTTGCTGACCATCGCCCTCCTGGTCACAGTGTCTTTCAGCATGACGGCGCTGAGCAACGCCCAGCTGATCAGCGGCCTCAACGAGCGCGCCAACCGGGACAGCCTCACGGGCGTCCTCAACCGCAGGGCTTTCATGGAGCTGGCCGCCCGCGAGGTGCAGCGCATGGACGCGACCGGGACGGCCTCCACGTTGATCATGGCGGACCTGGACCGCTTCAAGGAACTCAACGACAAACACGGCCGCGCCGCAGGTGACGCCGCCATCCAGGCGTTCGCCTCCGCAGCCGTCGCCTCGATCCGGTCCACCGACCTCGTGGGGCGCTACGGCGGCGAGAAATTCCTCATCCTGCTCCCGGGAGCCGAACAGGAAACCGGGGAGGTCATCGCCGCCGTGATCAGCCGTGCCCTGGCCGCCGCGCCCACGCCTAAGGGCGTCGTATTCCCCACCGTGAGCTACGGGGTCGCGGCGAGCGCAATCGCCGACGCCGACCTGCCGCGCATGGTCGCTGCTGCCGACGCTGCCCTGTACAAGGCCAAGACCCTCGGCAGGAACCAGGTGGTCTTCGCCAGCCGGCAGCCGTAGCGCGGCTAGCCCCCGATCGCCGGTGTGGCCCTGAAGGCGTTGACAGCCCTGTCCGCGATGACCTGCGCGTCGGTCCCGGAGTCCAGGATCGTGTTCCGGGCCGACTCGGAATCGACCAGGACGGCCGTGACTGCGAGGCTGTCCGAGGCCTCGGTGGCCAACAGGGCGTCTACCTGGGCCGCGAAGCAGGAGTCGCTGGACGCGGCGTGAACGTCCAGGGCCACCACGTGGTTGTTGGAGACGAAGTTGCCGGTCCCCGCCTGCAGCCGGATGATCACGGGCGTCGCACCGGCCGGCCGGATGCTCCCGGCGTCGATGACTTCGGAGAAGTGGTTCCCCACCACGGTGTTGTTGCTGCCGTCCACGCTGAGGAGCCCGGTGAAGTCGTCCAGTCCGTTGCCGACTCCCAGGAAAGGCGTCCAGGGCTCGTGGTCGCGCAGGAAGTGGTTCGTGGCCACGAGGTTCTCCGAACTGTTCGCCGCGAGGACCACCATGCCCGGGTAGAACGAATGCAGGCGGTTGTTGGTGACGCTCGACCGCGTGACGCCTTGCAGGTGCACGCTGCTCGCACCCCGGGGGAACACGTTGTTCGCGGTGATCAGGAGCCCGCCATGGTTCTCGGCGTGGATCGAGTGCCCCTTGAAGCCTGCTCCGATCAGGTTGTCGGTGATCTTCGATGCCTGTCCCCACCCGCGCAGCTCGATGCAGCTTCCGCATTCGGCGATGAAGTTGTCGTGGATGGAGAGCGCGTCCGCGTGGTAGATGGTGAGGGCGTTCTCTAGGTAGACGAACCCCATGCCCGTGACGCGGAAGGAATCGTTGGCATTCGCCACATAGATGCCGGTCTTACCGTTCACGTAGCTGTTCTCCGCCGGCAGCCCCGATCCGTCGTCGGTGAAGTGCAGCCCGTCGATGCAGAAGTTCGAGAACTCCACCGAGCTGATCCGCGGGCTCCCGGTCCGCTCGACGTAGAAGGCGGCTCCGGCCGCCTCCGACCCACCGGCGGGAAGGTCCACCAGGATGCGGCTTCCCCCGGGCCACAGTTCGTGCAGGCCGGGCCACTCATCCTCGGGAACATTGAACCGGATGCTCGACGAGGTGAAGCCGTGCCCCGCGCCCTGGATCCGCAGGAAGCTGATGTCGATCAGCACCTGCGTGCGGAGGCGGTAGTCCCCCGGCGGGAGGTAGATCACGGCACCCGGCTTCCCGCCGTCGTTCACATCGGTGTCGGTCTGGCGCTCTTTGACGTCGGCGATGATGCTGTTGATGACTTCGCCCACGTCCTTGGACGCGTTGCCGACGGGCCAGGTAGTGACGTCGTAGTGGTTGCTTTGCATGGCTTCTTCCTTTGGTGCTTCAGGAGCGTGTTGAGACCGCGAGTTTCAGTATGGTTGCCGTGCCGCCCTCCGCCGAGAGCCGGTTTTCCCGGCTTCCGGCCTCGGGGAAGATGAGGTCGGTCAGGACCACCCTGCCGCCTTGGGCGAATACTTCAACCGAGCAATGGTCGACGACGACGAGCAGCTTGAGTATGCCGTCCTCCAGGACCAGCGGGGCCGACTCGGCCGAAGCGAATTTCGTGTGGAAGCCGGTGTCTCCGGAGTGCCTGCGGTCAAGGGTGAGTGTGGCGCTGCCCGGGTGGTAGCTGAGGACGGTCCCCTCGCGTCCGTCGCTGCTTCCGTGGAGCAGGAAATCGACACGCCCGGCATTCCCGGGCCGGATCTCCGCCTCGATGATGTGGGCGCTGCCGGGTACCGCGTCCGGCAGGCGGACGGCGGAATCCCGCAGTTCGGAATCCCGCAGTTCGAAGGTGCCCATGGCTTCCGCTGGTGGCCCAGCCAGGACCGGTTGCTGGATAAGTACCGGTTGCTGGAGGAGGGGGGCGGAACCGGCGACGGCGGTGCGGCCCGCCGTCGACAAGCTGAGTTCGCGCGCGAGGGTCATCGAGGACCGCCATGGGGCGGTGGGCAGTTCGTTGGCGTAGTCCCAGTTGTTCATCCAGCCGATGATGATGCGCCGGCCATCGGGGACTTCGCTGAAGGACACGGAGGCGTAGCAGTCGCGTCCCCAGTCCAGCCACAGGCATTGCTGAAGGGCGGCGGAGCGCGCCCCGGCGTCGGCGATCGACGACAGTCCCGCGGGTGCCGCAAGTGAACCGGCGTCCGGGACGAACCGGGCGCCGTTGAACTGTCCGACGAAGTACTGGCCGCCGGATCCTCCCGCCACCGCGCCGGGGTTGATGTTCACGATCAGGACCCACTTGACGGTGTCCGGATCCCCGTCCACGGGCAGGGGAAAGAGATCGGGGCACTCCCACTCGCCGGAGTCGGCGTTGGCCGGGCCGAAGTCGCTCAGGAAGTCCCAGGACTTGAGGTCGTCCGAACGGTAGAGGACTACTTTCTGCTGCTGCGCTTCGACGGCAACCATCACCCAGAAGGCGCCCTGGCCGCCTTCGTAGCGGAAGACCTTGGGGTCGCGGAAGTTCGCGGAGTTCCTGGTGAGGACGGGGTTTGCGGTGTATTTCCGCCAGGTCATTCCTCCGTCCGTGCTGTACGCCAAGGACTGTGCCTGGGTGCCGCCGTGTTCGGACGGGGCCTTGAAGGCGCTGGTGTAGATGGCAACCAGGGCGGGTTCGTCCGCCGTGCCGAAGCCGGAGGTGTTGCCGTGGTCCACGACGACGCTGCCCGAGAAGATGTCCTCTGTTTCGTCGCAGGCAATGGCCACAGGGTGTTCCGTCCAGTGCAGCAGGTCGCGGGAGGTGGCGTGGCCCCAGGACATGTTGCCCCAGACGCTGCCGTACGGGTTGTTCTGGAAGAAGAGGTGGTACAGGCCGTTGTGGAAGACCAGGCCGTTCGGGTCGTTCAGCCACGTATCCCTTGCCGCGAAGTGGATGGCAGGCCGGAATCTAGTGGTGACGGCCGGGGCCGTTTCCGGGCGTGCGGCATCAAGGCGACTGGACATGTCTGGTGTTTCCTCTTTGGGGTGGAAGGGGCTGGCTGCGTGTTACCGGGGAGCGGCGATGGACTCGCGGCTCACCAGCGGGCAGCCCAGGATGGTCGGTTGGAGTGCCATGGAGGCAAGATCGGCCTTGCCCTCGATGGCGTCAATCAGGTGCTCCGTGGCCCAGGCACCCATCTCGTAGTGGGGCAGGGCCACGGTGGTGAGGCCCGGGTAAAGGTTGGCGGCGATCAGCTCCTGGTCGTCGAAGCCAACCACCGAAAGGTCGTCCGGGATGCTGAGTCCCAACTCCGCGGCAGCGCGGTAGGCGCCCATCGCCATCCGGTCGTTGTAACAGAACAGGCCGGTGGGCCGGTCCTCGCGGGCCAGGATCCGCCGGGCCGCCTCATAGCCCCCATGCACCTCGGAAACCTCCGACTCGACAGGTGCCGAGCCGCCGTCGAGCCCTGCTTCGGTCAGCACGGCGCGGAAGGCCGCGAGCCGCTGGTGGGTGGCGGGGACGTCATCGGTGTTGTTGATGAAGCCCACCCGGGTGTGGCCCGCGTCGAGGAGCGCGCCCACGGCGGCGCGGGCACCGCCCTCCTCGTCCGGGATCACGGCGGTGATGTTTCCGCCGGTGGCCACCGAGTCGACGAGGACCGAGGGTACGCTGCCGAGGTTGGCCGGAAGCTCCACGTTGCGGTGGTACATGGTGGCGTAGAGGATGCCGTCCACCCGGCGTTCCAGGAGGGCCTGGACGTCGGCCTGCCGGGATTCGAGGCTGGCCGAGCCCGGGGTGTTGATGATCATGAGGTTGTAGCCCCGCGCCTTCGCGGCCTCGTCGGCGCCGAGAATGATCCGGCCCGCGTGGGGCGTGGTGGCGATTTCCTCGCTGACCAGGCCCAGCATGCCGGTCCTCTGCGTGCGCAGGGCCTGGGCGAGGCGGTTGGGGCCATAGCCCAGCTGCTCCGCCACGCTCCTGACCTTGTCCCGGGTTTCGGGGCTGATCCGGGCGTAGGCAACGTCATTGAGGACGTGGGAGACCGTTGTCACAGAGACGCCGGCAGCCTGGGCCACGTCCTTGATGCCGATGGTCTTGTTGCTCATCTGTCTCCCACGTCCTTATGGTTGCTGATGCCCCGGGGGCTATCAGTAGGCTACTCGTTGCTGGCGGCCCGGCCCTTTGGCGGCGCTGACCCTTGTTAGCGCCGCCCCTTGTTGGCGCTAGCCCTTTACAGCACCCAGCGTCATGCCAGCGACGATCTTGCGCTGCAGGAGAAGGGTCAGCAGGATGACCGGGATCGAGTAGACCGCCGCGAGCGCGGTCATCGATCCCCAGTCGAGGCCGAACTGGGTTTGGAAGTTCGCGATCACCACGGGCGTTGTCTGCGAGCGGATCGCGGTCATCAGCAGCGCGAAGAGGAACTCGTTCCAGGAAGCCAGGAAGGCGAAGATCGCGGTGACGGCGATCCCGCCCGAAACCACCGGAATCACCACCCGCCACAGGGCACCGAGCCGGCTGCAGCCGTCCACCGTGGCCGCTTCCTCCAGGTCGCGCGGGACGGCCTCGAAGAAGCTGGACATCAGCCAGATGGAGAGCGGCAGCGAAATCGTGGTGTGGGCAATGGACAGCGCGATGGGCGTATCCGCCATTCCCACGGAGGCCATCATGGACGCCAGCGGAATGCCGATGGCCACCGGCGGCACCATGCGGGTGACCAGCGCAGCCATGATGAACACCCGGCCGCTCGGCGTCTTGTAGCGGGTGATGCCGTAGGCCGCCGGTATCGCCAGCACCAGCGACAGCAGGGTGCTGATGATGGCCGTCTGGATGCTGTTGATGAAGGACGCCACCACGCCGCTGCGGCCGAGGGCATTCACGTAGTTTTCGAGCGTCCATTCCTTAGGCAGGACGGTGGGCGGCACGGCGATGGTGTCGATCGGCGTCTTGAAGGACGTGAACAGCAGGTACAGAAACGGGAAGCCGTACAGGACCATGGCCGCGGCCAGCAGGATCCAGAGGATGGTCCGGGTACTGCGGCGGCCGGCTTCGAGACCTTCGCGGTTGACGCCTCGGCGCTTGCGGCCGCCCTCGTGCGTGGTGCTTGGTACGGAACTCCCGGCAGTCACCGCAGCCGCCTTCCCGGCGTCGGGCCTGGTACGTTCGGCGACGCGCATCAGCTGTCCTTTCCTGGCCGCCAGATGGTGGCCACCGCGAAGAAGGCGACGGCGAGCATCGCGACGAGGTAGATGGTGCCCATGGCGCTGGCGAGGCCCGGGTCGCCGAAGCGGATCATGGTGCGGTAGATCAGCAGGCTCATGGTTTCGGAGGCCGACTGGGGGCCGCCGTTGGTCTGGATGAGGATGGTGTCAAAGGCCCGGGCCGCGTCGATGCCGCGGACCACCAGGGCCACGGCGATCACTGGCCGCAGGAGCGGCAGGATGATCCGGAACAGCAGCGCCGGTGCGCGTGCGCCGTCCAGGCGTGCTGCCTCGATCAGGTCGCCCGGGATGTTCTGCAGGCCCGCGAAGAGGACAAGGCACATGAAGGACGTGGTGAGCCAGATGTCGGGGATGGCCACGGAGAACAACACGATATTGGGGTCGGACAACCAGCCGATCTGGTTGGGGTTGGACAGGATTCCCGCCTGGTGGAGGAGCGTCCCGATGAGGCCGAAGTTGTCGATCATCAGGAACTTCCACAGCAGGCCGGCCACGATCGGGGCGATCATCAAAGGGTACAGGAAGACGGTCCGCCACACCTGGGACCTGCGGCCAAGGGTGGTGAACAGCAGGGCCATGCCGAGCCCGAGGGCGAACTCGAGGGTCACCACCACAACGGTGTAGGCGAGGGTCCGCCACCCGGCACCCATGAAGGCATCGGAGGCGAACGCCGAGAGGTAGTTCTGGAACCCCACGAAGTCGCGGGGGCCGCCGGCGATCGGCGAGATCTTGAAGAAGCTGTCGGCCACCAGGCGGAACAGCGGGTAAGCAACGAAAACGGCCAGGAACAGTGCCGCGGGCGTCATCAGGAAGAGGGCGAAGCGGCGATCGGAGATACGCACGGTTTTCTTTTCTGCTGGTTGGGGCCGCGGCCGGCACCGCGCTGGCAGTGCGCGCTGGCGCCGTCTGCACGGACAGGTGCCGGCCGCGGAGTCTTACTTGAGGAGGGCCTCGATCTGCTTCTTGGCGTCAGCGAGGAGGGCTGCGGAGTCACCGCCTGCCACGGCCTTCTGCAGCGTGGGGATGAGGACGGTGTCCACGATCTGCTGCCACTTGGCGGTGGCGGGCCGGGTTTGGGTCGCCTTGCCGCTGAGGGTTTCGATCAGGGGCTTGAAGCTCTCGTAGCCCGTCTTGTCCTGGTACTTCTCGAAGGCGGAGATGCGTGCAGCCAGGCCCAGGCTGGATTCGATGCCCATGCTGTTGTGGTCGTAGGCGCACTTGACGAACTTCTTGGCCGCCTCGGTGTTCTTGGTGGCCTTGGGGACGGAGAGGTACCACGGGCCGGGGACACCCGCGACGCCGGCGCTGCCGCCGATCATCGGGGCGGCGCCCACCTTGCCTGCCACCGGGGAATCCTTGGGGATCTGGCGGTAGGCGTGGGCCCAGAATCGGGTCATGGCGGTCTTGCCCTGGTTGAACAGGTTCTGCGCGGCAGCCCAGTCGACCTGCGCGGCACCGGACGGAGCGGACTTCACCAGGCTGGTGTAGAAGTCGAGGGCTTCCTTGTGGGCGGCGTTGTCCACCACCACCTTGCCGTCGGCGTCCAGGACCATCGGCGAGCCGGCTTGCAGCACGTGGGCCAGCCATTCGGTTTCGACGGCGCCCTTCACGTCCGTGCCGTACATGCCGTCCTTGGTGAAGAAGGCGGAGATTTCCTGGTACTGCTTCCAGGTGGTGGGCGCTGCCAGCTCGTAGCCGTACTTGGCCTTGAAATCGGCCTTGTTCTTGGGGTCGTCGAAGAGGTCCTTGCGGTAGAGGATGATCTCGGCGTTGGTCCAGGCGGGCATGCCGATGAAGTGGCCGTCCACGTTGGCTTCCTTGACGAGGGCGGGGAAGATGTCCTTCTTGGCCTCGTCGGTGAAGAGTTCGTCAATGGGCTGGACGGCATCCTTGAAGCTCGGCAGCCAGACGGAGTCCAGAGCCGCGACGTCGAAGGAGACGTTGCCGGAAGAGAATTCGCTGGACAGGCGGTTGAACATGCCGTCGTAAGGCAGTTCGACGAAGTTGGCGGTGACGCCGGTGTCCTTCTTGCACTGCTCGGCGACCCCGGTGAGTTCGGCGTGGCCGCCGGCCTCGACGAGGACGTTGACAGTGCTGCTGGCGGCGCTACCCGTAGAAGACGGGCCCCCAGCGCCGCACCCGGTGGCCGCAAGGGCGACGGCGGTGCAAAGGCCGCCGATGACGGCGAACCTGTTGATGGTCTTTCGAGTGGACATCGCTGTCGACTCACTTTCTCTCGAACGGAAATGGCGAGATTGATCGGGGTGAAGAATCGTTTTGCCAAAACGACTTGGCACAACCGTAAGGACGGCGACGAGGCGTGTCAAGGGTCACAGAAAAATTGTTTTGGCTGCCGACTTCAAGGGGTTGATCCTTGACGCGAAGGTTTGCGTGGTCCTAAAGTCATCGTCGCAGCCGATAAAACGTTTTGGCACATTTTGGCTGCACCCCGCTTCACCACGGAAATCCAGTTCAAGGGAGAACAGATGGAACCCATCCCGGACATCAGCCGCCGCACAGTGCTGCGCGCTGTCCTGGCCGCCGCCACAGCAGCGGGGACCGCCGTCGCGATCACAGCATTCGGCGGCGCGGCGAACGCAGCCCCGGCCGAACCGCCCGCGACGGCGGACGCCGGCCACGCGCCGTCGGGCAGCGGACACCGGCACCTGATCGGCGTCCTCTAAGCCCCACCGCAGCCCTAACGTCGCTGCGCTCGGTAAGGCAGCACCCGCGGCGTGGGCCCGCCCACCAGCCGAAGTCGCCGGAACGCTGCCGGATCGCCGGAAAATTCCAGCGACTCCGCACCCTTCCGGCGATTCCGCCGCGCAGCACATCAGCACCGCGGCACCGCAGCACCTGAAGGCAGCACCCCCAACGATGTGAGGAGAACACGCTTTGACCACCGTTTACGACGTCACCACCTGGTCCGTACCGGGCAACCCCTCGGCCACGCCCTACAACGACATCGGGCTGATCATCAACAGCATCATCGCCGACATCAAGAGCCAGCAGACCAGCCAGGCGTCCAAGCCCGGCGCCGTGATCTACATTCCGCCGGGAGACTACTCCCTCAAGACCCGCGTGAACGTGGACATCAGCTACCTGACCATCCGCGGCTCGGGCCACGGCTTCACCTCGCTGAGCATCCGCTACAACGCCGGCAACACCTCCAGCTGGCACGAAATCAACCCCGGCGGCAGCCGTGTGCGGGTGGAAAACACCGACGGCACCGGCGAAGCCTTCCGGGTCTACCGGACCGGCGACCCGCGGCTGAGCTCCGTGGTGTTCGAGAACTTCTGCCTGGACGGGGTCTCCTTCGGCAGCAACGAAAACGACTACACCAACGGCAAGACCGGCATTCTCTTCGACTCCGCCAACGATTCCTGCCGGGTCGAAGGCATGGGCATGGTGTACCTGGAACGCGGGCTGGTGGTCAAGGACACCGACGCCCTGAGCGTGAGCGGCAACTTCCTGGCCGAATGCGGATCCTGCGTGGAGCTCACCGGTTCCGGCCAGGCTTCAAAGGTGACGGACAACCTGATCGGCGCCGGTTACGTGGGCTTCTCGATCTTCGCCGAGGGCCACTTCGGGCTCCTCGTCACCGGGAACAACATCTTCCCGCGCGGCAAGAGCAGCGTGCATTTCAAGAACTGCACCCGCTCCTCGATCACCGCCAACCGCCTGCACGCGTTCTATCCGGGCATGGTCAACTTCGAGGGAAGCTGCACGGAAAACCTTGTAAGCAACAACCACTTCCTCCGCCAGATGGAGCCGTTCGATCCGCTCAAGCCCTACAACAACGGCCTGGACGACCTTTTCGGGCTGGTCCACATCGCCGGCGGCAGCAACTCGGTGATCGGCAACCACTTCAGCTTCGACGTGCCCTCAGGTTCCGTCAGCCCGTCCGGCCAGACGCCCACGATCATCCTGGTGGCCTCCGGGAACAACAACTACATCGCCACGAACAACACGGTGTCCGGGATCGCCGTGCACACCGTGGTGCTGGATGCATCGACGTCCGGCTGCAAGGTGCTGGACAGCGGAGACAGCAACCAGGTGGTCAGGTACGCCTCGAATTACTCATTCCGGGCGACGCCCTAGCGCCCTGACACCGGCCGCTCAGCTGCCGGAACAACGACGACGGCGGACGCCGCCCCTGAGGTGATGCCCGCCGTCGTCGTTCGCTGAACCGCGCTTTCGATGAACCGCGCTTTCGATGAACCGCGCTTTCGACCTACCGCAAGGCAAGCACTCTTGAAAGGTCTGTCAAAGATGACCAGACGCACCAAAGCATTGCTGTCACTCGGGACGGCCGTGGCCCTGGCCGCCGCCTCCCTCGCCGTAGCCATAAGCCCTGCCCGCGCCACCGACCCGGATCCGGCGACGCAGCAATACCGCCCCTACCTGCACTACTCGCCGGAAAAGAACTGGATGAATGATCCGAACGGGCTGGTCTACCACAACGGCAAGTACCACCTGTATTACCAGTACAACCCCAACGGGACCCGCTGGGGCAACATGAGCTGGGGCCATGCGTCGTCCACGGACCTCGTCCACTGGCAGGAGCAGCCCCTCGCCATTCCCCGCGGCTTCAACGGGAGCGAGGTCGTCGAGGAAATCTTCTCGGGGTCCGTGGTGGTGGACACCCTGAACAGCAGCGGCTTCGGGAGCCTCCAGAACCCGCCCCTGGTTGCCGTGTACACCAGCAACTACACCGGCGTCCACCCCACCCTCGCCGGCAAGCAGGCACAATCCCTGGCCTACAGCACCGACGACGGGCAGAGCTGGACGAAATACAGCGGCAACCCCGTCCTCAACCGGAACACCCCTGGATTCCGCGACCCCAAGGTCTTTTGGTACGACAACCCCTCCGGACCGGACTACTGGGTGATGGCCGCCGTCGAAGCCGACGAGCACCGGGTCCTCTTCTACAAGAGCAGCAACCTGAAGGACTGGACCTACCTGGACGACTTCGGACCGGCAAACGCATTCGGCGGCCAATGGGAATGCCCGGATCTCTTCCCCCTCGCCGTGGACGGGAATCCGAACAACATCAAGTGGGTCCTCGCCGTCAACATCAACCCTGGAGCGCTGGCTGGCGGCAGCGGCGGACAGTACTTCGTGGGCACATTCAACGGCACCACCTTCACCGCTGAAAACATCGACCCCGCCGATCAGCTGCCGGCCGGCAACATCCTCGCCGGCTTCAACGGCGGCACCTACAGCGGATGGAACGTCCAGAACGACCCGTCCAACAGCGCCGGCCCCTGGGGAAGCGCCCCCGCCGCCGGAAGCCTCGCAGGACAGATGGCGGTGGCCGGCAACATCGGCGCCGGACTTGTGAACGGGTTCCATGGCGGCGACAACCCCGTGGGCACTATGGAATCCGCGCCGTTCACGGTGGACAAGGACTACCTCAACTTCCTGGTGGCCGGCGGAAGGCACCCGCAGGGCCCGGGCGAACAGTCAGGTAACCAGCCACCTCCCGGCTATCTGCTGTTCGATGGGTTCGACTACCCCGGAACGCTCAGCGACGCCGGCTGGCAGCTCAGCGGCGACTTCCAGGCGGCGCTGAACCCCTCGACGTCGGGCGGTGAATTCGCCATCGGGAAACGGATCAACACCTTTGAGGGCGGCCCGTACCAGGACAACAACGTCGGCACCATCACCTCCCCCGAGTTCTACCTGACCAACACCAACATTGGCTTCCTCCTGGGCGGCGGCGCACGGACCGACGGGCAGCTCCAAGTGGAACTGCTGGTGGGCGGCGTCCCGGTCCGCACCGCAACGGGCAAGAACTCCGGCGACCTGAACTGGCAGAACTGGGACGTTTCGCCGTGGTACGGCCAGATCGCGCGCATCCGGATCGTGGACAACGCGGCGGGGCCCTGGGGACACCTGACCTTGGATAACATGGTGCTCGGATCCGAACCGGCAAAAGCCCGCAGCAGCGAAACCACGGTGAACCTGGTGGTCAACGGCCAGACGGTCCGGACCGCCACCGGCGGCAATACCGAACACCTGGCCTGGACCGCGTGGGATGTCAGCGCCTTCAAGGGCAGCCAGGCCACCATCAGGATCGTGGACAACAACCGCGGCGGCTGGGGGCACATCCTGGCGGATGAGTTCGTTTCCTCGGACACCTCCCGCCTGGAGCCGCACGACTGGCTGGACCAGGGCAGGGACTACTACGCCACGGTGTCCTTCAACAACGTCCCCGGCGGAAAACGCGTCATGCTCGGCTGGATGAACAACTGGGACTACGGCCAGGACACCCCCACCAGCACGTGGCGCGGAACCATGGCCCTGCCGCGTGAAGTGGTCCTGACCCAGACACCGGCCGGTCCGCGGCTGCGGCAGCAGGTGGTGTCCCAGGTGGAGGCGCTGAAGAACACCTCCGCCGCCTACACGGCGGCCGCCCAAGACATCCAGCCGGGAACGACCACGCTGCCGGTCACCGGGGACGTGGTGCAGATCGACGCCGAGTTTACGCCGGGCACGGCATCGTCGTTCGGCCTGAAGGTGCTCGGAAATGCCAGCCAGTCAACCAGGATCGGCTACGCCACCGCCACGCAGCGGCTTTCCATCGACAGGAGCAACTCCGGCAACGTGGCCTTCCATCCGGCGTTCAGCTCCGTGGAAGACGCCCGGGTGGAACTGATCGACGGACGCCTCCGCCTGCGCTTGTATGTGGACCGGGCTTCGGTGGAGCTCTTCGCCCAGGACGGCCTGGCGACCATCACGGACCAGGTCTTCCCCGCCGCGGGCGCGAACAGCATCTCCGTTTTCTCCGAGGGCGGCACCGCCCGGCTCGAGAGCCTGACGGTGACGCCGCTGTACCCGGCGATGTGGGGCGGCTGAGTTAGGGTCCCGCCGTCGGCGTGCGCGTTGGACGCCGACGGCGGGGCTCACCCCTGGTGCGCGGTCACTCCTGGTGCGCGGTCACCAGCGGATCGGGCTTGTTCGCCCGCACGCCGTCCGCTGTTTCCACCGGCAGGCCGTTCCGCGCCCAATACTCGATCCCACCGATCATTTCCTGGACCGGGTAGCCAAGCTCTGCGAAGGCGAGCGCAGCAAAGGTGCTCCCGTTGCAGCCCGGCCCCCAGGAATAGACCACCACGTGGCTGCCAGCGGGGATCAGCTCGGAGGCGCGGGCCGGGATCTGCGCGGTCGGCAGGTGGAGGGCGCCGGGGATGTGCCCGTGGTCCCAGGAAGACTGGCGCCGGGTGTCCACGAGCACGAAACTGCCGGGCGTGGCCTCAGCGACGTCCATGACGTCGATTTCGAAGCGGAGTTTCGCACGGAAGTACTCCGAAGGGCCGCGTCCGTCCGGGATGTTCTCCTGTGCCGGGTTCTGCATGGCTTTCCTTTCTCAGAGCTTCCCAAACCGAGCGCAATCATAGTTGCCGGCATCCCGCGACGCATCGGACGTATACCCCCCGGGGGTACTTGCCAATTACCCCCGGGGGGTATACATTGGGGACATGAGCACGGTAGACCCCCTCACCACCCCGGCCGGCGTTGCCCCTGCTTCGGACATTCCCGAAGAGCCGCACGCCCAGCACGGCTACACCTCGAACAAGGACTCCTACCTGCGCAGGCTTAAGCGGATCGAAGGACAGGTCCGCGGGATCGCCCGCATGGTGGACGAGGACAAGTACTGCATCGATATCCTCACCCAGGTCGCCGCCGTCAATAAGGCGCTGCACGCCGTCAGCCTCGGCCTGCTGGAGGAGCACATCGGGCATTGCGTGGTGGGTGCGGCGTCGGAACCCGATCCCGAGGCCCGTGCGGAAATCATCAACGTCAAGGTCAAGGAGGCCACGGATGCCATCGGGCGCCTGCTGCGGTAACCCCGCAAACTCTCACCACACCATCCAACTCACCACCAAGGAGTACGCCATGGGCCAGAACAGCGCCACCATCCAGACCAACGTCAGCGTTTCGGGCATGACCTGCGGGCATTGCGTTTCGGCGGTCAGCGAGGAAATCGAAGCCCTCGACGGCGTGAAGAACGTGGCGATCGACCTGAACGCAGGCGGCATCTCGACAGTGACCATCACTTCCACCCAGGAACTCTCTCCCTCTGAGATCGGCGAAGCCGTGGCCGAGGCCGGATACCTGGTCGTGGCCAACGACGCATAGGGGGCATCGTGGGGAACCAGGACTTACTCAAGCAGCAAGGTACCCGCATCATCGAACTGGATATCGAGGGCATGACCTGCGCATCATGCGTGGCCCGGGTGGAGCGGAAGCTCGGCAAACTGGAAGGCGTCGAAGCCTCCGTGAACCTCCCCCTCGAATCCGCCAGCGTCACGGTCCCGGCCGACATCACGGACCAACAGATCGTGGACACGGTCAACGCCACGGGCTACAAGGCCTACCTCAAAAACCAACCAGCCACCCACTCGCCCGGCCGCGAAACCGACATGCTCGGCGCGCTCGCTCCTTCGTCGCTTGGACGCGCGCTGCCGCATGCCGGCCCCGCGGACGAGCACACCGCCGGCGAGCATGGTGAGCACAGCGGAACGGAACACGACCACAGCGTCGGTGACAGTGTCATGCGGCAGCATGCGTCTAAGGTGGGCCCACACGAGCAGGGGTCCCCGGCCGAGCTTGCGAGGACGGGGGGCTCGTGGGGAGGAACGACCGAGCATGCAGAGCATGGCGCTGGCGGCGTCGCGGCTGGCGACCATACCGTGCACACCGCGCAAGGCGACCACATGCACCACGGCCCGGCCGCGAAACAGCTCCGCCCCCGGCTGATCACCGCCGCCGTTCTGACCGTGCCGGTGTTCGCGATTTCCATGGTCCCTGCGCTGCAGTTCGCGCACTGGGGCTGGGTGGCGGCCGCGCTGGCGTTGCCGGTGGTGAGCTGGGCGGCCTGGCCCTTCCACAGGGCCGCCGCGATCAACGCAAGGCACTTCGCCTCCACCATGGACACGCTCGTCTCGATCGGCGTGCTGGCGGCCTACCTGTACTCGGCGTGGCAGCTCATCAGCAATCCAGCCATGACGGAGCACCCGGGCATGGAAGCCATGGAGGGCATGGGTGGTGGCCTGTACTTCGAGGTCGCCGCGGTGGTCACCACGTTCCTGCTACTGGGCCGCTACCTCGAGGCGAACGCGAAGGCCAAGGCCGGCGACGCCCTCAAGGCCCTGCTGAGCCTCGGCGCCAAGGACGCCACCATCCTGAAGGACGGCGTCGAGCACAAGGTCCCGGCGGATGAGCTCCGCGTGGGCGACGTGTTCGTAGTCCGCCCGGGCGAGAAGATCGCCACCGACGGCGTGGTCACGGACGGCGCGTCCGCCGTCGACGCTTCGCTGCTGACGGGCGAGTCCGTCCCGGTGGAGGTCGGCCCGGACAGCCCGGTCACAGGCGCGACCATTAACACCTCGGGCCGGCTGCTGGTGCGCGCCACCCGGGTGGGTTCGGAAACCACGCTGGCCCAGATGGGGCGGCTGGTCAGCCAGGCGCAGACCGGCAAGGCACCCATCGCCCGGCTCGCGGACCGCATCAGCGCGGTGTTCGTGCCGGTGGTGCTGGTGCTCGCGGTGCTCACGTTCCTGGCCTGGTTCCTGGCCACCGGTGAGCTGGACGCGTCCTTCACGGCCGCCGTCGCGGTCCTGGTGATCGCCTGCCCGTGCGCCCTGGGGCTCGCTACCCCGGTGGGGCTGCTGACCGGCACCGGCCGCGGCGCGCAGCTGGGCATCCTCATCAAGGGCCCGCAGGTCCTGGAGGACACCCGTACCGTGGACACCATCCTGCTGGACAAGACCGGCACGGTGACCAGCGGCAAGCTGGCCGTGCACGGAACCACACCCCTGAACGGACACCGCGAGGCGGACGTCCTCGTCTTGGCGGGCGCGGTGGAGGCCGCTTCCGAGCACCCGATCGCGCACGCCATCGCCGCAGCCGCCAGGGACGCACTGCCCGACGGCGGCAGCCTGCCTGCCGTCTCGGACTTCAGTTCGGCGGCCGGCGGCGGGGTCCGCGGAACGGTTGCGCTGAACGGCACGCCGCAGACCGTCGTCGTGGGCCGCTCCGGCTGGCTGGAAGAAAACGGGATCGCCCCGGACGAGGCACAGCGGAAGGCGCTGGCGGACTCGGAGGCCGGCGGCGCCACCGCGATCTGGGTGGCCGTGGACGGCATGGCCGCCGGAATCGTGGCCCTGCGGGACACCATCAAGGACGGTTCCGCAGCGGCGATCGCGCAGCTGTTGGAGCTGGGCATCAGGCCGATGCTGCTGACCGGCGACAACGCCGCGGTGGCCGCCCAGGTGGCGGACGCCGTCGGGATCGCACCGGAAGACGTGTTCGCCGGCGTGCTGCCGGAAGGCAAGGTGGACGCCGTCCGGCAGTTGCAAGCGAAGGGCGCCACGGTGGCGATGGCCGGCGACGGCGTGAACGACGCCGCAGCCCTGGCGCAGGCGGACCTGGGCATCGCGATGGGCTCGGGCACGGATGTGGCCATCGAAGCCTCGGACCTGACCGTGATGGGCAGCGACCTGGGGCAGCTGGTGCAGGCGATCGAGCTGTCCAGGCGGACCCTGCGGACCATCAAGGTCAACCTGTTCTGGGCGTTCTTCTACAACGCGATCGGCATTCCGGTGGCCGCCCTGGGGCTGCTGAACCCGATGATCGCGGGCGCCGCGATGGCCGCCAGCTCGGTGCTGGTGGTGGCCAATTCCCTGAGGCTGCGCGGCTTCGGCAAGTAGCGGTTTGGGCCCTGGGTGTCGGTGGGGACCTCTTCATGGGGAGGGGTTCCCATCGACACCCCTCACACAGCCGGGATAGCGTCTAGGTATTGGGGATGCCGAAGAGTTCGGGTCCGCGACAAACCAAAAGGAGACACACCATGGCCATTTGGGGCG
>NZ_QYLP01000098.1 GCF_003614925.1 Arthrobacter celericrescens
CAAACCGGGGCGCCCGGACCCTCCGGACGCCCCGGTTTGGCGCTGCCCGGTAACCTTAAATGCGTGGCTTTGAACAAGATCGTCCTCTTCTACGGCTTTACCCCGATCGCGGACCCGGAGGCCGTGCGCCTGTGGCAGCGCGCGCTCTGCGAGAAGCTCGGGCTGACCGGGCGCATCCTGATCTCGAAGGACGGAATCAACGCCACGGTCGGCGGAGAGATCGGCAACGTCAAGCAGTACGTGAAGACCACCCGGGAGTACAAAGGCTTCCGGGGCATCGACGTCAAATGGTCCGACGGCAGCGCGGACGACTTCCCGCGGCTCAGCGTCAAAGTCCGCGACGAGATCGTCTCCTTCGGTGCACCCGGCGAGCTGAAGGTCGACGCCGACGGTGTGGTGGGCGGAGGCATCCACCTCAAGCCCGAGGAACTGCACGCCATGCTGGAGGAGAAGAAGGCCGCCGGCCAGGACGTGAAGTTCTTCGATGGCCGCAACGCGTTCGAGGCACAGATCGGAAAGTTCAAGGACGCGATCGTCCCCGACGTGGCAACCACCCACGACTTCATCAAGGAACTCGAGTCCGGAAAATACGACGAGCTCAAGGACCAGCCCGTCGTCACCTACTGCACCGGCGGCATCCGCTGCGAGGTCCTCTCCAGCCTCATGGTGAACCGCGGCTTCAAAGAGGTGTACCAGCTGGACGGCGGCATCGTCCGTTACGGCGAAAAGTTCAAGGACCAGGGGCTATGGGAAGGGTCGCTCTACGTTTTCGACAAGCGGATGCACGTCGAATTCAGCGAGGACGCCAAGACCATCGGGGAATGCGTCCGCTGCGACGCCCCGACCAACAAGTTCGAGAACTGTTCCAACCCCAGCTGCCGGAACCTCACGCTCTACTGCGCCGAGTGTGCGGCACGCCCGGAAACCCTGCGCTGCCCGCAAGGGTGCGCGGCCTAGACCGCCGTCGGAAATGACTGAACCGGCTCAGATCCTGGCGACCCGGTAGGCGAAGTTCGCCCGCCTGACGGCGTCGACAGTAACTTCGAGCACGGTGGACTTCGGCAGCTCGACGACGTTGATCCGGGTCTCGCCGCAATTCATCTTGAGCTCGATGATCGCGTCCTTGCCGTCCCGGACGGAGTAGGAGGCCTGGCGTGCACCCCGGCACGCCAGCGCCACCGAATACGTTCCGGCCGGAAGCTGGACTGTCCGTTCCGTCCGGGATTCCCCGGAACCCAGGAAGCCGTAGCTGGTGAAGAACGCCTGGCCGATGTTGGCCGGCAGCGCCTGCTGCGCCCACGCGGCCAGAACCTCGCCGGAAACAGTCCGGTCCAGTCCCGGATCCCGCGGAAGCACCGGGTCGGTGATTACCGGGGCGGGGCGTTCAGGCAGCGGCGCGCGGCCGTCGTCGTACGTGTACTCGCAGGCGGCCAGCCCGGCGGCCGTCAGGCCGTAACAGAGCACGACGGCGGCAAGCAGCCGCCGTTTCCGGGGCACCTTGAGGGCTCGGTACCGGCCCATATTCAGACTTTACGCCGGGAAGCCCGGTACGGTCAGCGGTGTCCCTCGACCGGCTCGATCCGGTAGCCAAACGCCCCGGAACCCCCGCTACCGAGGGGGCCGATCCGGATAATGATGCCGCCCTCCTCCGCTACGATCCGTACCCCGCGGATGCTCCTGCAGGCCGTACGTTCGATCATGAGGGTCCGGCGGCTGTCCCGGCTGATGACCGTCAGCTGGACTTCGCGGTATCCGAGGCAGGCGAAGGACAAATCGAACGTGCCGTTTTCCGCCGGATCGGGAACATCAACGGGACCGTCGAGTTTCGCGGCACCGAGGCGTTCGAAGGTACGGGGCTTGCCGAGGACGCCCTCTGCCCACTCCGCGGGGGAAAGCGCCGGGGGAACCGTATCACTGAGCAGCTCAAGCTGAGCGGCGGCGACCGCGTCCCTCCGGGCGGAGGTGGAATGGAGGCTGAACCGGGCCTCGCCTGACGTCAGGTGCAGGCGGACGCGGGCGGTCTTCCCGCAGCGCAGGCGAAGACCGGCATGGATTCCGTCATCCTGGCTGACCAGGATCCGGACGCCTGTGGTTCCCTCGCAGGCTCCGCTCAGGAGATAGGTGCCGGCGGCGACGGATGCCGACGGGGTGTTAGCGGCGTCGGACACTGCACCAGCGAAGCGCAGTACAGGAACCGGAGGCATGGGCTCGAGTTGTTCCAGTGCTGACCGGCGGTTCCGCTCGAGATCGTCCGGCGGCCGGCTTTGCGTCACGGACGGAAGCTCCCTTGGTTTATCGTCCGGGGTGGAGTATTCGCAGCTGCAAAGCATCAGAATGGACAACCCGGCGGACAACAGCGGCGCCAGGAACCCTGGTGCGCGAGCGGGGCGGGATCGCACCGGCATGGCATGAAGATACCGCCGTGCTGAGCAGGGCGACAGATCCAGGATTCTATGGTTTTGGAGACGGCACGGAAGAGGCCTCGCTAAGGCGGATCGTCCCTACGCCCTCATTCCCCTGGGTTTCCCCCCGAAGCTCAACAGTCGCCATGCCGCCGGGAAGATCATGCGTTAAGTCGGTGGCTTTGCCACACGGATGCACGCGTCCAATTGAACGCCCGTTCTGGTCCGTGACCGTCAACTGCGCACCGGTGTCTCCGACGCATGCGGAGGCGACTACGTATTTTCCTGCGGGAACCGTGAAGCTTACTTTCAGACTATTGGCAGGCGGTGGCCCTTCTCCGCCGCCCGGCGGAATCGGATTACCAATGGAACCGGACGCCTCGTACCCGGGTTCACCCTGCTGCGGCCCAAGAAGCGCTGCCACTTCTTCGAACATCAGGGCCATCCGCCTCTCGCGGGCGGGATCCGCGGTGCTTTCAGGCGGGGCCGAATCAACCGGCGACGACGAAACCGGCACCGATCCTGCCAGCGCACTCGGCCGTGGATCGCCTTCTTCGGTGTATTCGCAGGCCGCCAATACGGCAATCAGCCCCACCGTTGTTATTGCCCGCCCCCACACAGCCATGGGGAGAGCCTAGTCCAAGCAAGGCTATTGGGCCGGGACCAGCTGGTACGCGTAGATCAGCGGGACGTCCACGCTGCTCGCCGTTATCCTCACCGTTCCCGCGGCCGGCAGCACCACGCGGGTTGCTTCGTAGCTTCCATTGCAGGCCGCGCCGGCCTCAGTGATCTCCCTCCCGCCGGAGGACACCGCGAAAAACGCTTTCCCGCCGCCGTCGCAGGCCACGGTCAGGGTGTAATTGCCCGCCGGAACCTCCGCCTCCTGGACCGCGGGCTCCCGCTTGAGCATCTTGCCGGAGCCCTCCATTGCAACGGTGGAGGCGGACGGCAGCACCTTGGCCTTCCACGCCGGAACGTCGGCGTCCTCCACGGAAGGAGCTGCGGAGCAGGAAGCCAGTGCCAATGCGGCCATGAGGCCCAGTGCCGCGCAGCGCGAGGCGGCGCGTGCTGTGGAGGGAAGGAAAGCCATGTTTCCACGCTACCCGCTCCAGCAGTGTGCCATTTTCCACATAGCAGCGCAGCGGTCGGCCAGGGCGTGAAACGTCCCCCTAGACTTTCAAGGTGACCCAAACAGCGACGCATTTCACCGCCGGCAATACTCCTGACGCGCCCCGGAGCGACCTTCCGGAGCTGCTCATTTCCCTGGCCGGGGATCTGCGCGCTGCGGGGTTCACCCTGGACGGCGTGGCGGAGCTCCTCGGAGCCTCCGCCCACGACGCCCTCGGCCGGGACCAGCTCGTCCCGGCGCTGCTCGCCACCGAGCCGGCCGCGCTGGCAGGCAAACCGGACCCGGCCGCGGCGCTCGCTGTCGTCGTGCGGCTGTGGCTGCTTGCCGTTCCGCAGTCGGTCGAAGACCTCGACGCCGCCTTGCCGGGAACCGGAACTGCCGGGCTGCTTGAGCTGGGACTTGCAGAGATGCTCGACGGCGGTGCTGTCGCCGCCAAGGCGGACCTGCGGCCCTACGGTTGGGAAGCAGAAGACGGCCGGACCATTGAACTGTGGGTCTCCAGCGACCTCGCCGCGCACCAGCGGCCAGGGGTCCTGCGGCATGACCATGTGCTCGGGATCGGGCAGGCATCCACCACCCTGGTCCAGAGCACCGTCCGCCGCCCGGCGGCCCGCGCCTTGGACCTCGGCACGGGATGCGGCATCCAGACCTTCCACCTCCTGGAGCATTGCGGGCACGTCACCGCCACGGACATTTCTGAACGGGCGCTCGCCTTCACCCGCTTCAACCTGCTCCTGAACGCGGCGGCCCTGGGCCTGGACCCGGACCGGCCCGAGGAACGGGTCAGCCTGCGCCTGGGTTCCCTGCTTGACCCGGTGGCGCGCGAACAGTTCGACCTTGTGGTGTCGAACCCGCCTTTCGTCATCACTCCGCGCAGCAGCGGCGAGGAGGCCTCGGAACAGTTCACTTACCGCGACGGCGGCCTGCCGGGGGACCAGATCGTCTCCACCCTGGTCCGTGCCCTCCCGGAGGTCCTTGTTCCCGGCGGAACAGCCCAGATGCTGGGCAACTGGGAGATCACCACAGGCACGGGATGGAGCGAGCGGCCCGCCGCCTGGCTGGAAGGAACGGACACCGAGGCCTGGTTCATCCAGCGGGAACAGGTGCGGCCGGAGGTGTACGCCGAAACCTGGCTGCAGGACGCGTCCGAAGGGCGGGACAAGGACCTGTACCGCGGGACCTACGCCGCATACCTGGCGGACTTCGCCTCGCGGAATGTCGCGGCGATCGGCTTCGGCATGATCTGGCTGCGCCGGCCTGTACGGGACGCGGCTGCGGGAACCGCTCCGGCGCCGGACGCAGTCCGCCGCTTCGAGGAAATCACTTACCCCATCGAACAACCGGTCGGGCCGCACCTGGGCGCCGCCGTCGAACGCGCCGACTGGCTCGCCGGGCACGCGCTGGAGGAAGCCCACCTGCTGGTGGCCGAGGACGTCACGGAAGAACGCCACCAGCGGCCCGGAGCCGAGCATCCCGGCGTCATCCTGCTTCGGCAGGGCGCGGGCCTGCGCAGGACCAACCTGTTGAGCACCGAGCTTGCCGGTTTCGTCTCCGCCTGCGACGGCGACCTCTCCGTCCGGCAGCTGATCGGCGCCCTTTCGGCACTGCTCGGCGGCGGGGACGACTTCGACGACGACGCATTCCGTGCCGGCCTGCTGTCCGAAGTAGGGAACCTGGTCCAGGACGGCTTCCTACTGCCGGCGGACCATACGGACCAGGCGGATCAGGAGGGCGGGGCGCAGGAAACCGCGGTGCGGGCCCATGGGTGAGGGACCGGACGCAAAGCGGCTCCCGCTACACTGATCCGGTGAATGCAGAGAACGGGGCCAACGCGGAACAGGTCCCTACCAAACGCCGTCGCCGGCCGGAGAAAACGGTCGAGATCACCGACCCCAAGGCCATCCGTGCCCTCGCGCACGCTGCCAGGCTTGAAGTGATTTCCGAGCTGTACGAGTCCCAGCTCAGCCGCACCGCCACCGAGCTCGCGGCCCAGACCGGGCTCACTCCGAGCGCCATGAGCTACCACCTGCGCGCCCTGCAGAAGTGGGGAATCGTCGTGCCCGCGGAGACCACCGGCGACGCGCGGGAGCGCCGCTGGAAGGCGGCAGGAACCGACTTCAACATTGTCTCCGGCAGCAGCGTCGCCAGCCCGGAGCTCGCCGTCGTCGATCTTGAACTAGACGTGTTCCGCCGCCGGGCGCTGGCCTATTCGCGCGCCAGGAACGAACTGCGGGCCAGGGGCGAGGCGTCGGACTCCTCGGCGGCGATGATCCTGGCCAGCAAGCTCCTGTACCTGACCATGGAACAGCGGGTCGAGCTGAACAGCAGGATTGATGAGATCCTGCGCGACTATGAACTCGAGGACCCGGCCAGCATTCCGTCCGGCGCCGAGCGCATGGCCACCATGTGGTCCCTCATCCCCGACGACCGGAGCCCCGGCTTATCCACCTAGCAAAGGCAGGATTCTGCAAATTGTGGTGAACTAGGCCATTATGGGCACCAGCCCAAGCCATTCTTTTTCCGTAGGAGCAGCGTGCCCAGCAAGGCAAAATCCGGCAAGAAACTCGTGATCGTGGAGTCTCCGGCCAAGAGCAAGACCATTGCCAAGTATCTTGGCGAGGGCTTTGTTGTCGAGGCCTCCATCGGCCACATCCGGGACCTCCCGCAGCCTTCGGACCTGCCTGCTGAACTGAAGAAGACCTCGGTGGGCAAGTTCGCCGTCGACATCGAAAACGACTTCAAGCCGTACTACGTGGTGTCCCCGGACAAGAAGAAGAAGGTCGCCGAGCTCAAGGCCCAGCTGAAAGACGCCGATGCGCTCTACCTCGCAACCGATGGGGACCGCGAGGGCGAAGCCATCGCGTGGCACCTGCTGGAAGTGCTCAAGCCCAAGGTCCCGGTCTACCGCATGACCTTCGGCGAAATCACCAAGGAAGCCATTCACCGCGCCATGGACAACCTGCGCGACGTGGACACTGCCCTGGTGGATGCCCAGGAAACCCGCCGCATCCTGGACCGGCTCTACGGCTACGAAATCTCGCCGGTGCTGTGGCGCAAGGTGGCCCGCGGCCTCTCCGCCGGCCGCGTGCAGTCCGTGGTGACCCGCATGGTGGTGGACCGCGAACGCGAACGCATGGCGTTCAAGGCCGCGTCCTACTGGGACCTCACCGGCCAGTTCGGTGCGGACAGCGGTTCCTTCAAGGCCAAGCTCGCCGCAGTGGACGGCGCCAAGGTCGCCAGCGGCCGTGACTTCAACGACGACGGCGTCCTCACCTCCGCGAACGCCGTGCACCTTGACGAGCAACTCGCCGTGTCCCTGGCCGCCGGTCTGGAGAACGCCGCCTTCCAGGTCCGCTCGGTCGACACCAAACCGTACACGCGCCGCCCCGCCGCGCCGTTCACGACGTCGACGCTGCAGCAGGAGGCCGGCCGCAAGCTGCGCTTCTCCTCGAAGAGCACCATGCAGATCGCCCAGCGCCTGTATGAAAACGGCTACATCACCTATATGCGTACCGACTCCTCGGCGCTGAGCGACGAAGCCGTCACGGCCGCCCGCCGCCAGGCTTCCGAGCTGTACGGCCCCGAATACATCCCGCAGGGTGCCCGGGTGTACGCCAACAAGGCCGCTAACGCGCAGGAAGCCCACGAGGCCATCCGTCCCGCCGGTGACTCCTTCCGCACCCCGGCCCAGGTTGCCGGGCAGCTCAGCGGGGACGAGTTCCGCCTCTACGAGCTGATCTGGAAGCGCACCGTGGCTTCCCAGATGGCCGACGCCAAGGGTTCCACCGCGACCATCCGCCTCGGCGCGGTGTCCGCCGACGGGCGCGACGCCGAGTTCTCGGCGTCCGGTACGGTCATCACCTTCCCCGGTTTCCTTGCCGCCTACGAGGAAGGCAAGGATGAAAGCCGCGGCGACGACGACTCGGACGAAGGGCGCCGCCTGCCGAACGTCGCGAAGGGCGACGCCCTGAAGGCTTCGGAGATTGTCGCCGTCGGGCACGAAACGTCCCCCCCGCCGCGGTACACGGAAGCCTCGCTCACCGCCGAACTGGAAAAGCGCGGCATCGGCCGCCCCTCCACGTACGCCTCGACGATTTCCACCATCCAGGACCGCGGCTATGTCCGGAAGCAGGGCTCGGCCCTGGTGCCGAGTTGGATCGCCTTCTCGGTGATCCGCCTGCTCGAGCGGCACTTCACCGACTATGTGGACTACGAGTTCACGGCCGACATGGAAGGCGACCTGGACAAGATCGCCAACGGCCAGGCCGTCGGTGCCGCCTGGCTCAAGCACTTCTACTACGGCGAGGACAGCGATCCGGGGCTGCTGAGCATCGTGAACAACCTGGGCGAGATCGACGCGCGGGACATCAACTCCGTGCCGATCGCCGAGGGCATCACCCTGCGCGTGGGCAAGTTCGGCCCGTACCTGGAAAGCTCCGTGCCCACTGTGGACGCCAAGACCGGCGAGATCGTGGAATCCGCCCGGGCCAACGTTCCCGAGGACCTCGCCCCGGACGAGCTGACCCCTGCCAAGGCCGTGGAGCTCATGGAAACCTCCGCCCCGGAGGAGCGCGTGCTCGGTGCCGACCCGCACACCGGCCATACCGTGGTTGCCAAGAATGGCCGCTACGGGGCCTACGTCACCGAGATCATCCCGGAAATGACGGACGAACAGCTGGCCGCGCTGCCGGTGGAGTACTACAAGAACGGCAAGCCGAAGCCGCCGAAGAAGCCCGTGAAGGCGAAGCCGCGCACGGGGTCGCTGTTCAAGTCCATGACCGTGGAAACCGTCACTTTGGAGGACGCGCTGGCTCTCATGAGCCTGCCCCGGGTCCTGGGCGCCGACGCCGAAGGCACCCCGATCACGGTGCAGAACGGACGTTTCGGACCGTACCTGAAGAAGGGCACGGACTCCCGCTCGATCGGCAGCGAAGAGGAGATCTTCACGATCACCCTGGAGCAGGCGCTGGAGATCTACTCGCAGCCCAAGCAGCGCGGCGCCCGTGCCGCCGTTCCGCCGCTGGCAGAGTTCGGCCCGGACCCCGTGTCCGAGAAGAACATCGTGGTGAAGGAAGGCCGCTTCGGCCCCTACATCACCGACGGCGTCACGAACATCACCGTGCCGCGCGCCACCCCGCTCGAGGAACTGACCCGCGAAAAAGCGATCGAGCTGCTCGCCGAAAAGCGTGCCAAGGGACCGGTCAAGCGCACCACCACGCGCAAGGCGCCGGCGAAGAAGGCTGCGGCCAAGAAATAGGTGCGGAAGCTCCGGATAGGGAAATCCTCTGCGTGCTCGCTCGTTCCTCGCTTAGACGCACGCTGCCGGATTCCCCTATCCGGCAGCGGGTGAGTTGAGAAATTGTCTGTACCCCCCGGATGTGATCGGCTAGGTACATGAGTGAGCAGCCGGAAACCACTGACAACAGCCCCCTGAACGAGCTCGAGGAAAACCTGGCGAAGGCCGGGAACCCCGATGCCAACCCCGTTGAGGTCATCCTGTCCTTCCTCAACAGCGAGGTCTACATCCTCAGCAGCGACGCCCTGGACGCCCCGGACGCCGCCGTGGAACCCCTCGTCCTGGCCAATGTGGAAGGCCAGCCCGTGCTCGCGGTCTTCAGCCACCCCAGCCGCGTGGACTCCCACTTCCTCGAAGCCGCGCCGAACGTCCTGGCCACGCACGGTTCGGCCATCCTGGACAGCATCGGCGACGAGATCGGCCTGGTCATCAACCCGGGCAGCGAGCACGGCTTCGAAATGGGCCCCGAGGGCATCGCCAACGTCCGCCGCGACTTCAAGCGCGCCGGAGAGTAGCGCACAGCCGCGGGCCGTCGCACTTGCTTCACACAGTTCCAAACACGGAATAATGTCAGCATGCGTCTTGGCGTCCTAGACATCGGTTCGAACACCGTCCATTTGCTTTTGGTGGATGCCCATCCGGGCGCACGGCCCGTGGCGTTTGCGTCACACAAGCGGCCGCTGTCCCTGGTCCAGTTCCTGGATCCGGAAGGGAACATCAACGAGGCCGGGCAGCACGAACTGATCGAGTTCGTGCTCGAAGCCTGGGAATTCGCCGCCAAGCACAAGGCCGAGGACCTGCTGGCCTTCTGTACCTCGGCCATCCGCGAAGCCACCAACGGACCCGAAGTCCTGGCCAGGGTCAAGCACGAAACCACGGTGACCCTCCAGGAACTCACCGGCGACGAAGAAGCCTCCATGACGTTCTTCGCCGTCCGCCGCTGGTACGGCTGGGGCGCCGGACCCATCCTGGACCTGGACATCGGCGGCGGCTCCTTCGAAATGGCCTTCGGCCAGGACGAGCTTCCGGAACTGGCCATGTCCGTGCCGCTGGGCGCGAGCCGCCTCACCCGCGACTGGCTCCACGACGACCCGCCCACGGCCAAGAGCGTCAAGGAGCTGCGGCGCTACATCCGCTCCACCTTGAAACCGGTGGTGCGGGAATTCAAGGAACTCGGCCGGGCCAACCTTGTGGCCGGCACGTCGAAGTCCTTCCGTTCCCTGGCCCGCATCGCCGGTGCCGCCCCCAGCGGCGCGGGCCCGTACGTCAAGCGCGAGCTGCACGCCACGGACCTGGGCCTGTGGGCGCAGCGGATCTCCGCCATGACGGTCGCGGACCGGCTTTACCTGCCCGGTGTCTCCGAGGCCCGGGCGCGGCAGATCCTGGCCGGCGCCCTGGTGGCCGAGACCGCGCTGGAACTCTTCGAGTTCACCAGCATGGAGATCTGCCCCTGGGCGTTGCGCGAGGGCCTGATCCTGCGCCGCCTCGACCAGTTGGTCTTCGGCGGCCCGCTGCAGCCGGCACCGCACGTCGGGGCCGCGTCCGTTTCAAGGAACAAAGCAGCCGACGACGGCGGCCCGGCAGCCCCGGTCCCGGCCGCCGCAGCAGGCGGGCAGGCCGACTGACATGGGCGACGGCGTCGGGCAGTTGAGGGAACCGGACCAGGCAGGGGAGGCGCGGCCGATCCCGGTGGCCCTGTCCAGCGCCTCTGTCTATCCACTGAGCGTCCACGACGCCTTCGCGGTGGCGCAGGACCTGGGCTACGACGGCGTCGAGGTGATGGTCACCAACAACGCCACCAGCCAGGATGCCGCCGCGCTCGACCAGCTCAGCCATCGCTACGCCCAGCCCATCGTGTCCATCCACGCGCCCACGCTGCTGCTGACCCAGCAGGTCTGGGGTTCGGCGTGGAACAAGATCGAAATGTCCTGCAGGATGGCCCGCGACCTGGGTTGCAGCACCGTGGTGGTCCATCCGCCGTTCCGCTGGCAGTCCAACTACGCCGAGAGCTTCGCCGTCGGGGTCAGGGAAATCGCGGCGCTCTACCAGGTGCACATCGCGGTCGAGAACATGTACCCGTGGCGGGTCCGCGGCCGTGAAGCGCTGGCGTACTTGCCGCATTGGGACCCGGTGGGGCAGGACTACGACGACGTCACCTGGGACTTCTCGCATGCCGCCACAGCGGGGGTCAGCAGTCTGGACGCCGTCCGGGAACTCGGAAGCAAGCTGCGGCACGTCCACCTGACCGACGGCTCCGGCTCCGGAAAGGACGAGCACCTCATCCCGGGCCGCGGGACGCAGCAATGCGCCGAAGTGCTGCAACACCTGGCCGGCAACGGATTTCAGGGAACCATCGTGGCCGAGATTTCCACCCGAAAGGCCAAGGTGGCGGGGGAGCGGGAAGAGTGGCTTGCCGAGACCCTGCAGTTTGCCCGTCAGCACCTGGGCGCGCCGCTTGTGGGGGCCCACGAAGTCTGAGCCGGGTCGCCGGGCAGGTCGCCGCAGGACTTAAACGAGAAAGCACCGGCGGCTGATCGGGAAAATGGGGGGAAACCCGCTCAAGCCACCGGTGCTTCTTGGCGGACATCCCCATGCCCGCCTCATCACTCGCACCCTCAATGAGGTAACTACTACGTTACGTAGCAAAGTTGGGCGCAAGCTGCAATAACCTTGGGAGTTGGCTGGGAATCCCTGGCGGCCTCGGCGGCGGAACGGCGAACTGGCATGATGGAGCCATGACTCGAATCGCATTCCTTGGCTGTGGATCCATGAACGAGGCCATCCTGGGCGGCCTGCTCGCCGCCGGGACCAACCCTTCCGATGTCGTCGCCACGGTGCGCCGGGCCGAGCGGGCCGATGAACTGGCCCACCGGCACGGCATCATGGCGATCGCCGGCGCCGAAGATCCGGACAACAACAAGCTCGCCGCCAAGGGCGCCGGGGTGGTCATCCTGGGCGTCAAGCCGGTGGGCATCACCGATCTGGCCCGCGAAATTTCGCCCGCCCTGGCCCCGGACACGATCGTGGTCAGCGTGGCCGCCGCCGTCTCCATCGCGCAGCTGGAAGCCGCCCTTCCCGCAGGCCAGCCCGTCATCCGCACCATGCCGAACACCCCGGCGAAGCTCGGCCGCGGCGTGATTTCCGTGTCGGCCGGCAGCAACGCCACGCCCGAGCAGCAGCAGTTTGTCACTCAGTTGCTCTCCGCCGCGGGCACCGTGGTGGAAATCCCGGAAGAACAGGTGGACGCGCTTTCCGCCATCAGCGGCTCGGGCCCGGCGTACGCGTTCTACCTCGCCGAGGCCATGGCGGCCGCCGGCGTCGAACTCGGGCTGGATCCGGAACTGTCGCTGCGGATCGCCCGCGAGACCGTGGCCGGGGCCGGCTACATGCTCGCCGAGCCCGGCGCGGACCCCACTGCCCTGCGCGTGGCCGTGACCAGCCCCAACGGCACCACCGAGCGCGCCATCGCGGCGTTCAACGACGGCGGGATCCCGGCGATCATCGCCGACGGCGCCCGTGCGGCGGCTGCCCGCGCCGCGGAAATCACCCAGCAGCTCGGCTGAACCCGGAAAAACCTACGGCCGGGCCGCGAAGCGTTCCAGCAGGTCCACATGGCCGGACACGATGAGCATGTCGCGGCCGGAGACCTTCGTATCCGCCTGCGCGTAGGTGAAGTCCTCGCCCGGTGACTTCACGCCCACCACGGTGACGCCGTACTTGGAGCGCACCTTGGATTCCTGGAGCGTGAAGCCCACGGTTTCCTTGGGCGGGTACATCTTTACGATCGCGAAGTCGTCGTCGAACTCGATGAAGTCCAGCAGGCGGCCGGACACCAGGTGCGCGGCGCGTACGCCGGCGTCGGCTTCGGGGTAGATCACGTGGTTGGCGCCGATGCGGGTGAGGATCTTGCCGTGCGAGGGCGTGATGGCCTTGACCCAGAGGTGCTCGATGCCCAGGTCCACGAGGTTCACCGTGATGAGCACCGAGGATTCGATCGAGGTGCCCACGCCCACCACGGCGGAGCTGAATTCCTGGGCGCCGAGCTGGCGGAGGGCGTCGATGTTGGTGGCGTCAGCCTCCACCACGTGGGTGAGGACGGGGGCCCATTTCTGCACGAGGGCCCGGTCCCGTTCGATCGCCAGGACTTCGCGGCCCTGTTTGACCAGCTGTTCGGCGGTTGCGGAGCCGAAGCGGCCCAGGCCGATGACCAGCACGGGGGCATTGTGCGCCGGACGGGTGGAGGCGCCTGAGGTGTTAGCCAATGATCGGCCTTTCTTCGGGGTAGTGGTACAGCTGGCTGCGCTGGCGCAGGGCCAGCGCGGCGGCGAGAGTGACGGTGCCGACGCGCCCCATGAACATGAGCGCGGTCAGGACATAGACGCCCTCCGGCGGCAGTTCGGCGCTGAGGTTCGTGCTGAGCCCCACCGTGGCGAAGGCGGAGATCGTTTCGAAGAGGACCCGGTCCAGGGTTGCCCCGCTGATCTGCAGGAGCAGGAAGGACGAGACCGACACCAAGGTGGCGCCAGCCACGATCACCGAGATGGCAACCCGCATGGTGCCCTGCGGGATGGTGCGGCCATACACCTTAACGTCGGCGTCGCCGCGGGCCTCGGCGGCAATGGCGAGGAACATGACGGCGATGGTGGTCACTTTGATGCCGCCTGCCGTCGACGCCGAACCGCCGCCGGCGAACATCAGGGCGTCAGTGAGCAGCATGGTGGTGGACTCCATGTAGTTCTGGTCCACCAGGTTGAAGCCGCCGGAACGGGTCATCACGGAGGCGAAGAGCGAGTGGATGATCTTGTCGCCCAGGTTCATATGCGCGATCGTCCGTGCGTTGTCCCACTCCATCAGGGCCCAGAGGAATGTGCCGGCCGCCAGCAGGATGAAAGACACCTGGATGGTCAGCTTCGTGTGCAGGTTCCATTTACGCCAGTTGAGCCCGTTCTGCTGCAGGACCATCACCACGGGGAAGCCGAGGCTGCCCAGGAAGACGCCGAGCATCAGCGGGATGAGGATCCAGAGGTCCGTCTCATAGGGGACGATGCCGTCCGAGTGCGGGGTGAAGCCGGCGTTGTTGAAGGCCGAAATCGAGTAGAACACCCCGTGCCACACCGACTGCCAGAAGTCCTCGCCAAGGATCATGAAGCGCGGGATCAGGGCCAGGGCCAGGGCGCCTTCGATGACCACGGAGGTGGTGATGACGATCCGCAGCAGGGTACCGACTTCGCCGAGGCGGCCGGCGTTGTTCATGGCTTCCTGGGCGATGAGCTTTCCGCGCACGCCCAGCCGCTTGCTCACCGCCAACGCCAGCAAGGAGGCCAGGGTCAGCGTTCCCAAGCCGCCCACGAAGATGCCCACCAGGATCACCAGCTGGCCGAAGAACGTCCAGTGGGTCGCCGTCGAGACCACCGTGAGTCCGGTGACGCAGACCGCCGAGGCGGCGGTGAACATCGCGTCATGAAGCGGGGTGACAATGCCGTCCGCGGAAGCGGCGGGCAGCGACAGCAAGCCGGTAAAGAGCAGGATCACCAGGGAGAACGCAGTCAGGGCGAGCCGGGCCGGCGACGTGTTCGCGATGTTGTCGATGAAGTCCCGGAGGCCGGTGAAGATCCACAGGCCTTCCCGCTCAGGCTGGTCGGGGTGCCAGCTGGCCGGGCGTGGAGACCTCGACTGGCTCTGGGTCATGGCAGTGCTTTTCGCTTCTTGTTGACGGATCGGCTGTCTTGAGTAGTAAACCACTAATCGCCCGCGGCGGCCGGGCGAACAGGTTAGCCTGTGTTTGATGACTTCCCGGCCCGGCCCCCGTCCGTCCGCGCTGCCAACGACGGTGGCGTGGAGCCCCGCCATGACCGCCTACGACTTCGGCCCGGGCCACCCTATGGCGCCGCAGCGCCTCGAACTGACGGCGCGGCTGGCGGACTCCCTCGGGCTGTTTGAGCTGCCGCACGTCTCGTTGCGGGCACCGGAGCTGGCGTCCGACGTCGAACTCCAGCGGGTGCACAGCGCGGACTATATTGCCGCGGTGCGGCGTGCGAGCGAGGACCCGACGGTGTCCGACCCGGAACGAGGGCTGGGGACCGAAGACGATCCCGCTTTCGCCGGCATGCACGAAGCCGGTGCCCGCCTGGCCGCGGCCTCGCTGCTCTGCGCCGAAACGCTCCTCTCGGGCGAGGCGGTGCGGGCCGTGAACTTCGGCGGGGGCCTGCACCACGCCTCCCGGGAACGCGCCAGCGGCTTCTGCATCTACAACGACGCGGCCCTGGCCGTGCAGCGGTTGCTCGACGGCGGTGTGGCGAAGATCGCGTACATCGACGTCGACGCCCACCACGGGGACGGCACGCAGAACATCTTCTGGGACGATCCGCGGGTCCTTACCATTTCATTGCACGAATCGGGGCTGACCCTGTTTCCCGGCACGGGCTTCGCCAACGAGATCGGCGGCCCGCAGGCCCTGGGGACCGCCGTCAATGTCGCGCTGCCGGCCCACACGGGCGACGCCGGCTGGCTGCGGGCGTTCCACGCGGTGGTGCCGCAGCTGGTGGGTGCGTTCGGGCCGGAGGTGATCGTCAGCCAGCACGGCTGCGACTCGCACGCCAACGACCCGCTCACGAACCTCAACCTCAGCGTCGACGGCCAGCGCGAGGCCGCCACCGCTGTCGCCGGCCTCGCCGCGCGGTACTGCGGCAACCGCTGGATCGCCACCGGGGGAGGCGGGTACGACATCACCGGTGTGGTGCCGCGGACCTGGTCCCACTTGATCGGCATCGTGGCGCAGAACCCGATTTCCGTGGGCACCCGCGTGCCGGAGGAATGGCTCGAATACGTCCGGGAGAAGTTCGGCCGCAACGCTCCCGAACGCATGGGGGACGACGTCGATATCTGGTGGCGCTCCTGGGAGGTCGGATACGACCCCGGCGACGCAGTGGACCGCAGCATCATCGCCACCCGCAAGGAGATCTTCCCGTTGCATGGGCTGGATCCCTGGTTCGACTGAGACCTTTACGACGCTTTCTCCGTCTGGAACACCACGCCTGCGGCGCCCACCAGCCATCCGAGCAGGGACAATGCGAAGGCCCCGATGAGGTCGGTGGAGGCCGGTCCCTTGACGAGCCAGACGATGAGGACCAGCAGGCCCACGGCCATGTAGACCATGATCGCAGCGATGATCCTGCCGGACAGCTTCGCGGCGACTTCCGCCGGGAAGGAATTTACCGGGGAGCCTGACGGGGCCTCGTCCTGTCCCCGCTTGACCTCGGCGATCGTGAAACCCAGGGCCGACGCCGTCAGGGAACCAAGGGAGGTGGCCATCACGCCTGCGGCCGTCACCAGGGCGCCGTTCAGGGCCGGGGCGGTGAGCCCGGCGACCGGCACCCACGTACCCACCCGCAGCAGGACGGCGAGCCATACTGCCACGAAGAGGATCAGGAACACCGCCGCAATGATGTTGAACATCTGCCGCCGGAAGAAGTCAGCCATGGCCACGCACCCCGCCCGCTCTGGCCGCGGCCTGATGGCCGCTTGGACCGTGTGATCGTTCTACCATCGGGGGTAGGGCCGGTCAACGATCCGGAGACACCCTCCAGCCCAAGCTGTAGGAGATAGTGCGAGTGCGTGATTACGAGGAATTCCTGTCGCGGCTGCGCTACGTCCTCTCGCTCGACGGCACCATCGAATCATCCGGGATGGGCGGAGGTGCTCAGGTTACCTTTGTCGGCCTCGAGGGACGCCGCTTCGAATTCATCCAGAGCCTAGGCCAGATCTATTCGGCTGTTGGCCGCCTGGACAGTGAGGTACTCGCCGATCCCCAAGACATTTCGGACATGCAAGCGCAGCTGCGGCTGTTCTCGGTGCATGTTAAGGAAGCTGTGGAGACCGCTCCCGATGGTGCGCGCTTCTTCGAAGTGCGAAGTTCCGGAGTCTGGGCACATTGATCTGTCCCAGCCCCCAGGGCGCGCTCCACCACAGCGAAATAGTTGATGCCTTTTGACGTATATGTCGCTAGGGTTGGAGGCATGGTGACTGACGACGTATTTGCCGTCATTGCTGAGGCGACCCGGCGTGACATCCTGGTTTCCCTCCGCTCTGGGGACAAAGCTGTGGGGGAATTGGTTCAGGAGCTCGACGCCAGCCAACCCACCATTTCCAAGCATTTGAAAGTGCTCCGCGAGGCGGACCTCGTCAGCATGCGCGCCCAGGGGCAGAAGCGCTATTACGCCCTGAACCCGAAGCCCCTCGCCGGCATTGCCAGCTGGCTGGAAACGTTCGACGTCGGCCCCGCCGCGGCCGCTTCCACCGCTACACCGGGGCAGAGCCGGGAGGGCACCGCCCCCAGTGCCGGACAGCCCGCCCAGCCCGCCGCCGTCGGGACGTCCCAGGCTCCGGCGGGAACCGCCCGGCCAGTTAACGCAGCACAGCCGGCACAGGAAGTTGTTCCTGTACCGGCTGCGGTGGACGACACCGTTCCCCAGCAGATCGGCCGCACGGTGGGCCGCGCCGCCACGAGGGCTGCCGACCTGCTCGCGAAGCTGCCTGACCTGCCCAACCTGCCGAAGTTCGGCCGGAAGAAGTAGCGCGCTCCGGGAGGGGGCGTCAGCAGCCTTCGAAGTCGCTGAGCACCTGGACCTTCGCTGCCGAGGCCGACGCAGGGTCGAAGGCGTAGCCGATCCATTCCTTGGCCAGCCGCCGGGCCAGCTCCACGCCGACAACGCGCTGGCCCATGGTCAGCACCTGGCAGTCGTTGGAGAGGATCGAGCGCTCCACGGAGAAGGAATCGTGTGCCGCGGTGGCGCGGATTCCCGGGACCTTGTTCGCCGCGATGGCCACGCCGATGCCGGTGCCGCAGAACAGGATGGCCCGGTCCGCCTTGCCGTCACGGATCATTTCGCCGGCCGCGATGCCCACCAGGGGGTAGGGCCGGGTGAAGTCCTCGTCCGCGCGGTTGACGCCGATGTCGATCACCTCGGTGATGCGGGAATCGGCCTGGAGATCGGCAAGGATCCGGTCTTTGTAGTCAACGCCGGCTTCGTCGGCGCCCACGATGATTCGCATGGGTTTCTCCTAGTTGCTTGCTGCCGCAGCCACGGGGACTGCGGTGAAGTGGGGCCCGACGGCGGCGAACACCATCGCGAGGGACGTCGCCCCGGGGTCCGGGGTGCCGATGCTCTTCTCGGCCAGCGGACGGGCGCGGCCCTTGAGCGGCCGGAGTTCTGCGGTGGCGGCGGCGGCCTCGGCGGATGTAGCGGCTGCGGAAGCCCACGCCTCCTCCACGGCAGAACCTGCGGCGACGGCCGAGGTGAAGGACCCAGCGAACGGCAGCAGCGAGTCGACCATCGTCTTGTCGCCGATCTCCGCCTTTCCGAGGTCGGTGATGCGGCTGGCAAAGGCGCGGACAGCGCCGGCGAGGTCGTCCGCCGTCGGGATGTCCGTGTCGCCCAACCGTTCGCCGAAGGCGCGCAGCCCGGCACCCCAAAGGACGCCCGACGTTCCGCCGGCCTTGTCGGCCCAGGCGTCGCCGCCGGCGATCAGTACGGAGCCGGCGCCGGCGCCGGCGGAGTAGGCGGCAGTGGCGGCGGCCAGTGCGGCTGCGGATCCGCGGACCATGCCGCGGCCGTGGTCGCCATCGCCGGCAATGGCGTCCATGTCGCCCAGCATCGCCTCGGAAGCGCGCAGCAGGGCGGCCGTCGTGTCCAGGGCGGCGAGGCACTGGGCAGCGTACTCATGCGACTCGGCTGTGGAGGAGTAGTCGGCGGCGCCGTCGTACGCCTCGTCGGATGCGAGCTCACCGGCAGGCGTCACCTCGAACCCCACCATGCCGCGGCGGTACGCCGGGGTCAGGGCAGGCGCCGTCCAGTACTGCTCGAGTTCCTCGTCCAGCCAGGTGACTGTCAAGGAAACTCCGGCCATGTCCAGGCTAGTCACCAGCTCGCCGACCTCGGGCATCACCAGCGTGTACCCGGCGTCGCGCAGCAGGGGAGCGACCGTGCGCCAAAGCACGAACAGCTCTTCAAGCTTGGTGGAACCGAGGCCGTTGAGGATCACCGCGATGCGACCTGCGTGTTCCGCAGGAGCCTCTTCGAGGACGCGGCGCACCAGTTCCGTGCCGAGTTCGACGGCGGACGGCAGCTCGGTGTCGAACAGACCCGGTTCGCCGTGGATGCCCAGGCCCAATCCCATGTGGCCCTCCGGAAGGCGGAACAAGGGCTGCTCCGCGCCCGGGAAGGTGCAGCCGCCGAAGGCGGTGCCGATGGTGCGGGTTTGCTCGTTGGCCTTGCGGCCCACCCGGACCACGGACGCCAGGTCCAGCCCGGCTTCGGCGGCGGCGCCCATGACCTTGAAGACCGTGAAGTCCCCGGCGATGCCGCGGCGCTTCTCGATCTCACTGGTGGAGGCGCTGGCGATGTCGTCCGTCACCAGGACGTTCTCCGCGGCGATGCCCTCGGCGTTCAACCGCTCGCTGGCCATGCCGAAGTTCAGCACGTCGCCGGCATAGTTGCCGTAGGTGAACACGACGCCGGCGCCGGAGTTGGCCGCCTTGGCCACCGAGTAGGCCTGCTGGGTAGAGGGAGAGGTGAAGATGTTTCCCACCACGGCGCCGTCAGCGAAGCCCGGTCCGATGATGCCGGCGAACGCGGGGTAGTGGCCGGAGCCGCCGCCGGTGATGACGGCGACTTTCGGCGTGGCCGGGCGGTTGCGGCGGACCGCGCCGCCCTCCACCTGGCGCACGAGGTCCGAGTGGGCGTCACAGAAACCCGCGAGGGCTTCGTCGGCAAAGTCGGCGGGATCGTTGAAGATTCTGGTCATGGTGGGTCCTGGTTCTGGGGTCCGAGCGGGGAGCCGGACTAGTGGATGTGGCTGCCGCCGTTGATGTCGATGGTGGTGCCGGTCAGGTAGGCCGAGTCCTCGGAGGAGAGGAAGGTGATGACGGCAGCAACCTCTTCGGTGGTGGCGTTGCGGCCCATGGGAATGCCGGCGTTGATGGCTGCTTCCAGCTCATCGGTGGTGCCCACGCGGATGTTGGTGTCCACGGCTCCCGGAGTGATGGCATTGACGGTGACGCCCGTGGTGGCGATTTCACGGGCCAGGGCCTTGGTGAAACCGAGGATGGCTGCCTTGGCCGCGGAGTAGGGAACCTTGCCGAACACGCCGCCGCCGCGCTGGGCGGACACGGAAGACATGTTGACGATGCGGCCCCAGCCGCTGGCGATCATCTCCGGCAGGAACGCCTTGGTGACCAGGTAGGTGCCGGTGGCGTTGACGTCCATCACCTTGTGCCACAGCTCGAGCGTGGTTTCCAGGAAGGGGATGGGGGAGGTGATGCCGGCGATGTTGGCCAGGGCGCCGACCACCGGCAGGTTACCGGCAGCAACCTCAGCGGCGACGGCGGCCTGGGCCTTGGTCACGGAGGCTTCGTCGGCGACGTTGATCTCATAGCCGAAGGCGGGAACGTTGAATTCGTTGCCGATTTCGGCGGCAACCTTGGCGGACTTCTCGCCGTCGAGGTCCAGGATGACGACGCCCCAGCCCTGGGCGGCGTAGCGGCGGGCAGTGGTCAGGCCGATGCCGCGCTCGGAGGTGGCTCCGGTGAGGACGGCGGTGCGCTGGATGGTGGACATGATGCTCCTTGAATGGGGGTTTGTGCAGGTGTCAGATGAGGTCTGTGATGTAGCTGCCGGCTTTGGCGGTGGCAGCCGGGCGCTCGTCGTGGGTGACGTCGCGCGTTTCAAGTTCCAGCGAGAAGTGGCCGGTGTAGCCGGCGTCGCGCAGCTTGGAAAGGCCGCCGGCGAAGTCGGCCTGGCCGTTGCCGATGCTGAGGTTGATGTTCCCCGGCTCGGTCTCGGTGGCGGGAACCGCGTCCCGCAGATGGACGTGGGTGATGCGGTCCGCGAAGCGGTCAACGAAGTCCACGGGGTCGCCGCCGGAGGCAACGATGTGGCTGAAGTCCATGACGATTCCGACGCCACTCCCGGCCAGGCGGTCAGCCAGCAGTTGCGCGCGCTCCATGTTCCAGCAGAGCCGGAAGTAGTGCAGGGATTCGGTCCACAGTTCGACGCCGAACTCCTCTGCACGCTTGGCCGCGTGGATCAGCTGGGCCGCGACGGTGTCGATGTCTTCCTCGAGACTCTTGACCGGCTCGTGGTCGATCGCGCCGCAGGGCAGCACCAGCGCCTTCGCGCCGGTCTTGGCGGCCAAGCTGAGCAGCATCCCGAGGTGACGTTCGCGCGCTTCCCGGGCTCCGGCGTCGAGCACTGCGTTCAGGTCCCCGACGTCGCCGTTCACCGAACGGACGCGCAGTCCCGAGTTATTGACGACGGCGGCAACCTCCTCGACTGCGGCGGCGTCCAGGACGTAGGGCACGTGGTCGCAGACGCCCGGGAGGGCGCCGAGGTCGATTTCCTCGAAGCCGAGGCCGCCCATGGTTTGCAGGGCCGTGGCCAGGTCCTGGTGGCGGAAGCTGATGGAGGAGCAGCCCAGTCGTTGGTGGAACATCGTCGTTGATTCCTTGGATTTCGGGGCCGGCGTTACGGCGTGGCCTGCGTGATGGAAACCACTCTAAGTGCGTTAACTGTCAACAGTCAACCCTCAAGGTCGACTGTTGACATTGGGAGTGCGGCGGGTCACACTTGGCGTATTATGTTGACTGTCGACAGTGCGGTAGCCGACGAAGCGCCGCACTCTTCGAAAGGGAAAGAACACCATGAGCAATGAAGCTCTGACCATGCGTGGTCCGGTTCATGGAACCAAGGAAGCGAAGCGCGTTGCCGTCGGTTCAGGCGTCGGCGCCGTCATTGAGACCTACGACTTCATCGGTTTCGGCACCGCCGCCGCGCTGTACTTCGGTACGGCATTCTTTCCGGGCGCCGATCCGGTGACCGGAACACTTGCCTCCTTTGCCACCCTCGGCGTCGGCTTCGCGGCCCGCCCGCTGGGCGGCATCATCGGCGGCCACCTGGGCGACAAGCTCGGCCGCAAGCCGGTGCTGGTGGCCTCGCTGATCCTGATGGGCCTGGCCACTTTCGTGATCGGCCTTCTCCCCACCTACGCGCAGGTGGGCATCCTCGCCCCGACCCTGCTGGTGATTGTCCGCATCATCCAGGGCCTCGCGTTCGGCGCCGAATGGGGCGGTGCCATCCTGATGAGCTACGAGCACGCTCCATGGAAGAAGAAGGGCCAGTTCACCGGCATCGTGCAGGCCGGCTTCCCGGTGGGCCTCCTGCTGGCCAACCTCGTCTTCCTGAGCAGCGTGGGCCTTGGCAGCGAATGGGCCTGGCGCGTGCCGTTCCTCGCCAGCATCGTCCTGGTGGCGGTGGGCCTGATCATCCGCTCCAAGGTCCCGGAGTCGCCGGTGTTCGAGGACGTCAAGAACAAGGGCGACATCGTCAAGTCGCCGATCGTCGAGGTCATCAAGACCGACTGGCGGAACATTGTCCGCGGCATCGGCCTCCGTGTTGCGGAAACCGCCGGCTACGCCGTGTCCGTGACCTACATGATTTCCTACCTGCACAGCACCAAGCTCGCCGACAAGACCCAGACCCTCGTGGCCCTCTGCATCGCTGCCGCGATCGGCATCCTCGCCACCTACTCCTGGGGCAAGCTGACGGACAAGGTGGGCCGCCGCACCGTCTACGTGTGGTCCACTGCCTTCGCCGTAGCCTTTGGCATTCCGATGTTCCTGCTGGTCAACACGGGACTGTTCTTCCTCATCATCGCCACGATTGTGCTGGCCTACGCCGTCTGCCAGAACTCGCTGGCCGGCGCCCAGGGCGCGTGGTTCCCCGAGCTGTTCCAGGCCAAGACCCGGTCCTCCGGAGCGTCCCTCGCCTACCAGATCTCGGCGATGGTTTCCGGCTTCACGCCCTTCGTCACCACCCTGCTGTTCGTCAGCTTCGGCTGGGTGGGCCCCGCAGCCCTGTTCAGCATCTACGGCGCCATCGGCCTGTGGGCAGCCCTGGTCACCAAGGAAACCTGGGGTCCCCGTGAGCGTGCGCTCGCCGAAGAAGCCGCCAGCAAAACGCCCGATTCCGTAAACGCCTGACATCCACAGCAACCGGGCGCCGTCCCACCAGGGCGGCGCCCGGCTTCGGAAGGACAACCAGTGACTCTTTCATCAACCGAAGCAGCGCCCGCCGCGACGCCAAACGCCGAGCGCGTCGACCGCATCCGCGCGGCCGCGCAGCGGATCCGGCACCACGCCCTGAACATGGGCGAGGTCCAGGGCCAGGGCTACGTTGGCCAGGCCCTGGGCGCGGCGGACATGCTCGCCGCCGTCTACGGTGACCAGCTCACCTTCCGGCCCGGGGACCCGCACTGGGAAGGCCGCGACCGCTTCCTGCTCTCCACCGGCCACTACGCCATCGGGCACTATGCGGCGCTGGCCGAAGCCGGGATCGTGCCGGTTTCCGAGCTTGAGACGTACGGGTCGGACGATTCACGCCTGCCGATGTCGGGCATGTCCACCTACACCCCGGGCATGGAAATCTCCGGCGGTTCCCTGGGGCACGGACTGACGATCGCCGTCGGAATGGCCCTCGGGCTGCGGGCGCAAGGCTCCGCATCCCGGGTGATCAACTTCCTTTCCGATGGTGAGCTCGACGAGGGATCCACCTGGGAAGCGGCCATGGGCGCCCATCACCACCAGCTCGGAAACCTGACCGCCTTGGTGGACATCAACGCCCTCCAGGCCGACGGTGCCACGGACACGGTGCTGCGCACCGAACCGGTCACCGAGAAGTGGGAAGCCTTCGGCTGGTACACCCAGCGGGTGGACGGGAACGACGTCGGCGCGCTGCTGGCAGCGTTCGACAACATCGCCGCTGTTGCGGGTCCGGTGGGCCGGCCCTCGGTAATCCTCTGCGACACCAAGGTGGGCCGCGGCGTTCCGCTGCTGGAAACCCGCGAAAAGGCGCATTTCATGCGCATCGAAGAACACGAATGGCAGATCTGCCGCGAGCAGCTGACCGCAGGATACGGAAGGACGGCCTCAGCATGAGCACCACCGTTGCCACCGCCAAGCCGAAGCTGAAGACCTCGGCGATGATCGCCTCCTTTGCCGACCCCGGGCAGAAGACCACTCCGGCACCGTTCGGCCACGCCCTGGTCAAGGCCGCCCACGACAACGGCAAGATCGTGGGCCTGACCGCGGACCTGGGCAAGTACACGGACATGCACATCTTCGCCAAGGCCTTCCCGGAGCGCTTCTTCCAGATGGGCATGGCTGAACAGCTCCTCCTCGGTGCGGCCGCGGGCCTGGCCGAAACCGGGCTTATCCCGTTCGCGTCCACCTACTCCGTGTTCGCCGCACGCCGCGCGTACGACTTCCTGTGCCTGGACATCGCCGAGCCGAACCTGAACGTCAACATCGTCGGCGGCCTGCCCGGCCTGACCACCGGCTACGGTCCCAGCCACCAGGCCACCGAGGACATGGCCATCTTCCGCGGCATGCCCAACCTGACCATCGTGGACCCCTGCGACTCGGTGGACATCGAGCAGGCCGTCCCGCAGCTTGCGGCCTCCGAAGGGCCCACCTACCTGCGCCTGCTGCGCGGCAACGTCCCCACCGTGCTGGACGAGTACGACTACACCTTCGAACTCGGCAAGGCCAAAGTGCTGCGCGGCGGCAACGACGTAGTCTTCGTCTCCTCCGGGCTGATGACCATGCGCGCCCTGCAGGCCGCCGACGCTTTGGCCAAGCACAACGTGGACGTGGCCGTGGTGCACACGCCCACCATCAAGCCCTTCGACGCCGAAACGGTCCTGGCCGAGCTGAACACCGACCGCCTGGCCGTCACGCTCGAAAACCACACCGTGGTGGGCGGCTTGTTCGAAACCGTTGCCTCTGCCGTCGTCACCGCCGGGCTTGGCAAGCGGGTGGTTCCCATCGCGCTGCCGGACCGGTTCCTCGACGCCGGGGCCCTGCCGACGCTCCACGAGCGCTACGGACTGTCCGTGGACAAGATCGTGGCCAAGGTCCTGGCCGAACTGGGCTGAATGCCCGGGCTGAGCCGGCAACGCGTTACGGAAGTGTGGAGCCGTTCGGGAGCGGTTCCACACTTCTGTCGTAGTATCAACAGTTAAACGACGACTGTAAGCAGTCGACCATTGACATCGAGGAAGTCATGGCCACAACAGCATCCCTGCTAGGGCTCGAGAAGATGAGCCTGCGGGAACAAGCACTGATCGCCCTGCGGCGGGCCATCACCACGGGTGAACTCGAGCCGGGCCGGCACCTTGTGGAGACCGAGCTTTCGGAGATGCTGCAGATCAGCCGCGGGACCCTCCGGGAGGCCCTGCGCCAGCTGCAGCAGGAGGGCCTGGTGTCCCTGGGAGCCCGCGGACGGCTTTCCGTGCGCCACCTTGACGTCAAGGAAATCCGCGACATCTTCTCCGTCCGCGGGGTGCTGGAGTCCCTCGCGGCGCGGACCCTGTGCGAACTTCCCGACAAGGAGGCGGCCCTCGTGGAGCTGCGCGCCGCCGTCGTGCAGATGGAAAAGGCCGCAAAATCCTCGCTTGAGGAGCGGATCGAATCCGACCTCGACTTCCACCGCACGCTCTGCCGGCTGTCCGGCAACGAGACGCTCCTGCACTCCTGGGAATCCCTGGAAGGCTCCATCCGGATGTCCATCATGTACGCCGGGATCGAAAAAGCCGTCAAGAACATGAGCGTCGGCCGGCACCACGACATTGTCGCCGCCATCGAAACCGGCAACGCGGCCAAGGCCCGCGAGACCCTGATCGACCACATGAGCGGCGCCGCGGAGAACCTGGTCGCCTGACCGCCCCGCAACCCAACTGACTCGCAGTTGTTGTCGTTTTCAGCCCCGAAAACGACAACAACTGCGAGCTAGTTGGGAGGAACGCCGGGAACGTCAGCCCTGCAGCAGCCGCACGTGCTCCGGGGTCAGCTCGGCGATCCTGGTGACGCCGAGCAGTGCCATGGTGCGGGCCATGTCCTTCTCCAGGATCGCGATGGTCCGGTCCACGCCGGCCCGCCCTCCGGCCATGAGTCCGTAGAGGTACGCCCGGCCGATCAGGGCGAAGTCCGCCCCCAGCGCCAGCGCCGCGATGATGTCCGCGCCGCCCATGATGCCGGTGTCCAGGATGACCGCGGCCTCCGGGTTCCGTTCCTTGACGGCGGCGGAGACCCCGGGCAGCAGGTGCAGCGGGATCGGCGCGCGGTCCAGCTGGCGGCCGCCGTGGTTGGATACGACCACGCCGTCGGCCCCGTGGTCGACCACCTTCGCGGCGTCCTCCACGGTCTGGATGCCCTTGACCACCAGCTTGCCCTTCCAGGTTTCGCGCAGCCAGTCGAGGTCATCGAAGGTCAGCGTGGGGTCGAACATCGAGTTGATCAGGTCCGCTACGGTGCCCGTGTAGCGCGAGAGCGAGGCGAACGTGAGCGGTTCGTGGGTGAGGAAGTTGAACCACCACGCCGGCCGGTACGAGGCGTCGAGCACGGTCTTCAACGTCAGGGCCGGCGGGATCGTCATGCCGTTGCGGACATCCCGGAGCCGTGCCCCGGCGACGGCGGTGTCCACCGTGACCATCAGGGTGTCGTTTCCGGCCGCGGCCGCGCGCTCGATCAGTTCCAGCGAACGCTCCCGGTCCGTCCACAGGTAGAGCTGGAACCAGTTGCGTCCGCCCGGCGCCGCCGCAGCGACGTCCTCGATCGAAGCGGTGCCCATGGTGGAGAGCGTGTACGGAATGCCGGCGGCCTCGGCCGCCTGGGATCCTGCGTATTCACCCTCGGACTGCATCATCCGGGTGAAGCCGGTGGGGGCGATGCCAAAGGGGAGGCGGGAAGGCTTGCCGAGGATGTCGGTGCTCAGGTCGATGCTGGAGACGTCGCGCAGGATGCCGGGCCGGAACTCGACATCCTGGAAGGCCTGCCGCGCCCGGCGCAGGGTGATTTCCGCTTCGGCGGCGCCGTCCGTGTAGTCGAACGGCGCCTGCGGCGTGCGGCGCTTGGCGATGTCCCGCAGCTCCCAGACCGTGGAGGCCCGCTTGAGGCGGGCGGCGTTGCTGAACTCCGGCTTCTTGAACTTCATCAGCGGAGCCAGGTCCGAATACTTGGGGATCCGGCGCTTGAGGGCCGGCGGAATCACGACGGCGCTGTGGCCGTCCGCTGCGCTGTGGCCGTTCGCTGCGGCGGTGCTGTTGTTCGCTGCGGCTGTGCCGCTGGCTGGCTGGACGGTCTGCGTCATGGTGGTCTCCGGACTCGGCTGTGTGGTTGGACCACACTCTATTCCATGTGGTCGGACCACATCAAGTAGAATTCCGGCATGCGAACCCACGAACTCGTGCTCGGTTGGATCGAAAGGCAGTTCTCCGACGGCAAACTGCTGCTTGGCGGACGCCTCCCTGCGGAGCGCGCCCTTGCCGAACAGCTCCAGGTGTCCCGGACGTCGGTGCGCGAAGCGATCCGGATCCTGGAGGCGATGGGCGTGGTGCGGGCCGGCGTCGGCTCCGGGAAGGACGCCGGGACGGTGGTCATCGCGGAACCCGCCACGGCACTCGGCGCGGCCTTGCGACTGCACACGGCCACCCGGCACCTTCCCGTGGCCGACATCGTGGAAACCCGTGTGCTGCTGGAATCGTGGGCCGTTTCGAGGGCCCGCCCCGAATCGCCGGCCCTCGCCGAGGCCGCCGAGCTACTCGACGGCATGGACGCCGGCCCGGGCACCGAGGAGTTCCTGGCCTTGGACGTCCGCTTCCATCTGGCACTCTCAGAGGCCGCCGGCAACGTAGTGGTGAGCGCCATGATGGCGTCCCTCCGCGAAGCGATCGAAGGCTACGCCGCCGAACTGACCAAGAACCTGCCGGACTGGGACGCGACCGCCGGCCGCCTCCGGGCCGAGCACCGCGCGATCCTCGACGCCGTGAACACCGGCGACGGCGGCAAGGCGGCACGGCTTGTTGCCGCCCACATCGAGGGCTACTACCGCGAAGCAGGAGTCGCCGCTTCCGGCTGAGGCCCGGGCCGATCAGGCCTTCGGTGGCGCGGTGCTGCCGCGGATTTCCAGGTGCGGCTCGAAGTGGTCGGTGGGGGACTGGGCGTTGGCCTGGGTGATGTGTTCGCGCATCCGGCGCCAGGCTAGGCTGCCCAGCTGGGTGATCGGCACGGCCGCGGTGGTCAGGCCCGGCATGGTGTAGCGGGCGAAGGGCATGTCGTCGTAGCCCGTGATGGACAGGTCCTCCGGCACCCGGATGCCGCGTTCGCTCAGGCCGTGCAGCAGGCCCATGGCCGCGACGTCGTTGAAGACCAGGATGCCGGTGGCCCCGCAGGAGGCGACGGCGTCGCTTGCCTCGTTCCCGGCGTCGTAAGTGTTTCCCCCCGGAATGACCTGCAGCTCCACCTCGGGGTAGTCCTGGACGAACTTCTCCAGCCCGCGCAGCCGCTGCACGTTCGATGCGCTGCGCTCCGGGCCGGTCAGGTAGGCGATCCGCCGGTGGCCCAGTTCCACCAGGTGGGCGCCGAGCTTCTGGATCCCGTGGCCGTAGTCCACCACCAGGCTGGGCGTGGACGAGAGTTCGGTGGTGCGGTTGATCAGCACCAAGGGGTGCAGGGTGGGGGCGAGCTCTTCGAGTTCGTCCTGGCTCATGCGCGGGGCGCAGAGTACGACGCCGTCGCAGCGCCGCCGTGCCTCGCCGGCAAGGATCGCTTCCTCGCTGGAGACTTCGGAAGAGTCTGCGATCAGGACCCGGTAGCCGTCGCGCGCGGCGGCGATGCTGACGTCCCGCAGGATGGACTGGAACGTGGGGTTCGAGAGGTCCGGAACCACGATGCCGATGGTTTCGGTCTTGCCCAGGGCCAGGCTGCGGCCCACGGGGTTCGGCTTGTACTTCAGCTCGGCAGCGGCGGCCTGGACCCGCTGGGCGATGGAGGCGTTGACGGTGGTGTTGCCGTTCATGACGCGCGACACCGTGGCATGCGAAACACCGGCCCGTGCAGCCACGTCACCGATTCCGACGCGCCGCCTGCTCCGATCTGCCATGGCTTCCTTCATGATGCTGCCCTGTTTCCTTGGCGCTGAGTCTAGCGACTTTTGGGAAACGTTTTCTCTCAATGTCCTTCCATTGCGCCCGGTGACTGTTACGGGATGAGACCCGGACCGGTTTTGCGGCCCGGGCGCCTTCATGGCTATGGTGTGTCCATGACTAAGCGTTGGTATGCGTATTTTTCGTTGGCTCTGGAGGGGCCCGCGTCTAACTGACACGCATCCAACTAACCTTCAGAGCCAACAGGGCAGAGATGATTCTCTGCCCTTCGCCATATCCGGCGGGTTCTGATGAGGGCCCGCTCCGCCCCCGGAACAGGACCCGAAAATGACCAGCATTGCCGAAAACCCCGCCGCACTCGACGCCAGCCAGGTCGCACCTGCGGACCGCTCGACGTCGAACTTGCGGGTCAGCCGCTTCGAACCGCTCCCTGCACCGCAGGAAGTCATCGCGGAACTGCCGCTTGGCGCGAAGGCCGCGGCCGTCGTCGAACGCGGCCGTGACGAAATCCGGGCGATCATGGACGGCGTCGACGACCGCCTGCTGGTGATCGTCGGCCCTTGCTCCATCCACGACCCCAAGGCCGGCCTGGAATACGCCCGCCGCTTGGTCAGCCAGGCCGAAAAGCACAAGGAAGACCTCCTGGTGGTCATGCGTGCCTACTTCGAAAAGCCGCGCACCACGGTGGGCTGGAAGGGCCTTATCAACGATCCGCACCTGGACGGCAGCCACGACATCGCCTCGGGCCTGCGCGCCGCCCGCGGTTTCCTCCAACAGGTCACCGAGCTCGGCCTGCCCACCGCCACGGAATTCCTCGAGCCGATCAGCCCGCAGTACATGGCGGACCTGGTGGCCTGGGGCGCCATCGGCGCCCGCACCACTGAAAGCCAGATCCACCGCCAGCTTGCCTCCGGCCTGTCCATGCCGATCGGCTTCAAGAACGGCACCGACGGCGACCTGCAGGTGGCCATCGACGCCTGCGGTGCCGCTGCAGCCCAGCAGGCGTTCCTCGGCATTGACGGCGACGGCCGCGCCGCCCTGGTGGCCACCGCCGGGAACCCCGACACGCATGTGATCCTGCGCGGCGGCCGCAAAGGCCCCAACTACTCCGCGGACGACGTCGCTGCCGCGTCCGAAAAGCTGTCCGCCAAGGGTCTGAACCCGCGGCTGATCGTCGACGCGAGCCACGCCAACAGCGGCAAGAGCCACCACCGCCAGGCCGAGGTCGCGCTGGAAATCGGTGCCCAGCTGGAGGCCGATCCCGCCTCTCCGGTTGCCGGCGTCATGCTGGAGAGCTTCCTGGTGGGCGGCGCCCAGAACCTCGACGTCGCGCTTCAGCTCGCGGGGGAGCAGGAGCTCGTCTACGGCCAAAGCGTCACCGACGCCTGCATGGAATGGGACGTCACCGCATCCGTGCTCGAGCAGCTCGCGGCATCCGCCCGGAAGCGCCGCGAGGCCACCGCCGTGTGACCACGAATGTAGCGTCCGGGACTTTCACATTGGCCTCAGCAGCCTCTAAAGTATCTAGCACATGGTTGTGATGGCTCAGCATCGGAACGCCGCAGTCATGCGCGCTGGGGTTGTCCTTGTCAGCTGAGAGCAAAGGAATATGGAGAATGTCCGCAGAGACCAACTTCTCGAATGCGCGATTCATGACCGTGGCCGAAGTGGCCGAGGTTCTCCGGGTTTCCAAAATGACCGTGTACCGCCTGGTCCACTCCGGCGAAATGCCGGCCGTCCGTTTTGGTCGGTCATTCCGGGTCCCTGAGGAAGCCGTTGCCCAGTACCTCAAGGGTGCCGTGGTGGATGGCCGCTCGGAGAGTGCCTAGCCTTTTCGTCCATGGGCCCCACTGGGTCCACGGTCATTGGGTGCCCCTGTGAGGCGGTACCCTGTTAAGGAACGTTTTACGTCACTGTAAGAATCCGTCTGTTGCGGGGCCTTCACCGGCCCCGTCCGGCAGGCGGGAACTTCACTTATTTGTAAGGAACTTTCGTGGGTTCAGTTATCAAGAAGCGCCGCAAGCGTATGGCCAAGAAGAAGCACCGCAAGTTGCTTCGTAAGACCCGCCACCAGCGTCGCAATAAGAAGTAGAAATACTTCGCAGTGCGTGAATGCCCGTTGCCTTTCGAGGTGGCGGGCATTTTTGCGTTCCCGATGGGATCCAGGGGAGGCGTCAGACCCTGGGGCCGCGGAACTTGCTGAAGCCGCGCCACAGGCCGTAGACGGCACCGCCCACAGTGGCGGCCTTCAGGCCCAGGGTCGCAGCGCGGCGGCCCGAACGAAAGTCGTACACGGGCCAGTTGTTTTCGCGGGCGTGGCGGCGCAGGGCGGCGTCGGGATTGATGCACACCGGATGGCCCACCAGGGTGAGCAGCGGAATGTCGTTGTGGGAATCGCTGTACGCCCAGCAGCGCTGCAGGTCCAGGCCTTCCTCGTCCGCCACCTGCTGGACGGCAACGGCCTTCGCCGGTCCGTGCAGGATGTCGCCCACGAGCCGGCCGGTGTAGGCGCCGTCCTCGATTTCGCCCACCGTGCCCAGTGCGCCGGTCAGGCCCAGCCGGGTGGCAATCACCTTTGCGACCTCGACCGGAGTCGCGGTCACCAGCCAGACCTTGCGGCCGACCCTGAGGTGCTGCTCGGCCAGCGCCTTCGTGCCCGGCCAGATCCGTGACTCGATCATCTCGTCGTAGACCTCTTCGCCCAGTTCGTGGACCTCGGAGACCTTGATTCCGGCGGCCAGGGTCAGGGCAGAATCGCGGACCGCGTGCACGTCGTCCATGTTCTCCCCGCGGAGGACGAACTTGAACTGCTTCCACGCGAAGCCCGCAGCCTGGGACAAGGTGAAGGCCTTGCGTTCGTACATTTTCCGGGCCACATGGAAGAGGCTCGCGCCCCGCATCAAGGTGTTGTCGACGTCGAAGAATGCGGCTTCGCCGTGTTGCTGCTTCACAGCCGGCGCGGTGGCCACAGCGGCGGTCTTCTCGTCGGGCATGCCATGAGTCTAGTCAATTGCCCCGCCCGGCGCCGTGCCGCGCCGTGAGCATGAACCCGCGCCGTGCGCTTCGACGCCGCCCCGCGGCTCGGGATACCGTGGAAACATGCCGATTCCCGACGTCGTCCTCCTCACCAAACCCGACTGCCACCTCTGCGCTGCGGCGCGGGACGCCGTCGAACGCGTTGCGTCCGGGCTGGGGCTGCCGTGGCGCGAGACCTCCATCGAAGGCGATCCCGAACTGAGCGAACGTTACGCCGAAGAGATCCCGGTGGTGCTGGTGGACGGCATCCAGCGGGACTTCTGGAAGATCGACGAAGTGCGGCTCACCAGGGTGCTGCAGAAGGCAATGGCATCCTGAGTGTGACTCCGGTGGCTTTGTTGACTCCGGGCGGCCCGCAATAGAGTGGGACAACAAAGCAACACAATGGAGACAACCGTGACTGCGCTGGAACCATCCGCCGAGCCCGCGCCGGGCGAGCAGGATACTGCTGCCAAGCAGATCCCGCCCGCAGCCGTGGCCCGGATGACGCTCTACCTGCGCGCCCTCAACTCCCTCCTCGGCGAAGGAGTGGAACGGGTCTCCTCCGAGGCGCTGGCCGAGGCCTCGGGCGTCAGTTCCTCCACCCTGCGCAAGGACCTTTCCTACGTGGGCTCCTACGGGACGCGCGGCGTGGGCTACGAGGTGCAGTACCTAAGCCGCCACATCGCCGCCGCGCTGGGGCTCACCCACGACTGGAAAGTTGCGATTGTCGGGGCCGGAAACCTCGGCAAGGCCCTGGCCAGGTACGGCGGTTTCCAGTCGCGCGGCTTCGACGTAGTGGCCATCCTCGACGCCGACCCTATGGTGGTCGGCAATGAAGTCGGCTGGCTGCGGGTCAGCGACGCAGCCAACCTCGAGCAGGTGCTGCAGCGCACCGGGACCAACATGGTGGTCCTGGCCCTGCCGGCCGCCGTGGCACAGGACGTGTGCAACCGCGTGATCAAGGCCGGAATCCGCAGCATCCTCAGTTTCGCGCCGGTGCTTTTGCAGGTCCCGCCGCACGTCAACCTGCGGAAGGTGGACATGGCCACCGAACTGCAGATCCTCGCCTACCACGCACAACGGGCGCAGACCCCGGGCCAAGCCGTCTGATAACTGCCCGACGGCGGCCGGGACTGCGCCCGTTGTTTGTTGCGGTGTGTTTCCCCGCAGCAGGACTAGCGTCCGTAGGGACCCTGGCCGTAGGGGTTCGCGAAAGGCTGCGTCTTACGGAAGTACGGGGCTGACCCCGGCAGGTAGAGCAGCACGATCGCGCCGACGCCGAGCAGGATGGAGATCGTGCCGAGGCCGATCTGGCTCAGGCCAAGCAGCGAGATCGCGGCGAAGATGGTTCCGAGGATCCGGGCCCAGTTCTTGCCCCTGCGGACGTTGAACGCCACCAAGGCATAGAGGCCCGCGAAGATCACGGAGAAGATGACCACCATGGTGGCCATTATTCCGCGGAAGCTCTCCATGTCGATGCCCGGGTTGTTGGTCCCCTGGGCCCTCATGGCCTCGTCCATCATGCTGGTGAAATCGGGCGAATTGATCGCGGCAAGTGCAAACGGGATGCCGATCAGGGTCAGCACACCGGCGGCAAGGATGAGCCAGAACGAGATGTTGACCAACGGGGGAACACCAGACGTTGTGGCAGGCTGCTGGCTGGGCCATGCACCCTGTCCATACGGGGACTGGCCATATGGTGACTGGCCGAACTGCTGGCCGCCCTGGTTGTATTGGCCGCCCTGACCGCCGTACTGGCCCTGACCGCCGTACTGGGGAGCGGACGGCTGCTGGCCGTACTGTGCGCCCTGGCCATACTGAGCACCCTCGCCGTATTGAGGTGCTCCCTGCCCGTACTGCGGGGCCTGACCGAATTGCGGTGCATTTTGGCCGTACTGCGGCGCCGAGGGCTGCTGCCCGTACTGTGCACCCTCGCCGTATTGGGGTGCTCCCTGCCCGTACTGCGGTTCTGCCGGCTGCCCGTACTTTGGCGGCTCGGGCGTGCCCTGCTGGGAATCGCCGTTTTCACCGGAGTTGGCGGGCGGGTATGGAGGGTTGCTCATGGCATTCCTTTGCATGGTCGACTGCGGTTCGGCTGCCGGGCCAGCAAATACCACTGCCCCCAGCTTTGCTAGTTCCACCGTACCCCGGCCCCGGGCCGCGGAGCCCGATTCCCAGCGGATTTCCGGCAACGGAAAGGCCGCGGGGTCCGGTGGACGCCGCGGCCTTCGGGCAAGCACTGTCCCTATGTGGACGGGTTTATGCGAAATGCTTCTGCGACTCCGGAAGCCACATCAGCACACCGGCCGCCACCGCGACCGCGGAGCCAATGAAGCCCAGGTTCAGGGTGACCAGTTGGAGTAGCAGCGAAATCACGGCAAGTCCGGCCAGGATGCTCAGCACCAGGCGTGCCCACCGGGCGCCTTCCTTGAGCCGGATCGCGATGAAGATGTACAGGGCAGCGAAGATCAGGCTGAATACGAAGCCTACGATGCCGGGGCCGACGAGAAGCTCACCGAAGTAGCCGCGGAGCGCGAAGATGTTGATCAGGCTTGCCACAACGCCAAGGGCGGCTGCGCCGACCCAGAGCCAGTAGGACAAAGTCAGCTGCTGCGGAACGCCGGTGGTGTCGCGGAAGCGTTGGGCGATGTTGTTGAAGTCAAGGCCGAAAGTGTTCCGGGCCGGAGCCGCGTATCCCAAGCCGGCGGGCGGAGCATTGTTCGCTCCGGCGGTGGGCATGCCGTACCCCGGAGGCGGTGCCTGGTAGCCGGGTGCCTGGTACCCGGGAGCTTGGTAACCCGGCGCCTGGTAGTTGGGTGGTTGCGGTGCGCCCTGCGGGGGCTGGTAGCCGGCGGGAGGAACATCGCCGGAGGGCGGAGGTTGTGAGCCTGGCTGCTGAGGAACTTCGTTTGGGTTACTCATGGCATCACTGTAGACCTGAGGTTGAAGGTTTCCTAGGAAATTTTCGGCGAACTCCCGGCCTTCACGCGGCCTCGTGGTGAATGCTCCAGCGGGTGGATTCACGGCATGGATGCCCGTCCGGAGGGCGGCAACGAAAAGCGGCGCTGCCCGGCGGTAGCGGAGATCCGCGTACCTTCCGGGAAGCGCCGCTTCCGGGAACTGCGGGAGACTCAGGCGGCGGGGGCGATGAAGGCCAGTTCGAGGTTGATGACAACCTTGTCGCTGACCAGCACGCCGCCGGCTTCCAGTACGGCGTTCCAGGTCAGGCCGAATTCCTTGCGGCTGATGGTGGTCTCGCCCGAGAGTCCGGCGCGGGTGTTGCCGAAGGGGTCCACTGCGACGCCGTTGAATTCGGTCTCGATGGCGACCTCCTTGGTGACGCCCTTGATGGTCAGGTCGCCCACCAGGTCGAAGCTGTCGCCGTTGGCCTTGATGTGGCGGGACACGAAGTTGATCTCCGGGAACTTCTCGACGTCGAAGAAGTCCTCGCCCTTGACGTGGCCGTCGCGGTTGACGTCGCCGGAGTCGAAGCTGGCGGTCTGGATGGTGGCGTTGACCTTGGAGTCGGCCAGGTGGTCCGCCAGTTCCAGGGTGGCCTCGGCTTCGGTGAACTGGCCGCGGACCTTGCTGATGCCGGCGTGGCGGACGGTGAAGCCGATTTCGCTGTGCGAGTTGTCGAGGGTCCAGGTACCGGTGGTGACGTTGGCGGGGAGGGTCATGGCGTTCTCCTTGGAGTAGGTGTGGGTGGAATTCTCCGGTCGGAGGACAGTTACTTGAACAATCAACCGATCTTGCATCCAGTATAAACATGCAAATGCATCTTTTATTCCATCTCCGGGGAACATTTTTTCCGGAACTTCAGTTCTACGTGGCGTAGAAGATTTCTGATTGCCCATCCTCTTTGAGAAACTGGTAGACATGCCCCACGCAACTGTCCATCTGCTCCGCCATGGCGAGGTATATAACCCCGACGGCGTCCTGTATGGCAGACTGCCCGAATTCCACCTGTCCGAGCGCGGACAGGCGATGGCGCGCGTGCTCGCCGAGCACTTCGAAGCGCGCGTCGCGGCCGGGGCAAAGATCGTCCATCTGGTGGCCTCACCGCTCACGCGTGCCCAGGAAACCGCCCAGCCGAGCTCGGACGCCCTGGGCCTGGAGATCCATACGGATCCCCGGATCATCGAGGCCGAGAACCACTTCGAGGGACTGCACGCGCGGCCCTCGGAGTTCCTGAAGCCGAAGCATTGGTTCCACTTCCGGAACCCCCTCCGCCCGTCTTGGGGCGAGCCATACACCCAGCAGGTGGCGCGCATGCGCGCCGCCATCGAGGACGCCCGGCAGCGCGCCGTCGAACTCGGGGGAGACGGTGCCGAAGCGATCCTGGTGAGCCACCAGCTGCCCATCTACGCCACCCGCCGCAGCGCCGAAGGGCGCCGGCTGTGGCATGACCCGCGCAAGCGCGAATGCACGCTGACGTCCCTGACGTCCTTGGTGTTCGACGCCGACGGCGCCCTCGTGCGGGTCGACTACAGCGAGCCCGCGGCAGCGTTGCTGCCCGGCGCCGCAAGCACTCCCGGAGCATGACATTGGAAAAGCACAGCAACACCTCCCGACGACGCTTCCTCGCCGCCGGGGGAGCGGCCCTCGCGGCACTGACCGTTGGCCTCTCGGCCTGCGCCCCGCAGGAAGACAACCTTGCCAAGCAGGCGAACGTGGGCGACAACAAGAACTACATCGCCGGTGACGGCTCCGTCACCGAGTTCGCCAAGGCCGAACGCTCGGCCCCGGTGCAGATTGACGGTACCCTGTTCGACGGCACCGCGGTGAAGGCCGCAGACCTCCTCGGCCAGGTAACGGTGCTGAACTTCTGGTTCGCGGCCTGCGCCCCCTGCCGGGTCGAGGCGCCGATCCTTGAGGGCCTGCACCAGGACTTCAAAACCAAGGGCGTCCAGTTCTTCGGCGTGAACCTGCGCGATGAAAAAGCCACCGCCGAGGCCTTCGAGAAGAGCTTCAGCCTGACGTACCCGAGCTTCAACGACAAGAACGGCTCCGTGCTGCTCTCCGTTTCCGGCCTGGTTCCGCCGAATGCCGTGCCCACCACGCTCGTCCTGGACAAGGAAGGCCGGGTTGCCTCCCGCGTCCTGGGCGAAGTCGAGAAGGGCACCCTGAAGGCCCTCATCAGCGCCGCGGCAGCCGAGTAGGCGGCCGGACGAACGTGAACAGCCCCTTCGCGGAGACCATCCTCAACGGTTCCCTCCTCCTGGCCATCCCGGTGGCCCTGCTGGCCGGACTCGTCTCCTTCCTTTCGCCGTGCGTGCTGCCCCTGGTGCCCGGGTACCTGGGCTACGTCACCGGGCTGACCGGCGTCGACCTCCAAAAGCAGCGGCGCGGCCGCATGCTTGCCGGAATCGGGCTGTTCGTGCTCGGCTTCTCCGTGATCTTCGTCCTGCTCGGCGGCGCCTTCGGCCAGCTCGGCACGCTGCTTTCCGGCCCGCAGAACGCCTGGATCACCCAGCTGCTGGGCATTCTGGTGATCGTCATGGGCGTCGTCTTCATGGGCGGTTTCAGCTGGCTGCAGCGTGACGCGAAGATCCACGCGAAGCCCCCGGCCGGTCTGTGGGGTGCGCCGCTGTTGGGCATCACCTTCGGCCTGGGCTGGGCACCGTGCATCGGTCCGACCTATTCGGCCGTGCAGCTGCTGAGCATGTCCGGCGGCTCCTCCGCCGCCAAGGGCGCCCTGCTTGCCTTCGTGTACAGCCTGGGCCTGGGCGTGCCGTTCCTGCTGATCGCCCTCGCCGTGCGCAAGGGCGCCGGCATCATGTCCTTCTTCCGCAAGCACCGCCTGGCGATCCAGCGGGCCGGCGGGGCCATCCTGATCCTCCTGGGGATCCTGATGGCCAGCGGAGTGTGGGGTGCCTGGGTCACCGGGCTGCAGTACTGGTTCCAAACCGATGTGAAGTTGCCGATCTGATGAGCGAGCCCGTGGAAGACACCAAGAAATCCAAGACCCTCGAGGACGCCAAGGCCGGGGCAGCACTGCCCACACTCGGCCTCAAGGGCATGCTCCGCTGGGCCTGGACCCAGCTGACCAGCATGCGCACCGCGCTGTTCCTGCTGCTCCTGCTGGCGGTGGCCGCCGTTCCGGGTTCGCTGTTCCCGCAGCGACCGGCCAACCCCGCCGTCGTCACGCAGTACATCAAGGACCACCCGGATTACGGCAAGATCCTGGATGCAGTCCAGCTCTACGACGTCTACTCCTCGGCCTGGTTCTCGGCCATCTACCTCCTGCTGTTCATCTCCCTGATCGGCTGCGTGACCCCGCGCGCCATCGCGCACTACAGGGCGGTGCGCTCCCAGCCGCCGCGGACCCCGAAGCGGCTGTCCCGCCTTCCGGAGTACGGCACCCTGGTGGTCCCCGCCGACGCCGGGATCCCGGCGTCGCGCGCCATCACCGATGCCGCCGCGCTGCTCAGGAAGCGCGGCTACCGCGTGGAGGTCAGGGACGCCGACGGCGACCGGCCCTCCCTCGGTGCCGAACGCGGCTTCCTCAAGGAAGTGGGCAACCTCGTCTTCCACACCTCGCTGATCGGCGTGCTGGTGTCCGTGGCGATCGGCGGGCTGTTCGGTTACAGCGGCCAGCGCATCCTGGTGGAAGGGGACACGTTCGTGAACACCCTGGTGGGCTACGACCAGTTCAGCCCCGGAACCAACTTCCAGAGCAGCTGGCTGCAGCCCTACTCCATCCAGCTGGACAAGTTCGACGTGAAGTTCGACCGTGAATCGCCGGCCCATTTCGGCCAGCCCATCGACTTCACCGCACAGGTCACCACCAAGGAAAACCCCGGCGCACCGGCCGAAAAGAAGGTCCTGAAGGTCAATGACCCCGTCACCCTCGGCGGCACCAGCATCTACCTCACCGGCAACGGCTACGCACCGGTCGTCACCGTCCGCGACGGCAAGGGCAACGTCGCGCTGCAGGGGCCCGTGGTGGCCAAGCTGCAGGGCGACAACTATTACTCCTCGGTGGTCATCAAGGTCCCCGACGCCAAGCCCGAGCAGCTGGGCTTTGCCGGCTTCTTCCTGCCCACCGCGTTCGTCACCGAACAAGGCGTGTCCTTCAGCGGCGACCCGGAACTCATCAACCCGCAGCTCAGCCTGAACTCGTACTACGGCGACCTCGGCCTGGACAAGGGCACCCCGCAGAACGTGTTCGAGCTCGACGTCAAGGGCCTCACCCAACTCAACGGCCGCGACCTCCCCACCAAGGGCATCACCCTGGTACCCGGCAAGACGTACACCCTGCCGGACGGCAAGGGCAGCATCAGTTTCGACGGCGTCAAGAAGTACGTTGGCGTGGACATCCACCACAACCCGGGCCAGGTGAGTGCCCTGTTCTTCGCCCTGCTCGCCGTCGCCGGCCTGGTGGTCTCCCTCTACCTGAACCGCCGCCGCGTCTGGGTCCGCACGGGAACCCACGACGACGGACGCACGATGGTGGAGTACGGACTGCTGGCCCGCGGTGAAGACCACCGCCTGGCCGGCGAATCCGCCGCGATCCGTGAACTGTTCCAGCGCGAATGGCAGCTGGGGCCGGACGCCCCCGAAACTTCCGACACCGTCGCCTCGACAAAGACTAAGGACCAGTAATGTTGTTCTCCATCAACGAGACCATGGGCCAGTACAGCGAGCTCTTCATGCTGCTGGCCGCAGGCACGTACACGGTGGCGTTTGTCGCCTTCGCCTGGGACCTGGCCAAGAGCAGCAAGACGCTGCGCGCCGTCGACCTGAAGGCCGCTGCCGCCGCCAAGGTGCCGGTCGCCGTCGGCAGCGCCGGTTCGGAAGCCGTCCCGGCAGCCGGGTCCGCGGAAGCACGCACCGCAGGTGCTGACATGCGCTACGCCGCCGAGCGCCGGGCACCTGCCCGCGTCGCGGTGGCCCTGACCATCCTCGGCGCGCTCATCCACGGTGCCGGCGTGGTCACCCGGGCCCTCGGCGCAGGCCGCGTGCCCTGGGGCAACATGTACGAATTCCTCACCACCGGCGCGTTCGTTGCCGTGGTGGTCTTCCTGCTGGCCCTGGTCCGCCGCGACCTGCGCTTCCTGGGAACCTTCGTGATCGGCCTGGCCGTGATCATGCTCGTGGCCGCGTCCGTGGCCTACTGGACCCCGGTGGGCCACCTCGTCCCGGCGCTGCAGAGCTACTGGCTTGTGATCCACGTGTCCATCGCGGTGCTGTCCTCGGCGCTCTTCACGCTGACGTTCGCCATGTCCGCGCTGCAGCTGGTCCAGTCGCACCGGCAGAAGACGCTTGAGGCCGGCGGCGCCGACAAGCTCGGCTTCATGCGCCTGGTTCCGGACGCCCTCAGCCTGGAGAACCTGTCCTACCGGATCAACACCGTGGCGTTCGTGGGCTGGACCTTCACCCTGATGTTCGGCGCCATCTGGGCCGAGAAGGCCTGGGGCCGCTTCTGGGGCTGGGACACCAAGGAAGTCTGGACCTTCGTGATCTGGGTGGTCTACGCCGGTTATCTGCACGCCCGCGCCACCCGCGGCTGGACCGGCACCCGCGCCGCTTGGCTGTCGATCGTGGGCTACCTGTGCGTGATCTTCAACTTCACGATCGTGAACCAGTTCTTCAACGGCCTGCACTCGTACTCGGGCCTGTAAAGCGGTTTAGGGCGGCGCCGGGCGGTTCGCCCGGCGTTTCCCGTTTTGGGGCCGCTTTAGCCCTTAGGCGTCGCCGTCGGACGCCGACTCGCCCCCGAGCTTGCGTTCCCGCTCCTCGAGTTCCTTCCGGAGCTTCTTCAGCCGTTCCGCTTCGCTTTGGTTTCGGCGCCGGATTTCGAGGTTGCGCAGGAACTCGGGGTCGTCGTCGGGCGCGGTCGGGTGGCCCGGGAAGACCTGCTGGACGGCCCGTCCGCCGTACGGACGTCCGAAGATGAACCACAGGATGGCTCCCAGGACCGGAAGCACCACCATCACAACGATCCACGCCGGCTTGGAGATGCCCCGGACGTAGCGCCCGTCTGTGCGAATCACATCCACCAGGCCATACACGAAGACCAACAGGACGAGGATGACTGCAATAACGCGCGGCATACCTTCAAGTCTAGCGACCGTGTGAGGGCTGTGATGCCCGCCGGCGACGGCCGGCGGGCGTCCGGACGGTAAACTTGATCCGTGGCTTTCCTCAAGTACTCCCTGATCCGTCTGGCGCTGTTCGTGCCGCTGTTCGTGCTGTGCCTTTTCCTGGGGACAGGCCCCATCCTGGCGGTGGTCTTCGCCGGGCTGATCGCCTTCGCGATCAGCTACCTTTTCTTCCAGAAACAGCGCGACGCCGCCACGGCCGCCATGCGTGAACGTTTCTCCGGGCGGGCCAAGCCGCTGCGTTCGGCCGGCGAAGTCGACGACGCCGACGCCGAGGACCGCCTGGTGGACGAGCACCCCGAAGTCCGGGTCGAGAACGACCGGCGCCCCAAGGACGCCTGAGCTTTACGGGAGAATCCCCGGCCAGAGGACTGGCCAGGGATTTTTTCGACCCCTAGAAGCCCACGCTCAACACCAGGCCGAGCGAGAACAGCAGGCTGTAGCCGAGGTTGATCAGGCCGGTCTGCTTGAGCACCGGAATGAGGTTCTTGCGCTTGCCGTTGACCATGAGCCAAGCGGGCGTCAGGCAGGCCGGGACCAGGAGCAGCACAATCAGCATCCAGGGCTTGGTGGGCGCGAGGACCACCACCAGGAGCAGCGCCAGGGCCAGCATGAGCACATAGCTCTCGCGTGCGTGCCGGTCGCCCAACCGCACCGCCAGGGTCTTCTTGCCGGCGATGGTGTCCGTAGGGATGTCCCGGACGTTGTTGGCCATGAGGAGCGCACAGGCGATCAGCCCGGTGCCAATGGCGCCGATGACCGCGGGAAGGCTGACCTGCCCGGCCTGGGTGTAGGTGGTGCCCAGGGTGGCCACGAGGCCGAAGAACACGAACACGAACACGTCGCCGAGGCCCATGTAGCCGTAGGGGTTCTTGCCGCCGGTGTAGCCCCAGGCCGAAAGCACGCAGCCCAGGCCGACCAGGATCAGCCACCAGGCCTGGGTGATGAGCACCAGGACCAGGCCCACCAGCATGGCCAGCCCGAACGCGCCGAAGGCGGCCCACTTCACGTCCTGGGCCTTGGCTACTCCGGATCCCACCAAGCGCAGGGGACCGACGCGCTCCTCGTCGGTTCCGCGGATGCCGTCGGAATAGTCGTTGGCATAGTTGACGCCGATCTGCAGCAGCAGGGCCACCAAAGCCGCAAGGATCGCGTTGAACAGGTGGAACGACTGCAGTTCGTAGGCGGCCGCGGTGCCGATAAGCACCGGGGCGATCGCCGCTGGCAGGGTGCGCGGCCGGGCGCCTTGGATCCATTGTGCAGCTGTTGCCACGTGTTGTACCTCGTGTTGTTCGCGGTGGGGCCGGACGGGACCGGCGGTGGATGCGGGGAACTTGTCTATTCTGCCTGATGCTGTTCGCTGAGCAGTGCGCCCATGGCGAGCCGGTCCGGTTTCCCGTTGGGCAGCATCAGCAGCGCGGGCGCGGTGATGACGGTTTTCGGCGCCAGTGCCCCGAGGGCCGAACGCCCGGCGTCGAGCAGCTCGTCCGGGCTGGCAGCCGCCGGTTCGCCGACCGCAAGATAGGCGGCCACCGCCTGGCCCCATTCCGCGGAAGGCACGCCGGCAACGAACGCCGCGCTGACGCCGTCGAGCTTTTCCAGCTCAGCCTGCACATGCGCGGCGGAGACCTTGACGCCGCCGGTGATGATGACGTCGTCGGCCCGGCCCAGGACGGCGAGCCTGCCATCGGGGGAGAGCTCGCCGAGGTCCCCGGTGCGGTACCAGCGGGCGCCGTCCTCTTCGAAGAAGCCGGACCCGGTGGGGGCGTCCAGGTAGCCGGCGGCGAGGGTGCTGCCGCCCAGCAGGATGCGGCCGTCCCCGTCGATCCGGACCTCGACGCCGTCCAGCGGCTCGCCGTCGTACACGCAGCCGCCGCACGTCTCGGCGGAGCCGTAGGTGGTCACCACGTGGAGGCCGGCGTCGCGTGCTCCCTCCAGCAGCCCGGCCGGGGCAGGTGCGCCGCCGAGCAGGATCGCGTTGAAGCGCCGCAGCACGGCGAGGGTGTCGGCGGACGGGTCGTCGAGGAGCCGCTGCAGCTGGGTGGGCACGAGGGAGGTGAAGCGAATGGTGTCCGTCAGTTCCAGGGCAGCGGCGGTGAAGCCCTCCGGCGTGAACCCGTCGGCGAGGTCCATCGCCCAGGGGCGGGTCCCGGCGAACAGGGAACGCACCAGCACCTGGATGCCCGCCACGTACTGCAGAGGCAGGGCCAGCAGCCACTGGCCTTCGCCGCGCAGTGCGATGGCGGTGGCCATGGAGGAGGCCGCGAGGGCGTCGACCGTGAGCACGGTGGCCTTCGGGGCGCCGGTGGATCCCGAGGTGCGCACCACCACGGCCGCGTCCTCGACGCCGGGGGTCTCCACGGGGACGGCCCGGACGGTCCCGTCGCGATCCGTGACAATCTCGACGGCGGGTCCCTCGCCTTGCAGGGCAGCCGCGAGGGCCTTCAGGATGTCATCCACAGCCGGGCTCCTAGAAGTAGTAGGGGAAGGCGGACCAGTCCGGGTCCCGTTTCTGCAGGAACGCCTCCTTGCCTTCAACGGCCTCGTCGGTCATGTACGCGAGCCGGGTGGCTTCGCCGGCGAAGACCTGCTGGCCGGCCAGGCCGTCGTCGGCAAGGTTGAAGGCGAACTTGAGCATGCGGATGGCCTGGGGCGACTGGCGGGCGATGTCCGCGGCGTACTCCAGGGCCACCTCTTCGAGGCGCTCGTGCTCCACCGCTTCGTTCACCGCGCCCATGCGGACCATGTCCTCCGCGGAATATTCGCGGGCCAGGAAGAAGATTTCCCGGGCGGCCTTCTGGCCGACCTGGCGGGCGAGCAGCGCCGAACCGTAACCGGCGTCGAAACTTCCCACCGTGGCGTCCGTCTGCTTGAACTTGCCGTGCTCGCGGGAGGCGATGGTGAGGTCGCTGACGACGTGCAGCGAGTGCCCGCCGCCGGCCGCCCAGCCGTTGACGACGGCGATGACCACCTTGGGCATGGTGCGCATGAGCCGCTGGACTTCCAGGATGTGCAGGCGCCCGGCCCGGGCGGGGTCGATGGTTTCCTGGGTCTCGCCGTCGGCGTAGCGGTAGCCGTCCCGGCCACGGATGCGCTGGTCGCCGCCTGAGCAGAAGGAGTGCCCGCCGTCCTTCGGGGAGGGGCCGTTTCCGGTGAGCAGCACGGTGGCGACGTCGGGGGTCATCCGGGCGTGGTCCATGGCGCGGTAGAGCTCATCCACGGTGCCGGGGCGGAAGGCGTTGCGGACGTCCGGCCGGTTGAAGGCAATGCGCACGGTGGGCAGGTCCCGGATGATGGTGCCGGCTTCGTCGCGTTCCACCTGCCGGTGGTAGGTCATGTCCTGGAAGTCGTCGAATCCGGAAACCGTGCGCCAGTGCGCGGGGTCGAAGACATCGGATACCTTGGCGGGGAAGTCGTTGCTCACCCTGACGAGTTTAGTTACCGGCTCAGCTGATGCAGAACTCGTTGCCCTCCGGGTCCGCCATGGTGTGCCATTCGTGCGGGCCCTGGTTGGCCGTCCACAGGTGCCGGGCGCCGCGCGCCTCCAACTCGGCCCGGACCTCGTCCTTGTCGCGGCCGCCCAGGCGCACGTCCCAATGCACCCGGTTCTTGACCGTCTTTTCCTCGGGAACGACCTGGAACAGGAACCGCTTGCCGGTGGCCTTGTCCTGGTCTTCCGACGGAATGATGGCGGCGCCCGTCCTCCACACGAGCTTGCCCTTGTGGGTGGTGGTCTCGTCCTCCGTGGCGAAGCCCTGCTCGACCATCGAACGGATGAACGCTTCGTCCTGGGCCTCCACGACCCAGTCGAGCGTTTCGGCCCACCAGTCGGCGAGCATGTGGGGATCCTTGCAGTCGACTACAACCTGGAAGTTCAGTGCCATGCCCTGAAATTACGACGACGGCGGGCTGCAGGGTAGTGTTTTACGGACAGTTCCGGTCCGGGTTGCCCAACTGACTGGCAGTTGTTGTCGTCTTGAGCCCCCTCAAAACGACTACAACTGCGAGCTAGTTGGGGACGGAGGCCTCAGGCGCCGAAGAACTGCGGCGGGAGGGCGTAGATCAGCAGCACGGCCAGGAGGTTCTTGCCGGCATGGACCAGGAAGGAAAACATGAGGTTCTTCCCGGTCCAGACGTACACCGCGACCAGGACGGCGCCCATTCCCAGATAGGGAACCATGGCCTGGGCTGAGAAGCCCTCATCGCCGAAGACGTGGATCCCCGCGAACAGCACCGTGGAGATGGCGCAGCAGATCCAGGTGTTGATGCGTCCGGACAGCTTGCCGATCAGCAGGTGGCGGAAAATGTACTCCTCCACGAACGGCCCCACGAACACCAGCAGCGGAACGATCAGCCAGGCCGGAACCCCCATCATGAGGGACTGGATTCCGAGCTGGTTCTCCGAAGCTCGTACTTGCCCCGTTGCCGTGACCAGGATGGCCGTGAGGACCAGCATGGCGACAACGGACAACGGCACCATGGCCATCGTGAACCAGGGGCGCGTGGCCAGGATCCGCAGGTCGCGGGCGACCACCCCATGCGCGGCCAGGAGGGCGAATATGCCCACCGAGGCATAGAAGGCGAGGTTGACCGCATAGGTGGCCGCCGCCTGCGTAGCCAGGAGGCTTTGCAGCAACGGGGCCAGCAGGGCACCGGCAAAGGCGGCGAAAAACATCAGCCCGAGATAGAGTCCGGCCGCCACAGCGTCGAGGCCGTTGAAGGCGTACAGCCTGCCCGGCGGTGGAATCTTGCCCATATGACTAAGCCTATCCGCGAGGAGTCCCAGCCGAGCAAAATGAGGTTGGGGGAGCGGATAGGCGCTATTCCCCGGCCGGGATTGCGGCTCTCCCCGGCGCTTCCGGTATAGTTTTCGGTATGCCTAAATCTCTGTTTCGGTTCACCAAAGCTGCTGTCCGGAATATGTCCCTTGTCCTCGCCGCCGCCCTCGCGCTAAGCCTGTCCGCCTGTGGGGGTTCCACGAACGCCGGCAATGATGACCGGCCCGTCGTCCTGACCACGTTTACCGTACTGGCCGATATTGCCAAGAATGTCGCAGGCGACAAGCTGCGGGTCGAATCCATTACGAAGGTGGGCGCGGAAATCCACGGGTACGAGCCGACCCCGGGGGACATCCGCAAGGCCGCGCAGGCGGATCTCATTCTGGACAACGGGCTGAACCTCGAAGTCTGGTTCGAGCAGTTCGTCGAAGGACTCGACGTCCCGCACGCCGTGGTGAGCGAAGGCGTGGACCCGATGCCGATCGCCGAAGACAGCTACAAAGGCAAGCCCAACCCGCACGCGTGGATGTCGCCGTCGAACGTCCAGATCTATGCCGACAACATGGCCAAGGCGTTCGCGAAACTCGACCCGGCCAACGCCGCGGTCTTCGAAGCAAATGCCGGCAAGTACAAGGCCCAGCTCCAAGCCGTCAAGGACGAACTGGCCGCCGAACTGAAGACCGTGCCGGTGCGGCAGCGCGCGCTCGTCACGTGCGAAGGCGCCTTTTCCTACTTGACCCGCGACGTCGGCCTCAAGGAGGTCTACATCTGGGCCGTCAATGCCGAACAGCAGGCCACGCCACAGCAGATCGCCCGCGCCATCGAATACGTCGAGGAACACAAGGTCCCGGCCGTCTTCTGCGAGTCCACGGTGTCCAACGCGCCCATGATGCAGGTGGTGGACGCCAGCGGAGCGAAGTTCGGCGGAGTGCTCTTCGTGGACTCGCTGTCCGAAGCGGATGGCCCGGTGCCGACCTACCTTGACCTGATCCGGCACGACGCACGGACCATCGCCAACGCGCTGACGGGAAAGACCCCATGAGTACTCCGGCCATCTTGGTAGACAAGGTCACGGTGCACTATGGCGAGGTGCTCGCCCTGGAGAATGCTTCGCTGAGCCTTGAGCCGGCCCGGATCTGCGGCCTCGTAGGCATGAACGGTTCCGGCAAGTCCACCCTGTTCAAGGCGATCATGGGCATGGTGAAGCCCGATTCCGGGCAGGTCCTGATCAACGGGCAGCCCCCGGTGAAGACGCGCAAGGAAGCCGGAATCGGCTATGTCCCGCAAAGCGAGGACGTGGACTGGGCGTTCCCGCTTTCCGTGCGCGATGTGGTGATGATGGGTCGGTACGGACACCTCGGCTTCACCCGCCGGCCCCGCAAGGCGGACCGCGACGCCGTCCACCACGCCCTGGAGCGGGTGGAACTGGGCGAGTATGCCGACCGGCAGATCGGCCAGCTGTCCGGCGGGCAGAAAAAGCGGGCCTTCGTGGCGCGCGGCATCGCCCAGGGGGCCACCATGATGCTGCTGGACGAGCCGTTCGCCGGCGTCGACAAGCGTTCCGAAGCGACGATCACCCGCCTGTTGCGCGAACTGGCCGCAGACGGCGCCACCATCCTGGTCTCCACCCACGACCTCCATGCCCTGCCGCAGCTCTGCGATGAAGCCGTCCTGCTCATGCGGAAGGTGCTCATGCACGGCTCCCCGGACGTGGTGCTGCAGCCCGAAAACCTCGCCATGGCCTTCGGCCTCGACGTCATGAACAGGGGCTAGGCAATGGACCTGCTCAACATCCTGTTGGAACCGCTCAGCTACGACTTCATGGTCCGGGCACTGATCACGACGGCGATCGCCGCCGTCGTCTGCGCCGTCCTGAGTTGCTGGCTGGTGCTGATCGGCTGGTCGCTCATGGGTGACGCGGTCTCGCACGCGGTGCTGCCCGGCGTCGTCCTCGCCTACATCGTGGGCGCGCCGTTCGCGCTCGGCGCGCTGGTGTTCGCGCTGTTGGCCGTGACCCTGATCGGCGTGGTCCGCAACACCAGCCGGGTCAAGGAAGACGCCGCGATCGGGATTGTTTTCACCTCGCTCTTCGCCCTCGGGCTGGTGCTGATTTCCGTGACCCCCAGCCAGACGGACCTGAACCACATCATCTTCGGGAACCTGCTGGGCGTGAGCACCGCGGACCTGGTGCAGGTGGTGGTCCTCGGCGTGGTGGCCTTCGGCATCCTCGTGCTCAAGCGCCGCGACCTGACCCTCTACGCCTTCGATCCCACCCACGCCCACGCGATCGGCCTCTCGCCACGGCGCCTGGGCGCCCTGCTCCTGGGCCTGCTGGCACTGACCTCCGTGGTGGCGCTGCAGACCGTGGGCGTGGTGCTTGTGGTGGCCATGCTCATCATCCCGGGGGCGACGGCGTACCTGCTGACCGACCGCTTCTCCCGGATGCTGGTGATTGCCCCGGCCATCTCCGCCGCCTGCTCGGTGGCCGGGATCTACATCAGTTACTACCTGGACACCGCCTCCGGCGCGATGGTGGTGCTCGCGCAGGGAGTGGTGTTCGCCGTCGTCTATCTCTTCAGCCCGCGGCAGGGACTGATCGGCACGCGGCTGGCGAAGGCGCGGCGGAGGCGTGCAGTGGCCCTGGCGCGTTGAGCGCCGGGCCGCCCCGGGCCGCGACGGCTGGCCTGCGGAACCGTCAGCGGAACAGGTCCCAGTAGGTGCCCATGATGATCCGGTCACCCGGCGTGGACTTCCTCATGTAGTCCAGCACTGCCCAGTCATCCAGCGAGATGCAGCCGGCCGTGGGGACCTTGTTCATGTGCAGGAAGATCGCGAAGCCTGCGTTCTGCACGATGTTCGGCCGGTTGTAGTTGATGACCACGCCCTGCCGGTAGTCGTGGGTTGACCTGGTGGCGAAGTACCACATGTTCTCGTCCCACCCCACCCAGGACGAAGACTCGAAGTACTTGTTGTAGGTGGGCGTCCAGGGGTTGCCGCCCCAGCGCGACCGCGGGTTCAGGGTGCGGTAGGCGAGCTTGGTTCCGGGGTTGCCAAGGCCGAATGCCTCGGTCACGCTGTAGGACCCGGTCGGCGAGAACAGGTACCGGGTGGGTCCGGACGGAACTCCCGGGGGTTTGAACCCCGAAGCACCCACATAGCTGTCCGTCTTCCAGTCAGGAACGTAGGTTCCGGCGAGGCTCTTGCAGTAAATGCTCGTCGACCGGGACACCTTGTAGTCGCGGGCGACGGTCAGAAGTACGCGGTTGGCGCCGTACGTGGGGTACTTGGACTTCCCGTTGTTCAGTTTCTGGCATACGGTGCCCTTGGAATAGATGCGGGTTCCCGCGTGGCCCTCCCAGCCGATGAAGCCGCCCTGGAAGTTCTGGATGCACTTGCCGTTGGCGCATTTTTCGTTCGAGAGCGGGTAGAGGAGGAGCCCGCGGTTGGCGCCTGCAGCGGCGTACTGGCCTCCGATGGCTCCCCTGACCACCCAGACCCCGCTGCCCGGCGACCAGTAGATGTTCCCGCCCTGGAAGCGCTGGAGGCAGCCGCTGGCGGGCTGGCCGCAGATTTCACTGGTTACGGGGTAGCCCATCACGCTGTCCTGCGCGCCCACCGACTTCCACCTGGTCTGGATGGCACCGCGGACAAAGCGGGCCCCGGTGGCGGGGGACCAGTAGATGGTTCCCTTCGCGAAGGACTGGAAGCATCCTCCGTTCCGGAGCCCGCAGCTCTCGTTCGAAAGGGGCACGCCCAGGCCTGCGGTTGCACCCAGAGCGGTCCAGAACCCGCCGATCGCCCCGCGGGACCAGATGCGGAAGACGGCGGTTCCGTTCCACACCAGGACCTTTCCGCTCGAGAACTTCTGCGACGTGCCGCCGGGCACCGTGGTTTCGTCGCCCAGCGGGTAGCCGAACGCGGCCAGGCCGCCACCCGAGAAGAACGCCGGACCGGTGTGGCCCGTCTTCGAAAGGACCGCGTGTGCACCGTCCGTGCTGGTCCAGTAGATCAAGCCGCCCTCGAACTTCTGCTGGCAGAGGCCGTCGGCGCAGTATTCCTTGGAGATCGGGGCGCCTAGGACGCCCGCGGCTCCGCCGAGTGCGAGCCACTTCTCGCCGATCGCACCGCTCGCGGTGAAGGCCGGTTCCGACGGCTCTGACAGCGTGGACGGTTCCGGGGGCGTGGACGGTTCCGGGGGCGACGGCTCCGGGGGCGTGGACGGTTCGGCAGGTTCCGACGGCGCCGGATCCTCGAGCGGCGCGGGCGGATCCACGCTGGGGGAAGGGCCGGGCTCCGGCGTTACCGAGCCGGTTTCCGGGGCGCTCGGACTGGGCTCGCCCGACGGGCTGGCTTCACCGGTTGGGAGCACCTCGCCGCTTGGCGACGGCCCCGTACCCGGTGTCTCCTCGGCGGCGGCCGGAGCTGCCGCCAGGGGAACCGCAGCAAGGCCGATCAGGAGGGTGGCGGTCACGAGCGATAATTTCGCCTGGAGTCCGGTCTTCACTGCGTTCCCCCGTTTCGCTGTGATGTCCTGCTGCGCTGTGGTGTCCTGCTGCGCTGTGGTTCCCTTTTTCACCGGGCGTCCTTGTTCACTGCTCGTCCTCGGCCGAGACAACCGGTTCGCACGTGCCGGCCCTGCCCGTGGTGCGGGCGAAATCCTTGGCCAGGACCTGGGCAGACTTTCCGGCCTGAACGGTTTCCGTGATCAGGGCGTGGCCCTGGACGGCTGCGCCGATGGTCACTGCGACGGCCACCGTGTAGGTTTTCGCGGATCCCGTGGAGTTGACGAGGGTTCCCTTGAATGTCCAGGAGCCGTCGGCTCCCGCCGTGCAACTGTGGTTCCGCAGCGCGTCGATCGCGTTGAAGGAAGTGGAGACGTCACCGGGGGACGAAGGTGGCGGTGAGGGGGTTCGTTCCGTCGGCGGGGTGGTGCCCAGGCTTGCGGATGCCGACGACGACGAAGCCGGGCTTGGGCTTTGACCGGCCGGACCCGTGCCTCCGCCGGAGCAGCCGGCTAAGGCAAGCGGAAACGCGGCAAGCAGAAATACGGCGGGCAGCAACCTTCTGATTCGCAAGTTTCCCCCCAGATCCAGTGCGAAGGCCAGGTGCAACGAAGACCGTCCACCTGCAGGGTGTGTCTGTCGAGCTAAACACAGGCTAGCCGCAAATGACCCGGGCAGGAAGCAGTCGCGTTGACTCACAAATAACCTCCGCGAAGGGGCATACGTTGCCTCATAAGTATTCCTCCGGCTGGTCTGGTGTTGCCGGGGCCGCGGTCCGGGGATACGCAAGGTGAATGGGTCTGACGATGTCCGAACGCAAGGCCGTGACGAAGCAGTTGGCGAGGTCCTACCGGGCCGGGGACAGGGTCCGGAAGGGCAGGATCCTGGACGGGGTTGTTGAGCTGACCGGCTGGCACCGGGATCATGCCCGTGCGGTGCTGCGCCATGCCCTGGACCCTCCACGGCCACGGCCGGTCAGGCCCGGCAGGGCACCGCTGTACGGCGCGGACCTGCAGCCGGCCCTGGTGTTCTGCTGGGCGGTGCTGCGGGCGCCGGCCGGGAAGCTGCTGGCAGCGGTGATGCCCGAACTGGTCCCGATGCTGCGCCGGGAGAAGGCCCTGGACATCACCGACGCCCAGGCAGCGCTGCTGGCACGGATGAGTGCGGCAACGATCGACAGGCGCCTGGCCGGGGAACGGGCCAAGCTGCTGCCGCGCGGACGGTCCCATACCAAGCCCGGATCGCTGCTGAAGTCCCAGATTCCGATCCGTACCTGGGCGCAGTGGGATGACGCCGTGCCCGGCTTTGTGGAGATCGACCTGGTCAGCCATGAAGGCTCCAACAGTTCCGGGCAGTTCTGCTTCACCCTCACGGTCACCGACATCGCCACCGGATGGACGATGAACCGCTCGGTGCCCAACAAGGCCCAAAGGCATGTCTTCGCTGCCCTGCAGCAGGTCATCTCCGGGTTCCCGTTCCCGGTGATCGGCATCGATTCGGACAACGGAGGCGAGTTCATCAACAACGAGCTCTTCGATTTCTGCCAGGAACAACGGATCACCTTCACCCGCTCACGCCCCTACAACAAAAACGACGGGGCACACGTGGAGCAGAAAAACTGGTCCAGGGTCCGGGAACTGGTCGGCTACCTGCGCTACGACACCGCCGCGGAACTGGAGCTGCTGAACCGGATCTGGGAGCTGGATGCCGTCTTCACCAATTACCTGCTGCCCCAGCAGAAACTCGTGGCCAAGACCCGCCGCGGGGCAAAGGTCACCAAGACCCACGATGCTCCCGCCACCCCGCACCGGCGCGCCGCCGCGGACCCGCACACCGGCCCGAAGGCCACCGCCCGGATGAACACCGAGTACCGCAAAGTCAGGCCGGCATCCCTGTCCCGGCAAATCCTCTCCCTAACCGGCCGGCTCGAAACCCTCGCCACCGCCAAGCAATCCGCCCCCGTCAAACCACCCGTCAACGAAGACTTCAACCGCCGAACCCCCCGGAGATATTCAATTGAGGCAACGTATGCCCCTTCCCGGAGGTATTGACATGAGGCAACAGGGCAGTCCGCGAGGCCGTGTGTAGCCCGGGTCACGAGTGGTGCGTTTCACACTGTAAGATGGGGTTGCTGGATTCGCCCTTCGATGATTCGCTCTGTAACTCGCAGAAGTGAACTGGATTCCGGCCTATGAGCCGAATCACGTGCAGTAAAGGGCGCTGGTACCTCCCCAACCCACAAGGAACAGCTGTGTCGCAAAGTACCCCCACAGACCTTAAGAACCCCACTGTCCAGGCAACCGCCGTCGACCCGTCCCTCAGCGCCGAGGGCTACAGCAAGACCCTGAGCCGGCGCCACGTCACCATGATCGCGATGGGCGGCGCCATCGGCGTGGGCCTCTTCATGGGCGCCGGCGGTCGCCTGGCCTCCACCGGCCCGGCCCTGATCTTCTCCTACGCGATCGCCGGCGTCATCGCCTACCTGCTCATGCGGGCCCTGGGCGAACTCATCATGTACCGCCAGACCTCCGGCTCCTTCGTCAGCTACGCGGGTGAACTCTTCGGCAAGAAGGGCGCCTACCTGTCCGGCTGGATGTACTTCATCAACTGGGCCATGACGGGCATCGCTGAATTGATCGCGATCGGCCTGTACTTCCAGTTCTTCTTCCCCAACGTTCCCGTGGAACTCTCCGCGATCGCCGCGCTGGTGCTGCTGGTGGCCGTGAACCTGTTCAGTGTGAAGGCGTTCGGCGAGTTCGAATTCTGGGCGTCCTGCCTGAAGGTCGCCGCGATCGTCATCTTCCTGGCCGTAGGCACGTTCATGGTGGTCACCAACGCCCAGGTGGGTGACGGGCACGCCTCCGTGGCCAACCTCTTCCATGCCGACGGCGGCATGTTCCCCAAGGGCGGCCTGGTGATGATCCTGGTCCTGAACGCCGTGATCTTCGCCTACAACGCCATCGAACTGGTCGGCATCACCGCCGGCGAAATGGCCAACCCGGAACGCGAAGTTCCCAAGGCGATCCGCGCCGTCGTGCTGCGCATCGTGGTCTTCTACGTCGGCTCCGTGACCCTGCTCGCCATGCTCCTCCCGTCCGACCAGTACAAGGCCGGCACCTCCCCGTTCGTCACTGTTTTCGGCCAGATGGGCCTGGGCTGGATGGGCGATGTCATGAACATGATCGTCATCACCGCCGCCCTGTCCTCCTGCAACTCCGGCCTATACTCGATCGGCCGCATCTTCCGCACCATGGCCAACAACGGGCACGCCCCGCAGTGGCTCACCAGGATGTCCACCCGCCACGTCCCGTACGCCGCCATCCTGGCCATCGGCGTCGTCTACCTCGTGGGCATCCTGCTGAACATCTGGCTGGGCGGCTCGTACGCCTTCGACCTGGCGCTCAATACTGCCTCGATCGGCGTGATCTTCACCTGGGGCTCGATCTTCGCCAGCCAGATCATGCTGCGGAAGAAGAAGGGCACGGTCTCCAGCCTCCCCATGCCGGGTTCGCCGTGGACCAGCTGGGCCGGCCTGGTGGCACTGGTGGCCATCGCCGTGCTGATCGGCTTCGACACCATGACCAGCAAGGACGGCGAGGTCTTCTACCTCGGCGCCTGGACGCTGGGCACCATCCCGTTCTTCGCCGTCGTGCTCTGGCTCGGCTGGCAGAAGGTCAAGAACAACGAGCCCAAGAGCGAGCTGTTCAGCTAACGTTTTGGATTACGACGGCGGGTGTCCCCTTGCGGGGGCGCCCGCCGTTTTCGTCCCCGCGCAGCCGAATCCCCGTCGGCGGTTGGGACTGTCAGAGCCCGGGTCTAGGCTCGAATCATGGAGCATACCACCACCCTGACGCAGCACATCAACGCCAGTCCGGAGAAGGTCTGGGCCGTCATTTCGGACATCCCCGGCTCGGCAACCACGCTCTCGGGCATCGACTCCGTCCAGATGCTCAGCGAGGGCCCGTACGGCGAAGGAACCCGCTGGAAGGAGACCCGCACCATGATGGGCCGGCAGGAGACCGTCGAAATGTGGGTGGCTGAAACCGACCCGCCACGCAGCACCACGGTCAAGGCCCTCCAAGGCGGTGCCGACTACACCACGCGCTTCACCCTGACCGGGCGGGACGGCGGCACGGACCTCACGCTGACGTTTGGCGCCGGGATCCTCAAGCCCACGCTCCTGAGCAAGGTCACCATGGCCCTCTTCGGAAAAATCGGAATGAGCATGACCCGCAAGGCCCTGGGCAAGGACCTCGCCGAGATCGCGGCCAAGGCAGAGTCCCTCTGATGGCGGCCGCGAAGCTTGCCGCCCCCAGGATTTCTCCGGTGCGGCTGGCGGAACTGCGCGACGACGACGCCCCGGATTTTCGCCGCGGCGAAAGGTACGACGGCGTCCGGTTCAGCCAGGTGCGGGCCGACGGCGAGGAGCTGGGCGGCGCGGATTTCCTCGAGTGCGAGTTCGACCGCGCCTCCTTCAACGAGACCCAGCTGCGCGGGGCGACGTTCAGGGACTGCATCCTCACAGAGCCCTATGCGCCGGTCCTCACCGCCGCGCGCAGTTCCTGGCGCGACGTCGAAATCAACAACCCGCGCTGGGGCTCCGCCGAACTGTACGAGGGCAGCTGGCAGTCGGTGCGGATCGACGGCGGCAAGCTGGACTTCCTGAACCTGCGTGGCTCCAAGCTCCAGGACGTCCAGGTGAGCGGCTGCATCATCAACGAACTGGACCTGGGCTCCTGCACGGCGAACCGGGTGGCGTTCAAGGACTGCACCATCGGCACGCTCGACGTCACGGGCGCCAAGCTCAAGGATGTGGACCTGCGCGGCAGCGAATTCCGGGCGGTCAACGGCCTGGGCGGGATTTCCGGCGTCGTGATCGACGACTACCAGCTCAGCCTGCTGGCTCCGCTGCTGGCCGGACACCTCGGCATCCGCGTCCTGTAACGCCTTCCTGTTGACCGGGGCCGGGCACCGTGTAATCTTTATAGAACGAACGGTCGGTAAATTATTCGCCGGCCCTGCTCCGTGAAGGATGTGCTCATGGTCGAGGCTTTTCTTGTTGGCGGCGTCCGTACGCCCGTCGGCCGCTACGGCGGCTCGCTTTCCGCAGTCCGTCCCGACGACCTTGCGGGGCTGGTGGTGGGTGAGGCAGTGGCGAGGGCCGGCGTCGACCCTGATTCGATCGACGAGGTGATCCTCGGCAACGCCAACGGAGCGGGCGAGGAAAACCGCAACGTCGCGCGCATGGCCACCCTTCTGGCCGGCCTGCCGCTCCACATCCCCGGCATCACCGTCAACCGCCTGTGTGCCTCCGGCATGAGCGCCATCATCATGGCCGGCCAGATGATCAAGGCGGGAGCCGCGGACATCGTGGTGGCCGGCGGCGTCGAATCCATGAGCCGTGCCCCCTGGGTCCAGGAAAAACCGTCCACCGCCTTCGCCAAGCCCGGCCAGATCTTCGACACCTCCATCGGCTGGCGCTTCGCCAACCCCCGCTTCACCAAGGGCGAGCTTTCCCGGGACGGGAAGATGACCTACTCGATGCCCGAAACCGCCGAGGAAGTCGGCCGCGTGGACGGCATTTCCCGCGAAGATGCGGACGCCTTCGCGGTCCGTTCCCACGAACTGGCCCTGGCCGCGATCGCCGCCGGCCGCTTCAAGGAGGAGATTGTCCCGGTGACGGTGAAGACCCGCAAGGGCGAGACCATCGTCGACACCGATGAAGGGCCCCGCGAAGGGACCACCCTGGAGGTCCTGGCCGGGCTGCGGCCCGTCGTTCCTGGCGGGTCCATCGTCACGGCGGGCAACTCCTCCAGCCTCAACGACGGCGCCTCTGCCATCATCGTCGCCTCCGAGGCGGCCATCCGGAAGTACGGACTCACTCCGCGCGCCCGCATCATCGACGGCGGGGCGGCCGGCTGCGAACCGGAGATCATGGGCATCGGCCCGGTGCCGGCCACCCGGAAGATCCTCGACCGCAGCGGCCTCGGCGTCGCCGACCTCGGCGCCGTGGAACTCAACGAAGCCTTCGCCACCCAGTCCCTCGCCAGCATGCGGCGCCTGGGGCTGGATGCCGGAACCGTGAACAACGACGGCGGTGCCATCGCCCTGGGGCACCCCCTCGGTTCCAGCGGCTCCCGGATCGCGATCACCCTGCTCGGCCGGATGGAACGCGAATTGTCCGGGGCAGGCCGTAGGATCGGCCTCGCGACGATGTGCATCGGCGTCGGGCAGGGCTCGGCACTTCTCCTGGAAGGCGTGTAATGGCAATGGATTTCTCATGGGACGGACATCCGCTGGACCCCGCAGGATTCAGCACCCTATTGATCGAGGAACAGGACGACCGGCTGACCGTCCTGCTCAACCGGCCGGAGGTGCGCAACGCCATCGACCAGCAGATGGTCGACGAACTCCACAGGGTCTGTGAGTATCTCGAACGCGTACCGAAGATCCTGATCATCGGCGGCTCCGAAGGCGTCTTCGCTTCCGGCGCGGACATCGGCCAGCTGCGGGACCGCCGTCGTGACGACGCCTTGCGCGGCATCAACTCCACCATCTTCGCCCGGATCGCCAAGCTCCCCATGCCGGTCATCGCCGCGATTGACGGCTACTGCCTGGGCGGCGGCGCCGAGCTCGCCTATGCCGCGGACTTCCGGATCGGCACCCCTGCCGTCCGGATCGGCAACCCGGAAACCGGGCTTGGCATCATGGCCGCGGCCGGCGCCACTTGGCGGCTGAAGGAACTCGTGGGGGAGCCCCTCGCCAAGGAAATCCTCTTGGCCGGGGCCGTGCTGCGCGCCGAGGAGGCGCTGCGGATCAACCTCATCACCGGCATCTACGAAGCTCCCGTGCTGATGGACGCCGCGCACAAACTCGCCGACCGGATCGCCCGCCAGGACCCCCTGGCCGTGCGGATCACCAAGTCCGTCTTCCACGCTCCCGAAGGCGCCCACCCCGTGATCGACACCCTTGCCCAAGGCATCCTTTTTGAATCGCGGGCCAAGTTCGACCGCATGCAGGACTTCCTGGACAAAAAGATGGCCGAGCGCCGCGCGGGGAAACCTCCGCAGGACGGCCCCGGCGCGGATACTGACAGCCCTCTCGAACCCCAGGACAGGACCACCACATGAGCACCGTTGCCGCTATCCCGCACGTCGTAGGAGTCCTGGGCGGCGGCCGGATGGGGGCCGGCATCGCGCACGCCTTCCTGGTCAAGGGCGCCACCGTGATCGTCGTGGAGCGGGACCACGAGGCCGCCGCCGGCGCACACGCCCGTGTGTCCGACGCCGTTGCCAAGTCCGCTGCGCGCGGCACCCTCGGCGAAACGTCCGAGGAAGCGCTGGCCCGCTTCAGCACGTCGACGGACTATGAATCGTTCATCCACTGCGGACTGGTGGTGGAGGCGGTCCCGGAAGATTTCGAGCTCAAGGTGACGGCGCTGAAGGCCGTGGAAGCGTACCTCTCCGCGGACGCTTTCCTGGCATCGAACACCTCGTCGCTGTCCGTCTCGGACCTGGCGTCGGAGCTGCATCGCCCCGCAAACTTCCTGGGCCTGCACTTCTTCAACCCGGTGCCGGCGTCCACCCTGATCGAGGTGGTCCTGGCCAAGCAGACCTCCCCGGACCTCGCCGCCGCGGCGAAAGGCTGGGTGGAGGCACTCGGCAAGACCGCCGTCGTCGTCAATGACGCACCGGGTTTCGCCTCCTCGCGGCTGGGCGTCGCGATCGCCCTGGAGGCGATGCGCATGGTGGAGGAAGGCGTGGCCTCGGCCGAAGACATCGACGCCGCCATGGTGCTGGGCTACAAGCACCCCACCGGGCCGCTGAAAACCACCGACATCGTCGGCCTGGACGTGCGCCTGGGCATCGCCGAATACCTGCACTCCACCCTGGGGGAGCGCTTCGCCCCGCCGCAGATCCTGCGCGACAAGGTGGCCCGGGGAGAACTCGGGCGTAAGAGCGGCAAGGGCTTCTTCGACTGGACCGACTGAGTCTGACGTGACACAGAGTCCGCAACGGCCGGCCGGCCGCTGCGGACTCTGTGTATGGGGCGCCCCTTGTGGGCGGCGCCTACTTCTTCAGGGCAGCGTTCACGGCCGTGCGGTAGCCGTTGTTGTAACCGGCCGCGTTCGGGTGGAAGTTGTCCGGGTTCTGGAGGTTGCCGTCAAAGTTGATCCACGGCTTGTCCGAACCGACGCCGTGGTCGATGAACCGCTGGGTCACGTCCACGAAGCGGCCCCCGGCCGCGCGGGTACCGGCGGCAATAGCCGCGTTCAGCGCGTCGGCCATGGAATTGAAGGTGGCCGCTAGGAGCTGCTGCTGGGGCGGCATCGTGCTGGTGACGGTGAAGAGCCTCGGGTAGCCGGTGACGACGATGTCGGCGGTGGGCGCGAGGGAGCGGAGGTACGCGACCAGCCCGGCAATCTTGGCGGGAAGCTGGGTGAGCGCAATCTGCGTGTTCGCCACCGCTCCGGCACAGGCGGCGCCCAGCGGATCCGGGACGCAGGCCGCGGTCACGGCCCCGGTGCCGACGTCGTTTCCGCCCACAGTGACGGAAATTTCGGACGCGCTGCCCAGCAGGGCGGTGTTGTTCGTGGCAATGACGGCGACGTCAGTGGTCGTCGCACCGAAGCAGCCCAGGTTGGTGCCGCCCAGGAGCGTGGGGTACGCGGCGGCCGATTGCAGGCAAGGCGGAGCTTCCGGCCCACCACCGGTGCCCGCGGCGTAGGAATCGCCGAGGCCCACGTAGGCCACGGCCTGCTTGGCCGCGGAGTCTGGCGCTGCCTGGGCCGGGGCGCCGGACAGGCCGAAGGCGAAGAGCGTGGCGGTGAGGGATACCACCGCGGTGAGCGCGCGGGATCTGGTGTGGTGCGGTTTCATCGGAATTCCCCTTGGTCTCGACGGAGCGGCGTCTCAAAAAGGGCGCTGTGAGTGCGACCCTACTCCCGCGCCGGCCGCCCGTCACGAGTAGTTGGTACTCGTTTGGGCCGGCGGTGCGGCCGGCCAGCAAGGCCTGATGCCCTGCCGCCGGGCCCGGTCCGCCGCGTCACGTCGGCGGCACAAGACTCCTTCGGCTTTTCCGCCACCTGTGCAAAGCTGGCAGGTATGGATGGGAGGGCTGCGGCATCGCTCCGCGGTGGCGTCCCTTGGGACGGCGCCGTAAATGCCTGGCATATCGCCGGGGATGTGTACCGGATGGGCAGGCGTGAATGGCTGACGCCGGGTGGCTGGCAGCAGATGTACGACGACGGCGTCCGGACGGTGATCGACCTGCGGAGCCCCCGTGAGCGGCAGCCCAGGGACACCGATCCCGATGTCCCCGCGGAACTACTGCAGCGTTTCGAGGTAGTGCAGTGCCCCACCGAAGACCCCGACGCCGAGGAGTTCGGCGAACTGTTCGGCCCGTACCTGAAGGATCCGGCGCACTACGGACACTACCTGCGGCTTTTCTCCGGCCGGCTCGCTGCCGTCTTCAAGGCGATCGCGGCTGCCCGCGGGAAAGTCGTGGTGCACTGCTCGGCCGGCCGGGACCGCAGCGGCATTGTCGCCGTTATGCTCCAACTCCTGGCCGGCGCCGGCGAGGAGGAGGTCGTCCGCGGCTACCGGCAGGGAATGCGCGGCATCAATGAACGCCACCGTACCCACGGCGTCCCGCACGTCCACGAACGATACCTCGATGACGCCAGCTTCGAAGCCCTACTGGAAACCCGCGAGGCCAGCCTGCTGGAGTTCGTCCGCTCCCTGGATGTTCCGGGCTTCCTCCTGGCCAACGGCCTCACCGCCGCCGAGGTCGAAGCGGTCCGCGCCAAGTTGGGGCCAGGGCCCAGGCTGAAGCCGGCCGCCAAGGAATCCCCGCCGACCCATTAACAGCGGCCGGGGCCGTCATGTATTCTTGGAAATGATTACCGAACGGCCGGTCAGTAATTTCGGCTGAAACAAGCTTCCGGCGTTCGGTTCCGTTCATGCTCCCGCCTTGGAAGGACCCGTCGACGATGACCAGTACCGCAGTCGCTCCGGATGTAACGGCCGTGCAGACCGTTCCCAGCTTCGTCCAGGGGGCCTGGTGGGCGCCCGCCTCCGCAGCGGAGGGCGTCCCCGTCCGGGACGCCAGCACCGGTGAGGTGCTCGCAAAGGTGAGCACCGAGGGCCTGGACCTGGCCGCCGTCGTCGACTACGGCCGCACGGTGGGCCAGCGCGAACTGGGCAAGCTCACCTTCCACCAGCGCGCGCTGAAACTGAAGGAACTCGCCCAGCACCTCAACACCCGCCGCGAAGAGTTCTACGACGTCTCCTTCAAGACCGGTGCCACGAAGATCGATTCGATGATCGACATCGACGGCGGAATCGGCGTCCTCTTCACCTTCGGGTCCAAGGGCCGCCGCGAACTGCCCAACTCGCAGGTGGTGGTGGACGGGCCCATGGAGGTGCTGTCCAAGGACGGCTCCTTCGCCGGCGAGCACATCTACACCCGCATCCCCGGCGTCGCCGCGCAGATCAACGCCTTCAACTTCCCGGTCTGGGGCATGCTCGAAAAGTTCGCGCCCGCGTTCCTGGCCGGTGTGCCCACCATCGCCAAGCCGGCCACGCCCTCGGGCTACCTGGCCGCCGCCGTGGTGCGAGCGATCGTCGAATCCGGCATCCTGCCCGAAGGGTCCCTGCAGCTTGTCTCCGGACCGGCCCGCACCCTGCTGGATGAACTCGACTACCGCGACCTCATGGCCTTCACGGGCTCGGCCTCCACGGCCAACTCGCTGAAGTCGCACCCCAATGTCGTCACGGGCGGCGTGCGCTTCACCTCCGAAACCGACTCGCTGAACGCGGCCATCCTCGGCCCGGACGCCCTTCCCGGCACTCCCGAGTTCGACGCTTTCGTCAAGTCCGTGGTCACCGAAATGACCGTCAAGGCCGGCCAGAAGTGCACCTCGATCCGGCGCACCATCGTCCCGCAGGCATTGGTGTCCGAGGTCGTGGCAGCCGTCGGTGCCCGCATCAACGAACGCGTGGTGCTCGGCGACCCGCGCGCCGAGGGCGTCACCATGGGCGCGCTTGCGTCCCTCGAACAGCTCGCCGACGTCCGCTCGGCCGTGCAGTCCATGCTCGACGCCGGCGGTGAGCTTGCGTACGGAACGCTGGATTCGCCGTCGGTCACCCGCGCCGACGGCACCGTGGGCGTGGTGGAAGGCGGCGCGTTCATGTCGCCGCTGCTGCTGAGCTGGGCCGACGCCGACGCGCAGGAAGTCCACGCCCGGGAGGCCTTCGGCCCGGTGTCCTCGGTGATCGGCTACCGCGACCTGGACGACGCCGTCCGCCTCGCCGCCCTCGGCAGCGGCTCGCTCGTGGCCACCGTCTGCACCAACGACCCCGAGGTTGCCCGCACCCTGGTCACGGGCATCGCCGCGCACCACGGCCGCGTCCTCATGCTCAACCGCGAGGACGCCCGCACCTCCACGGGCCACGGTTCGCCCGTGCCGCACCTGGTGCACGGCGGCCCGGGACGCGCCGGCGGCGGCGAGGAACTGGGCGGCATCCGCTCCGTGCTGCACCACATGCAGCGCACCGCCATCCAGGGCTCGCCCAACATGCTGACCGCCGTCACCGGTGTGTGGCACAGCGGCGCGGACCGCAACTTCACGCTGGAAAGCGAAGGCGTGCACCCCTTCCGCAAGTCCCTGGCCGAGCTGCGGATCGGCGATGCCTTCCGTTCGGAGCTGCGCCAGGTGACCCTGGAGGACATCACCGCGTTCGCCAACAGCACCGGTGACACCTTCTACGCGCACACCAATGAGGAAGCCGCCGCGGCCAATCCCTTCTTCCCGGGCATCGTGGCGCATGGCTACCTGCAGCTGAGCTGGGCCGCCGGGCTCTTCGTGGAACCCGCACCGGGCCCCGTGCTGGCCAACTACGGCCTGGAAAACCTGCGCTTCACCACGCCGCTGGCCGCGGGGGACTCCTTCAGGGTGGTCCTCACGGCTAAGAAGATCACGCCGCGCGAAACGGATGAATACGGCGAAGTGGCCTGGGATGCCGTCCTGACGAACCAGAACGACGAGACGGTGGCTACCTACGACGTGTTGACCCTCGTGGCGAAGTAGCGGGGGTTCCGGCCCGGCGGGCCGGGCTACCGGTCCGGGTCCCGCGGGCCCAGGGCGTTGTTTCGCCGGACCAATCCGGCGATCACCAGGGTCACGCCGAGCAGCACGGGGATGAGGCTGTACAGTGTGTGCCGCCCGCCCGTTGAGCTCATGACGATGGCGAAAACGAAGAACCCCACCAGGAGCAGGAGGCCTGTGATCATCAGGCCCCTGCCTTGGCGGGGGCTCCTCATGGGCTTGCCGACGGGCGGCAGCCAGTCAGGGACTTTGTCTGTCCAGCTCACAGTTCTTTTGTACACCTCCGGGCGTAAAATCTTGCCCGTAGGAGGTGGCGATCATGATTCTTGCCCTCAACACAGCCACAACCATCCTGCCCGTCGATGACCCAGCCCGCGCCCGCAGCTTCTACGCTGAAAAACTCGGACTCCCGCACCGCGGCATGACCTGGGATGGAAACGACCTGTTCGGCCTGGACGGCGGCCATATGTTGCAGTTGATGCCGGTCAAGGACGGTGCGCATTCGGAGCACACCACCCTGAGCTTCGAGGTCCGCAATATCGAGAGTGCCGTCGACGAGATGGAGGCCAAGGGCGTCCGGTTCCAGGATTACGACGAGCCTGACCTGAAGACCGACCACCACATCTGCACGACCGACGACGAGCGTTGTGCCTGGTTCATGGACAGCGAGCACAACATCCTTTGCATCCACGAGCCATTGGGCGTCGCGGAAAAGGTGGGCTCGTACGACGTCGAGTACCAGGTCTAGGCGGCAGGCCCGTCAGCGGTTCGGCTTAGTGGGCGCTGTCCACCTGGTCGGGGATCACGCTGCCGTCCGGGCGCTTGATCGGTTCCTTGCCGTGCTCCGGGGTGGTGAAGCCCTCGGTGGAGCAGGGGTAGGACCCGCTGCGTTGCGGCTTGGGGTCGATGAACATCGGTGTGATGAGCCATTTTCCGCCGTCGTTGTCGTAGGCGCGGCACATCAGTTCCGTGTTGTTCCGGTTGACCACCAGGCGTGCCTCCGTGGCGTCCCCGACGAAGGTCACGTCCGTGCCGGAGTCCCCGGCCGCGAGGATCTGCCGCCGCTCTGCGGGAAGCTGTTCGAACGCCGCGGGGCCGTCGACGCCGAAGATCTCCTGGTTGGCCCAGCAGCGCTTGCCGTCCATGTAGGTCATGACTGAATCCTCGCCGTCGGGCACGCCGCCACAGCCCACAAGGTGCGCGGTCTGCAGCCCGTCCCGGTAGACGCTGCGGACGCCGACCACGTGCGCGGCGTCGATGCCGACCTCGCCGGACCAGGCCTTGACCACGGGTTCGGGGGAGGCCGATACCACCCATGGCACCACGCCGTGGGCCTGGAGGGTGCCGATGAGGTCCTTGATCTGCGGGTAGATGCGGATGTAGCCGTCCACCTGCTGTGTTCCGACCTTCTGAGTGGCGCCCACCGCGGCTGCCAGGTTCTCCTGCTTCATCGCAGTGGCGAACCGGCCAAGTTCTTCTTCGCTGTAGCCTGCGGACAACGCCGTCCCCCAGGCGTACCCTCCCGTGACGCGCCGGGCATTGAAGCCCTCGAAGGCTTCCTCGCCCGCGCGGGTCTTTTCGTCGAGGATGGCCAGGATTTCGTCGGCGCAGGCGGTGTTCTTCGCGGTGTCCAGCGGCTTCCCGGCCGGGGTCGCGGTACCGCAGGCGGCGCTTAGGGCCTTTGCCGCGGCGTCGGTGAGGTAGCGGTTGGTGGTTTTCCAGTCCTTGTTTTCCGGCTGCAGGACCTTGTTGTTCCGCAGCATCCAGAAGTTGGTGCCATACCCGATGTCGTTCTTGACCACGGTGTTGTCCCAATCGAAGATGGCCACCGGGGCGGTGCCGCCCTTGAACGTTCCCGTGCAGGTGCTGTGCGCGTCAATGGCGGCCTGGAGCTTCTCCCGGACGCCCTGCGGCCATGCTAGGTTCGCGTCCAGTTGCCGGCAGGAAGCTGACGCCTTTGTGCTGCCTTCCGGGGCCGTGCCGGCGGCCGTCGCCGCGCAGGAGGTGATTGCGAGGATGCCGGCCAATGCCGCGGCGGCTGCGATGAAGCGGGTACCACGAGTCATGCGATATTCCCTTCTGTTTCGGTACGAAAACAGACCATAGCAGCGGGAATATCTGGTTGTATATAGTGCAACATGGCGCGCATTATGCAATATGCGCGGTAGGAGGTTTCCTAGACCGAAGCGTGCAGGCCGTCGAAGGCCATGGTGATGACGTCGTCGGCCAGGCGCTGCGGGGAGAGCGAACCGCCCGGCTTGTACCATTCCACGATCGAGTTGATGGTGCCGAACAGCAGCCGCGTGACCGTGCGCGGGTCGATGTCCTGGCGCAGCGAGCCTTCCTCGCGGGCGTCCGAAATCAGCGCGGCCACCTTGTGGTCGAAGGCGCGGCGGCGTTCGAGGGCGTTGCGTTCGATCTCGGTGTTGCCGCGCAGGCGCAGCAGCAGGGTGACGAAGGGGAGCCGTTCCACCAGGACCGAGATGGTCTGCCGCAGCACGAACTCCAGCCGGGCATCGGCGGGGCCGGACGTGGCCTCGGGCTGCTCCAGGATCGCCTCCAGGCCACCCAGGGCGTGGTCGAGGGCGAGCTTGAGCAGCTCGCCCTTCGACGGCACGTGGTGGTAGATCGCAGACTTGGAGATGCCGAGGTTCTCGGCCAGGATGCCCATCGAGGTGGCATCGTAGCCGTGGCGGTTGAAGACGTCGACGGCGATGCGCAGCACCGACTGCTGGTCGTATCCCGGCCGCCCGCGCTTGCTTGCTGTTGCTGTTTCCTTCGGCATGTCCGCTATTTTCCCATGTCCGGTTCCCCTGACCGCTTTGATTGCGCCCGGTGGCGCGCAGTTCGCTGTGGCGCTGCTCAGCCCTTGGGCCGCAGGTCGTAGATCCGGCGCAGCTTGCCGTTCGAGCGTTCCAGCGAGCCCGGGTCGACGACGTCGATCACGCACGAAGAACCCACATGGATCTTGATCTGCTCGCGCAAGGCGTGGCCCGCCGTCGTGCCGCCCTCTGGCGAGACGCCCTCGCGGCGTTCGATCTTCACGGTGAGGGTGTCCATGCGCTTGCCCTCGGGGCGGGTGATTTCCAACTGGAAGTGCGGGCTCAGCTCCGGGATGCGCAGGGCGATTTCTTCGATCTGCGAGGGAAACAGGTTCACCCCGCGCAGGATGATCATGTCGTCGCTGCGGCCGGTGATGCGGCCCATGCGGCGGTGCGCCGGGCGTGCGGTGCCGGGCAGCAGGCGGGTGAGGTCCTTGGTGCGGTAGCGGATGATCGGCAACGCTTCCTTGGTGAGGGAGGTGAAGACCAGCTCGCCGGGTTCGCCGTCGCCCAGCACGGACGCGGTGCCGCGCTCGGGGTCGAAGGGGTCGATGATCTCGGGGCGGAAGTGGTCCTCCCAGATGTGCGAGCCGTCCTGCGTTTCCACGGACTCGCCCGCGACGCCCGGGCCCATGACTTCGGAGAGGCCGTAGATGTCGCAGGCCTTGATGTTCATGGTGGTTTCGAGCTCGTGGCGCATTTCCTCCGTCCACGGCTCGGCGCCCAGCACGGCGTACTTGAGCGAGGTGGAGGCCGGGTCGATGCCCATGTGGGCCATGGCGTCCGCGATGGTCAGCAGGTACGTGGGCGTGGCCAGGATGGCGTCAGGCTGGAAGTCCTGGATGAGCTGGATCTGGCGCTCGGTCTGGCCGCCGGACATCGGGATCACCGTGCAGCCCAGCGCCTCGGCGCCCGCGTGGGCGCCCAGGCCACCGGTGAAAAGGCCGTAGCCGTAGGCGTTGTGGACCTTCATGCCGGGACGCACGCCGGAGGCACGCAGGGACCGGGCCACCAGGCGCGCCCAGTTGGCGAGATCGTTCTTCGTGTAGCCCACCACGGTGGGGCGACCGGTGGTGCCGGAGCTGGCGTGCACGCGGGCCACCTCGTTCTGCGGCACGGCGAACATGCCGAAGGGGTACTCCAGGCGCAGGTCTTCCTTGGTGGTGTACGGGAACTTGCCCAGGTCGCCCAGTTCGTGCAGGTCCGAGGGGTGGACCCCGGCGTCGTCGAACTTGCGCTTGTACAGCGGTACGCGCTCGTACGCGTAGGCCACGGTGTGCTGCAGCCTGCTGAGCTGGAGGGCCTCGAGCTCGTCGCGGGACATGGTCTCCTCGGGGTCCAGCTTTGCAGGGTCCAGCGAGGCGTCCTGCTGCGTGGCGTTGAGGGTGGTGCTGTTCTGGGTCATGTCTGCCTACTTCTTGGAGATGGTGCGGCTGCGGCCACGGAACTCGGCGATGAGTTCGCCGTAGCCTGCTGGGTCATCGGAGCTGGGATCCGCGGACGGGGCGCCGAGGGCGCCGGGGTCCGCGGCGAAGATCTGCACGTCGTACAGGCCGCTGCGCCCCGTGTGCGCCCGGCGGTTCGCGACGGCGGTGATCACCTGGCCCTTGAACGAGGGCTGCAGGAAGTTGATGTCGACGCCGGAAGCCACCGTGATGTTGCGGGCTTGCGACGGCGTGGGGCTGGCGGGGTTGCACGCCAGCGCGAAGGCGGTGTCACCGAAGGCGAAGATCATTCCGCCGTGGGCCATGCCGAAGCCGTTGAGCATTTCCTTGCGCAGGGTCATCCGGATGGTGGCGTGTCCGTCGTCGAGCCGGATGACCTCGAGTCCCATCCATTCGGAGGCGTAGTCGTTCTTGAGCAGATGGTGCTGCACTGCACCCTGTCCCTGAACTGCATCGGAAAGCGCGGTTTCAACCATGCGTCATTGCCTCCAGTTTTATTTACCGAATGTTCATTAGGTAATCCCAGATCGGCGGAAGTGTCAAGGGCCACACCGACCGGGGCGGGGTCGGAGGGGTAGCCTCGGAGCATGCCAAGCATCGATTTGCCCATCCGCACCGGGCGGCTGCTGCTGCGCCGCTTCGAAGCCGGGGACCTCGAGCGTTTCCATGCCTACCAGTCCTTGCCGGAGACGGCGAGGTTCCTGCTCCGGCCCGAACTGAGCCTCACGCAGGCCATGGAGGCCCTGGGTCGCTACGCCAACTTCACCTTCGAGATGGAAGGGGACTGGGTCTGCCTGGCGATCGAGCGCGAGGACCACCCCGGGCTCCTCGGCGAGGTGGTCCTGAAGTGGCTGCCGGGTACCGGGCAGGCGGAAATCGGCTGGATCATGGCCCCGGAGTGGCGCGGGCACGGCTACGCCACCGAAGCCGCCGAGGCGGTGCTCCGGCTTGGCTTCGAGACCCTGATGTTCCACCGCATCGACGCCAAGCTGGACGCCCTGAACAAGGGTTCGGCCGGGATCTGCGAACGGCTGGGCATGCGCCTGGAAGCCACCCTCGTGGACAACTGGCATTACAAAGGCCAATGGTCCACGGAGTTGATCTACGCCATGCTCGACAGCGAATGGCGCCGGCGCAACAGCGAGGACTAAAGCAACGCGGGGTCAGTTACGGCCCATTCCGGCGCCCCGGATGGGCCCTATCTGACCCCGCGTTGGCATCAAGGCCCGCTACGCGTTGGCATCAGGGCCGGCTACTTGAGCCCGGCGCCCGGCAGCAGTTCCGTCGCGCCGAGGGAGTCCGCCACGAAGGCGTAGTCCCAGGCCCGTTCGCGCCACTGCACGTACCTACCCGAGGCGCCGCCGTGCCCGCCGTCCATCTCGATCTTCATCACCACGGGTTCGGATCCGGTGGTGGTTTCGCGCAGCGCCTGCACCCACTTGGCCGGCTCCACGTAGAGCACGCGGGTGTCATTGAAGGAAGTCACCGCGGCGATCTTCGGGTAGGCCACGGCGCGGATGTTCTCGTACGGCGTGTAGGACTTCATGTAGGCGTACGCCTCGGGATCGGTGATGGGGTTGCCCCATTCCTCCCACTCCAGCGCGGATAGCGGAAGGTCCGGGTCCAGGATGCTGGTGAGTGCGTCCACGAACGGCACCTGCGCCACCACGGCCGCGTATTTCTCTGGCGCCAGGTTGGCCACGGCGCCCATCAGCAGGCCGCCAGCGGAGCCACCCATCGCGGCGATCCGGCCCGGTGCCACCCAGCCCGATCCCGCCAGCCAGTCGGTGGCGGCCACGAAGTCCGTGAACGTGTTCTTCTTGCTGAGCTTCTTGCCGTCCTCGTACCAGTGCCGGCCGAGCTCGCCGCCGCCGCGGATGTGCGCGATCACCATCACGATGCCGCGGTCCAGCAGGGACAGCCGCGCGACTCCGAAGCCGGGGTCCATGCTGACCTCATAGGAGCCGTACCCGTACACGAGGCCGGCCGCCGTCGAATCCTGCTGAACCGAAACGTGCCGGAGCACGGACAACGGGACCCGGGTGCCGTCGTCGGCAGTTGCCCATTCACGGGTGGCGACGTAGTCCGCCGCGGAGTAGCCGCCCAGCACCGGGCTTTCCTTGCGCAGCAGCAGCTCGCCCTGCGGCTGGTCCGCGGTGGGCAGCACGAAATCGTACACGCGCGACGGCGTGAAGTAGGAGGTGTAGCCCATGCGGACCACCGGGGCCTCGTAGTCCGAGCCCGAAACCCCCGCCGTGTAGAGCTCTTCGTCGAAGGCCGGCTCCACCGCGGCAGCCTGCTCCGGGGTGCCGAGCCCGGCGAGCGGGATCACCTGGACCCGTTCGATCGTGTCCTGCCGGACCGAGACGAGGAGGTGCGTGGCGGTGACGCCCGCGCCGTTGACACGCACGCCGTCGGAATGCGCGACGACGGTGCGCCAGTCTTGCTCGGCGAGGGGCTTGGCGAATTCGGCCGGGTTCACGACGGAGACCATCGAGTTGATGGCGTCCTTGTTGTGGGTGAGGAGGATGGTCTCCGCCTTGCTGCCGCCGGGACCCTCGAGCAGGAAGGGCTCGGCCTCGTACAGCAGGTGCTCGTCGCGGGAAATCACGGTGGTCAGGCCGGCGTCGTAATCGTCGAAGCGCAGCAGGCGGGTCTCGCTGAACTCCGAGCAGCCGATGCTGAGCACCAGGTGGCGGCGGTCCGAGGACAGCTCGAAGCCAAGCCACATGGCGACGTCGTCCTCCTGGTACAGCACCTCGTCCTGCTCCACCGGTGTGCCGAGCACATGTGCCTTGACCTGGTACGGGCGCCAGGAATCGTCCACCACCGTGTAGAAGAGGCGGGCGCCGTCGGGGGAGAAGGCAAGGCCGTAGAAGGCATTCTCGATCACGTCGGGCAGCAGTTCGCCGCTGCGCAGGTCCTTGAAACGCACAGTGAAGCGTTCTTCGCCGGAGTTGTCCACCGCGTACGCGTAGAGGTTCCCGTCGATGGTCACCGCGGTGCCGCCCACGGAGAAGAACGGCTTGCCCTCGGCTTCGGCGTTGCCGTCCAGCAGGACTTCCTCGCCCGGGAGTTCGACGCCGGGCTCGACGGCGGGCGGTGTCCAGTCGGCCACCGGATCGCCGGAGTCATGCGCCTGCACCCGGCATTGGATGCCGTATTCCTTGCCCTCCACCGAACGGGTGTAGTACCACCAGCCGTCCTTGCGGCCCGGCACGGAAAGATCGGTTTCCAAGGTGCGGCCCTTGATCTCCTGGAAGATGGCCTCACGCAGCGGTTCCTGGTGGGCGGTCACGGCTTCCTGGTAGGCGTTCTCGGCCTTGAGGTGCTCCACGACCTCGGGGGACTCCTTGTCCCGCAGCCACTCGTAGTTGTCCACGAAGACGTCCCCGTGGTGTTCCCGCGTGGACGGGACCTTCTTGGCGACAGGCGGCACGGCCGTGGTGTTCTGCAGCGGAGTCTGGGTCATGGACTCAATATATAGAGCAGCGCGGGCGAAACGGCGGGCGTTCGCTACCGGGGAAGCCGGCTATTTGGGAAGCTGGCCCAGCCGGTCCTTGGCCAGCGCGTCCGCCACCTGGGCGATCCCGTTGTAGTCCGGCAGGACGATCGACTGGCCGTCCGGCGAGGTGCCGGTTCCCGCCGTCGGGAGGGTAGTGAAGGACGCCGTTCCCGGGTCGATGCCGCGCAGCGCATACGCGATGCCCGCGAGCTTCATGACGTCCAGGCCGTTGTCGAGGATCAGCCGCGGGGCCACCTTGGTGACGAACGCGAGCGTCTTCCCGGCGTCCTTGAGGACTCCGGAGGTGCGCAGCTTGGCCATGACCGCCCGGATGAACTCCTGCTGGTTGCGCACGCGCTGGTAGTCGCCGTCCGAGAAGGCGTAGCGCTCGCGCACGAATTCGAGGGCATTCTGGCCGTTGAGGCGGTTGATGCCGCGCGTGAAGGTGTGGCGGGTGTCGTGCGTGGAGGTGAAGGGGGCCCTTACGTTCACCTCGATGCCGCCCAGCCCGTCCACGATGGCGCGGAAGTTGTCGAAGTCCACCATGACGCTGTAATTGATGCGGGTCCGGAGCAGGTCCTGGACAGTTCTCTCCACCAAAGCGGTGCCGCCGAACTGCAGGCTGGCGTTGATCTTGGAGCCGCCGTACCCGGGAATGTCCACCCAGAGGTCGCGCATGATCGAGATGCCGTAGATCTTCTTCCGGTCGGCCGGGATGTGCATCAGCATGAGGGAGTCCGCGCGGTGGTCCACCTGCCCGCCGGTGGCGGCTGCCTTCTTGGTGGCCTCCTTGGCGTTGCCGCGGATGTCGCTGCCGATCACCAGGATGTTCACGGGGCCGGCGGGCAGACCGGGCAGGGCCAGCGGCGGGGTGGGCCGGTCCGCCTTGAGCAGGGACCCGGGCGGTACGGTGATGCCGGGCTCCGATCCCTGGCTCGACGACGACGGCGCCGCGGCCGGCGGGGCGGGCCGGTTGATGCTCACAAGGACTCCGGCGGTCACGGTGCCGAGCGCCACGACCACGGCAAGCGCGGCGACGATTGCCCTGCGTCCGTGCATGAGGCTTTTCAGGAACTCGGCGCTGAGCCATTTCTCCATGTCCGGAAACTACCACCGGCGGCAGCCAAAACGGGCGTGTCGCAGGATGCAATTTGGCAACGGCCCCCTGGACGCCCCGGCGCCAGCCGCTAAACCTCCGGGGTCAGAGTCTTCCGGAACAGCACTGCACCGTTGGCGTTGCGCAGGCTCGCGTTGAAGGTACCGTCGGCGCCGAGCTCCACATGCCCGAAGTACTGGTTCTCGCCATCGCGCGGGGACTCGCCGGCGAAGCGTCCGGCCTTGGAGAAGACCACCTCCGGGCCGAAAGTGCCGTCCATCGCGTTGGGGCCGAAGGAGCCGGCGTTGATGGGCCCGGCCACGAACTCCCAGAACGGATCGAAGTCGGTGAAGGCTGCCCGCTCGGGGGAGTAGTGGTGCGCGGCGCAGTAGTGCACGTCCGCGGTGAGCCACACGGTGTTCTTCACTCCATGCTGCTTGAAGGCGCTAAGCACGCTGGCGATTTCCAGTTCCCGTCCCAGCGGCGCGCCGTCCTCGCGGTTGGACAGGCTCTCCTGGTTCACGGGTCCGTCCGGCACGATGATCCCCAGCGGCAGGTCGGCGGCGATGACCTTCCACGTGGCCGTGGAGTTCCGGACTTCGCGGATCAGCCAGTCCACCTGTTCCTGGCCCAGGATGCGGGTGGCGTACGGCTCCTTCCCGTCCGTGTTGGGGGATTTGAAGGTGCGCATGTCCAGGCAGAAGACGTCCAGCTGCGGTCCGCGGGAGATCTTCCGGTAGATGCGCGCGGGCTGGTAGCTGCCGCCGTCGAACGTTCCCGGGCGCCAGAGCGCGGCGCTGTCCGCGATCGGCATGTTCTCCTGCCACGCCTGGCGTCCGCGCGCGGCGAGCACGTTGACGTTCCGCTCGGCGTAGCGGGCATCGTCGATGATCTGCCCCGGGTACCAGTTGTTGTGGGTTTCGTGGTCGTCCCACTGGGCGATCACGGGGACGTCGGCGAACATGGCGCGCATGTTCGCGTCCATCGAGTTGTAGCGGTGCCGGCCGCGGAATTCCTTGAGGGTTTCGGCCACCTTGGAGACTTCCTCGGTGACGACGTTGCGCCAGACCTGCCCGTCTTTTTCGGTGACCGTGGCGGCGATGGGGCCGTCGGCGTAGATGGTGTCGCCCGAGTGGATGAAGAAGTCGGGGCGGACCTGGTGCATGGCCTGGTAGCCGCGCATTCCGCCGATGTCCTGGTTGATGCCCCAGCCCTGGCCGGCGGTGTCGCCGGTCCAGACGAAGCTTTGCGTGCCCGACGACGGCGCGCCGCCGCCTGCCGCTGCTCCCGCACCGCCGCCCGGGGTGCCGCCGCCGGTGCCCGGTGCCGTGCGGAAGGTGCCCTGCTGCGTCTCGCTGATAGCGCCGCCGTCGTCCTCGAATCCGACGGTGTAGGCGAAGCGGGTGCCGGCCGGGAGTCGGTCCGCGTGGATCTTGGCGGTGAAGTCGGTGGCCTCGGTGGCCCAGGACCCACGCAGCACCCGGCTGAAGGCGAATCGGCCGCGCAGGATGTTGCCGGCGTCGTCCACGGCGCGCAGTGTGGCGGTGATCCGGCCCTGTCCTGAGGCGCGGGACCAGAGCACGGCGGAGGAGGAAGTGACGTCTCCGCTGGCGATGCCGCTGGGCAGGGTGAGGCGCTTGCGGACGAGGGGGATGCCTGCCGGGGCGGCCTGCGCGGGCGCGGTGCCCGCGGCCGTGATGCCGCCGGAAACAGCGATGGCGGCCAGGGAGCTCTTGAGGAGGGAACGGCGCGGGAAACCAGTCATGCGACCACTGTGGCCGCTGCCGGTGAACGAGCGGTGAGTCCGGGGTTAAGGTTCCGGACCCTGCAGGGAATGCTCGGGGGCCTGCTTCGTTGCCTGCCTGGTTCGGGGCGGATGCTTGACGCCGCTCGCTGCTTCCGCATATTCTGAACGAACGGTCGGTAAATATATAGGAGCAACCATGGCATCGCAGAACCTGCAATCTGTGCCCGCTGAGCTGTCCCCCGAAGAGCAGGAACGGGAACGCGCGGGCCAGGCGTACTTTGACCGGATCATCGCGGAAGATTCGCGCATCGAACCCCGCGACTGGATGCCGGAGGCGTACCGCAGGACGCTGCTGCGCCAGGTCTCCCAGCACGCGCATTCGGAGATCATCGGCATGCAGCCCGAAGCCAACTGGATCACCCGGGCCCCCAGCCTGAAGCGCAAGGCCATCCTCATGGCCAAGGTGCAGGACGAAGCAGGCCACGGGCTCTACCTGTACTCGGCCGCCGAAACCCTGGGACAGAGCCGCGACAAGATGATGCAGGACCTCATCGACGGCAAGGCCCGCTACTCCTCGATCTTCAACTACCCCGCGGTGACCTGGGCGGACATGGGCGCGATCGGCTGGCTCGTGGACGGCGCCGCGATCTGCAACCAGGTGCCCCTGTGCCGGGCCTCCTACGGACCCTACGGACGCGCCATGGTGCGCATCTGCAAGGAAGAATCCTTCCACCAGCGCCAGGGCTTCGAGATCCTGCTGGAACTGTCCAACGGCACCCCCGCCCAGAAACAGATGGCACAGGACGCCGTCAACCGCTGGTACGCACCGGCCCTCATGATGTTCGGTCCGCCGGACGACGATTCGCCCAACTCCAAGCAGTCCATGGCCTGGAACATCAAGCGCTTCAGCAACGACGAACTCCGCAGCCGCTTCGTCGGCATGATGGTGGAGCAGGTCAAGGTCCTGGGCCTGACCCTGCCGGACGAGGACGTCCGCTTCAACGAGGAAACCAAGAAGTGGGAGCACGGCCCGCTGGACTGGAATGAATTCAAGGACGTCCTGGCCGGCAAGGGCCCCTGCAACTCGCAGCGCATGGAACGCCGTCGCCAGGCTCACGAAGACGGTGCCTGGGTCCGCGAAGCCGCCGCAGCCTACGCCGCCAAGCAAGCACAGAAGGAACACGCAGCATGACAACCGAGTCCCATTCCAAGGAAACCCCCTGGCCCCTCTGGGAAGTCTTCGTGCGCTCCAGCCGCGGCCTCTCCCACGTGCACGCCGGTTCGCTGCACGCGCCGGACGCCACCATGGCCCTGCGCAACGCCCGCGACCTCTACACCCGCCGCAACGAAGGCGTGTCCATCTGGGTGGTGCCGGCCGAGGCGATCTCCTCCAGCGACCCCGATTCGAAGGGTTCCTTCTTCGAATCCCCGCAGGGCAAGGACTACCGCCACGCCACCTACTACACCAAGAGCGAAGGCGTGAGGCACCTGTGACGAGCGAACACACCACCGACTTCGCGATCGAAGGCCACGGCGACATCTCCGTGGGCGTCAGCGGAGCCGGCGCCTCCGGCGACGGCTCGGCAAGCGCCACGCGTATCACCCCCGGCAACGCCCTGCGCCCGGAGGACATCGCCCTCGAAGTACGCCGCGGCACTGCGAAGCCCGCCGAAGACGTGGCCGAGTACGCCCTGCGCCTCGGCGACGATGCCCTGATCCTCGCCCAGCGACTGGGCCACTGGATCTCCCGCGCCCCCGAGCTCGAAGAAGACATCGCCCTGGGCAATATCGCCCTGGACGAGCTGGGCCACGCCCGCTCCTTCCTTAGCTATGCAGGCGGCGCCTGGGACAAGAGCGAAGACGAGCTGGCGTACTTCCGCCGCGAGCCGGAATTCCGCTCGGCACACCTCTTCGAACAGCCCAACGGGGACTTCGCCGTGACCATCGCGCGGCAATTCATCGTGAGCTACTACCAGTTCGAGCTCTACAAGCGCCTCAGCGGCTCCGCCGACGCCACCATCGCCGCGATCGCCGCGAAGGCCCTCAAGGAAGTGGACTACCACCGCGACCACAGTGCCCAGTGGGTGCTGCGCCTGGCCGGCGGCACCGAGGAATCCCGGCGCCGGATCATCCAAGGCTTCCGGCTGCTGTGGCCTTACGTCGACGAGCTTTTCGAAGACGACGAGCTCACGGCACGCCTGGCCGACGCCGGCACCGGCGTCCAGCCCTCCAGCCTGCGCGAAGACTTCGACCGCCTCACCGGTGAGGTGCTGGCCGAAGCCGACCTCGCCGGCGAATACGCCGACGGCGGCCTGGGCCTGGACCGCATCCCGCAGTCCCTCGGGGGCGGCCGGCGCGGCAAGCACTCCGAACACCTCGGCTACGTGCTCGCCGAAATGCAGGTCCTCGCCCGCGAACATCCCGGAGCAAGCTGGTGACCAGCGTGGAAACCGTCCTGACACCTGCGGAGCAGCGGAACCCGGCCGAACAGGAAGCGTGGGAACTCGCCGCCACGGTCTGCGACCCGGAGATCCCGGTCCTCACCATCGAGGACCTCGGGATCCTCCGCGCCGTGCAGGTGGTGGATGGCAGGGCTGAGGTCACCATCACGCCCACCTACTCAGGCTGCCCGGCGATGGACGCGATCAGCGACGATCTGAAGTCCGCGTTCACCACGGCAGGCTACGCGGACGTCCGCGTGAACCTGGTGCTGGCACCGGCCTGGACCACTGACTGGATGACGGAATCCGGCAAGGCGAAGCTGCAGCAGTACGGCATCGCGCCGCCGTCGGGCAATTCCCGGGCGGGTGGCCACTCCGGCCCCGTCCGGTTGAGCCTGGCGGTCAAATGCCCGCAGTGCTCGTCGCTGAACACCAAGGAACTGACCCGCTTCGGCTCCACGTCCTGTAAGGCGCTGTACGTCTGCCAGGACTGCAAGGAACCGTTCGACTACTTCAAAGTGCTGTAAACGAAAAAGGTAGCCAGATGACCACCGAAACCCCCACGGCCAGCCGCCGTCGCGCGTCCTTCCACAGCCTCGCCGTCTCCGAGGTGCGGCGCCTGACCGAGGACGCCATCGAAGTCACCTTCGCCGTCCCCTCGGAGCTGGCAGGACAGTACGACTACCTCCCCGGCCAGTACGTGGCCCTGCGGACCACGCTCCCGGACGAATCCGGCGAGCCGCACGAAGTCCGGCGCAGCTACTCGATCTGCGCAGAGCCGCGCAGCTTCGAGGACGGCAGCAGCGAAATCCGGGTGGCCATCAAGAAGGACCTCGGCGGCATCTTCTCCACCTGGGCCAACGCCGAGCTCACGGCCGGGGACACGCTGGATGTGATGAGCCCGCAGGGTGCCTTCATCTCCAAGCACGGCAAGGACGGCTCCACCGTGCAGCACAACGTCATGAACTCCATGAACAACCCGCAGCAGATGGCAGGCGAACTCGCCGGCGACGCCGGTTCCTTCGTGGCCATCGCCGCCGGGTCCGGGATCACCCCGGTGATCGCGATCGCGCGGACCCTGCTGGCCGCCAACCCGGACACCCGCTTCGACCTGATCTACGCCAACAAGGCCGCCATGGACGTGATGTTCCTCGAGGAGCTGGCGGACCTGAAGGACAAGTACCCGTCCCGACTGGCCCTGCACCACGTGCTGTCCCGCGAACAGCGGATCGCGCCGCTGATGACCGGCCGGATCGACTCCGAGAAGCTGCAGGCACTGCTGTCTTCCGCCATCCACGCCGAGGACATCGACGAATGGTTCCTCTGCGGGCCGTTCGAACTGGTCCAGCTGTGCCGCGACACCCTTGCTGCCCGCGGCGTGAAGCCGGAAAACGTGCGCTTCGAACTGTTCACCACCGGCCGCCCGGACCGCCCCGAAGGCAACGCCGGCCGGCCCGTCATCGCGGACGAGTCCGAGGACACCTACAAGATCACCTTCAAGTTGGACGGCCTCAGCGGCGAGGTAGCCAGCCCCACCCACGCCCGCGAATCCATCCTCAACGCCGCGCTGCGCGTACGGCCCGACGTGCCCTTCGCCTGCGCCGGCGGAGTCTGCGGCACCTGCCGCGCCAAGCTGGTCAGCGGCACCGTCACCATGGACGAAAACTACGCGCTGGAGCAGGATGAGCTGGACAAGGGCTACGTGCTCACCTGCCAGTCCCACCCGACCAGCGAGAACGTCACCGTCGACTTCGACGTCTAAGTCTTCAGCCAACCCACCGACAGCCAAGGAACCCAGCATGATTGAGCTCTCCATCGCCGGCGGGATCGCCGAGATCGTCCTGAACGCGCCCCAGAAGCTGAACTCCCTCAACGAAGAGGCGCTCGCCGAACTGGACAAAGCGTACGACGACGCCGCTGCCGCCGCCGGCCGCGGGGAAGTGCGAGCGCTGCTCCTGCGCGGAGAGGGCCGCGCCTTCTGTGCCGGCCGGGACATCGCCGGCGTGACCCCGGAGAGCGACGACGCCCAGGCCTACCTCGGCGGCCTGGTGGAGCCGCTGCTGAAGAAGATGGCGGCCTTCCCGGCGCCGACCTTCGCCGCGGCGCACGGGGCTTGCCTCGGCGTCGGGCTCGGGCTGCTGCTGGCCACGGACGTTGTGTACGTGGCGGAGAACGCCAAGTTCGGCTCGCCCTTCGCCAAGCTGGGCGCCACCTTGGACTCCGGTGGCCACTGGTACTTCACCGAGCGGCTGGGCATGCACCGCACGCTGGACCTGATCTACACGGCCGACCTCATGAGCGGCAGCGAGGCCGTGGCGCAGGGCCTGTTCAGCCGGGCGATGCCGGACGATTCGCTGCTCTCCGTGACCCGCGCCATCGTTGAACGCGTGGCGGTTGGTGCAACCGGGGCGTTCACCGCCAGCAAGGAACTCGTGGCGCACATCCGTGACCAGCGACTGGGACTCTGGGCGTCGATGGCCGAGGAGAACACCGAGCAAGCCCGGCTGTGCAAGAGCGAGGACTACGCCGAGGGTTTCCGCGCCTTCCAGGAGAAGCGGGCACCGGTCTTCAAAGGTTAGGGCTCCAAGGGCCAGGGATGGCAAGGCTCCGGGGTTCCCGTAGGGAATTGCCCGGAGCCTTGCCACGCGTGGAGGGATTACCTCCCGCGGTATTGACTCAGCAGCTGAGCGCCACTGGGCTTGTCAGGCCGTTCGGATCGGTCTTCGAGCAGCTGAAGATCACCGTTCCGACAGGCTGTTCGATCACCAGCGAGATCGATGTCACCGTCAACACGGGGTTCACGCCGGTCCAGTTGCTGTTTGCGCATCCGGCCTGGGCGGCAGTGACAGTGCCGGGGGCCGAGAGCACAGCTGGATTGGTGTTGAGGGTGAGGTTGCCGTTCTTGATGGCATCGCTGTCGATCAGCGTCGGTGCCACGGCCGGGCCGATCAGGACCTTGTTCTGTCCCGGTGCGACGTTTCCGCCCTGGTTCTTGCACTGATAGACGGCGAACCCGGAAACGCTGACGGTCGCGAGAAGGTCATCGTTCCCGAGTCCGGCGAGGACCGCCCTGCAGGTGGTGGTTGCTGTGGATCCGCTGATGCTCACGGTACAGACGGGGTCGCCGCCCTTTTTGAAGTGCGGGCTGCTCGCCTGGGCCGCCGACACCCCGGCTGTGAACACGAGCAAGAACGCTGCGCACAGCATCAGGAATTGCTTGAGGATCTTGTTCATGATTTGACCTTTGGAGCCATTGTTCCGCCACGCTAACGTGGCACTCCATCTCGGACAGCGACTGCGGCGCCGTTGTCCGACCTCAGTCCGCTGCCCCCCAGAAACATGGGCAAATCGGGGCCGGAATCCTAGGACTCCGTGCCCTCCACGGGCCGGCATCGTCGGCTCCGACGCGATAGGAGCGTCCGGTGCCGGTTCAAGGCTACGCCGCCGTTAGGGGTCCCGGAAGACGACGCAGCCTGCGAAAAATTGTCTTCGCGCCGCTGTTCCCGACCCATGTCTCAGCAGCGGAAGTAGTGGTTTCGTGCAGGTTGTTGGTGGGGGCGATGTGGGTGGGGGATGGACCAGAGCACCCCGGTTTGGACCTCGGTTGGACATCGTTGCCAAACAGAAGGACGTCTTGCTGACGGCAGTTCAATCCTAAAATGGCGGTGGCTTGTTGCCGGTACCGACGGTGGTTGTCGCGGGTATAGGCGGGTGGTCCGTGTTGCGTCGGCCGGTGGGGCTTATCCATTCCAGAACCCCAGCTCCGGTTTGCCGGACCTTCCACCGTGAATGGTGCTTGAGCATGTGGTGGCGCCGGCAGAGCCCGGCGAGGTTGCCGGCTTCCGTTGCCCCGCCAAAGGCCGCGTCGTGCGTGTGGTCCAGATCCAGGTCGCTGGCCTTGATCCCGCACCCGGGGAAACGGCATCTGGTGTCGCGGGCCGCAAGCAAGCGTTTGAGGTCCTCGCCGGGCCGGTATCTGTCCACGGCGAGGACGGCGCCAGTGATGGGGTCGGTGAGGACCCTGTTCCACGCGGTGGCTTGCCCGGCGAGGATTCTGGCGGTGGCGGGGTCGATGGGGTGGAATCCTTCGAGCTCGGCGGCGACCTGTGAGGCCACGGTGTCCGGGGCTCCGGCTCTGGCGGTCTTGCCCGATGCGTCGTTGCCTGATGCGTCGGTCCGGAAAGCCCCGCCAGCTGAGCCATTGGACGTCGCGGCGCCTTCCTGGCCGATCAGGGTGAGCACGGGGACGGTGACGTCCACGCGTGCGGTGATAGCTGCGAGGAGCCCGTCCGGAGTGTCGTGCGCGGTGGGGGCGCCGCGCAGCAGAAGCTCCGACAGCAGGTCGGCGCGCAGCTGGTCGGTGTTCCGGTTCTCCTCATGGCTCCGGCCCGGCGCCGCCGAGCCGACTGGTCGCCCGGTTTCGGCGCATGCCTCATCGTGTGCCCGGGCCATCTGGGTGAGCCGGTCATGAATGCCGTACGCAACAGCTGCGGGCAGGATGGCGGCGAGTTCGGCCATGCCGTCGGGTAGTGGCATCACCCGTACACAACGATCCGAAACGGCCCGTTCATGCCGGGTGGCCAGGGGCTCGGGTTGGGCTTTCTCTGCTTCCCGGACGGCAAGGCGGCGCACGCGGCCGGGCGCCTGCTTCTCGGCGCAGGGCACTACCACGGACTCGTACCGCGCCAAGTCGGTAGGATCATCCAGCGGTGCCCCGGCATCCTGGATCACCCGGGCGTGGGCCAGGCTAATCCGGCCCTGAGCCAACGCGTGGAACGTGGCGGGGAAGCGGTCCAACAGCTCCACGGCTTGGCCCATCTGCCGCTGGATGGTGCGGTCGTTCGCCCGGGTCGCCGTCGCGATCTCGGCCGCCACGGCGCGTTGGGCCAGCTCCGCCGCGTCCCACCGCGCACCCTTGAACCCGGCCGGCGCGGCGCCGTCGTCGTCCTTGTCCTCCGCAGCCATCACCTCCGCCACGCGGGACGCAAGGGCGAGCGTGTATTCCCGCAATGCCTGGAGGCTGGCGATCGCCGACTCGAGGGATCCAAGAGTGGAGACCATTCCGTCCAGCACAGCCAGGGGGGCGAACGCCGCGTCAGATTGCGGCGTCCCCTCGCTCAAGCTGCTGGTCTTCTCCATGAATCCATCACATCACCGAGCTACGACATTATTAGGCCGCGCGGCCCGGCCTGCGTTGTTGGGGGTGACGTTGAGCCCGCCGCCTCCCGGCACAGCCACCCTCGGCGTAGCCTGATGCCATGCCTTCCGAGCTGCGCAGCGTAAATCTTCGCACCGGCATCACGGTTCCGTGCCTGATCCAAAGACCAGCCGACGTCCGCGCGCCGACCGGGAGCGGCGCATCGGATGTGAACCACGCCCCGCCGCTCCTCCTGCTGCACGCCTGGGGCGAGTCCCGCAAGAGCTTCGGCCGGCTGCTGCCGCTCCTGCCGCCGTCGTTCACTGTCCTCGCGCCGGACCTGCGCGGCCAGGGCGGCGCAGACAAACCCGAGGACGGGTACTCGCTCGCGCAGATGGCGGACGACGTCGCCGCCCTCCTTGAGGCCCTCGGCGTCGCCTCCGCCTGTGTGCTGGGCTCCTCCAGCGGCGGCTACGTGGCACAGCAGCTGGCCGTCGACCGCCCGGAGCTGGTGGACTCCCTGATCCTCGTGGGCGCACCCCTCAGCCTGCACAGCCGGCCGGCCTTCGCCGCCGAGGTCGAGAAGCTGGATGATCCCGTGGACGAACAATGGGTGCGGGATTCGCTGTCCTGGTTCCAGCTGCTGCACACCGTGCCCGCGTGGTACATCGAGGACCGGGTGCAGGACGGCGTGGCGATGCCGGCACGGGCGTGGAAGGGGATCCTGGACGGCCTGTGCGACGCGGTGCCGCCCACGGAACAGGGGTCCATCTCGGTGCCCACGCTGATCCTGTGGGGTGCCCACGACGCCCTGCTCCCGCGCAGCCACCAGGAGACGCTCGCAGCCCGGATCCCGGGTGCGCAGCTGGTCATTTACGGCGCCACGGGACACATTGTGCTGTGGGAATGCCCGGAACGCATTGCGGAAGACGTGGCTGTATTCCTCGGGAAGGGGCCAGGGACCGGATCAGTCCCCAAGAACCAGGCGTGACACGTACTCCTTGAGCCGCCCGGCCGCCGGCGGCGGGAAGAAGCCGGACGCCTCGATCCCCGCGAGGTCCAGGGTGCTGTCCAAGGGACGGGGCGCCGCCTGCTTGCCCTGAAAGTATTCGGCACTGGAGACACCGGCGACATCGCTGCGGGGCCGCCCGCAAAGTTCGAAGACGTCCGCCGCGATGTCCGCCCAGCTTTGCGCGGGGCCGCTGTTGGAGAGGTTGTAGCTGCCATAAGGCGCCTTGGAGTCCAGCAGGTGCCTGATCCCGGCGGCAAGGTCCTCGGCGAAGGTGAGCCTGCCGGTCTGGTCATTGACCACGGACGGCTTCACGCCCCGCTCCGCAAGGGAGGCCATGGTGCGGACGAAGTTCTTCCCGTCGCCCACCACCCAGCTGCTGCGCACCAGGTAGTGCCGGGGCACGACGCTGACAGCGGCCTCGCCCGCGGCCTTCGACTGCCCGTACACCCCGAGCGGCGCCCACGGACCCGCATCGGCGTGCGGCCCCGCCAGCCCGTCGAAGACGTAGTCGCTGGAAACGTGCACCAGGGTGAGCCGGTGCTCGACGGCGGTACGCGCCAGCCGCACCACGGCTGCGGCGTTGATCGCCCAGGCCGAGCGGCGCCCCTCGGGCGTCTCGGCGTCGTCGACGGCGGTGAACGCGGCGGCGTTGATGACCGCCTCATAGTCGCGCCAGTCCCGCGACGCGAAGGCTTCCGGGGAAGCGAGGTTGAATCTGTCCCGCCCGGCGAACTCGACGGCGGGATCGCCGTCGTACACGTCCCGCAGCGCCCGGCCCAGCTGCCCGTCGGCGCCGAGCACCAGCGTCCGCCGCGGCGGCACCGGCACCACCCCGGCCAGCCGCGGGTGCCCGCGGTCCTTGTCCGAAACCTCGGCCCGCTCCAGCCGAAGCGGCCAAGGGACGGCCACGGTCTCATCGGCCGGATTCAGGAGCGTGTACTTCGCCTCCGGCGACCAGTGCTCGTTGACCAGGTAGGAGTACACGGTGTTGTCTTCCAGGGTCTGGAAGGCGTTGCCCACCCCGCGCGGCACGAATACGGCCGTGCCTGGATCCAGCTCCGCGGTGAACAGGCGCCCGAAACCCTGCCCCTCGCGCAGGTCCACCCAGGCACCGAAGGCCCGGCCCGCCACGACGGAGACGAGCTTGTCCCACGGCTCGGCATGGATGCCGCGCGTGGTGCCTGCCGCGGCGTTGAATGAGACGTTGTTCTGGACCGGCCCGAAGTCCGGCAGGCCCAGCTCGGTCATGGCCCGGCGCTGCCAGTTTTCCTTGAACCAGCCCCGGTTGTCGCCGTGCACCGGCAGCTCCACCAGCAGCAGGCCCGGGATCGTCGTCTCCCGGACCGCAAGCCCGCTCACGCGGTTCCTTCCGCGGCCTGCGACTGCAGGCGCCGTGCCTGTTCGAGATAGCGGGCCTCCGCCGCCTCCTTCTGCGGCCGCCACCAGTCCTGGTTGTCGCGGTACCAGGCGATCGTGGCGTCCAGTCCCGCGGCGAAGTCGGAGTACGACGGCGTCCAGCCCAGTTCCGCGCGCAGCTTCGACGAATCGATGGCGTAGCGGAGGTCGTGGCCGGGGCGGTCGGGAACGTGGTCGTAGGCTCCCGGGTCCTCGCCCATGCGCTCGAGCACCAGTTCCACCACATCCTTGTTGGACCGTTCGCCGTCCGAGCCCACCAGGTAGGTTTCGCCGATCCTGCCCTTCTCCAGGATGGCCAGGACCGCGGAGGAGTGGTCGTCCACGTGGATCCAGTCCCGCACGTTCCGCCCCGCGCCGTAGAGCTTGGGCCGCACGCCGTCCAGGACGTTGGTGATCTGGCGCGGGATGAACTTCTCCACGTGCTGGTACGGGCCGTAGTTGTTGGAGCAGTTGCTGATGGTGGCGCGTAGCCCGAAGGAGCGCACCCAGGCCCGGACCAGGAGGTCGGAGGCGGCCTTTGTGGAGGAGTACGGGCTGGACGGGTTGTACGGGGTGGCCTCGGTGAACCGTTCCGGATCGCCCAGCGGGAGGTCGCCATAGACCTCGTCGGTGGAGATGTGGTGGAAACGGGTGCCGTGCCGCCGGGCGGCCTCGATCAGGGTGTACGTGCCCGTCACGTTGGTGTCCAGGAAGGGCCGCGGCTCGTGGAGGGAGTTGTCGTTGTGGGACTCGGCGGCGAAGTGGACCACGGCGTCAACCGCAGCCACCAGCCCGTCCACCAGTCCGGCGTCGGCGATGTCCCCGTGCACGAAACGGAAGCGCGCCGGCGGCAGCCCCGCGAGCGATTCCAGGTGCCCGGCATACGTCAGGGCGTCCAGGACCGTGATCTCGTAAGCCGTGTGCGCCAAGGCGTAACGGACGAAGTTGGACCCGATGAATCCGGCCCCGCCCGTGACGAGGATCTTCTCCATGGATCCATACTCTAGCCTTGCGGAAGCCATGCCGGGAGGACATGATGTGGCGTATGCGCGGGATCATCCTCGCCGGGGGGACGGGTTCGCGGCTTCACCCGATCACCCTCGGGATCAGCAAGCAGTTGGTGCCGGTGTACGACAAGCCGATGATCTACTATCCGCTGTCCACCTTGATGCTTGCCGGGATCCGCGACATCCTGGTGATCACCACGCCCCGGGACGCCGGGCAGTTCCAGCAGTTGCTGGGCGACGGTTCCCAGTTCGGCATCAGCCTCAGCTACGTCGAGCAGCCCTCGCCCGACGGCCTGGCCCAGGCGTTCATCCTGGGGGAGCAGCACATCGGCAGCGATTCCGTGGCCCTGGTGCTCGGCGACAACATCTTCTACGGCCCCGGCATGGGCCAGCAGCTTGAGCGGTTTACGGACGTCGACGGCGGCGCGGTGTTCGCGTACTGGGTGCAGAACGCGGGGGCGTACGGCGTGATCGAGTTCGACGACGCCGGGCAGGCCATCTCGCTCGAGGAAAAGCCGGCCAACCCGAAGAGCAATTACGCGGTTCCCGGGCTCTACTTCTACGACAACGACGTCGTCGACATCGCCAGGGGGCTGCGCCCGTCCGACCGCGGCGAACTGGAAATCACGGACATCAACCTGACGTACCTGAAGAACGGAAAGCTGCACGTCGAGGTGCTGCCCCGCGGCACCGCCTGGCTGGATACGGGGACTTTCGCCGACCTGAACGATGCCTCAAGCTTCGTGCGTACGGTGGAGAACCGGCAGGGCTTCAAGATCGGCGCGCCCGAGGAAATCGCGTGGCGCCAGGGTTACATCTCCGCAGAGGACCTCCGCCACCGCGCCGAAACGCTGCTGAAGAGCGGTTACGGTAAGTACCTGCTGGGCTTGCTGGAGTCCTAGGAGAGTGCTGAACTAATCGGCGGTTGGGGGCGCGTCGGCTGGACTGGTGAGTCTGGTGGTTAAGACTGGTCTTATGCAGGGA